>NZ_VFNO01000004.1:0-531256 GCF_006715575.1 Brevibacillus sp. AG162
TTAATGCTACCTGCATTCGTGGATAACCATAGTATGGATGCTCCAAATGAATCGCCATCATATGCTTTTTCAGAATCTGATCTAACTCATTTCTTGTTGACGGCTTTCCTTTGGTGCTAAGCCATTTGTAAAAACCCGACCGTGACACTTGCGCAATTTCTACCAACCACGTTAGTGGATATTTTTTACGCAGCTCGTCTATGATCGTAAAGCGAGTTATTTTCCATACCTTCCCCCCAGATGCAGATTGGGATTGCGCTTTTTTAGGTATTCTACCTGCGCCTTTAGATAGTCCCTTTCTTCTTCCACAGTAGCAAACTTGGTTCTTGGACGACCAACAAATGGGGTGTCACTAGAACCATTCTTTCCTCTTTGATCCACAAAACCTTCGCCTTTATTCTTCTTTCGGACCCATTGTAGAACTTGTGTTTTACTAGGTATCCCTAATTCCTTAGCTATTGCTTTAGAACCCATCTCTCCCTGTTGATACATGTTTACTGCCCTCAGCTTAAACTCCTCGGAATAACGCTTGAATGTTTGACCTTTTTTAGCCATGAGAAAATCCCCTCCAAGTAGAGTGTACCACCCACCGTTAGGTGAGCGGGCTTTTTACACTGTCTACTCAAAGGGGATAATATCACTTTGGAGAGAAAGATGGCTTTTTTCTATTCGGAAAAAAATTATCCATCCTTGTAAGAAAAAAACCGATCTTTTCATAGTAAAGGTAGAATGATTGCTGGACAGTAGAAGTGAACGGAATGTCTGGTGATAGAAATAGAAGGGAGCGACAGTTCATGGAGGAGGATCAAGAGTGGGTGAAGCAAGTCTTGGGAGGCGACCCGCATGCCTTTGCCCACCTTGTGAACAAGTACAAAAACAGGGTGTGCTCGTTACTCGTGCGGATGGGCAATTCCCCAGAGGATGCAGAAGATTTCGCACAGTCAGCATTCGTCAATGCGTATAAAAGCTTGCAGCAATACGATGCAAGCCGTTCATTTTCAGCTTGGTTAAACAAAATCGCGATCAATTGTTGTTTGCAAGCATGGCGGAGGGTCGAGAAGCATCCGAGCGTACCTTTGCAAGAGTCCAATACGGCTCATATCTGCGAAGAAAATCCGGAGTCGTTTTACTTGGCGCTTGAAAAACAAAACGAGCTATTCGCTGTCATGGAAGAGCTCGCTTCCCATTACCGGATCGTACTTACGCTGCGTTATTTTGAAGAGCTGAGTTATCAAGAAATTGCTGAGACGATGCAAGTGCCGGTGACAACCGTACAGGTTCACTTGTACCGCGCAAAGAAAAAGCTGCGTGAACTCATGGGGAAAAGGGGGGAGCTTCATGAAATGTGCTGATTGTGTCAGGCTGATCAATCAAGTCGACCGAGAGCTTTCACATGAAGAGGGAAGACAGCTTCAGGACCATATCGCTGGTTGTGAGCATTGTCAGTCCATGCTGCTTCAGGAAGTAGACGAAGTAGATGCCGACCTAAGTAAACCTTGGCCGATCGTATCTGCCTCGGAACCTTTCACCGAGAAAGTCATGGTGGAAATTTTACAGGTAGAAGAGCAAAAACAAGGACCGATCCGCCGAAAAAAATGGTCAGGCAACCGTCTATGGCAAAGAGCAGGTATTCCTGCAGCCTTATTGCTGCTTGCCCTGACAGTGGGTGTCGTTTCATCTCCGACGCTCGCTCACTATGTCAAATCAATTTTTTCCGAGTCGTTTATCGTGGAAATGAAGCGTGGAGGCGATCTGGGCTTTTCTCAAAAAGTGAATCAAACAGTCACGGATCAAGGCATTACCGTACTGGTAGATGAGATTTTGGTCGATCCATTAAAGATGTATGTGTCGATTCGATTTTTCACGGAACAACAGAAGGAGCTGGAAGCTTCGATTGAGTTTGAAAACAAGGACAACCGGATTTTTCTGTCTGACAAAAACGGGAAGTACATCGGAACGGAAGTGCAGCATTCATACGACTTAGAGACGTTGTATCTACCGGAGAACGTTCCAAATGATTTGATTCTCAACCTGAAAGTAAACAGAGTGGATTTGCGCGACGATTCATCTACAGAAGACGAAGAGAAGGTAAATCCCACCTACGGAAACTGGCATATGAAAATTCCCGTCTCTCTGGAAAAAAGCAAATCGGCCACGCAAACGATCCCGATTAAGAAAACATACACCTCTCCGCAAGGGTATATCTTGGAGGCTGACAGACTAGTGCTGACACCGATGGAATCGAAGCTGATCCTCTCCTCTAAGATGAATGAGCAAGTGAAGGCGCGTATGAAGTCGAAAGCGGAAGCAAGAATGAAGGTTCACAATTCGCTTTACCCGGACAAGGTCACCGCCCAAGAAGTCTGGGATTCCATCAGACCGAATGCGATAGTCATGTGGGAAATCGTCGATGAGACAGGCAAGGTTGTGATGGATACAAACGGGGCGGATGGCGAGTTTTACGGTCCGATTGAACCAAATAAAAAGCTGACGTATCGTACTCTCTACATCCAGAAGGCAGAACCATCCGATTTGCTCATGACTTTTACACCTGCAAAGCTCAACGAGCAGCCCGTAACCTTTACAAATGAAGGGAATACGTTTGTCTTGAAGTCGTTTCGCATCGAGCCCGATCCTGATCCAGATACCGGTACATCCGGGTACGTCGGTATCATTGAGGCAGAGACCACCTACCACAAGGACACGGTAGAGTACTATCGAATGGATGCCGTTGGATTAGGCAATGTCAACATGGAGAAAAACGATGAATCCAAGGACAGCAAGCGTCCACATGCAAGAACGATTATCATCCATAATTTTCCGAAAGGGAAAGGGAGGGAGAATCAACCGGTCACGATTACAGCTAATAAGCTTATAAAAAGGTATGAAAATGTGGATTGGAGCTTTGACATCGTAAGTCCAGCGCATTGAGGAAGCCATCGCTTTTGTCCTTCATAAATTGGCGTGCAGCAGCTCATGCTACTACTGACAGCTCATTCCCGACCATTTCCTTTCATGGTAAACTGTCATGTAAGTGTCATGCTTCATCCATTCTTTCCTACCAGGTGGTACATACATGCGGTCTATATGGAAGATTTACAAAACAGACTGGATTAACATTTTCAAGGTCCCGACTGGGATTTTTCTGATCATCGCCATCATTCTCCTCCCTTGCTTATACGATTGGATCAACATCAAATCGGTATGGGACCCTTACGCCAATACGCAAGGAGTCAAGGTGGCGGTGACGAGCGAGGATCAGGGAGCCACGGTTGGCGATCACAAGATCAACATCGGAGACGAGCTTGTGAAGAGCTTGCAGAACAACCAGAAATTAGGGTGGACCTTTGTGGACAAAGAAGAGGCCAGACGGGGCGTAGAGCGGGGTGATTACTATGCCAGCATCCTGATCCCGGCTGACTTTTCCACAAAAATCACGGGAATTGTCCACGGCAACCTGGAAAAGCCCGAAGTGATCTATACGGTCAATGAAAAGGTGAACGCCGTCGCTCCCAAAATCACCTCGTCAGGTGTTTCGGCGATTGCCAAGCAGATCAACGAGAGTTTTACGGAAAGCGTCAGTGAAGCCTTGCTGACGAAGCTTACAGAGATCGGCATTAAAATTGAAGAGCAATTGCCGACCATCCGCAAAATCGAGAGTGGCGTTTTCCAACTGGAAAAGAGCCTGCCCGAGATTCGTGCCGCAGGGCAAAAAGTATTGGAGATTGAGAAGAAACTTCCCGAGATTCACGAGAAAGCGCAGATCATTCTGGAAGTGGAAAAAAGAATCCCGGAGATCAATCAAGCTGGACAGGCCGTGCTCAAAATTCAGCAAAACTGGCCGAAAATCAATGAGGCGGCGTCTGTCATTATCGCGATGGAAGACAAGCTGCCGGTGATTGAGCAAGCGGTTGGACGAATTGAAGAGCTGGATCAAAATTTTGATAAAGTCGCAAACGCTGTGACTACGGCCACAGAAAAGGCGAGTCAGGCCATTGAGATCGTTTCGGCTGCTCAAGATGCGCTGCCGCGTATCGCTGATCTGACCGAGAAAGGCGCGGCTGTTGCCGATCAGCTCAATGACTTTTTTATGAAGCATGATGGTGCTTTTGAAACGATTGCACCGCTGATCAAGCAAAATCTCATCTTAGCCCAGCAAGCATCTGATGCGCTCACACAACTCACAGACAAGCTGTTGCAAATCAATCCGGACCGCTTGCCTACTGCGAGTGAGGTAAATGCCGTGAAAGACAGGTTATCCAGAGCCGTGAATGTTTTGGGGCATACCGCATCGCTTGTAGAGAAAGTAAACAGTTATATTCCCGGACAGCCATTGAGTCCTTTCGCAGAGAGGCTGCGCACGATTGAGAACAGAATGAACCGGCAAATCGAGATTCTCGGCATGATTGCAAGCGCGCTGGAGAACGGTAAGCAGCCTGCGAAAGACTTGGTCGAGAGTCTGAATCAGCTCTCGAAAAACGTCAGCGCGGAATTGGGAGACATCCTGTCCCGTTACGATAGCGAAATCGTCCCGAAAATATCCGAGGGCATTGAAAGGCTGAAGGTGATCACAGGAGAATCTGCCGATCTACTGCATAAAGCCCAAGAAAAACTTCCGGATATCGAAGCGATTCTCCAAGAGACAAAGACGGGCTTGGAGCTGGGATTGGCAGAATTGAAACGAATCCAGCAGGAGATGCCGCAAATACGGGCGAAGGTCCACGAGCTCGCGCAAACGCTCAGAAGCAAGTCGGATGCTTTTGCAAATGCCATTCGCGTAGCAGCTCCATTCCTGAAGAGCAATCTTCCTGCCATCGGGAAAAAGCTCGACGAGGCAGCGGCATTCGTCCAGAACGATCTGCCCAAGGCGGAGGCGGATTTGACCAAGCTGGCTGATTTTGTGCGCTACAAGCTCCCGGAGGTGGAGGCGGGCGTCCACAGAGTTGCCGCATTGGTTCGCGATGATCTGCCCAAGCTGGAGAGTGCCATTGGGCAGGCGGCTGACAAGCTGAGAGAGGTCGAGGCGAACAACCACTTCGCCGATCTTGCCAAGCTATTGCGCGGCGACATTAAAAAAGAGAGCGAATTCCTTGCAAGTCCCGTGCAGATCAAGGAAAACCGCCTCTACCCGATTCCGAATTACGGTTCGGCCATGTCACCGTTTTACGGTGTGTTGTCTCTCTGGGTAGGCGCGACCTTGTTGATTTCTCTGCTGAAGCCGAATGCGGAAAATCCAGACGGAGTGTACAAGCCGTATCAGTTGTACCTGGGCCGCTTGGGAACGTTTGTGACAATTGGATTGCTTCAGGCGTTGTTCGTTACGCTCGGTGATATTTACATCCTCGGGGCCTATGTAGCGGATAAAGCACCGTTTGTGTTATTCGGCATGCTGGTCAGCCTGGTGTTCGTCACGATTACGTATACGCTGGTGTCCGTTTTCGGCAACGTGGGCAAAGGCATCGCGATCATCTTCATGGTGTTCCAATTTTCCAGCTCGGGCGGTACGTTCCCGATCAGCATGACTTCACCGTTTTTCCAAGCGCTTAACCCATACATGCCCTTCACGTATGCGATCAGCCTGTTGCGTGAAGGAGTGGGCGGCATCCTCTGGGAAACGGCGATCCGGGATATACTCGTACTATTCGGCTTTATCGGTATCAGCCTGTTTGTGGCGCTCGCGCTGAAGCGTCCGCTGAGCGGAATCATTGAAAAGTCGATGGAGAATGCGAAAAAGACCAAGATTATTGGGTAAAGGTTACATGATGGAATAGAGCAGGGTGTTCCCACGTAGGTATCACTACGCGAGGGGCACCCTTTTTTCAAGGACAAGTGATTATATGGTTTGGTAAAATATAGGTGGTTTATGAATCGTAAAGGGGGAGTGAGCCATGGGGAGATGGTTTGGATACATTCTACTGACGGTTTTGATAGGCGGTGTTTGCTTTTTTATCATTACGCCAGAAATCACCTTGATATTGAGTATGTTCATCATTATCGGAACCCTGTTTTATATTGTACACATTTTGAAAAATGAATTGCCCAGAGTAGTCCAGGATCGGCTGGAGAGACGATTCTACAAGATAGACAAAAGCCTCGAGGAATTACAAAACCGGTACAAGCAGGGGGCTGAATAGAATCGCCCACTTCAAAGCTACGGTCATACAATGTCAGCACGGATGGAGCATTGTGGTAATCCAAATCATAACCCTCGCGTTTTCCCCATATTGTGAGAAGAGAGCATTCTAAAATAGGGGAGGATGGGGATGCAATTTTATTATGGTCAGCAAATGCCACTGCGAATTTTGGATGAAGCGGAATTTTGGAAAATGCAAGAGAGCGAGCACACTGTTGTCATTCGAGAGGCTCTAACAAATTTGGAGAACCAATATGTGGAAGCGCTAAAACAATGGGAGCAAGCTCTGACGGGAACTCATCAAGAAGTCGTGAGTTACGTAGAATCGGTGATTCGCAGTCAATATGTTCCTGCCCAGCTTCATCAACAGGTGATCCAGCTTGTAACATACTGCCTAGATGAAAGCATGAAATTTATTGAACTGTGCCGTCAGATTAAAATGGATAGTTCAGCTGCTAAGAATAATCCGATAGCTAAAACGATACTCGATCATATCATTAGGGAATCTGAATACTTTATCGGCATTGCGCGAGTCATTCTATACGGCGATCCTCAGGGTTAAAGACTACTGGCTCAAAAGGTAAGCGGGGGAGCTTTTGATTCCGTATTACAGCTACCTCCTTAAGTCAGGCAATTCAATTTCTTACATAAAATCCATGAAACCATACGTATACAGGAGATTGGCCCTGATAAGATGAATAACCCCCTGTAGGTTTTCCTACAGGGGGTGTGGTCACGTTTGCCACAAGCGTACGATCCGTTTCGTGAGGCTACCCCAAAGTGTCCCTTTTTTCTTGAACAGGTAAGGAACGTGTCGCCAGTCGGGCAGCAGATACCAGCCCCAGTAGGACGATGAACGTCTGAAGGAGCAGGGAAGCGGTAATACCAACAGAAAGTGAAAACGCAAAAGCAGTCATCACAGATACAATGGCTCCTCCCACTCCAATGACAATTGCTGGCGTGAACGTATCGGCGATAGATAGTTCAGCAGATACTTTTCCTTCTTCACCAGGTTTTGCAAGAGAAAACGCAATAGCACCGCTTGTCGGGTGAGCCAAACCGATTCCGAAACCCATAATGATCTGGCTAAAAATCGCGACCACGATCCCGAAAAGGTCTTGTTGAATCAATGTCAGCGGTACAGTGCCAGCTACTCCGATGAGCATAATGACGAGACCGATGATAATTCGTTTTTTTCGACCAGCCCCTTGGTCTTTTTTGTCCAGCCTTGCTTGTACATTAGCTGCCAGCGACCAACTGATTGCTGCGGAGGCAACAGCTAAACCAGCTTTGTCAGCGGTTAATCCTAAAATCGAAGTGAGTCCAAGGACGAGATACGTTTGTGTGCCGTAATAGGCAGCGACAAACAGACCCCGAGATGCGATGACAGCAGGTAAGCCTGGGCGTGCGCGGAGTGTTCCTTCAGGCATCAGCTTATATAAAGGCACACTGAGGGTAAGCAAACCTGCGATGGATAGCAGGAAACCGTAGATCGAGGGAATTTTGCCGAGTCCAAAAAGCAAGGCACCAGTCCCTAAGGCCAAGAAAAAGGGCAGAAGAAGACTGCGATTGTTTGCCGCGCTTGCTTGTGGCGGCTGTAAGCCTCGGAAAGAGGGGGTGGTTAAGAGTGCAGACAGAAAGATAAAGGGAAGGATCAACCAGAAGACATATCTCCAGGACAACTGTTCAGCAATAATCCCGGCGACATACGGTCCGAACAGGCCTGGAAGGATATAAGCGCTGGAGAAGACAGCGAGAATCTGAGGGCGAAGGGAATCGGGGTAACGCAAAGTAATCATGGTATACACGCAATTGACCAAGGCACCGGCACCGAATCCTTGCATCACTCGCCCAAGCAGTAAAGTAAGCATATCAGGCGCAATTGCAGCAACGACAATGCCAACAGCAAAGAGCACGATAGTGACAATAAAAGGCTGGGCAGGCCCTTTTCTATCGACGAATTGACCTGTGACCACGGTTCCTATCAACTGAGCCAACAAATATGCACTGAATACCCACCCATAAAGATCCTCACCCTGCAGCTCTCGGGAAAGAGCGGGGGCGATTGTCGTGACAGCCAAGCCTTCAAATGCTGTAGCAGTCACTACCAGAATAATCCCAATCGTCAATGCCCGGTAATGCGTGCTCCAAATCCCTTCTGTGCTCATCATTTTCACTCCTTTTTTGTATATATTTTGCTTTGAAAGTTGTTATAAAAACTGTTGCTACAACAACTAATTATATACAAAAAATGACATCCTGCAATATGTTTTGTTTTTACAAGTTTTTCACGTTCTCATAAATGATATTGAGTGTTCTTCGAAATTGGTTCACTTCTTCTTCGGTCAATCCTGCAATGGTTTTCTCGTACGCTTCAATGGAGGGAGGAAGGACCTCGTCTTTTAAAAGTCGCCCTTTTTCCGTCAGATAGACACGAAGGGAGCGGCGATCCTTTTTATCTGTTTCGCGATGAATAAATCCTCTTTCCTCCATGAGAAAGAGCATCCGCGCGATATTCGTTTTATCCTTATAGGTGCGTTCAGCCAACTCGTTCTGGGTCAGACCTTCTTCTTCCCATAGCACGACAAAAATCATCCACTGATCGATGGTGATGTTATACGGGTTGCATACTTTTTGATAATAGTTGTTCAGTTTTAAATCCGTTCGTTTCACGATGACGCCGATATACTCATCCAATTTCATTGCGAAACCTCCTAGGTTAAGCAGTCAGAGCAACTGTTGATAAGACAACTATAAGGATGCTTCCGACAAGTGTCAATTTGCAGCGCAGATGTGTTAGACGCATGAAAAAGCCAAATTTGCTCAAAATAACAGCGGGATTCACTATTTACCAGAAAAGGAGAAGGAATAAATGACTTTACTACTCAAAAAAGTAACGCTGTTATTGATGTGCCTCGCTTTACTTGGTGTGCCGGGCATGGCAGAAGCCAAGGAATCACAAGGAAATGTACAGCAGGCAGAATGTATAAAGCCGAAAGAAGTAAAGCTGCAAGGGGATATGAGAAAGCTCTGGATCGACCATTTGCAATGGGACCATCAATATATGGTCAGCGCCTTGGCAGGGCTGGAAGACAAAGACGCCATACTTGCACGTCTCTTGAAAAACCAGGTGGATATCGGGAACGCAATGAAGCCATTTTACGGAGAGCAAGCAGGTAAAAAGCTTACCGAATTGCTGACGGAGCATATTATGATAGGCGGCAAAATCATTGATGCAGCCAAAAAAGGTGATCAGGCTGGTGTAGAAAAGTTCACCAAGGAATGGCACCGGAATGCGGATGATATCGCCAAGTTCTTAAGCAGCGCCAACCCCAATTGGACAGAGAAGGAACTAAAAGAGATGATGTACACGCATCTGAAGCTGCTCAATGATAATCTCCAGGCGAGATTGAAAAAGGACTGGGAATCGGATATTGCTGCATTTGATCAAGGTGAGGATCACATTATCGCGTTTGCCGATGTGCTGACAGCGGGTATCATCAAGCAGTTTCCGAACCGGTTCTGAAAAAATTCGAGAACAAAAAAAGGACGCCAGCACCCGTCGTAATCGGAGCTGGCGTTTTCATTATTTCAACAGTCGCTTGATAATCTCGTTCGTCACAGAAGGTACCACTTCGGTAGAATACGTAATCTCCATCCGTTCGAAACGGTTATGTGCATCGTACCCATACGGACCGATGTTGATGCACGGTACATTGATGTCTCGAATGTCCTGATACTCGACGTGATGCTTGCTGCCCCAGCTCGGATTGTTCTCTTCGATCGCGAGAATGCCTTCCTCATCGTCTGAGAGGGCTACGCAGCTCATATCGCAAACGTACGGGAAAAAGTTGCGCGTCACGATAGGGTGTGCATAATCAGACTGGACAGCTGCAACGGCTTGCTCCAATGCATCTATCAAGTTTTGCTCCCGTTCATCTTTGCCAACGAGCTCGATGCGGGGAGAGTAGAGAGAGGAGTAGAACAGAATGATTGCAGGGCTTCTGTCCTTCATCCACTTGACCTCCTCCTCAACCACACGAGCTGAGAACATGCGTACATCCAAGGATTTGTCTTGCAAAAGCGCCTCTTTAAACTGCTTCATGTGCGAGAGGAAGGCGTCCCCATGCTCGGCGATCAGCTCTTTTTTCATATCCTCGTAGATCAAAACTCTCGTCTTCCAAGGGAGTGGAGTCCAAGCTTGACCGCTCTTCTCACAGAAGCGGCGGTGACGCTCACGCAACAGAGTCAGTGCGTTTTCAAAAGCGATCTCGGCTTGCTCCTTCAGTAGCGCCAAGACTTGCTTCGGAGACCAGGAATGGATGAAGAAATTGTAATAGACGTACGCCGATAGGGCGGTCTGGATCGTGTAGGTCGGCTTGAAGTCCGTCTGCTTCAACGATACAGGAGGGACAGGTGTCTCGCCGTATGCTTCGTCGCACAGGTCAGGATTGTAGCTGATCTGACGGGTCAGCTCTGCGGCGATAAAGTTGGGATCGAGCCCCTCGAAAGCAGAGCCCGCATGTGTCTCGTAGCCCGTGATATAAAAGGAAGGCAGCAGCTTGCCGACAGTTCCTTTATAGATATAGCGATTCGGGTCTCCATCGTAGCGCGGGGCGACGAAGTCAGAGTTGATCAGCGCGATATAATCAAACCCTTGCTCCTCTCGCCATTTTTTCAAATCCTTCAAGGAGGAGAGGACGCCATGCGAGCTGTCTTCTTCGTCGCATTCGGCAAGCAGTAGGAGATTGCCCGCCAGCTCTTCCGGGTGCTCGGAATAGTACTTCAGCAAGTAGACGTGGCTCGCTACGCCGCTTTTCATATCGAGCACGCCACGCCCAAAATGCCAATCACCTGACTTCAGCTGCTCACTCACCAGTGCAGGCAGTGGTTCATCTTTCAAGGCGTCCATGAGTGCAGTCGGATGGCAGGCTTTGTCCTTCAGATGGTTGTAATCCTCGATGCCGACCGTATCCGTGTGCCCCATCAAAATAACGGTTTTGGCGCTCGGCTCCTTGGTTCCTCTGACAAAAGCAAGAACGTTGTAGCGCTCTACCTCGTCGTTGACTGTGCGGGAGAGAAGCAACTGATCTGGATGCTTTTGAAAATAGGGGAATGACTTCAGATGCTCGTGCAGATGGGTAGCAACGGCGATTTCGCCTGTCGTGTTCACGATACTTTCAATGCTGACTAGTTCATCGGTCAATTGCAGGATCGATTCACGGCTTTGTAGCATGGGTTCCACCTCGTCTTTGGCTTACAAAATTTGTTGTAAAAATCGTTTGGTACGTTCATGCTTTGGATTCGTGAAAAGCTCATGGGGATGAGCTTCTTCGACCATTTCTCCGTCCGCTAGCATAATGACTCGGTCAGCTACCTCGCGGGCAAAGCCCATTTCGTGCGTGACGACGACCATTGTCATGCCATCGCGAGCGAGGTCTTTCATGGTAGCGAGCACCTCGCCTACCAACTCGGGGTCCAAGGCAGAAGTAGGCTCATCAAACAGCATAATATCGGGCTCCATCGCCAGGGCACGGGCAATCGCGACACGCTGCTTCTGCCCGCCGGAGAGCTGCTCGGGATATGCGTTTGCTTTGTCTGTCAGTCCGACGCGGCTTAATAGCTCCATGGCTTTTGCGGTTGCTTCCGTCTTGGTTTTCCTTTTGACGTAGATCGGTGCTTCGATCACGTTTTCCAGCACGGTCATATGCGGGAACAGATTAAAATGCTGAAAAACCATTCCGACATGCTCGCGTACTTTGTTCAAATCACTGTTTTTGACATCGATGACCTGATGGTTGATCTCGATATCGCCTTTGTCTTTTATTTCCAGAAAGTTCAGACATCTGAGTAGCGTGCTTTTTCCTGACCCACTCGCTCCGATCAACACAACCACTTCTGATTTTTGAATCGACAGCGTGATGTTTTTGAGCACATGCAGGTTCCCGAATGACTTGGCCAGATTGCGTACCTTGATCATGCTGCCACCTCTTTTGGTTTCGGAGTGCTGACGGGCGTTGTGCCAGTATCGAGACGTTTTTCCACACGGTTTAAAATAAAGGAAAAGATAGCGACAAGCGCGAGGTAATACAGTCCGACGACGAAGTACGTTTCAAAAGGCATGAAATTCTCCGCCTGTGCAGACAAGGCACGGTTAAACAGCTCTGTAACGGCAATGTACGCGACGAGTGAAGAGTCTTTTAACCCGATGATGAACTGATTGCCAAGCGGCGGAATGGCCCGTTTGAAGGCTTGTGGCAAAACAATTCGGCGCATCGCCAGACTGTACGGCATCCCGAGTGAACGGGCAGCTTCCATCTGACCGCGGTCAATCGATTGGATGGCTCCCCGAAAAATCTCGGCAATGTAAGCGCCAGAGTGGATGCCAAGCGCGAGTGCACCTGCCGTAAAATCAGAGAGCACGATAACACTGGATATCCCGTAGTAGAGGAACATGAGCTGGACGATCAACGGCATGCCGCGCACGATGAAGATATAGGTGTCGGCCAGCTTTTGCAGGACGAAAATCCCGGATACTTTGAAAAAGGCGAAAACGAGTCCGATCACAGAGGCCATCGCCAAGGATACGGCGGTGAGTGAAACGGTAACCCAAGCTGCCTCCAAAAAAGCTTTTCCATGAATCGTAAAAATATCAAGGATACTGGTCACAAAACCCATGGCTGCTCAACCTCCCACGTTATTTCAACAGGTTCGATCCGAACCATTTCATGCTGATTTGCTCGTAGGTGCCGTCTTCAACCATGGCTTTGATGGCTTCATTGATTTTTTTGGTCAGCTCAGGGTTGTCTTTGGTGACAGCAATCGCGATGTTTTCCTTGTTCAGAACCTCGCCTGTCGCTTTGATTTTCAGGCCTTGATTCTTGATCGCAGAGGTGCCGACGACACGGTCTGTGATTACGGCGTCAACCCGACCTGGGAGGAGATCCTGCAAGGCGTAGATATCTGAGGGATAGCCTTTTACATTTGTCTTGTCAGTCAAGGTTTCCGCGGCGTCTTTGTGCGTGCTTGCCTGAACAACACCTATGATTTTGCCTTTTAGATCGTCCTTGGTTTTGATGCTTTCATTTGTTTCCGCAATAAAAATCTGCCCGCCAGAAATGTAGTAGGGGTCTGTGAAGTCTACTTGTTTGGCACGTTCTTCTGTGTGCGTCATGCTGCCAATAATGGCGTCGTATTTGCCGCCCTTCAGCCCTTGCAGTATGGTTTCCCAAGGATTGGTCACCGGATTGGCTTCGAGTCCGATCCGTTTGGCGATCTCATTGCCGATTTCCACGTCGAATCCGGTCAGTACGCCATTCGTGTCCTTGTAGTTAAGTGGTTTAATTAGGCCGCTCATGGCAAAAGTGAGTTTTCCTTCATGGACGAGTTTGAGTTTCACTTCAGAAGCAGGCTGTGCAGGTGGAGTGGAGGGAGTAGAGGAGTTGGTGGAAGCGCTTGCATTTGTTTGGGCAGGTGGTGTTGTTACATTGGACCCGCAGCCTCCCAAAATGGAGAATAGGAGCGAACTTACCAAAAGAGCGACAGGAAACAAACTTTTCTTCCTCATACGAGAATCCCCCTAACGGATATGGTGTGCAATACGTCTTGCCGACCAAGCTGGGAAACGGAAAAAGTGTGCTGCCTCTATAGGAAAAGGGAGAGGGCGTACGTGCCGCCCTGCCCCTAACGTGAACTAATTTTGTGCCGTCTTTTTCAAATAAGCTCTCCATGTGATGCACCATTGATCAGGATCATCGAGCACGGACTCCAGGACACGGTGACCTGTACTATTATGCGGCGCTGTTTTGACGATCTCCGGATTCTCATAGGCTTCTTGCGAGATATGCGTAAGTGCCGCGACGTATTCGTCGAGCTCTGCCATGGAATAGGACTCCGTTGGTTCCAGCGTAAACGGCTCCGGCACGACGTATGGGTGGTGACTGGTCCAGTAATGGTGGGCAAAGTCGACCATCCGGCGCTGAACATCGTATGTCGTGACGCCCGTGTCTTCTTTTAGCTGCTGCCAGCTATAGCGAACCTGCTCCAGTCGTCGGCCTTGTATATAGGGCGCGCTCGCACCGCGGATTTGCAGGATTTTGTGATAGAGATAGTTGTTGTTGAGGCAAGCGATTTCGGCAACTTCCCTCAAGCCGTCAGCACCAAGTGCACGGACCCAAGCGTAGGAGCGCAGAACAGCAGGTGGTACGCCGTAAAAGCTGCGGACTTTCCCGATGCTGTTTTTCAAATCACGCTTATAAAAGTAACGCTCTCCGTCGAAGTCTACGATCGGTCCTGGCAGGAATTGCGCAAGCTCGGCAGTGACACCGATGGCACCTGTTGCAGGTCCGCCGCAAGCGTGTGGGACAGAGAAGGTTTTGTGCAGGTTGAAAAAGCACATGTCAAAGCCTGCTTCCAGCGCGCGGGTAATGCCGAGCAAGCCGTTGGCGTTTGCTTGATCGTAGCAGCACAGCCCCCCTGCGGCGTGGACGACGTCCGTGAACTCCTTGATGCGGGAGTTGTAAATGCCTGTATCCTCTGGATTGGCTACGGCAAAGGCAGCGGTTCGCTCCGAGACGAGGCCCTTTAGCGCTTCCAGATCAGGGTAGCCGTTTTCGTCAGCAGGTACATAAATGATCTTGAAGCCTTTGACTGCTGCCGTCGCGGCTTGGGATGGGTGGGAAAAATGGGTGGTAATAAACTCGTTGCGTTGCTCCCCTTCGCCGCGAGATTCGTGGTATTTGCGCACGATAGAGGCTTGGGTAAACAACGCCTGTGTGCCGCTGCCCGGTTGGAACGAGAATTTGTCCATTCCTGAAATCTCGCGCAGGTACAAATCGAGCTGATACGTCATTTCCAGCATCCCTTGGACAGTGGACTCGTCTTGCAGCGGATGCAGCTCCGCTATTTTCGGCGAGCGCACGAAGCGTTCATTGATTTTCGGTGAGTATTTCATTGTGCAGGTGCCTTGCCCAATCTCTACGTTGAAATCCGACCCCAGAACCTCTTGTGAAATCCGGGAGTAATGACGGATCACGCGGTACTGACTGATCTCGGGGAGATTCGGTCGTTTTTTTCGGCGCAGGCTGTCTGGCAGCTGAGAGATGCCATCGCCAACGGTCTCCACGATTTGTGGCTCGACGGGTGGTACCTCGACGCCACGCTCGCCAGGCTGGCTCAGCTCGAAAATGACAGGCTCATCCCACTTCGCTTGGTGGAAGCGGCGTACCTTATGGTCTCTCGGAATCCGTTTCATTTTGTCGATTGTTCCTTCGGATGTTTTCATGGTCGGTTTCCTCCTTTTTCGTTTTTACAAAATGCTTTTCATAGCGACAACGAGTGTATCAATATCCTCCTGGGTATGAACCTCCGTGACGCAGTAGAGCGCACATTGACCCAATTCCGGATAGTGTTCGGTTAAATCCACACCGCCGAAAATTCCTTTGGCGAGAAGCGCAGCGTTGATGTCTTTGACGGTTTTGCCCGTTTGCGAGAAGTCGATCACGAACTCTTTGAAGAAAGGAGCGGCGAATTTGGCCTCGACCCCAGGAAGAGAAGAGAGCTGCTTGGCTGCGTATTGGGAGCGCTGCATGATTCCTTGCCCGACTTCTTCCATGCCCACAGGTCCCATCGTCGCCAGGTACACGCCTGCGGTAATGCCCCATAGTGCGGTTTGCGTTCCGACGGACTCCTTGCCTTTTTCACGTTTGGCAAAAGAGGTGCGGTCGTATGCGACGTCTCCGAAGCCGTATTCGCCTTCGACTTCTGTCGGAGCGATTCCGAACAAGCGGGACGGATATTCCATGACGTAGGTCGGATCGTCATGTGTCGCGATAAAGCCGGATTGCCCGCCGCCGTAATGCATGTGTACGCCAAGCGGCTGCAAATCTCCGCAAACGATGTCCGCGCCGTAATTCGCCGGAGATTCCATCACGCCGAGAGAGATGGGATCGACGCCGACTACGCAAATGGCACCAGCTGCATGAGCCAAGTCCGCAATCATTTGTCCGTTTACTTCCACAGAGCCGAGGAAGGTAGGGTTTTCGAAGTAAACCGCTGCTGTATCTACACTTAGCTTTGCTTTTAGATCATTCAGGTCAAGTCTGCCTGTTTCGTTCTCAAAATCGATCAAGGTGACGGTAAGATCAGGAGAGGTATAGTTTTTGATGATCAAGAGCTTGTCGGGATGGATATTTTTCGAGACCAGTAGCTCTGTGCGTTTGGTGATACGCGCTGCCATGCGCAGAGCAGTAGAAGCAGCCTGTGCCCAGTCAAAGGTCGGAACGTTCACGACATCCATATCGACTAGCTCAGCTACGAGACTTTGGTACTCGAACAACGCCTGAAAACGCCCCTTGTCTTCATAAGGCTCACCAGCATACGCTGTGACAAACTCCGCACGGGAGTTGATTTCATCACAGACAGCGGGAACAAAATGCGGCCAGCAGCCTGCGCCGAGGAAGCTGATATTTTCTTTTGTGGTTTTGTTTTTGTTCATCAGTTGGTTGACGTGGCGCTCCAGCTCGTATTCGGTCAATGCTTTCGGGATGTTCATTTTTTCCTTTAGGCGGAGCTCCCCGGGAATGTCCGCATAGATATCCTCGATGCTGGAAAAGCCGATTTCAGCAAGCATTTTCTCTTTGACTTCAGGGGCAGAATTCGGAATATACGGGTGGGCACAACGCTGTACGCTCATCTCATGGTTCCTCCATCTCTTCGTTGGAATATTCAGTCGGAATAACGATCCATTAAGCCAAACCGCCGCCGTCGACGACCAGTACGGAACCAGTCACCCAGGATGACAGGTCGCTGGCAAAAAACAGGACAGCATTGGCTATATCTTGCGGAGAACCGAGACGCTCCAGCGGACGCCCTTGGGCAGAGGAGACGAGGAATGCTCCCTCTTCCTTTTCCAGCTGGCGCGCTTCTTCTCGCAATAGAGGTGTGTCGGTATCGCCGGGTGACACACAATTCACACGGATGTTTTCCGGACCGTGGTCAATCGCCATTGCTCGTGTCAGGTTGACGACGCCTGCTTTTGCCGCGCAGTAGGCCGCAGCCTTGTCACCGCCCTTGATGCCCCAGCCAGAGCCCGTATTAATGATGCTGCCTCCGCCTGTTTTCGCCATGACCGGAATGACGAATTTCGAGAGGTTGTAAGCCCCCTTCAAGGAGACATCGACGACCAGATCCCAATCGTCCTCTTCCAGCTCGACGACTGTCTTTCTTCGAATCACGCCTGCGTTGTTGAACAAAATATCGATGCGACCATACGCTTCCTCGATCGCTTTGGTTACTTCACGACAATCCTGTTGGGAAACGACATTGCATGTAAAATAACGGGCTGACCCGCCCGCCGCTACGATTTCTTGTGCCGCCTTTTCTCCGAGCTCTTCGTTGATATCAAGCAGCATGACATTTACTCCGAATTGCGCCAGTCGTTTCGCTGTTGCAAGTCCGATACCGGAAGCAGCACCTGTCACCAAGGCTACCTTTCCTTGCAGATTGAATACCTCGTTCGTGTTTACCATGGTTGATCACTCCCCCTAGTTGAAAAGTTTATATTGCAATCACTGTGCCAAGTACGAAATGAACCCCGCCGAGTTACATGCTCCTTGCTTGATTGCTAAAAAAGCTGATTTCACGAGATTCTGCGTGCGTGTTGGACCGTCATGGCAGTGACAAAAGTGGCAATGAGTTGTCATTATTGGCAAACATCAGGGGTAAAATGTTTGTGAATTGTCTAAATGTTTCATAAAATAGAAAGCAAGGACAATAAGCAGGGAGGATATCCATGGTTTCGTTGGATCTGTGCAAACCAGCCATCGAAAAGGTCATTACAAGCATTTCAGATATATTGAACGTGGATGCTGCGGTGATTAACGAGCGCGGCCTATTGGTCGTGAGTACAGAGCGCTACTTGAAACAAAAAGGCGAAAATGTGCATGTGCCCTCGATTGAGTTCGTGTTGGCAAAAGGACAGTATGTGGTAGACAAACCCGGCTCCATGGAAATGTGCAAAGGATGCCGTTTTCTCGACAGCTGCCCCGCCAAAGTAGAGCTGCTCTCTTCTATTAAGGTAGCTAATCATGCAATCGGGGTCGTTTCCCTCACATCCTTTACGAAGGAAGGTCAAAATCGCCTGTCCAAGCATACAGAGAAATACCAGCAAATCCTGACAGAAGTCAGCGAGATGATTACGGCGATTGTACAGTCCCATGCGACCAGACAGATCGAATCGTCTGATGACTCCATGAGGCTGTTGGAGGGAGCGCTGGATACAGTTGCCGATGCGTACTTCACATTTGACCGAAATGGCAATGTCATTCACACGAACGCCAGCGCGCGTAGACTGCTGTCCCAGCATGAACTGCTGCCTGCGGAGGTTTCACGGATGTTGCTGCCGTCATTATCACGGATGGCCGCGCATTCCTTGCCGATTGCCAATTGTCTCGTTGACAAGCTGGATGCTCCGACCGAGGCCACGCCGATCATCGTCAACAGTCAGCTCATTGGCGGCGTGCTTCGCGTGCAGAGGGGCTCGCTAACCATTCCGCGTTTGATGGATCATCAACCGAGCCGTTCGTCTGGCAAAGCGGATAGCCTTGCTCAAATCGTGGGAAACAGTCCAGCCATCAAACAGGTCAAAGAAATGGCGATGAAAATCGGTAACAGCAGCTCTACGGTACTGATTACCGGCGAAACAGGGACAGGCAAAGGGCATCTGGCAAAAGCGATTCACGAGGCAAGCACGCGAGCATACTACCCGTTTGTCGCGATCAATTGCGCCAGCATTCCGGAAAATCTGTTCGAAAGCGAATTGTTCGGTTATGAGGACGGCGCGTTTACCGGAGCCAAAAAGGGAGGAAAGCCAGGGCGCTTCGAAATGGCAGAGGGAGGTACGCTTTTTCTGGATGAGATCGGCGATATGCCACTCTCGTTGCAGGCAAAGCTGCTGCGTGTCTTGCAGGAAAAGGTCGTGGAACGCATCGGCGGCACGCGGTCGTTTCCCATCAATGTACGAATCATCGCGGCGACGAACCAGAACCTGGAGGAGCTCGTGGAGAAAAAAGCGTTTCGTGCCGACTTGTACTACCGGTTGAACGTCATTCCGATACACGTCCCGTCACTCGCAGAGCGCAAGGAAGACATCGAGCTCTTGGCCGTTTCATTTATGGAGAAGTACGGAGAGCAAGCAGGGCGCACCTTCTTCGGGATAGCACGAGAGGCAATCAATCAGCTCACGCACTATCACTGGCCGGGCAATGTGCGGGAGCTGGAAAACGCCATCGAGTACGCCATGAACATGGAGCAAGACACGGTACTGACTGTCGACAGCTTGCCTCCGCGCCTTCGTGCTCGTCCTTCAGTGGCTCCCTCGCATTCAAGTCCAGCTATCAAAGCGAGGGTCGCCGATGCACAAGCGGACGCCATTCGCGCTTCGCTGCAAAAGCACGGCAGTGATTTGAAAGGAAAGCAGCGGGTGGCCGAAGAACTCGGGATCGGGCTTCGCACCCTGTATCGAAAGCTGAAGCTGCTCGGTATATAAGGAAATCGTGCTGGAGCGTGTCGTATACTTGAGGGAGAACCTAATTAGGGGGAAGAAGCATGAGTGAACTGAATGCCTTATTTCGGAAAAGAATCGGTATGCCAGAAAATGAAACGATTACCTTCGAGACATTGGATCGCCTCCTTGATCTGACAGCATTGGCGATTCCTTTTGAAAACCTGTGCATTATGGAAGAGCGAACAAGCGTAATCTCTAGAGAGTCCGTCATGGAGAAGATACTGGTCAGAAACGAAGGCGGTCTTTGCTACGAGCTCAACCCGATGCTGTATTTCTTCTTGCTGGAAAATGGCTTTGACGCCCATCTGATTCGCGGAGTTGTTTACAGGCAGGACATTGGCGAGTACTACACGATTGGTCGAACGCATGCCACGATTTTGCTTACATATGAGGGGCAAACGTATTTGCTCGACACGGGTTTTGGTTCGAACCTGCCGTTAAAGCCTGTTCCGTTAACCGGAGAGACCGTTTCTTCGCGCAATGGTGAGTTTCGGATCAAGAAAGAGCAGACGGAGTATGGCGATTATGTACTCGAAATGAAGCTGCGGCACAAGGATACGGACTGGAGAATCGGCTATACGTTTGATTCGCAGAAGCTGGTGACGGATGAAACGGAATTAAACGAGATTCAGACGATTATTGTTGGTCATGAACAGTCTCCCTTCAACAAAAGCCCTTTGCTGACGCAGTTGACAGAGAGAGGCAATGTTACGTTGACGAACAGTTCTTTCACGCAATGGGTGGATGGCGTCTTGACGAAAGAGGAGATTGACGGCAAACGGTTTAAAGAGCTGTCGAAGCAGCATTTTGGGCTATAGGAAAAATGCAGAAATGATTGCTAGAAAAGCGGTGAAAATAAGGACTTTGCTTGTTCGGGAAGGCAAACGCTTTACTTCTTTCCCTTTGTACCAGCCGCTAAACTGAAGTTTGTTTCGGTAAAAAACAAGGATAAGAATCATATTGGCGAACAATAAAAGGAAGAACGGTGCTCCTTCTAGAGTGATCATGAACAATCTGGACTCAAGAAAAAACAGCAGGGCTAAGCCCGCAAATAAGATGATGACCACTCGCACGAATTCTAGAAGAAACGTGAAAATATTCAACATGGTGTGCCTCCAAATTCTACATTTCTCACTCGTATTGTGGCAGTTTTCTGGATGGAAACCCATCAGATGATCTTAACCTGATGGGTTTTCATCATGAGGTTACTTCTGTGTTTGCGAAGTCTCCAACAGCTTCATCGGATCAACGGGTACACCATTTTCGAGAACCTGAAAAGCAAGATGCGGTCCCGTGCTGCGTCCCGTACTTCCCAACAGACCGATGAGCTGGCCTTGGGTCACAGTAGCTCCAGCGGTGACCTCCAGCTTTTCCAAGTGTGAATAAACCGTTTGATACCCGCCTTCATGCTCCAGAATGATCTGGTTGCCTTTCCCTGTTTGTGTATCGTATTCAGCCTTGACCACCTTACCGGCCGCGGCTGCCTGAACGGGCGTATTCAGTTCGTTTACGATTCTCAAGCCTATTGTTTGATCAATAGGGCTTTTGATTGTACCTTCTGCGGGGACGACAAAGGTCTGCTCGTTCCCTAGCGCTTTTTTTGCATCAGTCAAAGTGAAGACGCCTAAAGCCAAGACGACCACGATACCAGATAGGGTCCACGTATACGCTCGTTTTTGAAAGTGACGAATCATTTCTATTCTCCTTTTCACCTGTTTTTTGGAGCTGGAGAACCCGGCTGTGAAGCGAATTGGTTTGGGCCGGGCATTCAGCTCGAGCATTTTGATCATGGTGTATCCGTAGCGAGGTACCTCCGTCTCCTGCAAATAAGTCAAAGCCAAGGCATCACAAGCCATTTCCTGATCCTGACGCATGCGGGAAGCGGCGTACCATAACAACGGGTTGAACCAGTTGAGGATCAGCAGCACGCTCATGATGCTGTTTACAGGAATATCTCGTCTTTTCCAATGTGCCAGCTCATGCAAAAAAATGTGGCGCAAATCATGCTCGTTGAGCTTGTCCAAAAGATTTTCCGGCAGCCATATTTGCGGTCGCCAGATGCCCATCAAGGCAGGGCTTGTCATCTGGTGACTCATGCGCAGGGGAATGGACTTGGTGACGCCCATCTGTTTTTTGCATTGGGAAAAGACGCGCAAAATGGCTTCATCCTGTACAAACACATCGTTTTTTAGCTGAGAGAGCAATCGGTATGTATTGCGAGTCATGGTGACAGCGAAAATGGCGACACCGCCGATCCAGATGAGGGAAAGCAGGCTGATCCAGGAAAAGCTCGCTTCGTTTGCTAGAGAGGCATCTGGTTGGAGGGCAAATTTATGCGGATGCAAAGCCTCTGTAGGGAGAACAATCGGTTCCGTAGGCGGATGCGCTCCCTGTATGGATGTCCAAGGCGAAGCAGGCAGCCAGTTATACAAACTGATCGTGCTGTCTATCGACCAAGGAACCGCGAGCTTCCAGAGAAGCAGGAACCATACGGCGTGGTGCCAGCGGATGGAGAAATGCTTTTTGCCGAGCTGCTGGCAGAGCAAGATCAGGAGCACAAGAAGACTGGCCTCGATGGAGTTATACAGTGTCCACGTAAAGCCTTGATTGAGGGTGAGTGTGAGCCATTGCCAATCCACCAGCTTATATCTCCTTTTCGGAAAGAATTTTTTTCAGCTCGTCAATCTCTTGGGAGGAGAGCTTTTCTTCTTTTAAAAAGTGAACCAGCATGGGCTTTAAGGCCCCGCCGTACACGCGCTGCAGAAAGGATTGGCGCTCTTGGCGCTTGCATTCTTCCTCAGTGAGCATAGGAGAGTAATAGTAGACGCGATTGACCTGCTCATAGGTGAGAATGCCCTTTTGCAAGAGGCGGCTGAGCAAGGTTTTGATTGTGTTGTCTTTCCACGTCTTGTTGTCTCGCAGGGCGTGGATGACATCGGCTGCTGTAGCGGGTGACTTTGCCCAGATGACCTTCATAATCTCCCACTCGGCATCGGAGATTCGCGGTTGCTCGTCCAAGTAAGCTACCTCCTTCGATTACATTTGTAGTCGTTGATTCTTTTTTAAAGATTACAATCGTAGTCAACAGGTGTCAACTATCATTTTGTAAATCCGTTCCAAGTGGGCATCGTTGGAAGATGACAAGCAAATTGGTACACTGAAGAAAAATTGGATAAAGGCTGTGATAGATATGAATCTGGCCGAGCAGTTTGGCGATATGGATATTTACTTGTTTGATCAGTTGTTAAAGGGACGGGTTACGGAGGAAATGCAGATACTCGATGCCGGTTGCGGTTCGGGGCGGAATTTGGTCTACTTTTTGCGAAATGGCTATTCGGTGTACGCGGTTGACCAATCGGCAAAAGCCATTGAGGCTGTACAGCGGGTGGCATCGCAATTGGCGCCAAACTGGTCAGCAGAGCGCGCTCGTGTGGAACCGATTGAGTGCATGAGCTTTGAAAACGAAAGCTTCGATTTCATCATCAGTAATGCCGTTCTACATTTTGCTGAAAACGAAGAGCATTTTCGCCAGATGCTAGAGGAGCTGTGGCGGGTACTGAAGCCAGGAGGCATTCTATTCATGCGTCTTGCTTCCTCGATCGGGATTGAGGATGCTGTACAGCCACTGGGAAATGAACGTTATTTGTTGCCAGACGGAAGCACCCGTTTTCTCGTAAAGGAACGGATGATGGTGGGCATGACGGAAAAACTGCAAGGCGTGTTCCTGGAGCCAATCAAAACGGTGAATGTAGCCGGACAGCGTTGCATGAGTACGTGGGTAATCAAAAAGAATGCCTAAGCACCAAAAGCCGCCTTCCTGTAGGAGAGGCGGCGTCTTTTTTCTCCCTCAAAAATCACGTGTCTGATCAAAAATAGCAAAAAGCTCGTCCACATCTACTTCCACACCCGCAGTAGCCAAATTCCGTTTTGCCGACTGAAGCAGCTCAACGAGCACAACGAAAATTTCTTCCCGCTCAACCGTTTCAATAAAGCCAGTCCGGCGATCCATTTTGTTGAAAGTGTCTGTGTACTCTTTGACCCATGCACGCAAAGCAGTTTGTATTTCTTCCGCATTCGTCGCGTCTTCGCTGCTTTGCTTTTCGAGCGCGCTGATCGCGGTGTTCATTTTTTTATAGAGATTGGCAGCCTTGTTGGCATGGGCCTTTGAGATGTGCTCTCTGCCATCCCAATCGCGAAACGGATTGGTTAAATTATTGGCCAGCCATTCGGGCTTGCGCGGCTTGGTGATGGACAAATCCAGCCCATTTTTCACTTCTTTTTTGTAGGCGGCTTTAATGGTTTTGGCTGCTTCTGCTGGCAGGCTTGTCATCCAGAGCGTAGAGAGCTTGGGACATTGATCTGGCGAAGGGAACTCGTCCCCGGAGAAGCCAAACAGATCGTAGGTCGTAAACGTCAGTAGCTCCTTCAAGTGCTTGATGCTGCCCACATTGCTGAGTGTACCAGGCTTGCCCCACAGACGGATGTCCTGAAGCGAGGGATACCGCTGGACGAGTGGCTGCAAGTCCAGCTCCGTCACATTGCGCAGATGGAGTCCTCCTAGATGGTCAAGTCCGCGGTGAAGCGGCAGCGAATCTGAGAACGAGGCGGTTAGCCAATACCCATCCTGCTCAGCTTCTATGAACAGGTTGGATGAAATGGCCTTGTCCAGTATAAGATCTCTTAGACAATCGTTTAGATGCAGTGACTCCAGCCCGTCCGCGTTTTGGAGAGAGAATTTACTGAGATGGCTTCCTGTCAGATCAAGAGAGGAGCGACTTGCTTTCTCCAGGTGTAGTTCCCGAATAAACGGATTGCTTTTAATAAAGGCAAGCAAGGAATCGTTAGGCTCCTCTGCATGGATGCTTGTCAGGCAAGGCAGCTTTTCCAATTCAGAGATGTCCGTCAAGCTTCGCAGGATGTCGGCACGAAGGACGTTGGTTGATCGGCGCAGGCTCTCCCCGCCCAGTGAAATCATCGTGTCATCATTTGCGGCCTGTTTGAACTGCTGGCGACGCTCCTCGGGAATTTGATTCCATTTATGTTGACGATACAGGCTCCCTCCGACATCCCAACTGCCGTAGCTCCTTGTCTCTTCTGTCACGAGAGGTGGTATATTCCCTACTTTTATGTAGCCTTTAGGCACGACATTATCGACATAGCTGTGCTCCAGTACGTTGTTCCAGAAGAAGTAGTCGCAATATAAGGGCTTCATCTGATGCAGCTCTGATTCATCAGGCAGTGTATCGCTGCTCCAGTCGAGTTCGAGGATACTGATGAGGTTGGCGTTACTCGTGCCAGGCTCTTTTATCGATGTGACCTGGCAAGCTGTGTACTTTTGCAGCTTCTCGACAAAAACACAGTAGATGTCTCCGACTGTAGGCGTCATTCCTACCATCCTTTCCAACGAAACGGTTTCCCCTAGCTTCTTTGCTTTTCATTCATTTGCCTTTCCTTTGATTTTTATATTGAAGATAGGACATCCAAAAAACCAAAACGACTGTAATGCCTACGGTAATCTTTCTGTTTATTCCCATGTTGATGTCAAGATCAAAGAAACTGAATGCCAAAAGCCCAAGAATAACAACTAAGAGTATCCTAATGATGGTATCGCCTCCCTTTTTTCTATCGTTAATGTAATAAAATTATTTGAAATAATGTTATAAATTGTCGTTTTGAATATGAATTTTTTGTGAAAATCATTTTCTGCTAGAATGAAGAAAGGCACGTGCATGTTGAAGGGTATATGGATGAACATTAGGGGGATTTTTGCAGGTTTTAAATGTGTCCCTCTCATATAAAACAGTCGTGAATGTTATGTTTTTAATCATAACCTACGTGAGGCGGCGAAGAGATGAAGAAAGAAGAGAGCACGGAGAAGTGGATGAGCCGCGTATTGGAAGCCATTGTTGAAACGTCTCGCGATCATTTGTTAATCACGGACCCTGAGGGCTACATCCGGCTGGTTGGCGATTCGTCCTATGATGTGTACGGCATCGCGAAGCAAGAGCTCTTGGGCAAGAACGTCATCGAGCTGGAAAAAAGGAAGGTCTTTTCTCCATCTGTCACGCGAAAAGTCATGGATGCCAAGACGCCGCAGACGATCATGCAGGAAATACCCGGCGGTCGAAAGCTGATGGTGACGGCGTTTCCCGTCTGGAACGAGGATGGCAGCATGCATTCGATCATCAGCTATTCCCATGACCTGACGGAAATTATGGAATTGAAACGCCGCTACGAAGGTCTGACAGAGCAGCTCAAGCAGTTTGAAACCGAGATTGAGGAGCTGCGCGAAAAGCACCAGGAGGGCTTCGTGGCAGTGAGTCAGCCGATGCAAGCCATTGAGCGACTCATCAAAAAAGTTGCGGCTGTCGATTCGACTGTCCTGATCCTCGGGGAATCGGGTGTCGGGAAAAATGTGATCGCGAAAGAAATTCATCGCAATAGCCGTCGGGCGGGTGGGCAATTCGTGGATATCAACTGTGGCTCGATCCCGGAGGGCTTGCTGGAATCCGAGCTGTTTGGCTATGAGGCTGGTTCGTTTACAGGCGCCGCCAAGCAGGGCAAGCAAGGGATTATCGAGATGGCGAACCAAGGGACTCTTCTTTTGGACGAGCTGGGGGAACTGCCGCTGACCTTGCAGGCCAAGCTGTTGAAGGTGATTCAAGAAAAACGGCTGCAGCGTGTTGGGAGCACGCAGTACCGCGACGTGGACTTTCGTCTGATTGCCGCCACCAATCGCGATTTGGAGAAGATGGTGAAGGAAGGGAAGTTCCGGCAGGACCTGTATTTTCGCCTGAATGTTGTCCCGATCCACGTCCCGCCGTTACGAAATCGGCCAGAGGATATCGCGGCTCTCCTAAAGCGCGTCGTGCGCTCGCTCAATGAACGATACGGAATGGACAAGCGTCTGGACCCTGTCGTGACACATGCTTTGATGCAGTACGAGTGGCCCGGCAATGTGCGCGAGCTGGAGAACGTCTTGGAGAGAATGGTGGTCACAGCGGACGAAGATGTGATCACTTCTCAGCATCTGCCCGCGGAAATCAGGCTGGCAGGGGAAGAGCAGGCAGCCATGGAGCCGAGTCTGGCTACTTCCAAGATGTCGCTTCGGGAAGCACTGGAACAAGTTGAGGAAAAATGGCTGCGCTTCGCATCCGAGCACTGCCGGACCACGGGAGAAATCGCGGATTTTCTCGGCATTAGCCAGCCCTCTGTCGTGCGGAAGCTGCAAAAATATCAGATTCGCACCAGGTGATTCAAAAATGAATAGCTAATTCAAAAATGAATCAAATATCCGAGTGTTTCGATTCATTTTTGAATAATTCGATGTGCTTGGAGTGCCGGAAACGCGATTTCATCAAGCTCTGGCGTTTGGCATAGGTATTGCTACATATCGTGGTTGAGTTTACAAGCAAGCAATCCAACTAATACCATCTCGAACGAGGAGAGGAAACGATATGTCCAAACAACGTCAATTTGTAAACGTAGCTGCTGGTGTGCCAGGTCCAAAGGGAGCGGCTCTGATTGAAAAAAGAAAGCAGTTCGTTCCAAAAGGTGTCGGCAACAACACCCCTGTTTTTGTAGAGTCAGCTTCAGGTGCATTGGTTACGGATGTGGATGGCAATACGTACATCGATTTTGCCGGAGCGATCGGTACACTGAATGCCGGACACTGCCCACCGGAAGTAGTTGAGGCACTAAAAGCGCAGCTGGACAAATACATTCATCCTTGCTTCCATGTAGGGATGTATGAGCCATATGTGGCCTTGGCTGAGAAGCTGACGCAAATCACGCCAGGCAGCTTTGAAAAGAAGACGATGCTCGCAAACAGCGGGGCAGAAGCAGTAGAGAACGCGGTAAAAATCGCCCGCAAATACACAGGACGCCCAGGCATCATTTCCTTTAGCCGCGGCTTCCATGGTCGTACGCTTCTGGGCATGTCACTGACTTCCAAGGTGAAGCCGTACAAATTCCAGATGGGTCCATTCGCTCCAGCTACGTATAAAGCGCAGTTCCCGTATCCACTGAACAAGCCGAAATCCATGACAGATGATGAGTACGCGCAATTCTGCGTGCGTCAGTTCGAGGACTTCCTCTTGACTGAGGTTGCACCGGAAGAAGTGGCTGCCGTGATTATGGAACCAATTCAGGGAGAAGGTGGCTTTATCGTTCCGCCTGTGTCCTTCGTTCAAGGTGTCTACAACATTTGTAAAAAGCATCAAATCCTATTTATTTCCGATGAGATTCAAACAGGCTTCGGTCGTACTGGCGCCATGTTTGCTTCTACCCATTTCGGCATCGAGCCAGATATCATCACCATGTCTAAATCCATCGCGGCAGGCTTGCCCATCTCTGCGGTTACGGGACGCGCAGAAATCATGGATGCGCCAAACCCAGGTGAGATCGGCGGTACCTATGGAGGAAGCCCGCTCGGTTGTGTAGCCGCATTGGCGGTCATTGAGAAAATGGAGCGCGAAGACTTGTCTGGTCGTGCGCAGGTGATCGGGGACAAGATCAAGGCGCATTTCCATGCGTTGCAAAAAGAGTTCCCTGTGATCGCAGAGGTGCGCGGGCTGGGTGCGATGTGCGCTGTAGAATTTATCGATCCAACAACCAAACAACCAGCGAAAGAGCTCGTTGCTGGCTTGACCAAAGGCTGCTACGAGTCTGGCGTCATCGTGCTTTCGGCTGGCGTCCACAGCAACGTACTGCGTTTCCTGTCTCCACTGGTTATTACAGACGAGCAGCTGGAAGAGGCACTGGACATTATGACGGATGTTCTGAAAAGCCAATACGTGACGAACTAAAACGCCCGAGGGGGTTCTCCATACTCATGAAAAAGCATCTCTACATCAACGGACAATGGAAAGAAGCAAAAGAATACGCGCCGCTCTACTCCCCTTATTCTGGGGAACTGCTGGCTGAAATCGCTCAGGCAGAAGATCATGACGTCGACGAGGCAATCAAGGCGGCCAAAGCAGCAGCCAAAGTCATGGCGAAAATGCCAGCCAGTCAGCGCGCCTTGATTCTGGAGCGTGCAGTTGCGATTATGGAAGCACGCAAGGAGGAACTGGCGGTCATCCTCGCACAGGAAGCCGCCAAGCCACTTCGCACAGGTCGTGTAGAAATCGCTCGGACGATCCAGACCTACAAGTTCGCCGCAGAAGAAGCGAAGCGCATTCACGGAGAGACGGTGCCGCTCGATGCAGCACCGGGTGGTGAAGGACGTCTTGCTTTTACGGTACGCAAGCCGATCGGCGTAGTCGGCGCGATCACGCCTTTTAACTTTCCATTCAATCTCGTAGCACACAAGGTCGGGCCTGCAATTGCCGCAGGAAATACCGTCGTGCTGAAGCCAGCAAGTCAGACGCCGCTTAGCTCGCTGATCCTGGCCGATATTTTCGCTGAGGCGGGCTTGCCAGCAGGAGCGCTCAACATTTTGCCTGGAAAAGGCGCAGTCGTAGGTGAAAAGCTGGTCAGTGACAGCCGAATTGCCGCGATCACCTTTACGGGAAGCCCTGCGGTTGGAATCGCCATGAAAAACAAAGCGGGACTCAAGCGCGTGACCTTGGAGCTTGGCTCCAACTCTGCAGTGATCATCGACCACAACGTGGAAATCACGCAAGCGCTGATTGATCGTTGCGTGATGGGTGCTTTCTCCTTTAGCGGTCAAGTGTGTATCTCGCTGCAACGCGTCTATATACACCAGAGCAAGTACGAAGAGTTCCTGGAGAAGTTTAAGGCTGGCACAGAAAAGCTCGTGCTGGGTGATCCGCTGAACGAAGAGACAGACATGTCCTCTGTGATCTCCGCCAAGGATCATGAACGCATGGGAGCATGGGTACAGGAAGCAGTAGAAGCAGGTGCACATGTAGTTACTGGCGGTAAGCCTGTCAGTGACAACCTCTTTGCCCCTACGATTCTGACGAATGTAGGCGCACATGTTGCCGTCTCCTGCCAGGAGGTATTCGGTCCAATCGTAGTCGTTACTCCGTTTGAGACCATGGACGAAGCGATTGATGCGGTCAATGACTCCCGATTCGGATTGCAGGCAGGCATCTATACGAGTGACATTCACGCAGCTATGCGCGCAGCGGAAGAGCTGGAGGTCGGAGGCGTGATGATCAACGACATTCCGACGTTCCGCGTAGACAACATGCCGTATGGCGGTGTAAAAGACAGTGGCTTTGGCCGCGAAGGCATCAAGTATGCTGTCGAGGAACTGACCGAACTAAAATTAATCGCGATCAAGCTATAGCAGATGAAAGACGAGTCCAATGTGGCTCGTCTTTTTTTTGAAAGCAGCGTCCGGAAGGAGAGCGTCACCGGGACCATAAATTGTCATAAATGAAACCGCTTCATATAGTTGTTAGGCATAGGCGGTTATGTTAGGCTAGCGTGTAGAGACAGACTATGTTCATTTCTGTGCAAAAAGTGTTTGATTACACTTCACTTGTTACGCAGATGAAATAGTCGTTTTTTTATGCGTAAAGGGCATTTCTTACACGAAAAGGGGACAATCATGATTAGTCATAAGAAAGGGGTCAGTGGTTTCCGTTTATTCCACTGGATCTCACTTGTAGCGATAGTTGCATGGTTGGCAGGCTGCTCACCGTTTCAGGGGAACGAAAGCAGTGCAGATGACAGCCCGCAACCAGTCAAACCTGAAAAAATCGAGCGTTACCAAGGGGAAAAGAGCAAGGCAGTGTCCATGGTCTACACGACGCAAAGACAGCTTGCTCTTACTTTTAATGGGATGGCAGATAAGGACACGATGAAAAGACTGCTAGATGAGTTGGACAAGTACCACATCAAGGCAGCTTTTTTCATGCCAGGCATGAGGGTAGCGGAAGAGCCGGACATTGCGCGGCAAATAGTCGCTAGAGGTCACGAGATCGAAAACAACACGTTGAATCAATCGAATTTGCAGGATCAGCCTTACGAGAAAATGTACGAAGATATCAAATTGACCAATGACGTCATCAAAAGAGAGACGGACAAAACACCGCGGTATATCCGAACGAAGTCGGGCGATTACAACGACGATCTTCGATTGGTAGCTGCTCACAATGGACAAGAAGCCGTCGTGTCATCCAGTCTGTTCCTGCACAATTGGCAAAAAGAGACGGAAGCTGAAAAGAGCCGCTATTTACGAAAATATATGAATCGCGGCGGCATCATAGCGATGGATACAGAGGAAAACAAGTCTGTCGTACAGAACATCCGGCTCCTAGCAGAGGCTGCTACTGATGTCGGTTACAGATTCGTTCCATTGCACGAGTTGATTGCACAAGGCGGGGAGCGAAAGCCGCTGCAAGAAATTCCGGGTTTTGATGCAGCCAAGATAAATCCGGCTTATCAGGAGTCCAAGCCAAATCTCATCTATCGAAAAGAAACGAACAAGAAGATGGTCGCCTTGTCCTTCGATGATTGGGGTACGGATCAAACAGTTACGAAGATTCTCGATATCCTGGACAAAAAAGGAGTAAAGGCTTCGTTTTTCCTTCGCGCAGATGGTGTAGAGCGAAATCCAAACCTGGCGAGAGCGATTGCGGAAGCGGGACACGACGTAGCCAACCACACCTATTCTCATCCGGTAAATACCAAGATTGCACCGGAAGAATTGCAAAAAGAGATTGTCAAAGCCCATCAGATCATTACCGAAGCGATTCAGCAGAAGCCGACGATGTATTTCAGACCGCCAACAGGGGCGTTCGACGAACAGACACTCAAGGCGATTGCAGCAACGGGCTACAAAGATATTACGATTTATGATGTGACGCCAACCGATTACGACAAGAAACGGAGTGCGGACGATATCGTGAAAGCCATTATGGAGCAGACACGGAGCGGAAGCGTGATTCTGCTGCACATGCTCGATGACATTCACACAATAGAGGCGCTACCGACCGCAATTGACCAGCTTAGAAGCAAAGGATACACGTTTGTACCCATGACAGAGATGTTTGGCCAATAATGCCAAAATAGAACAGGGAGAGGGAGCCAGCTTATGAATTTGTACGAAGGGATTGTGGAGAGGAAAGAAAAAATTGCCGTTGTCGGTCTTGGGTACGTAGGCTTGCCGATTGCGGTGGCACTGTCCAAGCGTGCTGATGTGATTGGCTTCGATGTAAACAAAGAGAAAGTGGCAGCCTATCAAAAGGGAAACTTTCATGATGCTGACGTGAATCAGGAGCTAACGAGTGACGCAGCAATAGAATTCACTTCAGATGAAAATAGATTGCAAGAAGCACGGTTTTATATTATAGCAGTGCCTACTCCGGTCAAAAGCGGGAATGTTCCCGACCTGAAATATGTAGAAAGTGCATCCCGCATGGTTGGCAGACAGTTGAGAAAAGGGTCAATCGTTGTCTTTGAATCAACCGTTTATCCAGGGGCAACCGAAGATGTATGCTTGCCAATCCTGGAGGCGGAGTCGGGCTTGCGTTGTGGGGAAGACTTCAAGATCGGGTATTCACCTGAACGCATCAACCCGGGAGACAAGGTAAATCGCCTAGAGAATATCGTAAAGATCGTATCGGGGATGGATGAAGAAACGCTGGGAATCGTGGCAAGCGTCTACGAGCTCGTGATTAAGGCAGGCGTTTATCGAGCGGAAAGCATCAAGGTGGCGGAAGCAGCAAAAGTCATTGAAAATGCTCAGCGGGATGTCAATATAGCGTTTATGAATGAGCTGGCGATGCTGTTCAATCAGATGGATATCCCGACGAAAGCCGTATTGAGAGCGGCAGGAACGAAATGGAACTTTATCCCTTTTACACCGGGCTTGGTCGGAGGGCATTGCATCGGTATCGACCCTTACTATTTAACGTACAAAGCAGAAGACAGCGGCTATCGCTCCCGCATTATCTTGGCGGCCAGACATATTAACGATGGCATGGGGAAATATGTCGCCCAACAGATCATCAAAATGGCCGTTCGCTCGAAGCTCGACCTTCAAAATGTACGGATTGGTATTTTAGGCCTGTCCTATAAAGAGGACTGCGCAGATATTCGCAATACCAAGGTGACGGACATCATCGAGGAACTGAAGGAGTACGGGATCAGCCCGCTGGTCGTAGACCCGATGGTGAATCCCCGGGAGGCATACGAGGAATACGGCATCGAGCTGTCAGAGATGGAGGCTCTCCACGACTTGGACATGGTGGTTGTAGCGGTGCCGCATGCTGCCTTTGCCAAGATGGGAGTTGCTGATTTTGCCGCGATGTACGGCAAGAATGAAGCAAAAATCATGATCGATATAAAAGAGACTTATTCCAAAGCTGACTTTGAAAACAGTGGATTTCATTACTGGAGCTTGTAGGCAGTGGAGGGGAGAGAGCGACAGTGATGAAACAGTTGATAGAGAAAATAAAGCCGAAAAAGAAAGAGAAAATCGAAGAAGTACTGACGGTTTCCAAGACAGAGAGGCGCGTGCTATCGAATGTGCCAGACCCGGAGAAAATTCGTGTCCAAGTGGACCGCCGCGGTGCTAAAGACACGAGTGAGCCAGGAAACCTGGAGAACCCGGAATATTTGAATCGCATTCGGATGCTGAGTCTGCGCTATATGGCGGATTTCCCAGTGACGCTATTGACCAAGAAACAGCGGGTCAAGGATGGAAACAAGGCCAGAGCCGTCGACATTTCTTCGACTGGACTATTAGTTGAACTAGATTCGGAGATGGAAGACATTCAGGTGGGACAAGTGTTTATGATCCATTGCACGATTCCGCCAGGTACGATGCCAGAAGGCTATGAGTCAACCGTGAAGCTGGATGCAACTGTCGTTCGCCGGTTTACGCAGGAAGAGGACGGACGTCAGAAGTTCATGCTCGCCTTCGAGTTTTCCAAACCGCTGACCGAGTATTTTCGTAAAAAGCGCTGGGGATACGCGATTTATATCGCAAGTGCTTCCCTGTTTGTCGCTGCGGCGTTTATCGTTCTCATGCGTGCGGAGAGCGTGATTTATTTCAAATACAACATTTACTTGTATTTGTACAGCTTGATTGCTGCTGCCTTTTTGCTGACACGGTATTTATTCGGTGCTCTTTATCGGGAGGTTGCCGTCAATCCGGACTATACACCGGGCGTGAGCATTATTATTCCGTGCTTTAACGAAGAGCAGTGGATTCACCGGACGATTTTGAGTTGTGTGAATCAAAATTACCCAATTGATAAGCTGGAGGTCATCGTAGTAGACGACCGTTCGACGGACCGATCGGCAGAAGAGATTCAAAAGGTCATCGATATGATTCATAACGAGGCCGAGCGCTATATGACCCGTGAACGCGTGAAGAAGCACATTCTTCCGGAAAACGGCGGGAAACGGGTCGCTTTGGTAAAAGGTGTGGAAATGGCCAAGCACGATTTGGTTGTCTTCGTTGATTCAGACAGCTTTTTGGAGCCGACTGCGATCCGCAACCTCGTACAGCCTTTCCAAGACCCGAAAATGGGTGGTGTCGCAGGGCGTACGGATGTGGAAAACAAGTTCACCAACGCGATCACCAAGCTGCAAACGGTTCGCTACTACATTGCTTTTCGCATCATGAAGGCGGCTGAGTCGTGGTTTGACAGTGTGACCTGCTTGTCTGGGCCGCTGTCTTGCTATCGCAAGGAATTGATTTTGCAGCATTCCGAAGCATGGCTGAATCAGAAGTTTCTCGGGCAGCCTGCCACTTTTGGCGATGACCGAAGCATGACCAACTTTATTTTGCGAACACATCGGACAGGCTATCAGGATTCTGCGATTTGCTCGACGATTGTGCCGTCAGACATGAACGTATTTTTGAAGCAGCAGATGCGCTGGAAGCGTTCGTGGTTGAGGGAATCTTTGCGTGCCAGCGGCTTTATTTGGCGCAAGGAGCCTTTTATGGCGATCTTCTTTTACATCGGTCTGATTGTTCCTATCGCTGCTCCCGTCATCGTACTGTACAACCTCGTATACGTTCCGCTCGTTCATCACGTTTTCCCGGGCACGTTTTTAATGGGCTTGCTGTTGATGGCGCTCTTAATGAGTTTGGCCCATCTGTTTTTCCGTAGAAGCAAGCTGTGGATTTTCGGGATTGTCTTTTGTGTGTTTTATGAGCTGGTGCTGTTGTGGCAGATGCCTGTGGCTTGGGTGACCTTCTGGAAATCGACTTGGGGTACCCGAGAAACGCCGCAGGACGTCGAAGCGAGATTGAAAAAAGAAGCCCGAAAGAAGAACAAAAAAGGCTTTGGGTTGCCTTTTTAAGTGGGAAAGACAAAGGGAGTGAGGGTGTCAGGAGTTATGGGGAAAACGACGAGTGATGTCTTGGACTATCGGAAAAAAGATCGCAATAAATTTATCAAGACGCTGATCCAGGTCGCTATCTTAGTCGTCTTGGGTGTCATGTTATACAATGCCGGTTTTGATTGGAAGAAGTACGAGGAACCGAATAAAGCAAACTGGACGAATGAAAAAGGCTTTATCGCTATCTCCTATTTTGGCGTAGGCCGTTCAGGTACACCGAAGCTGGTAGCCAAGAAGCAATTGGATGAGCAGCTTCAGGCGCTTTACGATCAAGGCTATCAAACCATCTCGCAGCAGGATGTTTTGGACTTTTATAAGAACAAGAAGCCACTTCCGGACAAGGCTCTGTTCTTGGCCTTTGAAGATGGCCGCAACGATTCGAGCTTGTTTGCCCAGCCGCTCTTGGAGAAGTACAACTTCAAAGCAACGGCATTGTCTTACGGAAACAAGATGGGGAATAGCGAAAACAAGTTCCTCCAGCCCGAGGACATGAAAAAAATGATGGAAAATGGTTTCTGGGAGCTCGGCTCTAACGGCTATCGATTGACATATATCAATGTATTTGATGATCAGGGCAATTTCATCGGGGTGAAGGATGAGAGTGAATTATCGAATAAAACAAAGGTGGGCTACTATAACCACTACTTGATGGACTTTATTCGTGACAGCAACATGATCCCGATGGAAGACAGAAGCAAGATGGAAGCGAGAATCAACGAAGACTACAAGCTGATGAATGATACGTATATGGAGCAATTAGGCTTTGTCCCGGGTGCCTATATGATCATGCATGCGAACACCCTGTATGGCGGCATGAATCGCCTGGTAGCGGATGCGAACGACGCGAATATCAAAAAGTACTTTACGATGCACTTTAACCGGGAAGGAACCGCCTACAACGACAGCGAGGGCGATCTGTACAACCTGACCCGCGTGCAGCCAGAACCTTACTGGTACACGAATCATTTGTTGATGCGCATCCAAAAAGACACCGACGAGAAGATTCGCTTCGTTCGCGGCGATGAAGAGCAGGCCAAAGAGTGGGACCGTCTCGGTGGTGCCGCGCAATTTATGGAGGATCAGATCGTCTTGACCTCTCCAGCTGCTGGCTCTGGCATGTTATATTTAAAAAACAGCAACAGCCAGAAGGATATCAAGCTTTCTGCCAAGCTGGAAGGGAATGTAATCGGCAAGCAGTCCATTTATTTGCGCTATGATCGGGAAAAAGACAGCTTTGTACGGGTCGTCCTGCATGATAATGAGCTGCGCGTCGAGCAGAAGAAGGAAAAAGGAGAGGTTCAGGAGCTTTTCAAGACGGAATTGAGCCAAGTGGTTTGGAATCCTGAAGATTTGACCTTCGACCGTGCCTCTGTTTATACGAGAGAGCAAGGCGAGTCTGGTGCTCCCGAGCTGGAAAAATACCCGATCAACATAAAAAATACGCGTCCATTCGAAATGACTGTTCAAGGCGACCGTCTCAGTGTTTCCGTGGACAAGATACCGCTCTTGGATAAGCAACAGATCGATCCAAGCATTAGCAGCGGTGGTGTCGCATTGGAAGCGGCCTATAGTGAAGTGAACAAAAAGGACGACATTTATGACGGGGTGTTTGCGGACGTACAGATTGGGTCCCTGGAGCAGCCAAATGGTGAGCAGCAGATGCTGTTCAGTAATGTGCAGACAGGGGCTGCAGGAGTCGTCAGTTCGATCAAGAAAGCTTTTTCTGCCACAATGGACTGGGTCATCGACACCTTTTAAAATCCGAAACAAGGGGGATCAGTGTAAGGTGTCAACCATCAAGAAACGATCGATCATTTTGACTGCTCTTCTGATAGTAGTGTGTGCCACCCTCGTATGGTACATGATGAAATGGAATGATACCGAGGGCTTGGAGAGTGTAGGTGCAGCAAACAACACGACAGAATTGTCTGCATGGGTAGTAGACTGGCAGTGGGAATCCGGTTTGGAGGATTTCCGCAGGATGACGGATGGCTTGTCCAGTGTGCAAGTCTTCGCGGCGTATTTTGATGAAAATGACAAGTTGCATTTTACTGACCGCATGACTAAGGCGATGCCTGCGATCAAGGAAGCATCGAAGCAGGGCAGCTATGTTGATCTCGATTTGACCATTGTGAATGATCGTTTGAACAGTGATGGTACGCAGGTTCAAAAGGACCCGTCGATTGTCAGCAGGCTCATGGCGACAGATGCTAGCCGTACCAAGCACATTATGGAGATCAAGAATGCCGTGATCCAGAATGGCTTTCATGGTTTAGAAATCGATTATGAGAGAATTGACGAGAAAGACTGGGACAACTTCCTTACTTTTATCCATACCTTGTATCTGCATATGGAGCAGGAAGGGAAGTCGCTTCGTATTGTGTTGGAGCCACGCGCTCCGATTGAAGACTTGGCATTGCCAATAGGTCCTACCTACGTCATGATGGCTTACAATTTGTATGGTACGACTACGGAGCCAGGCCCTAAAGCCGATCATTCATTTATCGAGGAGCTTGCCCATCGAATGAAAAAAGTACCGGGTGACAAGGTCATGGCCCTGTCTGTAGGCGGATTTGACTGGGCTAGTGATGGAAAAGTGACGGCTGTGACGGAAAAGCAGGCAGCGGACCTTGCCATCTCGAGTATCGAGCCGCCAAAGCGGGATGAAGCTAGCGGCAGCTTGTACTTCGACTATATGGGTGAGGACGGTCAAAAGCACACGGTTTGGTATGCTGATGAAGTAACACTGTCTCAATGGGTCGCAGTTGCGAAGAAAGCGGGCATTGAGAAAATCGCGCTTTGGCGACTTGGTGACATGGGGGAAGGGACGTTGCAATATGTGAATCGATGAGTGGCTGTGGTGGAGGGAAGAAGCGAATTTCCAGTCTACGCTTCGGCCTACGCCCCGCAAGGGGTATGACTGTCCGCTTCGAAATAACACCCATCTGGGATTTGCTAGAATGTTTTTCTATCAAGATGTAACTTTGTACCAGAGATGAACGTTATAATGCTAGAAGCGGTAGTCTGCTCTTTTACAGGGCGGCTGCTACATATGATTTTGGACATCATTCATAGGAGCGTGGAATTTTTGAGTCTCTGGGAAGCTTTTGTCGCGATTGTGCTGGGGCTAGTAGAAGGATTGACGGAGTTTGCCCCGGTTTCCTCTACGGGTCACATGATCATCGTGGATGACTTTTTGTTCCAAACGAAAGAGATGTTTTCACCAGAAGTGGCGAATACCTTCAAGATTGTCATTCAGCTCGGCTCAATTTTGGCTGTTGTCGTTTTGATGTGGGATCGGTTCATGAGTTTGCTCGGCTTGAAAAAGCTGGCGGGTAAGAGCGAGATTCCAGCAGGACCTCGACTGAATTTGGCTACGGTCATTGTCGGTTTGATTCCAGCGGGGATTCTGGGTGTTCTGTTTGACGACTACATCGATGAGTATTTGTTCTCTACGAAGACCGTGGTAATCGGTCTGGTGCTGGGCGCTCTGCTCATGCTGGCTGCGGATTGGTTCCGACCAAAGCGTGCCAAGATCGAGTCGGTTGACCAAATTACGTACAAGCAAGCGTTGCTGGTTGGACTCATTCAATGTTTCTCACTGTGGCCTGGCTTTTCCCGTTCGGGTTCCACGATCTCGGGGGGCGTACTGTTGGGCATGAGCCATCGTGCGGCGGCAGACTTCACGTTTATTATGGCGGTGCCGATCATGGCGGGCGCGAGCTTTTTGTCGCTGTTGAAGCGCTGGGATGCGATAACAATGGACAGCATTCCGTTTTTCGTCGTCGGTTTTATTAGCGCGTTTGTGTTCGCGCTTCTGTCGATCCGTTTCTTCTTGAAGCTGATCAACCGGATCAAGCTGACACCATTTGCGATTTATCGTTTGGTGCTGGCAGCGGTCATTTACTTTGTGTTTATGTAAACATCAAAAATACGACAAAGGCTCCCGGTTGGGAGCCTTATTTTAATCATTCGCCTTTATCTCACTCGGTTTTTCAATAACAATTCCGCTTAACTTAAGCGTAACAGGATTGGCAATCGTATCTCCAACGGGGCATGTCTGTTCCAAAAACTCCATAAAAGACTCTACTTGCTCTCTGGGAGCATCCGTTTTGATATGAAAGGTGTATCGAATCTCGGAATACCCGCGGCGGACATCAGATTTGTTCATGAAGCCATCCGTATCGAGATCGCCTTCAACTTCCACCCAAAAATCGTCGAGTTGAACATTAAACTTCCTAGCATATACTCTGGCAACGATCGATTGGCAGGCGCCTAATGCGGAGAGTACCAGTTCAACCGGGTTCATTCCGGTATCCGTACCTCCCAAGCTTTTTGGTTCATCGATGGTTATCTCGAAATTTCTGGAACTGGCCTTCACAACCATTCCCTTCTGTAGATGTGCAGTTGCTTTGAATGTTTCAACAGGCATGATACACACTCCCTTCTGGATAATCAATACAAGTAAACTCTACCATGGTTTTCCAAATGAGATTATGAAAATTTTTACATTTATACATTTATAAAAGCTGGTGTCTCGTTCACTACACCACTTAAAAATAAAAAAGGGGCTGTCTCCAATGTCGATTTCCCGACTTAGAGACGCCCCTTCTATCTTTTATTTCAAGAGATAAACCGCACGCGTAGTCATAAATCCTTTGACATCTTCGCCTTTATCCAGCTTTTGCTCGACGAAAGGAATGCCCGCTTCTTGCAGACGTACTTTCACCGCATTGAAATGGTGGAAGTCTACGACCAGCGTTTTGTTGCTTGCCTTGATCTCTTCAAGCTGCTTTTTCACTAATGCATTAGCGCCAGATTGTCCAATGATATGAGAAGCATTTACCATCACCATATTGGCGAGTAAGATGACGACAAGAACCTTGCCCGCATGGCGGAAAAAGCCCTTCTGGACATCCAAGACTGCCAGCGCAATCAAGAGCGGAATCAACCAAAGCTGCGGAACATAGCGCGCCCACCAGCTTTCCGGATTAATGAGCACGGTCACGAAGAGCGCCAGACTGATCCACAAGAAAGGTGCCGCTTTTTTTCGATGAGTCCCCAAAAGCAAGGCGACGAGAATCAGGCATGTGACAATCACAGCTCCTCCGAAAAGCGGTCCGAATCCGGCTACACGGACGTCAGGAGAGTAGAACACAGCTAGCTCTTTCAAGGTGACCGTAAATGGCAACTTCCATGTAGGGCTATGGGGTGTTGCAATGTTCTCCGATTTGGAAAATAAGGAGATAGTCAGATTTTCAACGTTGGTATTGTCTTTGAAACCATGCGGGCTGTTCGAGGTCATGATATCAACGGCACCTTTGCCCGCCAACGGATAAAACGGATGTCCCTTTGTTAACGTGTTGGTGACATACGGATTGTAGCCAACAACGCCTACAGTGATAACCAGACTAATTGAAAGCCACAAGAGCATGCTTTTGATGTGCTGACGGCGATTATAGAAAAAGAAGAGCACGAGAATAGCCAAGCCGAGCAATCCGGCATACCCCAATGCCGTAAATTTGATCTGCGCCAGCAGCATGAGCGCTCCACATAGTGCGAGTAGCGTCCAAGCATGGTAGCGCTTATACAGCAGATAGCCGAGAGCGCAGATGATGAGCACGAGCGAGCCAAGCTGTCCGTCAATATAGAAGGAAGTCGATTGCGTGATCACCGCGGGATTGAACGCTGCGAGTAGTGCGAAGGCAATCGCCGCCCCTTTTTTCTCTGGGAAAGCGGTTCGGATGGCAGCGAGTGTCAGGAAAAAGGACGATGCAATCAACAACAGGTTAAATATTTTGCTGACCTCAATCTGACCAGTCAATTTGTACATGACCGCATCGAGCATCCAAGGCCCCTTGGCGTAATGATTGATCCACAGGTGAAAGGCCGAGAGAACCTCTTTATTGTCCATCTCCTCGACTTCTTTTGAACCAGGAGGCTTGAGGATGGGCTGGTCATGTATAGGATTCCAGCCTTCTGTTAACTTCACGATGGCTTCTTGATGATACGTTTGTCCGTCAAAAGAGAGGTCAAACGTATTGGCGCTGATGAAGTAGCTGATGCATGAAACAATCGCCAGTCCAGCCAACAGGGAGAAAAACCAGGCCCGACGACGTGAACTTACGAAGACCGACACCATCCCGCCCAGCGCAGCCAAAGCCGCAACGAGGCCAATCCAAAAGCTGGCGGCCGTCACGGATACGCCGAACAAAAATAAAACCGATGTGCTAAGCACAATCGTAGCCATAAACAATAGCAAAGCCGTCCCGAGCAGGAACGAGTACGTAGCTGTACGGTTATTCATGAACATAATCTCCTGTCTACGAATCTACTAGCCAGTGAGGGTAGGGAGGTTCGCTGCCAGCAGATGCAATACGGTCGCAAGCAGTACCCCGAGCACCAGACCCCCGGCAATTTCCCATCTGGTATGTCCCATGCTTTCGCGCAAAGGCTTGGCGGGTAACACGTCAGGATGTTCCTTTGCGAGCTTGTTGAGTGCCTCTGCATGTTTTCCTACCGCTCTGCGCAACCCAGTCGCATCGATGATCACAATAAACGTCACAGCCACACCCAGCCCGAATGCAGGATGAGTAAAGCCCTCCTGCAAACCAATCAAAAACACAGTCGTGACCATAACGGTTGTGTGCGTGCTGGGAAAACCGCCGTTCCCGACCATTTCTTTGGCCCGGGCCCCAAAACGGAGGTAATTAATCAAGAATTTGGTTATTCCGGACACAAGCCAGCCGATAAACGGCGCTACCGCATATAACATGATAAAACTCCTCTACGTGATGATTACGACTGAGAAATGACGACGACGCCCACGACGATAATCGCCAGACCGACAATACGTGTAAGAGACAACGGTTCGTTGAAGATCAAGAAGGACAGCACAGCTACCAATACGTATCCGAGTGCTGCCATGGGATAAGCATAGGAGAGCTGCACCTTTTCCAGCGCAGCAATCCAAATAAACGCAGAAAGTCCGTAAAGCGCAAGTCCCACCATAATCGGCAGGTTCGTAAAATAGTGCAGGAACTTCAGTAGCAGCATGTCATTGTTACTGGTGAGCGAGGATGCGCCCATCTTCATCGCAACTTGTCCACACGCACTGAGGACCACGGAAATGATGATGAGAACAATTGATGGCATAGCCTGATCCACAACCTATCTGTGCAAGGAAATTCATGTTCAAAGTCCAACTTTTTGAACTTCCTTATTTAAATTCAAATACGTAAATAATCCCGGCCACCATGACGACATACAGGAACACCGTAATGAGAATCGGCTTGTCCTGCAACAAAACTTTTTCCGGACTGCCGCCCTGGCCTGCGACGGTGATCAAATACAGGTAACGGAAAATCCCAAAGATCACAAGTGGAATGGTCCACATCAAGTGAATCGTGCGTCCAGATGTAAAAGTGAACAAGGAATAGCTGATGATCGTCATGGTCGTCACAATCGTATTCAGCTGATTCAACAATTCGGACGAATAGCTGTCGAGCACTTTGCGATGCGTACCTTTATCCTGCTGCAACAAAATCAGCTCGTGGCGACGTTTGCTGATGGCCAAAAACAGCGCGAGCAGCATCGTACAGAGCAAAAACCACGGCGTAAACGGTGTTTGGATCATCAGACTTCCACCGATGGCACGCAAAACAAAACCGGCTGAGATAATCATGACGTCCAGAATGACCACATGCTTCAGCTTCAGCGAGTAAGCGACGTTGAGCACAAAGTAAACAAACAGTACGAGCGCGAATAATCGGTCAAAGTAATAAGCACTAAAAAGGGAACCCAGTAGCAAAAACGCACCGAATGCTAACGCGAGCGCTGGCGGCAATGCACCAGAAGCCATGGGCCGGAACTGTTTTTCCGGGTGATTTCGGTCATTTTTGATATCGACAAAATCATTGAGGATATAGACACAGCCGGATACAAAACAAAACAGCAGGAACGCCAACACTGATTTTCCAATGACATCCGGACTTACTTTGTGCAAGGAAAATAGCAAGGCAGCAAAGACAAGCAAGTTTTTCGTCCATTGATGCGGACGAAGCTGCTTCACTAATAGGTAGACCATATTTTGTCGAACGCGTGGCGTTGTTTTGACGTCAACTTTAACAGAATTTGATGTTGCCCCCATATCTAACCCCTATCCTAGTATCGAATCTTGTACCCTCTAATGACGAAAAATGTAAAAAGAAGGTTACACCTGTAATATGGTAACATAACTTGTCCCATAAAAATTTAACGATAACAGAAAAAATGTGAACTTGCGATAAAGAATGATTGCCAAAAATAATTTTGGTGTTACAAGAAAACGCAGCCCTCATGAAGGAGCTGCGTTTTTGGAGTTAGCTCTGTTAGTTCACCCGCGGAATAGGAGTGGCTGTTTTTTTCCGCGAATACAGGAACAAATTGATGAGAACGATCACGAGTATGATCAATTGCGGGATCGTCGTTTCCCAGCTCGCATAAATGCCGAGAGTCGGTGCGTACAACAAGTAATCGCTGCTGTGTGCAGATAAGCTTCCCGTCACCTGCAAAGCGTGGATGCTGACGCCGACGAATTTAAACGCCATGTAGTAGAGCAAGAGGCTGGCTACAAAAAAGAACGGCCGAACCGGAATGCGTGCACTGAGCTTGATAATGACAAAGCCAATCACGGCCAAGACGACAATCGCGCTCACGATACCGATCAACAGGTCTGTCATGGAGATCGTAGCGGCCATCCCCATATAAAAGATAATCGTTTCTGCTCCTTCGCGTGCGACAGCGAGAAAGGCAGTGAATGAGAGTGACCACAGAGCTCCTGTTGCCAAGGAAGAGCCGATCGATTTCTCGACAAACTGATTCCATGCCTGCAAATTGGACTTCTTATGCAACCAGGCACCGATCGTCACCATAAAGAAGACGGCAATCAGTCCGGTTACTCCCTCAATCGTTTCTCGCGAGTTGCCTGTGGAGAGGGTGGAGAAAACGAAACTGAGGATGACGGCAAGAATGGCGGAAACTACGATTCCGGCAATGGACCCAGACCAGATCCATTTGCGCTTGTCGGCATTGCCTGACTTGTTCAGGACAGTGAGCAGCGAGACGATGATCAAGATGGCCTCCAGTCCTTCGCGGAACAAGATGAGTCCCGCATCCCAAGCGGTGTACGAGGACGTTGTCGCAAATGGCGCAAGCTCTGTCTTCATTTCCGCAAGATGAGCCGTCGCCTTTTCCCATTGCGGGGGATTGGACAGGATGAGTGTCGGGACGGCGACCATCTTGGCTTCGATGCTGCTGTAGGTAGCTGGCGATTTGGTCATGACTACGCCTTCTACAGAGGGCCAAGAGGTGATAAAGGTCTCCATTTTGTCCGAAGCAGCGGTTGCATCCTGATTGGCGATATCTGTTTCAACCGATGCAAGGAGTGTCAGTAGAGACGAGATGGTTGGCTGCTCGGAAGAAGGATTCGCAGCGGGCTGTTGGACTGCCTTTCCTGACAAATAATTGTCCACCGCAGTAATAAGTGCCTGTACTTTCTCTGCGCTCTTTTTAGGGTCGGGTGGTTCTGTATTCAAGGCAATGCGGGCACTGCTGATTTTGATTTCCATATCGCCGTAGACTGTGGCATTTTCCGCTCGAACAAGACCCTCTGCCTTGTACCAGCCGGTGACGAAGCTGTTGTACGATTGCTTGGCTTTCGTCAGATCGCCTTCCGTGATGGCTGTCATGCTGTTTTGCAAGAGCGGTAGCAATGCCGCAATTTGCTTGTGCGCGCGCTCTTTTGGCTGACCGCCTTCTTCTTTGGACGAGACGTAACGATCCGTTGCTTTTGCCAAATTGGAGATGGCTGCTTTTGCAGTGTCAGGATTCGCCTTTGCTTGGGCAAGGGCTTGCTCTGCTTCCACGATTGCTTGCGTCAATGCTTGTGCATCTGCGGAGCTCTCTTCCGAATTGCCCTCCCAGATGCTCTTCATACTGCTGATCGCTTTAGCTGCTTCTTCCCAGTTGCTATCTCCACTGCTAATCAAGGCATCGCTGGAGAGGGCGATCATTTGCTTGAGCTGTTCTGGCACAAGCGGCGCGGCTACAGCGGCAGACAGAGCAGATGTCCATAGCAGCATGCACGTACAAATGATAAACAGATAGCGTTTCAAGGTGTTCACTCCATCCCAGGTAGTTGGTTAAAAAAGCGTGTCCCCGATGTATCCGCCCTCACTTGCACCAGGGAGACAGGCGTACAAACCACTGCCGACATGGGTGATATATTCATTGAGCAGGTCGACGGATGCGAGCTTTTGTTGCATCGGAATGAATTGCTTGCGCGGATCACGATTGAAGCAAATGAACAAAAGCCCAGCATCGAGCTGACCAGTCTTGAGATCCATTCCACTCGAATAGGAGTAACCGCGCCGCAAAATTTTCACCTTGCCCTCCATATGGGCCAAGGCAACATGGGAATCCACAGGAATCACGGGCTTTCCTTTTGCGTCCTTGCGATCCAGCTCCAGCTCGTCGAACTCATTTGCTTTGCCTAGTGGAGCACCCGTCATGCGATGGCGACCAAACGTATTCTCCTGATCGGTGAGGGAGGAGCGATCCCATACCTCGATCCGCATGCGGATTCGGCGCATGACCATGTAGCTGCCGCCTGCCATCCACGCGGGACTTTCAGCAGTGTGAGCCCAGACGACTTCATTTGCGGTAGCGGGATCGTTCACCTGCGGATTGTTCGTGCCATCCTTGAAGCCCATCAGATTTCGTGGTGTGGAGCCAGTCGGGTCGGATGCGCTGGTACGCTGGAAGCCTTCCTGCAGCCAGTGGAGGACAGCTTTGCCTCGAGCGATTCGGGCCAAATTCCGCAGAGCATGGAAGGCGACCTGTGGATCGTTGGCACAGACCTGCACGACAATATCGCCATCTGACCATTCTTTTCGCATTTCATCGCTGTTGAAGCGAGGCAAGTCAACTAAGGGAGCTGGGCGGTTGGCTGCCAGACCAAAGCGCTCGTCAAAGAAAGAAGCGCCAAGCCCAAATGTGATTGTCAATTGCATTGGGCGCAGGCCCATGGCTTCTCCCGTGTCGACAGGAGGAAGAAGGGCGTTGTCGCTCTCCTCATCGACGTTTTTGCCGGCGGTCATGCGTGCTGCTGCCTGTGTCCAGCTTTGAAACAAGGTGCGGACATCCCCTAGCGAGGTCGTCGTCAAATCAAAAGCACCCATGCAGATAAAATCCTGCATAGGTGTAATGATCCCGGACTGATGCTTGCCATAAAAGGGAATGACCTCATCTGCACCGGTCGGAGTGGCACTTGTCTGCTCGTTTTTAGAAGGAGAGGGCATAAGGCTATTGACCCCAGTCGCCCCCAACAGCAGTCCAATCCCCCCGACACCAGCCAACTTTAGAGCTTCTCGACGTGTGATTTTGTTCGCTGTGGTGTTTGCGGGATGCTTGTCATTCATCTTGTTAGCCTCCTACGATCGTACCCATTTTGGACAATGGTTCAGCCAATGCGTCGAGGGACTGACTCAGCTTTTTCACTTGGTCTTCCTTCAACTCGGTGTACAGCACATAACCGTCGCCTTTGCGGTATGGTGCGAGTGCTTTGTCCAAATCAGCGAAGCGAGCTTCAATTTCACTGGCAAGAGCAGCGTCTTTTGCGGTAACAGCAGGCTTCAATACTTTGTAAATTTCGTGAGCGCCTTCCACGTTTGCAGCGAAATCGTACAAGTCCGTATGGGAATAGCGTTCTTCCTCACCAGTCACCTTGCTCGTCGATACTTCGTTCAAGAGCTCAACTGCACCCGTTACCAGCATAGGCACGTCGATTTCGACGCTCTCTACCTTCACGCGGAGCTGCTTCACATCTTGCAGCAGCTGATCCGCCACTTTTCCTTGGTCAGCGACCGATTTGGTTTCCCAGAGCGCTTTCTCCAATTTGTGATAGCCGCGCCATTCGTTATCAGGCACATCGCCTTCGCGGGCATCGATCCACGGGTCAAAATCGCCGAGAGATTCCGCGATAGGCTCGATTCGCTCAAAGTAAGCACGGGCTGGAGCATACTCCTTTTTCGCTTTTTCCAGATCGCCTGCTTTGACGGCGGTGGTGAAGCTTTCTGTTGCTTTTACGAATTGGTCGGTTTGGTCGACAACCCATTTTCGGTATTGATCAATAGAGGCTTGCAGCTCAGGAGAAGTAGCAGAAGCAGTGCTCGCTGTCGCAGACTGATCAGCAGCGGCAGGCTTGTCAGGCTGCGCGGCTTCTGGTTTTTTCTGTTCGGTTTGTGTTTGTGCGTTTCCACAAGCGGCGAGCAAGGAGGAACCGAGAACAACTGCGGCAAGTGGATAACTCCATTTTTGAATCATGAAAAGACATCCCTTCATCTGATATGAGTGCATAATTATATGATTATATGTTGATAATGAATATCATTATCATTTACAAAGAATTTTACTCTTTCTTAGACAGTTTGCAATCTTTTTTTGACTAACGATCACTCGTTAGTTTTGGCGTTGTTCACATAAAACCAATGGTAGCTCAACAATCCCTTAACAATGACTTGTTATGATCGAGCTATCAACCAAATAAATAACGTCTGTAAGTGGGTCGAGACGTGGAGAAAGCCCTCATACAGCAATAGATTCGAAAAAGACCGTTCGTTCGGTTTGTTTCTTTGTGCTATTGCCGTGTATGAGGGCTTTTTGTGTTTTTCGAATGAAAGGAGCGAGCAAGGGATTTGCTAGATACAGATAGGTACGATGCGTATTTTTTTGATTTGGATGGAACGATTTTTCTTGGGAATGAGCTGCTTCCTGGGGTGGAAAAGACACTTGCTGCACTGAGGGAGAAGCAGAAGAAAATCATGTTTTTGACCAACACGACGGTACAGACAAGAACAGCTTGTCAGACTCGCCTCCAGAAGCTCGGATTGGCTGCCCGGCGGGAAGAAATCATGACGGCTGCCTATGCGGCGGGATTGTATCTTCAAGAGAATGCGGAGCAAGCGCGTGTCCTGATTGTAGGGGAGCCTGCCTTGGAGGAAGAGATTGCGAGCTTTCATATAAAGCAGGTGCAAGATGCGGAGGAAGCGACGCATGTATTGGTCGGAATGGACCGTGCATTTACGTATGAAAAGCTGCAACAAGCTGCTGACGCTGTGCGAAAGGGAGCCCACCTGATCGTAGCGAACCCCGATCCGGTATGTCCGGTGCCAGGGGGTGCCATTCCTGATACATGGGCGTTGGCGAGAGCGATTGAAACGGCCGGTGGAGCCTCTGTCTGGGCGATGACTGGCAAGCCGTCTCGGTACTACGCCGATCAGGTTTTTCAACAGCTTCAAGTGCAGCCAGAAAGATGCGTCATGGTAGGCGACCGTTTGGAGACAGACATTTTACTCGGGAAAAACAGCGGTATGAAAACGGCGCTGGTAATGACAGGTGTGACGACCAGTCGCGAACTGGAAGCCACAGAGATTCAGCCAGATTACATCCTTCCGACGATGGAAGCCATGGTGCAAGTCGAGTAGGAAAACGAGGAGGCAATGGAGATGGAGTTGGGAAAGAGCAGCAAAAAGTGGTTGTGGTCACTACTGGCAGCAAGTCTGGTGACAGGCAGTATGCCCGCGATGGCGCAAAGCGCGGTGAGCAAAACCTTGCTCATCACAGAAGTTGTCAATGATCCTCTTTTTGATGAAAGCACAGGCGAGTTTATCGAAATTACCAATATCTCCAACGATCCAATTGATTTGGGTGGCTACATGATCGGCGACGAGGAAAAGCGTGGAGGAAATGAAGGGATGCATGCGTTTCCGGATGGCACCATGATTGAGCCTTACCAGACGATTGTCATTTCTCGCTACGCTGACGGAATCGTGGAACGCCATGGCGTCACGCCTGATTTTGAATTGTTCGATTCCATGAAGGACGTCCCTGAGCTATTGCCGACGGATTGGGCGACAGGCAGCATTTATTTGGCCAATGGCGGCGACCACGTCATTCTGATGGACCCTGCGTACAATGTGGTGGATTCGATGGCTTATATGGATGCGAAGGTTCCGGGAGTCACCTCTCATCCGGGAGTCGCTGGCGGACACTCGATGGAACGCCTGACGGAAAAGGATACGAATGATGCGTCCAGAGATTTTGTCGATCAGCCCAAGCCGACTCCTGGTGAGTTGTTGTTTGGACCGAATGCCCAAAAAGACAAGATTCCCGTCTCTGATCTGAAAGACGACGTGCTGATTGTCCCTGAACCTAAGACGGGAATTGTCCTTCCGCCGACGGTGATTGCCATGTACGACAAGAAGTCCGAGCTCGATGCGATTCTAGAAGCAGAAGCGTCTTCCATTTTTATTCCGGTGAAAAAATCCGGGAAGAACGGAGTCGTCACCCAAGACGGCACATTGTTGGACGAGGTACTGGAGCAGATCAAGGGCAAGGCGATCCCGGTGATTCATATCGAGGACAAGAAATTGGTAGCGGAGGTTGACCGCCTGCTCCAGAAAGAGAATCTCACTGATGTGCACATTGTGTCTTCCCGACCGGAAATCGTCCAAGCGATGCGGGAGAAAAACAATGAATACCGTGGTGCCCTCGTGCATATTGAAGGCAAGCTGAACGAAAAGAAGCAAAAGGAGCTCGTACGCTCAGCCAGGAGCAGTCGTTCCAATGTGATCGTTCTCTCGCAAACTGCGATGACGGAGGATGTCATCCGCTACTTCCGCAATCGCGGGTTGTCCGTGTGGGGAATTGATCGGGCGAACAAGAGTCAAGCGAGTGAAATGATCGAGATGGGTGTGGCGGGGGTTGTCTCACACGATCCAAAAGAGGTGCATGAGCTGCTTGCTGCATACCCAGAGAAAAGCATCACGCAACCTCCGATGGTCATGGCGCACCGAGGTATCCCTTCCTTAAAGCCGGAAAACACGATGTACGCCTTTGAAGAAGCAATGGAGCTGGGTGTGGAAATCATCGAGACAGATGTCCACAAAACAAAGGATGGCCACCTTGTCCTGATCCACGATTTTGATCTGGAGCGTACCACCAACGGGACAGGGAAGGTAAAAGATTTCACGCTGAAGGAACTGCGCGAATTGAACGCGAACAAGCTCGATCCAGCAAATCCTTCCTGGTATCAGCCTGAGATTACCGATGCTGTCATTCCTACCATGGATGAATTGCTGGAAGCAGCCAAGGGCAAAGCGGTGCTCATTCTGGAAGCAAAGGGGATTGGGTACGAAAAGGAAATGGCGAAGGCCATCAAGGAGCACGACATGGTTGAAGATGTGATTGTCAGCAGCTTCAGCTCAGAAGTATTGGAGCGTTTCGCCAAGCTCAATCCGGAATTGGGACTGGGCTTTACCTTGAGCGGGACCAAGCCAAAGGAACACCTGGAGCAGTATGCCGAAAAGCAGGTAACAGACGCGGTTCAACTGAATGCCCAATACTTTATCAACCATCAGATTGTCACGCCAGAGCTGATCCGTTTCGCCAAGCATCGGGGAATCATTTTGACCGTGTATACCGTTAACGAGGAAGCAGATATGAAGCGGGCAACCGAGGCGGGAGTCGGGGGGATTATTACCGACTATGCACAAAAACTTTACAATACCCAAATATTACCTTAGTAAGCAATTGTTATAGTCGAGTGATACGTAAAAAACAGCGAGAGGTTCAGGGGGGAAAGTCGTGGCTGAAGTGGAATTGCGGCGCATTTCCAAGATGTATGGGAGCCAGAAGGTAGTCAATGAAGTGAGCGCTCGTATTCTGCCAGGAGAATTTTTCGTGCTGGTAGGGCCTTCTGGTTGTGGGAAATCAACCACACTGCGCATGATTGCCGGGCTGGAGGAGATCAGCACGGGAGAGCTGTTGATTGGCGGCAAGCCGATGAACCAAGTCCCTCCGAGCGGGCGAAACATCTCCATGGTGTTTCAAAATTACGCACTTTATCCGCATTTGACGGTAAAAGATAATATTTTGTTTGGTTTGCAGGTTCGAAAAGTAGACAAAGCGGAGCAGGGCAAGCGGTTGGAGCGTGTAGCGGAGATGCTGGGCATCGCGCATCTTTTGCAGCGCAAGCCAAAGGAATTATCCGGGGGACAGCGACAGCGTGTCGCACTCGGACGGGCCATCGTCAGTCAGCACCCTATCTGCCTGATGGACGAGCCGTTGTCCAACCTGGATGCCAAGCTGCGCGGGCACATGCGTACGGAAATCCGTCGCTTGCAGCAAGAGCTGGGCATCACGATGATTTACGTGACGCACGATCAGGTGGAAGCGATGACGATGGGAGACCGCATGATGGTTCTGCGCGACGGTGAGGTTCAGCAAGTCGGAAAACCGCTCGACGTCTACAACCATCCAGCGAATTTGTTCGTGGCGGAGTTTACGGGGGCACCCCCGATGAATACGGTGCCTGCCATTTGGCGGGCAGGCGATCAGGCAGGGATTGAGCTGGCAGGTCAGCATGTTTTGCCGCTTCCTATGTTTCACGGTATCAAGGACCAGACCCCGGTCGTTCTCGGTCTGCGTCCGGAGTCACTGCAGCCCGCCCTTGAAGGGCAATCTGCCGAAGCTTCCTGCCAGCTCCCTGTCACCGTGCAGGGAGTAGAGATTCTCGGTTCTGAGACCATTGTGGAATTCACCGTGGGAGACAAGCTGTGGAAGGCCAAATGGAACGGGCAATGGCACTGCAAAAGAGGCGAAACCATGCATGTTCGTTTTGATCCAGCTCAGGTGAACGTGTTTGATGCAGAAACCGGAAAAAATCTAGCGGTTACGACCAATTGAGAAAAGAAAAGGGAGAGGTACTGCGATGCGTAAAGTTGTCAAAAGCTTGTTTGCGGTCGTCATGAGTATGAGTCTGATCACGGGTTGCTCCAGTGGCAATTCTTCGTCCACGAACAACGCGGCTCAAGGAGCCAATTCATCAGGCAAAACAGAGCTGTCCTTCTATTATCCGGTTGCGGTTGGCGGTCCTTTGACCAAGATCGTGGACGGAATGGCAGCGGAATTTAACAAAGAAAACCCAGATATCACAGTCAAGCCAGTCTATACGGGCAGCTATCAGGATACGACGACAAAAGTACAGGCAGCTGTACAGGGCAAGACTCCTCCCGACGTAGCGGTGATGCTCTCAACTGAGCTGCATACAATGATGGACATGGATGCAATCCTTCCTTTGGATGACTTCATTGCCAAGGATGGCGGCAGCGAATACGTAAATGATTTCTTCCCGGGCTTTTTGGCGAATTCCCAAGTAGACGGCAAGACATACAGCATTCCATTCCAACGCAGCACCATCGTGCTCTATTACAACAAGGACGCGTTCAAGGAGGTCGGTCTTGATCCGGAAAAGCCGCCGACATCATGGGATGAGCTGGTTTCGTACGCTGCCAAATTGAAAAAGGACGGACGCTATGGCATCGAGATTCCTTCCTCGAGCTTCACGTATTGGATGTTCCAAGCACTTGCTCTGCAAAACGGCAAGAATTTGATGTCCCAAGATGGGAAAAAAGTGTTTTTGGATACGCCAGAAAATGTAGAAGCCCTGCAATTTTGGGTAGATTTGTCCAAAAAGCATCAAGTCATGCCTGAAGGCGTCAATGAGTGGGCGACAGTACCGTCTGATTTCTTGGAAGGCAAAACGGCGATGATGTTCCACACGACAGGGAACCTGACGAACGTGAAGAAAAGCGCGAAGTTTGATTTTGGCGTAGCGTTTTTGCCAGCGAAAAAGAACTACGGCAGCCCGACAGGTGGTGGCAATTTCTACATGTTTAAAGGAACGGATGAAAAGAAACAGGCAGCGGCATGGAAGTTTATTCGCTTTATGACCGAGCCTAAGCGCGCTGCTCAGTGGAGTGTTGATACTGGTTATGTTGCGACACGCAAATCTGCTTACGAAGAAGAGACGATGAAGCAATACGTCAAGGACTTCCCGGCAGCAGCAGTGGCTCGCGACCAGCTGGAATACGGTCATGCTGAGCTGTCTACACACAATAACGGCAAAGTGACAAAGCTCTTGAACGACACGCTGCAATCCGTGATCACTGGTCAATCCCAGCCTGCGGAAGCATTGAAAAAAGCGCAGGAAGAAGCGGACAAGATGCTGGCGCCGTTCAACAAATAAATCAAGCAAGGCAATGGGGGAGCGACAATGGGGGAACTACGCGCAAAATGGAAAGTGAACATGTACGCCTGGCTCTTGCTCCTTCCCTCCCTCATCTTCCTGCTGCTGTTTACCTTCTATCCAGTTATACAAACGTTCATACTCAGTTTTCATCAAGCGGATCTGGGTTCTCCAGAGCCGTTTTTTAACGGGATAGATAATTATAAACAAATGGTGGAAGATGAAGTGTTTTGGAAGGTGCTGACCAATAATATCTGGTTTGCCATCGGAACAGTGCCTACGAGTGTGGCTCTCGCGCTGGCTATGGCTCTGTTCGCCAACAAGGCATTACGAGGGAAGAGCTTTATCCGCACGGCTTATTTTTACCCGACAGTTGTTCCGATGATTGCAGTGGCGAACATCTGGCTGTTTATTTACACACCGGAGTACGGAGCGCTTAGTCATGTGATGGAGTGGTTCGGAAAAGGCGACATGAACTGGCTCGGTGATCAGAAAAATGTGATGTGGGCGATGATCTTCATGGTCATTTGGAAGGAAGCGGGCTATTTCATGATCTTTTATTTGGCGGGATTGCAAAACATTTCACAGGAGCTATACGAATCCGCCTCCATGGAAGGGGCATCGTCGTGGACGGTTTTTCGCCGCATCACCTTTCCGCTGCTTATGCCAACGACGATGTTTGTCAGTATTATCGCCTTCACCAACTCTTTCAAGCTGGTAGATCATTTGGTGATCATGACCAAAGGCGGACCGGATAATGCCAGCAATCTCTTGCTGTACTACATATACGAGACGGCGTTTTCTTTCTGGGATCAAGGAATGGCCTCGGCATTGACGATTGTCATGGTCGTGCTGCTCTTGTTAGTCGCTGCTTTTCAGTTTTTTGGTATGGATAAAAAGATTCATTACAACTAAGGGGGGATGGCAGATGCTTCGCAAAATCACAACGGCTGGAATGTACGGCTTGGCCGTTCTCTGGCTGTTTCCTTTGCTCTGGGCGGTCTGGACTTCCTTTCGCCCGAGGGAGCTGGCGACTTCGTGGTCGTTCAGTGCAGATTTTACACTTGATAACTTTGCGAAGGTGTGGGACGCAGCGCCATTTGACCAGTACTACATCAATACCTTTTTGATCGTGACCGGTATTTTAGTGGCACAAATCATCACGGCAACACTGGCAGCCTATGCCTTTGCGAAGCTGCAATTTTGGGGAAAGGATGTGCTGTTTGTCCTGTTCCTGGTCCAGCTCATGGTCCCGGCAGATATCTTGATTTTCCCCAACTACAACGTCCTGCGTGACTTGTCTTTGCTGGATACCAAAATCGGCATTATGCTGCCGTACTTCGCTTCTGCCTTCGGAGTCTTTCTGTTGCGACAAACCTTCAAGACAATCCCGCACGAGCTGGAGGAGGCGGCAAGGATGGAGGGCTGCTCCTGGTTCCAGATTCTGTGGCGGGTGTATGTTCCGTTAGCGAAGCCGACCTACATTGCGTTTGGGCTGGTCTCGGTCAGCTACCATTGGAACAACTTCATGTGGCCGCTGATAATTACGAATTCCGTGGAAAATCGCCCGTTAACGGTCGGTCTGGCGATTTTTGCCCAATCGTTTGAGACGGGGGCGCAGTGGGCCGAGGTAAGTGCAGCGACGGTCATGGTAATTTTTCCGTTGTTGCTGGCATTTTTGTTGTTCCAGCGGCAGTTTATCAACAGCTTCATCCACTCCGGCGTGAAATAAGAGGGAGGGTCATGAATAATGAGAGACAAAAGCTCGTTTGCCGTATCCACCTATGCAATATTCAATCAGCCTCTGCGTGATGCTATCTTTCAGCTTTTACACCATGATTGGAAGGGCATCGAGATTATGTGTGAAGAGAATCATGCCGACCTCTTGGACTGGTCCTGGGAGCAAGTGAAAGAATTGAAGCAGCTGGGAGACGAGAGAGGGATTGTCTGGTCGATTCATGCACCGATTAGCGGCTGCAATCTGGCGGCGGACGCAGGGGCAATCCGGGATCAAACAATGGACACCATGAAGCGCTGCCTGGAGATTGCCAGTTATCTCGACTGCACGCACGTCGTGATGCATCCGGGGGAAGTAGAAGATCGCCTTGCGGAGACCGAGCGTGCCAGAGGTGTGGAAAATGCGAGTCAGGCACTCCACGTGTTGACCACCGAGCTGTCCGCAGAGACTAGAACGATACTGACGGTCGAGAATGTTCCCCCTTATCCAAAAGTGCTGGGGTGGAACGTCGAGGATCTCGTGCGTATATGCCGTCATGTAAATTCCTCACGTGTGGGGATCGTGTACGACGTGGGCCATGCCCATTTGATTCGTGCGGGATATGCAATCGATGCATTGCAGGAGGTACTTCCTTATTTGTCCGCTCTTCACCTGAGTGATAACTTTGGCAAACTGGACGATCATTTGGCAGTGGGGGACGGAACGATTCCGTTTGCATCGATCCTGTCACTTTTAAAAGACAATGGATTCGCGGGTCATTGGGTTGTAGAGACAAAGCAGCTTGGCTGCGCTGAGGTAAGTGTGGAACGGCTACTGAGGGCAGGAGGCGAGTAACATGGACATGCAAACGATTTTGAAAACGAATCCGGTTATCGCGGCAACCGAACAGGATAGATTGGGAGAGGCGATGGCATCCCGTGCTTGCGCGATCCTTTTGATGTACGGAAAGCTGACCAAGCTGATGGAGGAAGCCGAAACCATCCGTCAGTCGAGCAAGCCGATTTTTTTGCACACAGACCTCATGAATGGCTTGTCCAATGACAAAGAGGCTTTTCGTTTCTTGTCCACCTATATCCAACCAACGGGCATTGTCACTACCAAAGGACCGATGATTCGTGCGGCCAAAAAGGAAGGGATGCTGACGATCCAGCGAGTCTTTTTGATCGATTCGACCTCTCTTTCTACGACCATCAAAAACGTCTTGGAAAACCAGCCAGATGCGATTGAAATCATGCCGGGGATAGCGCCGTCTATTATTTCGTATATCAAGGAGCATTTGTCGCAGCCGATTATTTTGGGTGGGTTGATTTGGAATATGGAACAGGTCAACAAAGCGTTGAAGGCTGGAGCAGATGCTGTTTCGTTGAGTAAGTCGGAGATGTGGAACCATATGACTGTTTAGGAGAATGGGCGGGTGTGAAAGCACCTGTCTTTTTAGTATATTATCAACTCCAACCATAGTTTTCGTGTTATATCGGAGGTTGCTTAAAGTTAGCTTTTATTGTCATGTAATAAGTACTAATTCCAATACTTAGATTCCTTGTATTTGGTACTTTTGTATTGTTTGCGGAGAACGTCGGATCAACTCCTCCTACAATAATACATCCTCGTTTGTTATCATTAATGGTCATTCCCACCCGCATGATATGTTCATACATCATTTATATTTCTCCTTATCTTTCAATAATATCTAGTAAATTCCTGACATCTTTAATCTTCAAATTTGCGTTTCGTAGTCTTTGAATACCGTACCACTGCGTGGGGAATTGGCTTAATTCTCCCGTTTTTATTAAGAAGAGCAGCCTGTCGGTCAGGAGTGATAGCAATTAAAGGACAACAGCCGCCGCCCATTTCTGGACATTATACTGTGGCTGCAACAGTCAACCCTTCAAGAGCGATTCAAGCTTGGCTATAGATATAAATAAGGCAGAGTGTAGAGAAAGTCCTCCTTCCGAAAAAAGGGGGATTTTGTGCTTGATTTTAGGGGGTACAAATATGTCTCCCCACCCTCGTAAAACGTGTTAGGAGCGATTCAAGAAGGTCAAATTTTTTTTGCCCAATCTGTGAAATCAGGATGGGGGTTTCTCGACAGCCTAGCTTATTTATAGATATAAATAAGGTTTTTCTTCAATAAGTTTACTCAATAGAATACGCTTCTCTGGTTCAATACTTTTAACAATTTCCTCAAATCTATCTAATGATTGTTCAGTTTCTAGCCAACTTAATGCTGCTAAAGCAAAAATGGCATTATTGTATGATCCTATAACCTTAGGTTCTTCGTCCAACTTTTTAGCTAGGCAAACTAATTTTTCAATAGTTATATCACCATGGAACTTCAACCGTACAATTTGAAATATAGCATTTGCCTTAATTAAAATATTTGAACTATCAAGATAATGGATCAAGTCCTCTTCAGTAACGTCATTCTTTTTTATGCTGTTAATTACGTGTTGTACATCACTCATACTTTACCTCCCCAGAATTTCTTTTCTTCTAGCTCTCATTTCTTTCAAGATAAATCTACCCGCATCATAATCACGAATTTCCCTAGCTACTTTTATCTCTTCCATATATCCTCTGTATTCAAGACGCCAAAATAAATCACTATCTGCAATCACCCTCAATCCAGGATGACCTAAATCAAAATCGTCTAGCATATGTCTGTATTCATGTCGAACTGCACCAATTGAAGCATCCGGGTCAAGAATCAACCGTCCTGGGCTTCCGTATGTAGGTTCGTAGGCAAGTGCATTTTTACGAAAATCAACTTGGACTCCCGATTCCTTTGCATGCCTTAAAATATTATTATATTCGTCAGCATGTGTATCTGCCGCTGGACCAAGACTTTTTCGAAGTGCATCACCGTAAGTATTTAGTCTCCATTCACTCGAGCTCTTCTTCCCTTTTCTCGTCACATCCACTACATTCTTAATGTTATTACTTCTCCCCAGCGTAAGTGCATTCAAAGCAAGTCCACCAAGTGCAATTCCATCCGCGAAATTGATTTTACCATCTCGCAATGTATCTAAATCTTCTTGCATTGGCTCGATATAGCCTTCCCTTACAAACACTCCAATACCCTTTGGCAAATCCTCTGCCGCTTTCTCCAAAGCTCCTGGCAGCTCACTTGCCGCTTTTTGCATCGCAGCAGGAACGTCTCCCAGCTTCGAGATACCTTTGACGAAATGATCCCACATGCTTGGTTTTTCCTGTGGCTTCTCACAAGCTGGTCCCTGTTCAAAATTGGCATTGGGCGATCCACTATTTGCTGGCGACTGATTTCCTACCGTAACACCACCCAAATCCTGTCCGTCATCCTCAATCTTGATCTGCCCACAGTGGAAACACATATTTGTTGATTTGTTCAGCAAAGCCGGATGTTCGCCTACCATTTTATCTGGTTTGCCATCTATCCATGGCATGGTCATCACTGGCGTGCACGGCATCGGCGTGAGTACCCCGTTATTAGCTGCTGTGGCAGAGGCGACCGCGGGATTTTTCAAGCTGCTGCACTTTCCAAAGGGCATAATATTTATGTTAGGAACGAAGTCCATGATATTCATTTGCGGCTTCCCTTTTACAAAAACACCATGGCTGAATGGCATTTTTAAACGACTTAGCTGACTTCCGCTGCTGCATGATAAAATGGCACCAACAACCACATAGCTCTTTCGTTCCGCATTCGACTTCTGGACGGTGATACCTTCAATATTGGGCATAGAGTCTCCTCCCCTCTGTAAAGTTTTCGATGCAGATAAAAAATGCTCATGTTAATCGATTCGCCGAATATCCAATCTATATATAAAAAGGAAGTTATACCCACTAAATGAAATATCGGGTGTAGAGCGGTCACTAACAATAGATATAAAGTTGTGAATACATAGGTATTTGGAATAGTTTCATCCAAAAACACCCGGTTCTTTACCCAAGCTGCTTATTTATCGTGCGTAGTAACCACGTCAGGCAATGATTCTTACAGATATGTGTCCATATGCCTACATGATTGGTAATCAAGCACGAGTAATTTTATAATGTAGGTAACAAAATTCTACGATGAAGAAAATAACAGCGAAGAGACACCCTTCAGCGTGAAAAGAGGGTAATATGGAACCAATTCAATTGATGGAAGCGGCAGAGCAATTTATTCGGACATGCTATCGTGAACTGGACAAGACAACGGACGAAACGGAGCGACGGCTCCAAGAAGTACGACAGCTGATTCATCAGCAGGGATACTATGAGCATACAGCCGAAGAGCTTCGTCACGGAGCAAAGATGGCCTGGCGCAACAGCAATCGATGTATTGGGCGATTCTTTTGGGAATCGTTGATAGTGATAGATGAGCGGCATGTCGAAACAGAAGAAGAGATGGCGCAGGCCATGCTCCGCCACATCGACTTTGCCACCAATGGCGGGAAAATTCGCCCGACCATCACTGTTTTTGCACCTGCTGTAGCAGGCAGAGCTCCCATGCGCATCTGGAATGACCAACTGATTCGCTACGCCGGATATGAGACAGAGTACGGCGTACTGGGTGACCCGATTTCGCTTTCGTTGACGAAGCTATGTGAGAGCTTGGGATGGCAAGGGAAAGGCACCAACTACGACGTTTTGCCGCTTGTCGTGCAGATCGGGGATCGGACCCCGCGGTTTTTTGAGATTCCTCAGGAGCTGGTCTTGGAGGTGCCGATCGTGCATCCCGATGTGCCGGGCTTTGCTGATATGGAATTGCAATGGTATGGGGTACCCATTGTTTCGAATATGCGCATGGAGATTGGCGGTATCGACTATTTGGCCGCGCCTTTTAACGGCTGGTACATGGGAACGGAGATCGGTGCGCGCAATTTCGCCGATCAAGAGCGATACAACATGCTGCCAAAGGTCGCAGAGGTCATGGGGCTCGATACGAGCAGGGAAGCGACACTTTGGAGAGACAAAGCGCTCATCGAGCTGAACGTAGCCGTCCTGCATTCCTTCAAGGAAAAAGGAGTATCGATTGTCGATCACCATACGGCGAGCCAGCAATTCAAGCGATTTGAGGAAAGAGAAGAGAAATGTGGTCGAGCCGTTACGGGTGACTGGACATGGCTGGTTCCGCCGATCTCCGGAACAGCTACACACATTTTCCACAGTCTGTACGACAACACAATCCATACGCCGAATTTCTTTTACCAGGACAAGCCGGAGCTCGGCAAAAAATAAGGCCTTCAAATGTCGCGAATATGCTTCGCGGCATTTTTTTTGCACGCGATGTCACATACAGGGGGATATGGTGCGTTATACCAGTTGGAAGGAGGGAGAGAGTGGACACGAAACAGATAGAAGAACTCGTGAATGAGATTATTCAGGGAGCGGATGACCGCTACGCTGCCATTATGAAAAGCTACCAAACCCCCATATTTCACTACTGCTATCACATCTTGGGGAACCGATGCGAAGCGGAAGATGCCACACAGGAGGTCTTCTTCAAAGCTTATCGCAACTTGAAAAAATACAGTCCAACCATTCCGTTCGCAGCTTGGCTTTATAAAATAGCCTATCACCATTGCATCGATCTCATCAGAAAAAGGAAATGGACAAAATTGTTGCCATTTTTGATGCAGGACAAAGAGCCTCAATCAGACATCGAGCGGCATATTGAAAATGTTTATTTCAGTGAGGATGTATTTCTAGCCATGCAGACACTCTCGGTAGAGGAAAGAACGCTTCTCTTGCTGCGAGGCGTGGAAGAAAAGACCTACGAGGAAATTTCCTTGATCATGAACAAAAACGCTGCGAGTCTGCGCAAAAAATTCGAGCGTACGTCAGCGAAGTTCCGATCCGCTTATTCTCCTTTAGGGAAGGGAGGGTCAGCTCACGATGAGTCCAAACAAATCGCACGAGAATATTAAGGACCTGTTCAATGACCCGCGCATCCCGCAGGAGATTGACATTAGCCATCAAGTGATGACAAAAATCAAACGAGAGAAGGAGAGATTTTTTGTGAAGTACAAGGTGAGTATTTTGGTTGCAATCGGGTTAATCGCAAGTATTTCGTCGGGGTATGCTGCTGTTCAATTCTATCAGTTGAAGAGCCCACAAGGTGAGGTGCTGTATCAAGAGAAAGATGCAAAACAATCAGGCGCCAAAACAGTAAAAGAGCCAGATCAAGAAATGGATGCCTTTTTAAATAAACGTTGGGAAATCGAGGATAATATGGAGCCAGGAACTGCCGCAGCTGTCTACATCGTTCCTCACAATCCTCAAAAACAGATCGTGACGATGACGGCTCCATTTGATTTTAAGACTTTGGCTGATGTTCAACAGAAAGTGGGAGAGCAGATATTCTTGCCAGAAACTTTGCCAGGACGCCATGCTTTTTTGGATGCCCGACTCGAGTTTGGCATCAAAAACGAATATGACAAAGCTGCCTTGTATCAGCAGGCGGAAAAAGAGAAGAAAGAATACGTCATGCAGCCGTTAGCATGGACAAATGAATTGGAGTATCTGTATACGACATATCGATCTGGAGAAAGCTATATTAATTTGAACATCACGAATTATGAGGGAGTAGAAGGAAGTACAACTTATGTAGCCAATCTGGATCAACAGAAAAAAGAGGTAGTCAAAGTAGGGCAAATCGAGGTGCTCTATACAGAGGAAGCCAAAAAAGACCGGACTGACAAGAGCATCATGTGGGTGATGGAGTATGCTGGAAAGAAGATGCAGTATGAAGTAGTCGCGACTGGGGATGTATTGACCAAAGGTAATATCAGTGAGTTTGTAAATGCCATGATGCCGAAAAAATAAAGCTACCAATGTCGCGAACATGCTTCGCGGCATTTTTTTGTGACGGATTGTAAATCGTATCTCGGAAAACGAAAAAGATGGGCAGAGCAAGCTCTTTATGCTAAAATTCACGAGAATGATTATCAATTTCAAATCTTATTGAAGGAGAGGTTCTTTTGAGAATGAGAAAATCAGGCTTAGATAAGATCATAATGGCTGCCCTTATTATGGTCATGATCAGCATGTTATCAGCCTGCGGACAGACACCAGCCAATTCAACTGCTCAACCTGCGCAGCAAAGTTCAGGTAACGAGAATAACAACGAATATATCAGCTACGAGGCGTTTAACGGCACAGTGAGAATTCCTAAGAACCCAAAACGGGCTGTGATACTTGCGGACAGCTATGTTGGACATTTTTTGACACTGGGGATCAAGCCTATCGGTATCACGGACCATGCTATGGAAAACCCGTATTTTAAAGGGAAGCTGGATGGTATCGAAAGCGTGGGCGACGGAACATCGGTAGAAAAAGTACTGGCGATGAATCCTGATTTACTTATTGTGTTTGAAGGGGATAAGAATATCGAGCAGTTCACCAAAATAGCGCCAACGGTAGTGATTCAATACGGTAAGAAGCCAATCCGCGAAGAACTGCGGGAGTTTGGCAAAATGACAGGAAGAGAAGACAAGGCCAATGAGTGGATTGCCGAATGGGACAAGAAAATTGCTGAAGCAAAACCTAAGGTACAAGCAGCGGTAGGAGATAAAACCGTTTCGATTTTGCAGCCATACGCCAAGGGGATCTATGCGTTTGGGCACAACTTCGGAAGGGGTGGAGACATCCTTTACGGTGAATTCCAGTTGAAGGCTCCAAATGCCGTACAAAAAGAAGCGATTGATAGCAATATCGGCTATGCGGAAGTTTCGCTTGAAACATTGCCGGACTTTGCGGGAGACTACATTTTTACTAGTGCATGGTCAGATGATGTCGATCCGGAGAGTGTATACGGTACAAATGTTTGGAAGGGTCTGCCGGCAGTAAAAAATAACCAGGTTTTTCGGATTGATCAGAAAGGCTCCTTTTTTAATGACCCGATCTCCTTGGAAGCGCAACTCACGTTCATTGTTGAAAAATTAACGTAGAAGAAAAAACCCCCGAAACACATGTAGCAAGTATGCTCTGCTACGGTATTCGGGGATTTTTGCTATTTATCTAGCGGTTGTAATAGCTGCTAAGAGCTGGGAGCAGACCTAATGGATTTTTCCGCAAGTCCTTGGCACTGAAAAAAATGCTGCCCTGAACCTGAGGAACCATCGCGTTGTAATTCAACTGGTTGATAATCTCCTGGGCACTCTGCCAGCCTGCCTCAGCCGTTCCCAGCTTGTATGGCGAATGACCGATGTAGAGCTTGACGTTCGTCCCTTGTACTTCGTTTGCCCACCAGGTAACGAGCTTGTCGTATTGGGCAGGAGCGAAGGAAAAGCTCCAATAGATTTGCGGAGTCACATAATCAATCCACCCTTGTTGAATCCATGTGCGCACATCGGCAAACATGTGGTCATAAGCAGTAACGCCAGCTTTTGTATCGGAGCCGGTCGGATCGACGTTGCTATTGCGCCATACACCGAATGGACTGATCCCGAACTGAACGTGAGGCTTGACACTCTTGATGGACTGATTCAATTGTTGAACAAACTGATTGATATTATCGCGACGCCAGTCTGCTTTGGACACGATTTTTTTGCTGTTGTAAGCCTTGAAAGCTGCATCGTCTGCAAAGGCGACATTGGAAGGATAGAAATAATCATCCAGATGCACACCATCGATGTCATAGCGCTGCACGACTTCCATTACTTCATTGATAATCTGCTGACGTGCCGCAGGAACACCTGGGTTGATATACAGCTTTTTGTTGGCATTCACAATCCAGTCAGGGTGCTGCTTGATCACGTGATTCGCTGGCAATTGGTCTGTTTTTGCATCCGTAGTGGCACGGAACGGGTTGAACCAAGCATGGAATTGCATCCCGCGTCTATGCGTTTCTTCCACCATGAATGCAAGTGGGTCGTAGCCAGGATCTTTCCCTGGAGTTCCCGTCAAAAATCTCGACCATGGAGTGAGTGCAGAAGGATACAGTGCATCTCCAGATGGACGCACTTGCACGAAAGCAGCGTTCATTCCCATGGCTTGCAGCTCATCGAGAAGCTGTATGTATTCTTGTTGTTGTTTCGCTGGGTTTCCGTAAGAACCGGAAGATGGCCAGTCCAAGTTGTAGACCGTAGATATCCACACCCCGCGCAAATCTCCATTTGTCACGACAGGTGTGCCTGGCTCCATTCCGCCAGTCTCACTCAATACATCCTGTGGTGGCGGAGTCATGGTAGCGACGTTGCCGCTTTGCAGACGAATGGTTCTAGTTTTGTCTTCCCAGTTTACCGTAAGGCCCAATTGCTCGGAGACAAAACGCAGCGGAACCATGGTTCTTCCTTGTTTGTTCTGAACAGAAGCATCGAGTGGGACGCTGTTGTTGTTAACAAGAGCGTTCTTTTGATTAACCGTCATGGACAGCAAGGTATCTTGCTTGCTGATCGTTGCGGTTTGAGACTTTGGCTCCCAATTTACTTCGGCTCCCAGATTTTCACCGATCACTCGCATAGGGACCATCGTTACGTTTGCTTTTGGAATAATGTACGGAGCGACGTCACTTTTGATTTGTTGCCCGTCCAAATAGATGCTGATGCCAGAGGATGTCTGCGCGGCCTGCACGGATATCCCCATCGTTGGAATACATAGTACGAACATTAGCAAAAGCATAAACCACTTGCGTACCTTCATTTTTGCCAATCCTCCGACAAGTTTAGATTTGCTGTAAAACTTTAGCCAATACTTAGACGCTTTATTATATCGCTTTGTTACGCTCAAGTGGGAAGATTATTGTAACGATTCGTTCCATTTCGGCAAAGAATGACGAGACTTATCGAAGAAAGGGAACCACCCAAGCTGCTCTGGCATAGGCAAAAGCATATGTTGTTTTCCTTCTGGTCATGGGACAAAAGTGAGGGGGAGGAGTGCAAGCATGAGTTATTTTCTTGCGCAAAAGGCACCGATTGTTTTTGTTCCGGGGCTGTTTGGGTCGATGAGTGATCGAATTATTCCGGGTACTGGTGACTGGGGCTTCGGGTTTGCCCGAACGGCTTACGAGCCATTTATCCGTTTGCTTGGAAAAATGGGTTACCCGCTCAATGAACAATTGTTTGTAGCCTTTTATGATTGGCGAAGGCAGATCGATATTTCAGCCGAGCGCTTTTTGCTGCCTGTCATCGAGCGAGCGAAGCAAACGACCGGTTCCCCTTATGTCAATCTCATTTGCCATAGCATGGGGGGCCTTGTTGCTAGAGCCTATGTCCAAAGTGAATTTTATCAAAATGATGTGGATCAGCTGCTCATTTTTGCGACTCCCAACGCAGGATCGCCTGTCGCCTACAGCTATTGGGCAGGAGGGAAGCTGCCGCGCTCCGTTTCTGCCAAAAGAAATGTCGTGGAGCTATACATGAATGTTTATCTGGCCTATTTGGAGCAAAGCATCCCTTTTCGTCGTATACAAGCTATTCACAGACACTTTCCCAGTCTCCTTGATCTCACCCCGTCATCAGCATATGGCGATTATTTGCTGGAGAAAAAACAGGGGGTAGAAGCCTTCGTGCCTTATGAAAAGATGGTCGTGAAAAATCAATACATGGACTACTTGAACGCAACGATGGGGATTATCGCAGCCCGCAATATTCGCGTCACGCTGGTAGCTGGCATCGGACACGAAACGATTCATTACCTGCGAACAGTCCCTTCGCTGTCTCCCGATAAATGGGTCGATGGAAGAGTAGTGGGCTCGATCAATAGTGACGCTGGGGATGGGAGTGTCATGGCAAACAGTGTATTCGCACTGGAGGGTGAGCGTTATTACGTAGAGGCGACACATCTGGAGATTTTATATAAAAGTGAACCGCTTCTTCGGCAATTGCTAGAGTAGGGGAAAAAAGAGGACCAAGCCGGGAAAATCCCTGGACTTGGTCCTTTCGATGAGCTACGCTTTCTTGTTTCTGCGATACATGATCGAAATACCGATCAAGATCGAAGCGATACCTGCAACGATTGGGAGTGGGTTAGCCTGTTCTCCAGTCTGAGGCAATACTTTGCCTGTAGATGGAGATTCGTTGCTGGTTTCCAAGACGTTGGAGTTGTTGGCAGCTCCCGAATCGTTCGGTTTGCTCGTATTTCCTGTCTGATTCAACTCCCCGGAAGTGTTGGGGTTCGTAGTGTTGTTGTTTGCATCAGGAGTGCCCAGTTGATCTGGGTTACCAGGTTGGTCTGGGTTGCCAGGTTGATCCGGGTTGCCAGGTTGGTCTGGGCTACTAGGTTGGTCTGGGTTGCCAGGTTGGTCTGGATTTCCAGGTTGATCTGGTTTGCTTGGTTTATCTGGTTTATCTGGTTTATCTGGTTTATCTGGTTTGTCTGGTTTGTCTGGTTTATCCGGTTTGTCTGGTTTCTCTGGCTTTTCCGGTTTAGGTTCTGGTTTAGGTTCTGGTTTAGGCTCTGGCTTCGGCTCTGGCTTCGGCTCTGGCTTCGGTTCAGGTTTTGGCTCAGGATTTCCGCCTCCACCGCCGCCTCCGCCGCCTCCACCTCCACCGGAGGTCACGTCATTTTCGGCAGTAACAAGCACATGCTCGCCAACTACTTGATTCCGTTTAATCTCGAAAGCAATTGGCTTGCTGTTTATTACATAACCAGTAGGAGCCTTCGTCTCGATAAACTCGTACTTGCCAGGGTTTAGGCCTTCGACTAGAAGTTCACCGTTTGCGTCAGTTGTCAGCTTTGTCAGCTCTTGGCCGTTCTTGTCTTTGGTTACCTGACCATTTTCATCGCGGAGCGTAAATTCAGCTCCTGTGAGCTTATGATTTGGGTATCCCTTTCTTATTTTGGTCAGTTTCACAGATCCTGGGATCAATCTGTTGGTCAACGTGAGAGAGGCCGTACCTTCATCTGTTACTTCGAATTTCAGTGGTTCAGCCAGCTCATAATCGGCAAGCGCTTTTGTTTCCACGAGCTGGTAGAATCCTGCTTTCAGGTTCTCGAGGAGAAGGATACCGTCCTTATCCGTTGTGAGTCCACTTTGCAGTACGTTCCCATCAGCATCTTGAAGCTCAAAGGTTACGCCAGGAAGTGGCTCTTTGGTGTAATGGTCCACTTTAAGCAATTGAACGGACCCGATATTTTTGGCGTTCTTTTTCGTAAGGGTTACAATTTCTGTCTGGTTGGAGGCGATTTTGAATGAAATAGGAGTCGCATCCAGCTTGTATCCCTTTGGAGCCTTCGTTTCGACTAGCTGATAGTTTCCTTCTGCCAGATCGCCTTTGGCGACTTTTCCGTCAGAGCCGGTTGTCAGCTCCGCGATCGTTTCGAATGCTCCGCCCTTTTCAACCTGTAGATGGAAGACAGCGCCTTCCAGCGTTTTGCCAGCATTCTCCGCGTCAACTTTGGTTAACTCAAATCCTTGACGAAGCAGCTTGTTGTCGATGGTCACTTCGATTGCAACTGGAACAGCAGGGTCAGCACCTGCGGGAGCTTTTAACGTAATGTCTTTTCCGTTTCTGTACTCGTCTGCGATGACGTAGCCAACAGGAGCGGATAGTTCTTTTAACTTGTACGCTTTAAATTTGTAGCCTTTGAAGGTGGCGATGCCGTTTTCATCGGTCACGACTGTTTCCAGCAAGGTTTTCCCCGCCTTGTCGTACAGTCCAAACGTGGCGCCTGCCAAAGCTTTTTTCGTATCTGCGTCTGTTTTGACGATTTTCAAATCGCCTTTACCAGGTGTGCCGGCTCCGCCACCAGCACCAGACAAGCTGACTTTGACACCTTCTTGTCCGTCTTTACCTTTACCTACAACTGTTTTCCCTGCAAAAGAGGCTTCGTTTTTGATGATCTCTCCATGATCAGCATTGATAAAGGAGCGGTACTCCAGGATGTAGGCAGTGTGCAGGTCGTTTTTGAAAGTCAGTTGAAAGGTGTTGCCGGTCACTTCTAACGTGTAGTCCTCGGATGCCACTTCTTTTCCGATAGCCAGGGCACCGGATTCAGAGACGGTTGTCGTAAAAAGTTTGAAGGAGTCTTTCATCAGAATTTGATTGCTGGACAGCGTATCGGTCAATACAGCGCCTGCTGAAATGAAAGACTGGCTCGGATTGATTTTTACTGTCCATGTTGCATACTCTGAATCTGCTCCTGTACCTTGTACGCCTGTTTTGAGGACGTACTCCCCACCGTATGTCGGTCTGACGGTCGTCTTGCCTTTATAGAGTGGAGTGCCTGTTATGTCACTATCATGCATAGTGGCATTGTTTTCGTACACTTGTCCGACAGGCAGATTAGCCAAACTGGTTGTGTACGTGATGCGATAGGCCGAGTCGATCTCTCCAAGATGCAGCTCAAAACCGTTGGTTAATGGGTCGAGTTTGATAGGAACAACAGGTCCTTCGACCACTTTCACGCCGTCTGCTCCACCTGTAAGCAGCAACTTATGCACTCGTAACGATTCCTTCACAAAAGTTTGTTCTCCGGTATAAAAATCCCGGATGATCGCGTTGTTAATCTTGTGGAGGTTATAGTTCACATCGATTGTCCACGTGATTTCTTTTGTGCGGGCGTCGTATGTACCCGTTTTGTTGCCGTTATTGCTGGTGTAGTTGTCTGGTTTAACAGTGGCGGATTTCGTGATGGGGTCTTGTGCTTTCCCGTTTTCCTTCCAGTTCAGTTCAGCCTTGTTTTTGTACACGGATGGACGGTCTTTGGATGTAGGATCGAACTTCGTCAGGTACGTAATGACTAGACCTTTTGTGACTGGTTTGTGGAAGGTAATCTTGAATCCGTCTTCGTATTTTGGATTCGGAGAGATGCTGTAGTCTTTGTCAGGACCTTCTTCCAAATCCTTTGTCCAATCGTTGATTTTTACTTTGTCAGGAAGAAGAGTCAGCCCTTGCCCCGCATAACTGTCGGTAATGACGACATCATCCATCACCTGATTGTCCTCGTTTAGACTAAGTGTCCATTCGATCGTTTTATCCAGGTAGTTCACTTTTTCTTTTTTTGCGTTTTTCCAGAAGATTGCTTGAGTGATCTCTCGGGATGCATCTTTTTTGGTTCCATCATAGATCTCTACTTCATTTTTCACGAGGTAGCTGTCTTGGTGGACCCGATTTTTAGCTTTGGTTTGGTAAGTGATTTCGTAAGCAGCCGACACGTCATGATCAAACTCCAAGCGGAAGCCGATAGCCGATGGGGTTACGTTGTACCCTGTGATGGCAGCCCCGTCTTTTGTTCCGTTTCCGTTGTCACCGATGGTCATTTTATGAACGGTAAAAGAACCATCCACGAGCTCTTGATGACCGGTATCGAAACGATCCTCGAGCCATGCATCGCTTTGCTTGATCAATTTTTCATTGTAGTTGTACTGAATAGCCCAGGTGATCGTTTGTGTGTTGTAATCATAGCCAAGCGCTTTTTTGTTCAAAGGCTGGCTGAATCGAACAGAGACATTCGCGGAATCGATCAAATCCTTTGGAAGGTTCGTTCCTGTGACAGTGGCTTTATTCGTGTAGGTTGTATCTGTCGTACCGGTGACGTTGGTCTTGTACGCGACGCGATAAGCACCGTCGATGTCGCCAAAGTTAATTTTGAACCCGTTTCCTTCTGTTAATTTCTCAGGAGTGAAGGTGGTTACCTCAGCCTTTGGATTAACAGAGCCATTCAACTGAACTTCTAATGGGAAGACCTTAATCGAGCTCATATCGATATCCAGACCGCTTGGAAGCTCATCCGTAAAGACAGCGCCTTTAATCGGGTTTTCACTCAGATTAAAATCGACGGTCCAGTCGAGATGACTAGGATTCATGCCCTTGTTTGCTTTTCCGTTCTTGTCGATTTCAGTGTTGTTTTTGCCTTTGAAATGGACAGAGATCGGGTCGATACCCTTGAAATTGAAATCGATCTCCTGTCTCGTGCCGCCCTCAAACTTTTTCTCATCGAATTCCCGCCACACATAGAACGTTCCGTCATTGATCTCTGTGCCGTCATTGATGGCATCACTAAAAGTGAAGGTGACAGTACCGTCTGTTGTTACTTCATAGGTGCCGTAGCCTCCGTTCAGATTTTCGGTCAAAGTCCGATCGGTCCGAAACTTGTCTGGAAGAGTGAAGGTAAAGGTGGCACCTTCCGAGTAAGGATGTCCAGCAGGGATTTGCCAGGTGAAATCAACTTGAACACGCGAGCCCTGATCGGGGCGGATGTCTTCAATGTTGTTTCCGTCTTTGTCCTTGATGACTACGCTGGTGATGATGTTGTCTTTAATGATGTTGTCTTCAGGATCTGGAACTGGTACCGGTACCTCTGGTAGAGGAACTGGTGGTTCAACAGGTGGCGTAGTAGGAGTTCCTGTACCCGGATCGGTAGGGTTGCCTGTACCCGGATCAGTAGGGTTGCCTGTGCCCGGATCAGTAGGGTTGCCCGTGCCCGGATCGGTAGGAGTTCCTGTACCCGGATCGGTAGGGTTGCCTGTGCCCGGATCGGTAGGGTTGCCTGTACCCGGATCGGTAGGGTTGCCTGTGCCCGGATCAGTAGGGTTACCCGTGCCCGGATCGGTAGGATTGCCTGTGCCCGGATCGGTAGGGTTGCCTGTGCCCGGATCGGTAGGGTTGCCTGTGCCCGGATCGGTAGGGTTACCCGTGCCCGGATCAGTAGGATTGCCCGGCTCCCCACCAACGATAACCTCACCTTGCGTTTGGGCATACGAGGTTGTCGTGAAACCGAAAAAGTTTTGGATGATGAGCAAAAGTGCCACCACAACGATCCAAGAGTTCCTTTGCATATGCTCCTCCTGTACTTAAAAACTAGCTCATTCCGTCTTTCAGTAGGAAGTGTTAAGGCTGAGATGAAGTCGTTTGTTTCCATTCAGCTTGAACGATCAGTCTGTCCTTCGGATCTTTGGCTCCAACAGGGGTGCACGTGACCAAGGTGATCAATGGCTTCTTTTGATCCTCTAGAACTTCTACTTGTGTACGATCGACGACAAAGGTTTTCACGACAACGAATTGGTAGGTCGCCGTTTTTGTCTTGATCTCGATCTCATCGTTAGGTGTTAGTTCGTCCAAGCGATTGAATTGCTTACCGTAAGTAATCCCGCGATGACCTGCCAGTCCAACATTGTTCACGCCGAATTCCTTGTCTGGCTCGATCAGGCCAACACCTTTACTCAAGGCAGGCTTGTCCGCGCCTTCAAAAATCATCATTTCCAGATCAATTTTGGGAATCCGAATCACGCCTCTGGCACCTTCCAACATAGCGAGCGGCTCTTGTATCTGAGGAGCTGGTGGATCCTCAGATGCAGACGTTTCTATTTGCTCGCTGACGTTGCTCAGTTGTTCGAACGCTTCGATGAGCTGCTCTTGCTTTTGTGCAGATACCGCCGTTTCCCATTGAGGATAGAAAAGGAGGAATAAGCCTGCCAAAATAAACCCAGCACTTAACAGCACTCGCACATTCTTCAACTCCCTTTTTGCACCGTTAACTCAATTCATCTTTCCCCCCTTGTCCATTTTTAAGTTACGCTAAACTTTTTTCGGCAAGGGCATTCTTCGTTGTACAAATCTTGCTAGTCGAGAACAACAGATTCACCCGCTGTTCCAATTGTGAAAAAATGCCTAGAGGTATCATAATCTTTCGACCTAAACAATTTCTGAACATGAAAAAAGCCAGAGGAGAAAGAATCTCCTGCCTGGCTTTTTCAGTCTTCATTCTACGGTTAATAGGCAACGCTTTTCGAAACAAATCCAACTAAAACCTTCCCGTTTGCATCGATGGTGGAGCCGTAATACCAATCTCCATGTTCACCGACTACTTGAACAAGTGCATCTCTGACAGCGTAGCCCCTGCCTGGACTTTCTGGCGAAGGGGTCGAGAAGAAGTAGCCTTTCTCTCCTTGAATTTTGACAGTCTTAGGAGTCATTGGTGTATAAGAGGTGACCACTGCTTTGGAAACGTAACCTTGATCCATGGAGATAAATTCCGGCTGTGTACCGGATGCTTTGATTTCAAAACCATACCATAGGGTTGCAGTAACGACAGAGTCAATTGATGGAGCAGAATAAACGTTAGCATTGTTTACAGCTACAATGGTTTTCGAAGGTAGTATTTTAGGTTGTGTACGGGGGGCCGCTGGTTTTGGAGGGGCCGATTTTTTCACTTGGCTGTTGGAAGAACCACTGCCACCGTTGTGATAGTGATATTCTCCATACTGTAATCCCCATTTTTCGCAGTTTGTTCTACAGGTGTGCCCACCATTTGCATCTGTTCTGCCTGGATGCGCTTCAATCATTTGAACAGGTAAAAAAGCAAAGCAAAGAATGAGTGCGAGTACAGAAATAATCTTTTTCATAGATAACCTCCTAAGGATTTGCTTTCGCCCGCAACAGATTCAACCCCATCCCGATAAACACAATCCCCGTCAGCTTGTTGAGAATGACAGAGAACTTCTGATTATTGCGCAATTTTTGCGTAGCGAAGGAAGCAAACAGGGCGAGGAGACTGCACCAGATGCCACCTGTAACGGTAAAAGTAAGGCCAAGAATAAGGAAAGGGAGTGGTCCGGCTTCCGTCGCGCTAACAAATTGCGGAAGGAAGGCGATGAAAAACAGGGCGACCTTTGGATTCGTGACACTTGTCAGGATCGCTTGCAGATAGACCTTTTCACCCTTCAGCTTCTTGGAATCGGCTGTATCAAAAGCTGGTGATTCCTTCGTCATGAGCATCCGAATGCCTAAATAGACGAGATAGGCGACGCCCAATATTTTGACGATGTTAAAAAGCACGATGGATTGCGCCAAAATGAGCGACAAGCCGAAAGCAGCCAAGAGCGTGTGAATGAGTGAGCCTGTCAAAATGCCGAGAACCGAAAGAATACCTGCCTGTTTACCTTGCGAAATGCTGCGGGTGATGATGTACATCGTGTCTGAGCCGGGTATCAGGTTCAACATGATCGCGGTCATCAGAAATGCTTCATAATGAACGATTCCAAACATCTCTTCTCACTCCTTATCTGCCTATAAAATAAAAATAAATTATAGAATAATCTGATACCTGGCGCAATGTGAAAAAATGAGAAAAAGCTCCTGACGCAGATCAAGGAAGGTGTGCCATGATCGCGAGGGGAGCTCCTCATTCAGCAAACAGATTACGGCGTTGATTCGGTAGCACGTATCCAGCCTTCTTTTCCATCGAACACAATCTGGTACCAGCCATTCAGATCTGCGATGACTTGGAAGGAACCATCTGCTACCTGACCGATATTCTCATATTCTTCACCGGGACCTGCAAAAACATCGATTTTTTGAGTGGCAGGGAGAGTTTGATCCGTCTCCTGTGTCGACCCGTCAGCAGGGGAAGTCACTTCTCCTGACTCAGTTCCCTCGGTCGTTTCTTCGGAGCTCTCCTCCAAGTCAGCCAGCTTTTCAATGTAAGCCAAGCCATTGTCCTCGAGCTTGAACAAAGCGATTTCGTTTTCTCCTTTTCCCACTGTATTTTTCATGATCACATGCTCGGAGTCCTCTACGCTGAGTTCATCAGCTTCGACCAAAAAGCGCTTTTCGAGTGACTCTTTTGTCAAATTCGGAGACAGTGCCGCGTAGGCGTTAGCACGTTCCTTGCCGGATGCACTCACGATAATCACAGGCTTTTCTTTACTCCCGAGAGTATCGTCAATCTTAGCCTTTGCCGATTTCATGTCCACATCGAGCGACTGATCCAGATAGAGGAGCGAGTCATTTGGCATTTTCGCTGCGAAATAAAGACGCTGATCTGCCTTAGAGAGTCCAAATGCGTAAAGCTTTGCTCCCCAGCGATCTGTGCCGGAGAGCATGTCGGTGAACGTTCTGTCTGGATATCTCAATTGCAATAGGCGTGCTGGATCGTATTCCAACCAGAGCTTTTCCAGATCGGACAGGAGTGTAGCCGTATCCTGGAGCGGATTCAACTGTTCGTACAATTCACGCGCTTTGGTGAACTCGAACGACTTGATGTATTGTTCTGCCTGCTTGAGCTTGCCTTCCAGATAGCGGGTGACCGAATCGAGGACAGGTGAATCACTGGACAGTACATCCTCGATTTTGCGATAGGCGGCTGCCATGTCAACGAAGGCACTCAAATCCTTCGATCGGATGACTTCCTTGATTTCAGCTAGCGCATACTTTTCCAACTGACCCACTAACCAATCTGTCTCGATACCCAGTTTTTTGTATTGGCGTATGCTGGTAGCTGTTTTGGTGATGACTTCCTCAAAAGAAGCCGAAGCGATCAATTTCCGCAGCTTTGTCTTTTCATAGTTCTGGAACAAGGCCGAGAGCTCAGCCTGCTTCTTCTCTTTGCCACCGTAGTATTCATCTGGAATGGCAAGGAGTGTTTCGATGAAAGATTCGTCCTGATAGTTTTCCTTTTCGAGATTCGATTGTGCCTGAGCCTTGGCTGTTTGCAAGGCATTCAAGTAATAATCGGAAAAGCTCTTATCCATACCCAAGTGAGCGGACAATTGCTGGAAAAACATCGCTGGTACGTCCTTTTGATTCTGGTATTTCTGTTTGACTGCTTGGTATTGTTCATAGATTGCACCGATCTCTGCGACCTTTTTCTCCGAGATGGCTGAACGCGAGTACTGGTAAAGCCCTTCCAGCTCGATACGGATAGAAGTCAGCTGGAGCATGATGGAATTCCATTCGTCATCCCCGTAGGTCAGGACAGCCATATCATGCGCACGAGAAAAGGTTTCCTCGGCTTGCAGCAGGTTCTTTTGTTCATAAAACGCCTTTGCCTGTTTATATAACGTAATCTGCTTGTACCCGAATCCGAGCTTGAACAGAACAGCGATCAAACCCAAGGCAAAGAGTCCGAGAAAAATATTACGGACCCAGAGGGACCTATGATAGGGAGAGATAGGCAGCATAAAAGGCTCCTCCTTCACAGTATGCCTTTGAAATCCGGGTCAAACGCGTAATGCGTATCTACCCTGTTTTTGGTAGAATGATATAGTTGTTCCCAACCTTCATTCTTATGGGTTTGTACCATTTTTGCCAATCGCAGAAGGCGCTCGCGAGGCAAAAAATCGATAAATTCGATAATCAGATCCTGATACTCGTCCACATAAGACTTCATGCGGAGCGCTGCACCTGCCACTTGACCGATGAGCTGATCCCCGTTTTCCAGCAACAATATTTGATTTTTATAACGTCTAACATAGGTAAGCACGGATTTTTTGACAAGCGAAGGCTGGACCTTGATGACTTCGCGCACATATTCCATGAAGTCCTTGTCGTACATAGACGGGATGAGTGTTTCGAGTTCCAGCTCCATGTCTTTGCGCAGGACGTAATGATTGAGGAACATGATCTTCCGTATCTTGATCGTATCGGAATCGATGAAATGTCCGATCTCTCTCGTTTTTTCATAAGCTTCCTTGAGGTGTCCTTCTTTGACGTCGTTGCCCACTTCCTCCAAATGACGGAGGAGTGACTTCTTGAGCGTATCCTGTTCCTTCGTTAAAAAGTGTTGAAATTGTACGTCTCTTTCATAGATGCCGTATTTTTTTTGCATCACGAAAAACAGGACGAACAACACACAGCCAATCCCTCCTGCGAGAGCTAATTGCAAAAGGGTCTCCGCAGAAAGGACAGCAAGACAGACGAACAAGCCCAAGAGCAAAAAGCGTGTCTGCACATAGCGGCGCGTCACAGCGTGGGAAACCTGGCGGATCGGTGTGTAGGCTCTCCCGCAGGTCTCACAATGCGTCTCCCACAGGACATGGTACGTATGGCATCGCGTGCACGCTTGAATTCTTTCGTACGTATGAGTGGTTTTACGGGTTTTGCGAAAATGGACGCCGATTCGTTTTCTCATGGTGAATCCCTCTTCTCATTCAGTAAGGCATGAAGATGCTGATCGATTTCGGCGTTGGAGAGATTGCGCCGTTTTAGTCGCAGCAGCTTGAGGAATCGGACCGCCAGCAGCAAAAAAGCCGCAAACAACAGAAAGTAAGTTAACATAAAATTTCTCCTAACGAAGTTGTCGAAATCTGTAACAAAGAATCATGTCGTATCGTATTACGAGTAAGGGGCAATCATTCTAGTACTTTTTTATCATCTGTCTTCTATATCTTGAATCTAGTGGTAATAGTGTCATAGTCTTACTTTCTTTGCAACACTTCACAAAGGATGGTTCAAAAAGTCGCCTTTTGATCACGAAGCAGTCAAGAAAGGTTATTCGACATCGAATATGGCGTTCACCTCAGAAGTCCGGTGCTCATGTAGATAGCCTACATTCCGCTCCTCCTTCTTACGGTTCTCGCCATCTTCTCGGTGCTGAAAAGTCAACTTTTTGAACATGATTCCAAACAAGAAAAGGAGCTCTTATGAAAATAATACGATTCCGAATGTTATGTCGATACGTAGCATGTCTTGCCCTGCTCTTGGTCAGTGTCCTCTCCGTCACTCACCCAGGCTATGCGCAAACGAGCGGAAACAATATGGACGCTGTCCTGGTCGTGGACGTCAGTAATTCCATGACCCAAAGCGATAAGAACAAAGTCAGCAACGAAGCGATGAAAATGTTCGTCGACATGACGTCGATTCAAGCGAACAAAGTCGGTGTAGTCGCCTATACTGACAAGATTGAGCGGGAAAAGGCACTGCTTGAAATTAATTCCGAAGAAGACAAGAACGATATCAAAGCCTTCATCGATAGCCTGCAAAAAGGAGCCTACACCGATATCTCCGTCGGGGTAACGGAAGCCGTAAAAATCCTTGATGCGGGACGCAATCCAAACAATGCGCCGATCATCGTGTTGTTGGCAGATGGAAACAACTATTTGAACAAAGCATCAAGCCGTACCCAAGCACAGTCTGATCAAGAGCTGCAGCAAGCAGTGAAGGAGGCCAAGGACAAAGGCTATCCGATTTACACGATTGGCTTGAACGCAGACGGTCAGCTTAACCGCACGACACTACAGCAGATTGCTGCGGAGACAAATGGTAAATTTTTTGAAACGAGCACAGCGGACAAGCTCCCGCAAATCTTAAGCGAAATCTTTGCGAATCACTTGAAGCTGAAGGTTGTCCCGGTTAAAAGCTTCGTCGCAAACGGTCAAGCTCAGGAGATTCCGATCCCAATCCCAAATGGCAGCGTCATGGAAGCCAATATCTCGATCATGTCGCAAAAACAGGTGGAAGCGAAGCTGTATGACCCAGCGGGCAAGGAAGTGCCAATCCCTTCCAACCAGGTCAGAATGTCGAAGTCCAATGCGTACACGATGATCAAGCTGGTCAAGCCACAGCAGGGTGATTGGAAGCTACAGGTAAAAGGTGCCCCGAAGGATAAAATCGATATTAACCTCATCTTCAACTACGATCTGCAATTGGAGATGGAGCCAGTCACAGCCAAGAGCTTCAAGGCTGGCGATGTCGTACCGATCAAGGCTGCACTTGTTTCAAATGGACAGAAGGTAGCGAGCCCTGATCTGTACAAGCAGATGAAGGCGACACTGATTGTTAATGACAAGACGGACAATAAGACGAATGAGGTCGTCCTGAACAACACGGGCAGCGGGTTCGAAGGCAGCTTCACAATCCCGGCTGACCATACGTACGAGATAAAAATCAAGGCAGAAGACACTAGCTTTTATCGGGAGACGAAGCCGCTCCTTCTAGATGCTTCCCAAACGGCAGGTTCTGGAGCGAACAAGCCGGCCACAACTACTGATCCTGTGACCGAATCGAAACCATTTCCGTGGATGACCGTAGTAGGAGGTACCGTAGTTCTCATCCTGTTGATCGGTGCTGGCTTGTACGCACTGTCGATCTATCGCAAGGCGAACAAGGGCTTCGCGGGCCAAATCGCTATCGAGATCGTGGATGAGGATACGGGCGAAAAGTCCAACCCGCAGTACAAGAAACTGAACGCTTTCAAAGGAAAAGTGAAGCTGCACCAGCTCTTGCAGCTCGCCCCTGAGTTTGCAGAGACAGAGAAAGTCATCTTTTTACCAGGGAAAAACGATACGCTGATCATCGAAAACCGTTCGAGCTGCCGAATCGAAAAGGCGGGACGTGTACTCGATGCAAGCAAAGGCAAAGAGCTGAAGAAAAACGATCGCATCAAAATTTCGTTAACGAATGTGAACAAGTCCTTATATGTAGATTACATCGTCTAGGAGTGAGTCGATTATGAAAGCAGTTGTGAGAGAACACATTCAACAATTGGACGTATCCCTCGGCGGAGGAATCGTCAGTGACAAGATTCGCGTAGATACAATCGATAACCCGATGCTCGTCATCGGTCTTGGCGGTACAGGAATTGATGCGCTTTTGCGCCTGAAATACCAAGTGAACAGACGCTTCAAGCTGCCGGTAGACCAGCTTTCCAAGAAGCGCAAGGAAAAGCCGGACAATATTGAATTCATCGCGTTTGAAACGAATGAGCATGACCGCAACAAAAAGTACAAGGGCATCGGACTCGATCCAGTGACGGAGTTCGTACTCCTGTCCAATCCTGAGATCGGCGGTGTGTTGCAGAATCGCAGCATTCTGGAGCCGTACATCACTGACTGGCTCTCACCAGAGCTGACGATTACGGACGGAATCAGCGGAGCATCGGGTGTACGCCAGGCAGGTCGACTTCTTCTCTTTACGAAAATTACGCAGGTGGTCCAAACCATTGAGAAAAAGATCAAGATGCTGTGCGAGGGCACGAACAAAAAGCTGACCGTATTCCTCTTGAGCGGTTTGTCCGGGGGAACGGGGAGTGGTTGCTTCCTCGACATCGCCTATATCGTGCGAGGCATTTTGGAGCGCGACTTCGGCAGTGCGGGGGTAGACAAGGTGAATACGCTGGGCTACCTGTTCACGCCTGACGTCAACCTGTCGAACAAGAGCCTCAGCTCACACACACGCGACTACATCATGAAAAACGGTTATGCGGCCTTAAAAGAGCTGGACTACTGGATGAATGCGGATGAGCGCAACGAGCGTTTCCGCCAGCAATACGGCAACGTGCTCACCGTCCAATCACCAATGCCGCCATTCAACCTGTGCCATTTGATTTCTGCGACCAATCTCGAAGGCAAAGCATTGGAAAACGCCTACGATTACTGCATGAACGTAACTGCGGAGAACATTACGAACTTCATGGCGAGCGAAGAAAAGCGCTCGGGTGAAGAGTTTGCGATCCACGACTATATCAGCAACATCCGTACGAACATCAACCAGATGCCAAAAGCGTACGCAGCCAACTACCAATACAACGTCATCGGTGCTTCCTCTGCTGTCTTGCCAATCGAAGAGATGACAACGTACTTGGCATATCGCTTGTTTAAAAAGATGGAAAAAATGTTCACGGTAGCACCGACGCAAGAAGATGCGGAGAAATTCGCCCGCAAGCTCGGAATCGACATCGACTCGATTTCCCGCAAGTTCGAAGAGCGCGTTCCTGAACCGTTGCCAGGCTATGAAAATAGCGAGCGTCTGAACTACAGCAACGTGATCACCCAGCAAGTCGTGAGCATCGACCACGAGCTGGAGCAAGGCTATCTCGCCAAAGCGCGCGAAGCGTACATCAAGTCCAAAAAGCAGATGCCAGGCGACATGATCTCTGTTTTTGGCGAAATGATCACGCGTGTATTCCTGCACCCGCAGCAAGGACCATTCTATGCGTCCCGTCTGATTCATTCGGACAAAGGCTATTGCCTGATGAAAATGATCCTCTCCTACATAGAGAGCCTCAAGGCGAATTTGGAGAGCTTCCCGCCTGAGATCGAGGGCGCTCGCGAAAACGCGAATGAAAAGCTGGGCGATGCCCGCAGTGCATTCATCTCCAAGGAGAAGAAGAAAAACAGCTACATCGAAGCGAAGATCAACGAATACCAGCTCCTGGCTGATCAGGAAAAGCTGGAGCAAATGATCGAATTCTACGAAGAGCTGCACCGTTTGTTGAATGCAGAAAACAATCGCATTTATAACGTATTTACTGAGATTTTGAACGCACTCAACCAAATTTTCGAGCAAAACGGCGACATCCTGATCAACGGCGGCGAAGAGAGCGACCGCACTGGCAACAAGACATACTACTGGAACATCGTCAGTGTGCCGGATATCTCCAAAGTCGTCAGCAACATTCTGGACCAAAAAGAGGCGGATGACCTGATCCGCGATTTCACCAGCGAGCTGCTGCGACACTCCGATCAGTGGGTCAAAGAGCAGGAGTTGGATATCGTCAGCTCGATTTCCGAATTCCTCTCGGAGAAGTTCGGTGAGGTGATCACCAAGTCGATGGAAGAATTCCTCGTGATCAAATACGGTCAGGACGAGACACTCGATCGCATCGTAGAGCGCAAGATTGCGAGCAAGCTGGATGAAGAGGCGATTCCGGTCTTCCATCTGAGCAACAATCTCGGCAATATGCACTTCCCTTCCTGGGGCTTTGTATCCGTGCCGCTGAAAGCACCATCGATCTTGAAGGGGATTAAAAACTATCAAAATACAGCGATTAGCGGATCGCGCTTTACCGTCAAAGAAAGCGAAGTCAAAAACCGCATCTTCTGGCTGAATACGAAAAACGGTGTTCCACTGTTCGCTTACACACCGTTGAAGGTCTACGAGGAAAGCTACGAACGTACAATTCTGGACAGAGAGGGTATCGGACGCCACCTCGTTCAAACGGAAAAGAACAACTGGGCGTACCTCCCATCCCCTATTCCTGAAAAATCGTGGGGAGATACGTACCAAAACGGACGGATCAAAGCGTACAACGCCAAAGTACGCGAACTGTTTGACCGTGCAGTGCGCTACGGAGTCATCCGCGAAAAAGGCAGCGACAGCAAGACCAGCAACCGCTATGAATCCATCGTGACGAAGCCGTTCTCGCTTGCTACATTCTTGGCTAAGCACCAAGCGCAAGGAGACGCGACCAAGCTGAGCCCTGGTGAGATCAAGCGTGCATTGGTTGAGCTCAAAGCCTTTATGAAGGATGGTCTGGAGCAAGAATTTACGCGTGATGTGTTCGGCAGTATCAATGAAGAGATGGCAAAAGAAAACCTGATTCGCTATCCTGAACAGATTCGCCTGATCGAACAAGAAGTGCGCAAATACGAAGAAATCGAGGCCAAAATCCAGGAGCTGGAGCAGATCGTAGGTGCCATCAAGGACGAAGAAGAGCTGGTAACCCGATTCATCGAAGCCCTTTACACAGGAACGATTTGCAAGCGCGGTGCGCTGTACGTCTACGACAAGGATGAGGAAGAAGATGCGTGGGAGCCATTCATCAACCTGATGAAGGTCAACAAGCACGTCGAATTCGCTATCTATGAAAAATTCCGCGCATTGGATCACAAGAGCATGGCAACGATCCAGCGCAAGGCTGCAAAACGCAGTGACGCGATGACCTCCGCAGAGGATACGCAACAACTGGTGGCAAAACTCGATGAAATTGCGGCGACCTTCCAAGAAACGAAAAACGATCTGGAATACGACCGCGACGAATACGTGAACGGTGAAGAGCTGTTCCAGTTCTACAAAAAGGTTTGGTCAAAAGTAAACGATATGCGCAAGACGCTGCAATAAACAATCACGATCGTTTAATAACCGAGGAGGACGCATGAGGGATTTGATTGGAGAGTTCGCGACCCAATACGTTACGGAATTGGAAAGACAACTGGATAGCGGAAACGGACAGCGAAGCATTCAAAACCCCGTGCTCTTCCTCTTTCTCGGGGATAAGAGCGTAGAGGCACTGCAAGCTGTTCGTGCCCACAATGAGCGCAACTGGCAAAATGGTCACGGTGTTCTTTATGTCCATGCGTATCAGGACAAAACGTGGGAGCATCCGCAAGTAATCGGCTGCCGCTTGCCGCAGGCAGATGCCGACAAGAAAAAGATGCGTACCTCGATCCACGAGCGTTTTTTACTCGATGAAGCTGTCACCATGGAACTGAACAAGGTGATGAAGCTGGCAAGCGTGCGGGTAGCGGAAATGGGCAAGTTGTTCACTGCTTTTCAGCAAGTCAATATTGCTGTCGTGGCAAGGGCGGATGACCCTGCCACGATCCTTTTGCCAGAGCTGACGCTGCTTCTCAAGGGCTACCTCAACGAGCTGTTTAAAAACGTATCAGTTGATCTGTACGTTCTGCTACAGGAAAAGAACAACGGGGAAGCATTCGGGTTCTCGACAGCGCTCTCGGTCAGCTTTTTGGAAGAGGTCAATCGCTATCAGCGGAGCGACTACAGCTATCGGGCGAATCTCTTGGTAACAGAGGATCTCGTGAAACTGCCTGTGGAGCATGTGAACGCACCGTTATTTTCGCTGGTGTACCTATTGAGTGACAAGACAGAGCACGGCTTGTTTATCGAAGGCGGCATGCAGGAAAATTACGAGCTGATCAGCAAGCTGGTGCTTTTGAACAACAAAAAGGTAGAGTCGGAGTTCCATGAAAGCAACGACGGCTATAACAAGCTGCAATTTATGCGCAGCATCACGGTTGACCACGGGCAGACCAAGTTCGCGTCTGCTGGTCTATCCAAAGTGAAGCGACCGACTCATGCAATTGCGCTGACGGTGCTGTCCGCAGTATTTGACCGCTATTGGGAGCGACTCCAGGACGGCGAGGTTTTGCCGAAGACAAAAGCGAGAGAAAAGCTCGGATTGACTGCGCATGATTTGCAGCGAAAACTGGCTGGCATTCTCCCTGAGGATCATATTCTGGAGGAAATGACGGGGCTCATGACCTCTGGCATCAGCTACAGCGAGCTTTGCAGTATGAATATGCGCGAAGCGGAGCTGGCTTTGTTTGACGGCAGCAGCCAAGCTTTTTTTGAGGCGAATGTCGTTTCCGGGGCGCGTAAACGTCTGGAGCACATGCTGTCTCAGGAGTCCTTGGCTGATTTGATTCAGAAAGCCGTCATCGAGGATGAACGGCTTGGGCTGTATGCGGCTTACTATCTCACTGCCGAACATGCCAATGGAGCAAACCTGCTGGATGAGCTGCACACTGGCATTCGCGAGACATCTCGACAGGTTGAAAAAATTAAAGCCGAGCTGGTCGATCTCTACCAAGAGCGGGTGGATCGGCAGGACATTCGCGTAGGAGGGTTTTTCACACGGGATAAGGAGCGTGTGCGGACCTTCATTCGCCATTTGCTGGACGCTGTTTATGGCAAAAAGCTGGAGCTGCTGGATTGGGAGATGATGCTCTCCATCCTTGTGAGCTATGAGAAACAGGCAGAGCAGATTCATCGGCAGTTAGGTGAGCAAGTCGAGCAGCTGGAAGCCTTGCATAAGCAACTGCGGGAAATCGCCCAGACGAGCGTTCGAGAAGCGACTGACTACTTGGGCAAAAACGTAGACGAATATTACGAATCTGTCGTCCATGAAACGATCCGGTCATTGGAAGCTTCACGCGGCAGTGATTTTTACATGGAACAACGGTATATTGGCAGCGGCGCTCTGCTCAGCGGGAATCGACTCGCCGGACTCGTGGAGAGGCTGTGTCAGTTTTGCCGGAACGAGATTCTCACCCGTGCGCCATTTGCTTTGTCTTTTGAAGCGGAGCTGCTTGCGCGTGCCAACGTCGGGGCTGCTTACGATAACCGAACCGTGCTGACGAAGGAGGATTTGTTCCTCGATCTGGCATTGGTGCTGGAAGAGCGGGCAGCGGTTCACATCGAAGTGTTCCATTTCTTGCAAAAGCATCGTTATGAAGAGAAGTACTTCTTTGCCGATATTCACAACGACTTCGTCCAGTATGCGCTGCACAAGGATGAGAGCACACGAACTTACAAGCTGGGCTGCATCCACGAGGAACAAAAAAGCGGGATAGAAAAAATGAACCAGATGGGTGGATTCGGCATGGAAGAGTTGATGTTTTACCGCAATAACAAGAAATACCATGCTTCCTATGAGGACAGCGGGTTTGTCTTTCGCCGTGTAGAAGGAGATGAGTCGTCATGAGTCAGAGAAGGGTAAGCTTACTCATGCTAGTGTGTAGTCTGGTAGGTGGCGTGATCGGATTTTTGGTCGGGGAAGTCATGCTCGGCAAGCTGTCCGGAGAAATACCGCAATGGTTGTTAATGGGACTTTATTTTGGTCAATATGCCTTTTTCGTAGGACTGATGTGCCTCATTGCGGAAATGATCTCGCCACGACTGAATGGAATCGGCTGGAAGCAGCGCTATCTGGGCTTTTCCTGGAAAATGCTCGTGCCCAGCACGTTTTTGATGGTGGGCGTAGTGGCGCTCTTGCTTCAGCTGCTGTACGGGTCATCGTTTCAACAGGCCAGCGGGGCCAACAATATTATTATGGTTCTGGATACGTCAGGCAGCATGCAGTCGTCTGACCCGGATAACCAATTGTTCAAAGCAGCAGCCGACATGGTGCAGCGCATGGACAGTGACATGAACATAGCAGTGGTTACGTTTCACGATCAAACGAATGTGCTGCAACCCCTCACTGAGCTGAGTAGCCAGTCTGCGAAGGATGAGGTTGTGAAGAAGCTGCTCCAATATCCGCGAACGGATGGAGGCACCCGGATCGACCTGGCACTGCAAGCGGGGCTGGACCAGCTGCAAGCCAATCAAATGGCGAACAGTACCGTCGTGCTGATGTCAGACGGCTATAGTGATCTGGATGTCCCTGCCGCACTTGCGCCCTACAAGCAAAACCAAGTGATTGTCCATACGGTCGGCATGAGCCAAATCGATGCAGACGGAACGGCGCTGCTTCAAAAGATCGCTGCTGAGACTGGCGGCAGCTACTTCAATGTCGAACACGCGGACCAAATGACAGGAATCTTTGGACAGATTTACGATATGAGCCGAACAGACCGCAATATTGTTTCCGAGCGGACAGGAGCGACAGAAGAAAGCATGTTTTACGCCATCACCCGTGTGGTCAGTGTTCTGATCATCGGTGCTTTGCTCGGCTTGGCGCTGGGTCTGGTTTTTGACAATCGCTATCTGGCCAAAAGCTTCACGATTGGCGGGGCAGTATCAGGATTGTTAGCTGGACTTGTTTTGGAAATGGGTCTGTCGTCAATCGATTTGCTCGATATGGTGGTACGTTTACTGGCGTGTTCTTTGCTCGCCGTCATCCTGACATTGTTCACTCTCTTTGTGCCAGCTTCCACGAGTGACGGATCGTCTTTTGCAAAGCGCAGACTGAACACCAGACAAAGCCCCCGTGCCTTGGACGCCGGGAACCAGAGCAGCAAGCGGTTTGATCTGTAAAGGGAGCATGATGAATCATGATTAATCGGGAGGAAACAACAGACACCTTCATCAAGGACGTCACCTGCCAGCATCAAGGGAGCGAATACGTGCTCAATTGGCATTGGGCGCAAGATATTCCGTGCGTGTACGTGCACAAGACGCAGTTTGGCGCCCCTTTTGACGTAAACGAGCTGGATGATCGTCAGTTCAAGCTGTACACCCGAGAGGAATACAAAGTCCACAAAGGGCTGCGGGAAAAAACAGACGGCATCGGCCGATACACATACCGCATCTTTCCTTGCCGATTGGAAAATGGCAAGCCAATTCTGCTCATGCCAGACGGCGATGCCCATGTGATCCATGTCAGCACAGGAAAGGCCAAAATCTACTACTCGTTCAAACGGGGCGGAAGCTGGTTCAGCAAGCATCAATCGTTGCAGATTCGCATTTTTTCAGAGATTCCGATCGCGCGGGACGTACTCTGCTACGTAAAAAAAGAAGGCTCTCCTCCCGCCCACAAGGATGATGGAACCCGATACAATTTCATTCGCGATCTCGAGCCCGGTGTCAATCTGATGCCGGAGATCGAGGTCAGAAAAAAAGACGTCGTCCGCCTGTTTTTTACGGACGGGAAAAAATACGGAGAAATGTACGAACTGATTCCTGAATAGGAGGGGATGCGCCATGCTGTCGTTTTTGAAAAACATGTTTGAAAAGAAGCCGCAGGTCAAGGAACGGCTTCCTTTTTACGATATTGTCTGCCCGTACTGCTTCGCCAAATACGGACCGGACGAAGTTGTCTTCCGTGCCACACATCATCGCCAGGATGACGAAGACTACGCGTTGCAGGAGGATGAGATTCTCAATGCGTATCGGGATAAATTTGGACTGGATGCCATCGACGAGCTGGAAGCGGTGATCGATCCGGAATCCATCCCGTCGGAAAACCATTTGTACGTCGATAACGTCCTCGCAGGTGTGACGGACCGATACGGCATGGTTTCCAAGCGCAGACTGTGCCCGAAATGCCACAATGAGCTGCCGATTACGGCAGGTAAAGCGCCGAGCAACATTATTTCGATTGTCGGGGCGTCGCAGGTCGGTAAGTCCGTTTACATGACCTCATTGATTCATACCTTGCAGAACACGACTGCGAATCACTTCGATGCAGCGTGTATGCCACTCAATGCGCAGATTAGCCGCAAGTTCCGTGAGAACTACGAGGCACCCTTGTTTGAACGCGGACAGCTGCTTGATTCCACGCAAAAAGAAAAGCGTCAGGAGCCGTTCATCTTCCAGTTCATTTTCAAGGATAGCGATAAGGCACCGTTGATCCTGGTGTTTTTCGACGTAGCAGGCGAGGGAATGGTCGACCGCGAGTATTTGGAGCTGTATGCGGCGCATGTGAAAAACTCGTCTGGCATCCTATTCCTGGTCGATCCGCTGCAAATCAAGACAATTCGCGATCGGGTCATGCTGCAAGCAGGGGATGAGCCAGGGGAATTCACGGCAAGGTACGACGAGCCGCGTGAGGTCGTGATTACGCTGTTTGAGAACTTCATCGGCTATCAGGAGCAGAGCAAGACACATATTCCGACTGCTGTCGTGTTGACGAAGAGCGACATGCTGCATCTGATCAAGGAAGACGACGGCGAATACATCAAGTCCAACAGCAATGTTTTCCGCAATTTCGTCCATGAACAATATTTAAATACGACTGAATTCGAGAACATCGATGGGGAAATCCGCCGATTCATCGAAAAGGTGGACAGACCGTTTAAAGACGCGTTGGATGTTTACTTTACGAATACGGCCTATTTCGCTGTATCTGCGCTGGGGAGCAATCCAGTCAATCAAAGGGTGAGTGGTGTCGTGACACCGATTCGCGTCGATGAACCGTTTATTTGGTTGATGCACCAGCTTGATTACATCGAGGGGAGGGAGCGGTAGTGAGCAACCGTCAGCCCATTTTGCAGCAGTACTACACCCGCGGGCGACAAGGGGTTTTCCGTTCGAACGAAGGATACGATACTGTCGCCAAAACGCCAGGGCTGGATAACCAATTCATAAAAAAGGCACTCCATCCGTTTTGCGTGTATGACGCGCCGCGACAGCTTCAAGAGCGGGCGGAAAGCAATCTGGCGCTCTTTCCGGAGGCCCTTGTCAGCTTCCAAGCCGAATCAGGAGAGATGGTTCTCGGCAGAAGTGTATTTGTCGGGGCGGACTTTACTGGGCAGCGCAATACGTTTTTCAGCCACAACTATGTCATTCCGGTAGAGCGCCGGGACGAGTTTATCAAGAACCCGGGCAAGATCTTCGGAGTGCGCACTTTTGCAGATCGCCACGACGATGCAGCGGGCAAGGAGCTTCCTGCCGTCGATGACATCCCTTCAGAAAAAGGCTTGTCGCAAGACCGAAAACAGCTGCTTGGGCAATTGGGCATCGATGAGCGTTTATTCAAACAGCTTCTTTTTGCGGTGATGTCCTCGCTCGCAGCGAAAAAGAAGGTGTTCATCAGCCTGGATGTGGATATTAGTGCCTCATCCAAGAGTGCTGCTCAAATGTTGGAGATTTTGTACAGTTGTCTGCCTTATGAGATGCGCAGACATTTTGGTTTTCTCACGTTTAGCAACGAGCCGCAGAGCAAGAAGCATATCCACGTCACGTTCGTGGAAAAAGGAAGCATACGCCCAGGCGGGGGGCACAGCGACAAAGACTTTTTGTTCGACTTCTCCCTTGGTCGCGTTCAGAACGTCGATTTGCAGGACGGAGGACACGAATACCTCGACTTTGCTTGGGAGTATGTGAATGAGCCACGGATTCTGGATGCGTTCCACGAATTTTGTGAGGAAGTGCTGGCTGGAGCAGACCATGCACTGGCCTTGAACATTCGCACGTACTATGAGCTGTGCGCACTGTATTTGATTGAAAAGGGACGAACGTCCGTGTATCAGAGCAAGCGGGCGGGCGTTTGGCAGGCGTTGAACAGCTATTTGGGACACAGTAGCTTGACGCGCAAGAAACGGCTGATCGAGCTTCAGGAAATGCTGATGCGGATCGAGGTAGAGGCGCTTTCGTCCAAACAGCTGCCTGACAGCGAGACGATCAAGCAAATAATCGAATCCTACCGTGTCACCAGGCAGGAACGTCTGCAAATGGATTTGATCCGCTTCTTGATGGACGTGTTGATGAAGGCTAAGACCTCGAGACAGAGCAGCTACGTGGCAGAGGTGTACAAGCATTTGTCGAGCAATCGGGAGCTGTTTGGCTTCATGATGCGGACGATTTTCGGCTATCCACAATTGGTGAAGCCGCTCTTTGAGGATTATATGACCGAGCGGGTAGCCGCCGTGACCAGCTTGGATCAGATGTTAAAGGAAATCCGGTTTTGGACGGAAACAGAACCGCAAGCCATGCGCAATGTTGTTTTTATTTCTACTACGACGGAGAAGGTTCTGCGTCTATTTACGCGTGAACGTCAAAAGCTCGCTGCGGCCATTACCATCCACCAGTTTTTTGAAAACATCGATGGCGCGCGCAGCTATGCCGATGAGCTGTTGGATGAACTGGACAAGTCTTTGATGAAGCTCGTCGCGCTAGACACGCTATCCAAGGATGATTTCCAAGTGCTCATCGCCCTTTTGGAGGAGAAGCCACAGAGCTTTTTCGGAACGCTGGATATGGAGAGTCGCCACAAGCAAGAAATGCTCATGAATCTAGCGAAGCTGCATGAAGAGAGAAGCACGCCACATCCGGCAGAGTTTTTCCGAAAATGGGATCGGGAAGCGATTTCCGTGCAGCAAAGAATGATCCAGAATATGTTGAGCAAACCGCTCCAGGCTGACGAGTTCCCGCAGGTGCCGCTGGTCTTTTACCGGGAAGATCATTTTGGTCAGGAAGGCTTCCAGTTTGCAGAATTGCTGGAGTATGTTCAGCAAAATGGCGGGGAAGCTGTTACACTGTCCTTTATCCAATGGACGATGGGCCAGCGGATGTTTTTCGAAGGGAAGTATTTGCTGCCTGCATACAGAAAAGCATTGAAGGCCTTTTTCCTTGAGGAGAAAGGCAAGAGATTGCGGGATAAAGAATGGCGAAAACGGTGGTATGCGATTCGAAATGCTGATTTCCGCAAGCTTTTGGACGAGGTACGCAGCGAAACAGCCAATCCGTTTGTGAAGCTGTTTCGGCACAAAGCAACGGTGATATCCAGCGCAGTTGTCTTGCTAGGTGCTGGAGCGTGGGGAGGCTATATGGTTTGGGGAGGTACGAGTACGCATGTGCAGCCACCTGAAACTGAAACGCAGCCTGAACCGATCCGCCCACCGGCTGTATTCGTACCGGTTTATCGGTTGATGGTGGACGAGCCTGACATTCAACCTGTCCGTGGCGTTCTGGGGGAGCGCAGCCAAGATGCATCCACGGGTAGTCAGCCTGTTCAGACAACTACACCCTAAGAGGATAAAAACGCCAACGCGGTCTGCTCTGGTAGGAGCGACCGCGTAATTCCGGTGTTTTTGTTGTACAAGAAGACGTCATAAAAATGCATTGACAAATATTTTTATTTGTGGTATAATTAAATATTTTGTTGTTGAAATGACTCCTCACTCCGTGATAAAAAAGTAGTTGTGCGATGAAATGGTGTGAGGAGGAATAGGATATGAAAGCAAACGCAGGTGTGAAAATGATTCCGTTGCAAGGAGAGGCATTTGGCAAGCCGATGGTGATCTATCCCACCTTGCTTTGGGATGATGACCGAGCAGTATTGGTAGATACAGGAATGCCTGGTTCATGGGAGACCATTCGTCAGGAGATGAGCCGCGCTGGCATACCACCTGAGCGTTTACAGGCTATCATTTTGACACATCAGGACCTTGATCATATCGGCAGTCTTCCAGAAATCGTTCGTGAGCTTGGCGGACAGGTTGAAATATACGCGCATGAGCTAGATCAGCCGTACATTGAAGGCACACGCCCTCTCCTCAAAGCAAACCCCCAAAGCATGGCCCCTTTACTTGCGATGTTGCCTGAAAAGGAACGCGAGCACTTGCAATGGCTTTGCGAAAATCCGCCAAAGGCAATGGTGCACAAGACACTGGCAGACACAGAGATTCTGCCGTATTGTGGGGGAATTCGCATCATTCATACTCCCGGACATACGCCGGGGCATATCAGCCTTTATGTACAAGATAGCAAGACATTGATAGCAGGCGATGCAATGGTGTACATGAACGAAGCACTACGAGGACCGATTCCGCAAACCACTCTCGATATGGAAATGGCAGTAAACTCATTAAAAAAATTCGATAACTTGGAAATTAATAGTATCATTTGTTATCATGGAGGCATGTGCCAAGACAACGTGCAAGAGCAGCTTCACGCTCTGATACGGTGAAGTAGTTACACGATCTTATACGTTAAAACAACAAATCCAGGTTGGAATATGTGGATATAAGAAGCGTGGAGGACACCAAGCTGGAGTAATCCCTATGGTGTCTTTCTCATTTTATCCTTGCAACGTCTTTTGCGCTGTTTGCTCGAATTCGGTATGAGAGACTGGTGTAGCTGGAGAGGGTTTGTAGTATTTTTCTAGCGATTTATCTGAGCCTGTCCAACGAGCTAGTGCAGCGAACACAGCGAACATGCCTTTTTGCAGGAAACGCGGAATGATTGGGAGGTAAAACTGCCCCATCTCAAAGATCGTTCCCAAGAGGAGAATATTTTTCGGGATATATTGCTTGAGAATCGGCAAGTAAAAGCTGCGCCCGTCTGTATCGAGCCCGTATCCACAGCGGACAAACGCTTCAAAAGTACCAGCCGGACGGATTTCGACATGGAAGCTGACGAATTCGTTAGAGGGATTGTGGAACCCATGAACCTTGTCTGTTGGTATGTTTAGCTTCTCTCCCGGCTTCAGGATTACTTTTTTTCCATCAATGGTTACCTCTAAATTTCCAATTACACCTTCAAAGGTTTCGACAAGTTTTGTATGATAGTGTAGAAAAATCCCGTTATCAGGTGGAAGATCGGTACGGAATAACAAATATTCGCCATTCGTTTCTTCCGTTGTCTTCAAAAAGGTAACCACTTCATGATTATGCGGGTTACTTACACTGCGACTTAGATTTGACAAAACTATACCTCCTTGAAAAATAGTAAAAAGAGATTATATTAAGACAGAATATAGATTAAATATAGATTATTTGTTCCGGGGCAACAATTAAAAAGATAGGATGTTCTACCTAAAGATGGAGTGGATAGTATGAGCGGCATGATCGTGGTTCCAGGTTATAGGGTGGCAGAGTTTCTTTCCACTCATTCAAAAATGGGAATATATCGGGGTTACAGAAATAACGACAATCTCCCTGTCTTATTCAAAGTACCGATGGAAGGACCTTCCCATAAGGAATCTCTGTGGAAACTGAAGCATGAATATCGCATTCTTCAATCATTGGAATCCCATGCAGTGGAAACGATCATCGAACTCGTTAATCACAACCGTGAGACGGTAATGATTACGGAAGATTTCGGGGGAGTGCCGCTCTCCTTGTTGATGAAAATGAAAGGACTGTCATTGAAGGAGATGCTCTTCATTGCGGTCCGCATGGCTTCCTGCTTGAAGGAAATCCATCAGCACGGAATCATCCATAAGGATGTAAATCCCGATCACATTCTGGTTCATCCTGAAACCTATGAGGTAAAGCTTGGTAGCTTTGGCTTGGCGTCGAAATGCCACCAAGAATACCAAAGTGTGATGAATCCAAAAGAGTGGAAGGGGAACCTTCGCTACGTCTCGCCGGAGCAGACGGGGAGAATGAATCGCACCGTCGATTACCGCTCTGATATTTATTCTTTTGGTGTCACGCTCTACGAGTTATTGACTGGAAAGCTGCCCTTTTTAACTTCGGACATGCTTGAACTCATACATGCTCATATGGCGAGAAAGCCGCTCGCTCCCTCCAGTGTAAAACCATCCGTTCCAGAGATGCTATCGGACATTGTGATGAAGTGTCTGTCAAAAAATACAGAGGATCGCTACTTTAGCATGTCTGGCTTACTGGCAGACCTGCAGCGTTGCTATGACCAGCTTGAACAAAACGGTTTGATCACGCCGTTTCCGCTCGCTTTAGAAGACCGTGCTGATCACTTGCGGATTCCAGAGAGACTGTATGGACGTGAGCAGGAAATCCAGATGCTCATCGATGCATTTGAGCAAGTCACAAACGGCGCTACGAGGATGGTTCTCCTCAGTGGCTCTCCAGGCGTGGGTAAATCTGCTCTCGTGTTAGAAGCGCAAAAAGCGTTTTTGAGAGGCCGGGGACGTTTTGTATCAGGAAAGTTCGACCAATATAATCAAGCCGTACCTTATTCAGCTATCATTCAAATCTTTCAGGATTTGATCAAGCAGTTATTGGCAGGCCACGAACGCGAGTTGCTCGCTTGGCGAGAGGTGATACTCGACGCCATGCAAGGACTTGGTCAAGTGATCGTGGATGTCATTCCACAGCTTGAGGCAGTGATCGGCAAACAGCCTGCCGTACCTGAGCTGCCTGCAGCAGAAGCAAAAAATCGCTTTCAATGGGTGATGCAACGCTTTATTCGGATTTGGGCACGACCAGACCATCCACTCGTCTTGTTTCTGGATGATTTGCAGTGGGCGGATTCTTCTTCGCTTTTCCTGATCCGAGAGTTGGTTGCAGATATGCATATCAGTCATTTTCTGTTGATTTGTGCGTATCGTGAGCATGATGGCAGTATGATGAATCCGTTGATTGCCATTTTGACCGAGACAGGCATCAAGAGCCGCATTTTGCGCCAATTCACGTTATTGCCGCTTCGCGAACACGAATTCAATGCGTTATTAGCGGATACATTGCATAGTGATCCGGACATGACGAAGCCGCTGGTTGCGATTATCATGCAAAAAACAGCTGGGAATCCGTTTTATGTAAGAGAATTCATTAAGACGCTGTATGATCGGAACTTGTTGTGGTATGTGAGAGAAGAGAGGAACTGGCAATGGGATTTGGCCGAAATTGAGAAGCTGGGTACAACGGAAAATGTGGCCGAATTTCTTGTAGAAAAAATGAGAAGATTGCCTGATTCTACTCAGCAGCAGCTTGCTTTTGCTGCTTGTCTGGGCAACTCGTTTTTGCTTCATTTGATAGCCACGTCACGAAATCAAACGGAGTCCGAAGCCATCCAGCATATATGGCCTGCGATTGAGGAAGGTCTCATCTATCCGATCGAAGGAGCGGAATATCTGACATACGCTGCACTCGTGGAAGAAGAAGTGGCGTCTCAGATGAGGATTCGTTTCCGCTTTGTGCATGATCGAATTCAACAGGCCGCTTATTCGTTGTTAGCAGAGGCAGAACGCGGACAGATTCATGTCAAGCTGGGCAGGATAATGTGGGAAATGTCCCAAGGAAGCGAATCTGGCTTCCTGTTTGAAATTTGCGATCATATGTATCGGGGCAAAGAGATACTGGAGGATCAGGCGGAGCGCATGCATGTAGCACAATGTCATTTGCTCGCCGGACAAAAAGCAAAATCCTCTGCGGCATTTGAGTCGGCCTTGCAGTATTTCCAACGAGGCCTCGAGCTGGTGGGGGAAGAGGGCTGGCAGCGCAATCATGATCTGACCATGGAGCTGTGTGCGTTGTCTGCGGAGACGACGTACCTCTGTAATCAATTGGATGAGGCAAAACAATTGTTTGAACGCGGGATGCAGCATGCCAAAACAGACCGGGAACGAGTACGCATTTTGGAAATGGAAATTCGCATGTATACCCGACTGGCTGAATTTCCGCGTGTTATGGAGATCGCAAGCGAAGCCTTGGGGTTATTGGGCGTACCGATTCCCAAAAAGCCTGGCAAGCTCGATATCGTGAAGGAAATGTTTCATATCAAACGCCACCTCAAAGGCAGAAAAATAGATGAGCTGCTGTATTTGCCGGATGTTCCCGATGAAAATTATCAGATGGCGATGAGCATCATCAGCTACGCTGGGCCATCTGCTTACTATGTCAATCTCAATTGGTTTGCTTTAACGATTTTGCGTGCCCTTCATCTGTCACTCGTGCACGGAAACGCGGTCGCCTCAGCGAACGGTTATACCGGTTACGGGATCGTACAAGCTGCTCAATTCGGAAAGTATCGAGAGGCTTACGAATTTGGACAATTAGCTTGCCGTGTAGCAGACAGCTTCGCCGATCCGATCGCCATGACGAAGGCGTATGGCGCGTTTGCCCTGCTGATCAATCACTGGTGCGAGCATGCGCGGACGAATATCCCTCTCCTGAAAAAAGCGATTCAGCTCGGCTTGGACGGTGGAGGCAACATTTATGCTGCCTACAATGCCCATGGGCTTTTGGAGGCCATGCTCTATTGCGGTGTACCAGTGGAAGAATTGGAGCAGCAAATCGAGGAATACAGCGATATGATTCAACAAATCAAGGTCGTTGATCACGATGATCGGCTCTTGTTATTGCGCCAGGCGCTGCATACTTTTACACGGTGGACGGACGATGAACGAACGGCGTTTTGCCATGATGGCTTTGACGAAGCGGCATATGTAAGCAACCTGCAAAAAGAAGGAAACAGCTACAAACGGTACATGTACCACTACTATAAATCGATGGTTCATCTCATGTACGGGAACTACCTGGAGGCTGCCGAGCTGCTGGCTGAAGCTGAGCAATGGATGGATTCAGTCAGCGGACAAGTTCTTGTCAGCCAGCAAGTTTTTATGCAAACACTGGCATTGACGGGGCTCTATGAGAACGCTAACCGACAGGAAAAATCGAAGTATGGGAAAAAAATCAGAGCAAATATCAAAAAGATGAAGACGTGGGCAAAGGAATGCCCGGAAAATTTTCAGCACAAGTGGTTGCTGATGCATGCCGAGTGGCTGCGTGTCACAGAGAAAAAACAAGAAGCAGGTCCTTTTTATGAACAGGCGGTTCAACTCGCCAAAAAAGATGTTTTCTTGCAAAACGAGGCGCTGGCAAATGAATTGGCTGCCCGGCATTACTTGGCACTCGGGCTCGAAACGATTGCGAAGGTATACATGACTGAGGCGCACGAGGTTTACATGCTTTGGGGAGCGGTCGCCAAGGCACGAGAGATTGAGGAACGGCACCCTTATCTTTTGCAACGGGTAAGAAGCTTGGGAGCTTCCGCCGAGATTGCCACGACTGACCAGACAGCAGACCTCGTCGATTTAATGAGTGTCATCAAGGCGTCGCAAACGATTGCCAGCGAGCTCCGCCTGGAAATGCTGTTGGCGACGATGCTGCGCACGGTGATGAGCAATGCAGGTGCAGAGAAAGGAATCCTCCTGCTCAAAAAAGATGGTGACTGGCTCATCGAAGCGGCAGGCTCTGTCGATTTGGACGTGGAGATCATGCAGTCTGTCCCGTTTGAGCATAGCGGGATGCTCTCTGTCGCTGTCGTGAATTACACCATTCGTACAGAAGAGATGCTGGTGCTCCACAACGCTTCAGTTGAAGGTGTCTTTTTCCGCGATACGTACATTGCGAAGCACAAGCCGAAATCAATTCTATGCTCCCCGCTATGGCAGCAGGGAAAAATGATCGGTGTCATTTATTTGGAGAACAACGAGACGACACATGTGTTCAACGAAAAACGCTCAGAGCCGCTCAGACTGATCTTCTCGCAAATTGCGATCTTTATTGAAAATGCGAGACTGTATCATCAATTGGAGCAATGGAATCAATCCTTGGAAAAGATTGTGACAGAGCGTACCAATGAGATACAGGCACTATTGCAGGCGAATAAAAATCTGTTAAACAATGCGGGACAAGGCTTCCTTTCCTTTTCCAAAAACCTGCTGGTCCACTCCGAATACAGTCGGGAATGTCTCCGGATTTTTGGCAGAGAACTGGCTGGGGTATCGGTCGCAGAGCTACTATACCCAGATCGTCCAGAGGATGGCGTGTTTATTGTATCCCTTTTGGAAAAGTATTTTGAAGCAAAAGACCAAGGGCAAAAAGAGCTGTATCTCAGTCTATTTCCTACGGAGATCCAAATCAATCAAATTCCGTTGAAGCTGGCTTGTAAGCCGATTTATGAAGATCGGCGCGATTCGCCAGAGGGCTTGATGCTGATCCTGACCGATATGAGTGAGCAGCGGGCGCTCGAATCTAAGATGGAGCGAGAATGGCAAAGGTTGAATATGGTCGTAACTGTGGCGATTAGTCTCCCGCTCTTCCAAAAGGTACTGCGAGCTTTTGACGCTTTTTTTGAGGATGGGTGGAAGCAGGTTCTGAGAGAAGAGATTGCAGAAACCGAGAAACTATTCAAATTGATCGCTCAGATTCATCAGTTTAAAGGTGACTTCAGCCAATTACATTTGATTCATACACCGCAAAAGCTGCATGATTTGGAGTCGTGGTTGATTCAATGGGCAAAGTCCGAAGAGCGCCTATCCGATGAGGGGATGCGCGCCGAGCAGTCGTTCGCAGAGGTTCAAGCTGCGATGCAACAGGATTTGTCAATCATACAGCACAAGCTCGGGATCGGGTTCCTGGATCATAACGAGCATGTGTACACCATTGCAAAAGAGCGATGGGAAAGCTTCGAGCATGAGATCACCAGTCTGGTACAGGGGGAGGCTCAGCAGGAGCTGCTCCACCGCATCCGCAAGCTTCGCTACCGTCCAATAAAGGACATGTTGTCCCGGTATGAAGACTATGTAAGTGAGCTTGCCATCCGTCTGAACAAGACCATCGATCGGGTCGAATGGGACGCAGAAGAAGTATTGGTCGATCCAGAGCGATTCGAGAATTTTGCGAGGAGCCTGGTTCACGTATTCAACAATGCGATCGATCATGGAATGGAAGAAGAGCAAGAACGATTGGCATGCGGAAAAGAACGCAGCGGCAAGATTCAATGCCGCATTTGGCAAGAGGATACTTCCCTGTGCGTCACGATTCGTGATGATGGGCGGGGCGGCGATATGGAAAAACTAAAGTTGGCATTGGCTGAGCATGTCACGGTACAGGAACATGCGAGTCTCGTATCGGGCAGAGGAATTGGCCTGTCCATTGTCAAACAAGAGGTTGACCAGTTGGGAGGAACCCTTCAGGTTCATACCCAAAAAGGAGAAGGCACCCATTTTACCTTCCGAATCCCGTTGGAAGAAATTCGCTAGACCCATAGAAAAAACTGAGGCGACAGTGCCTCAGTTTTTTGTTTGATCGACTAAAGCGAATTCGTAATGGAAGCCAAAAGTCGTTCTTCATCGATCGGTTTTAGAATATAATCGCGCGCTCCAGCGTTGATTGCCTCAAAAACGAGCGGCTTTAATCCGTTGGTGCTGACCATAATGATGTTGGCGTCGGGGAAGGTGTCGATGATTTTTTTGACGGTCTCTATGCCATTCATTCCTGGCATATTGATATCCATCGTCACCACGTCGGGGAGGTGGGCCGTATACATTTGATAGGCGTCCAATCCATTCGTTGCTTCTGCAATGATTTGATGGCCCGCCCGTTCCAAAATGATTTTCATGTAATCTCGTACTACAAGGGAGTCGTCTGCTATCAGTATACGAGCCATAAAACCTCCTGTTTCGAAACGGTTAGTTATTCTTCGTAAGTGAATTGTCTACTTTTACCATAACACTGATAGGAAAAATGTAGCAATCATTTGATCATAAAAAGTACAGTCGAACATACGAAAAAACAAACGAATTCCAGCTCGTAATGTAACTGGGTTCGTTTGCTTTGTGTTCACCAATCACCAAGAAGAATATCCGTCTGCGGACTGACGAGAGAACAACCCTGTAGCCTGATTTGTCTTCTACGCTGTTTTGCTATGATGTTGTAGAACTTATCTTGTAAAAATAACCAATATCGAGGGGAAACGGATGAAACAAATGAAACAGTGGATAGGAGTAGGTCTAATCGCTGTGGGAATCGGCTTGGCTGGATGCACGATCAGCGATAACGTGATCAAGATCGAAGAAGAAAAGAGACAGCTTGAATTACCTGCGGAGTCCATCGAGGCGTTGAATATTGTGACGGATTCAGGCGATTTGATTGTCAAAGGTGATGAAAAAGCAACCGCGATTCATGTAGAGGCTGATATCAAATCGAAAAATGTCAAACCCGAAGAAATCATCATTACACTCGAGAAGGATGGGGATACCGCAACACTACGATCCGAAACGAACACGGATATCGGTTTTAACTATGTGGATATGACGATAACGGTAATCGTTCCTCCCCAGCTCCCGATAGCCCTTACTGATGGATCAGGAGATATTGACATGACGGATCTAATAGGAAAGCTCACGATTGAGGATGACTCCGGTGATATTCGATTGACGAATACGGGCGGAGAGGTAGAGATTCGTGACCAGTCCGGTGACATCAGAATCAAGGACGCGTCAGCCCTCAAACTGATCGAAGACGATTCAGGTGATATCGCCATGGAAAATACGGGTGGAAATGTAGAGATTCACGATCAGTCCGGTGATATGGATATCAGGAAGCATAAAGGTGACATGACGATATCGGACCAGAGCGGCGATATCGTCATTGATACCGTCGAAGGAAATGTGCTGATTGAGAATGATGGGAACGGAGAGCGATCCGTTCAAAACATAAAAGGCTCGTACACATCCAAATAAATTAAGACCGTCAGGGTTTTTTCCCTGGCGGTTTTCTTGTTCTTGTCCGTATTTTGACAGGTTGAGGAAAAAATTAGCCGACTAATGAAAAAAAGCTTTCCCTTCCGATAAAGAAGTGCTAATATAACAAAGGTAGTTCTAATTGAGAATGAATCTCTTTATTAATGATAATGGTGAGAATTATTCTCTATATAATTACTCGGGTCAATACGTGACAGAACTCCAGGAAAACGTAAGAAGAGTAGGGACGCGATGAAAAAGAGATATTTGGTTGTAGCACTTATTTTGCTCTCGTTCGTTTCACTTTTTATAGGTGTCAAAAATATATCGCCATGGGATCTGTTCAATCTCACGGATGACAAAGTGCAAGTACTGTGGATCAGCCGGATTCCGCGATTAATCAGTATCATCATCGCAGGGATAAGCATGAGTATCGTCGGCTTGATCATGCAGCAGTTGACCCGAAACAAGTTTGTTTCTCCAACGACTGCGGGGACAGAGGATTCCGTTCGCTTTGGAATTTTGATCTCACTCTTGGTATTCGTCGATGCCGGTCCATGGGTAAAACTGCTCGTTGCTTTTGCTTTCTCTCTCTTGGGAACGTTTATCTTTATGAAGATCCTTGACCGAATCAAATTCAAGGACTCCATTTTTATCCCGTTGGTGGGATTGATGTTTGGAAATATCGTCGGTTCCATTACGACGTTTTTCGCTTATAAACACGATTTGATGCAAAACATGTCTGCTTGGTTGCATGGAGATTTCTCTACCATTATGAAAGGCAGCTACGAGCTTTTGTACATAAGCATTCCGCTGGTGATTATCGCCTACTTGTACGCGAACAAGTTCACGATTGCCGGAATGGGTGAGGAGTTTGCTATCAACCTCGGGTTGAATTACAAGCAGGTCGTCAATATCGGACTGATCATCGTTGCTTGTGTGACATCGGTTGTGATTCTCACGGTAGGTGCGATTCCGTTTTTGGGGCTCATTATTCCGAATCTGGTTACGCTGTACCTGGGAGACAACCTGAAGAAAAGCTTGTCTCATACCGCTTTGCTTGGCGCGGTGTTTGTACTGGCCTGTGATATCCTGGGACGCCTCATCATCTTCCCGTACGAGATTTCCATCGGCTTGATGGTTGGGGTCATAGGCAGCGGGATATTCGTGTACTTACTCATGAGAAGAAAGGCATATGAACAATGAAAGCGAAGATAGGTGCCCTGTCGATTGTGGCCATTGCTTTAATAGCCATATTCATGACGATTAACGCCAGTGGCAACTGGGATTACGTCCTTCCTCGGCGGACCAAGGAAATCCTTGCCATCATTTTAACCGGATGCATCATCGCCTTTTCCACGATGGTCTTCCAGACAATTACGAATAACCGAATCTTGACGCCTAGCATCATCGGCCTGGATTCGCTCTATATGTTCATCCAGACGTTTGTGATCTTTGTTTTTGGTTCTGCAACCTCTTTGATGAACGCCAATGTGAACTTCCTGATTTCAACAGGGGGGATGGTACTTTTCGCAGGACTGCTTTACAAATTCCTGTTTAAAAGAGAAGGGCAAAACATCTACTTCCTGTTATTGATCGGATTGATCTTGGGCACGTTGTTTAGTAGTTTGTCCACGTTCATGCAAGTGTTGATCGATCCGAATGAGTTTTTAGTTGTACAAGACAAGATGTTCGCCAGCTTCAACAACGTAAAAACAGATTTGCTGATTATCAGCTTTGTGTTGGTCATCGCGATTGCAATTTACTTCTGGCGTTACATCAAGTATTTGGATGTGTTATCGCTCGGCCGGGATCAGGCGATCAATCTGGGGATTCCCTATGAGTTTGTCATCAAGCGATTTCTCATCGTGATTGCGATCCTCGTCTCCATTGCGACAGCTTTGGTCGGACCGATTACCTTCCTCGGACTGTTGGTAGCGAATGTCGCCCATCAGTTTATGAAAACTTATCAGCATAAACATTTGCTTGTAGGCTCTGCTTTAATCAGTGTCGTTGCTCTAGTTGGCGGTTCGTTGATTGTGAAGCACGTATTCACTTTTTCCACAACACTCAGTGTCATTGTCAACTTTATTGGTGGGGTTTACTTCATCTATCTTCTGTTAAAGGAGAATAAAGCGTGATAGAAGTCCGGAATGTCTCAAAACAATATGGTAGCAAATATGTCGTGGAAGATGTCTCTGTGAAAATTGCCAAGGGAAAAATCACGTCCTTTATCGGACCCAATGGAGCCGGGAAGAGCACCTTGCTGTCCATGATCAGTCGTCTGTTGACCAAGGATCAAGGCGAGGTTTTCATTGAGGGCCAGGAGATTGGACAGACGAAGAGCAGTGAGCTGGCCAAAAAAATATCGATTCTCAAGCAATCAAACCACATTACGGTACGGTTGACGATCCGCGAGCTGGTCAGCTTTGGTCGCTTCCCGTACTCGCAGGGGAATTTGACAAAAGAGGATTGGAAGTATGTAGATGATGCCATCCGTTATTTGGAGCTTACGGACATTCAGCACAAGTACCTCGACCAGCTGAGTGGTGGTCAACGCCAGCGTGCGTACATCGCTATGGTCGTCGCTCAAAATACAGACTATGTCCTTCTGGATGAGCCGCTCAACAATCTGGATATGAAACATTCCGTCCAGATCATGAAGGTACTGCGACGTCTGGTAGACGAAATGGGCAAAACGGTCGTCATCGTGATTCATGACATTAACTTTGCCTCTGTTTATTCGGACTATATTGTCGCTCTCAAGGACGGCAAGGTCGTAAAAGAGGGTACCACAGACGAGATCATCACACGTCCAACTCTAAAAGATGTCTATGACATGGATATCCAGATCGAAGACATTGAACAGAACAAAATATGCGTATATTTCGCGTAAGATCCATCCTCCTATCGTTAAAATTTTGATGGCCTGCAGGGGTTTTCATCAGCAAGCTATCAATAATTTTATATCTTTTTAAATTCTATATAGAGGTGAGAGAAGTGAACAAAAAACTACTCGTGCTGTTTATGGCAGTACTGATGGCAGTATTTACAGCTGCATGCGGCTCAAATAGCGCTGCACCTGCAACACCAGCGACAGATGCGACAAAAGCACCTGAAGCTGCACAAACATCTGAGGAAATTACCATCAAGCATAAATTGGGTGAAGCAAAACTGAAAAAGAATCCAAAAACCGTTGTTTCTTTTGACTACGGTGTCCTGGATTCCTTGGATAAATTAGGTATCGAAGTAGCAGGTGTTGCACAGTCGTCTAACATTCCTCCGTACCTGGAAAAGTTCAAAGATGCGAAGTACACAAATGTTGGTGGTTTGAAAGAACCAGACTTTGAAAAAATTAACGCAATGAAGCCTGATGTGATCTTCATCTCCGGTCGTCAAGAGCCTGCATATGAAGAGCTGAACAAAATCGCTCCAACCATCTTCATGGGCGTAGACAACGAGAAGTACATGGAATCTTTCAAAGAGAGCATGAAGACATTGGGTACCATCTTCGGTAAAGAAGCACAAGTAGACGAAGAGCTGGCTAAAATCGATGAGTCTATCAAGCAAGTGAATGAGAAAGCAACAGCAAGCGGTAAAAATGCACTGATCGTATTGGTGAACGAAGGTAAGTTGAGCGCTTATGGTCCAGGATCTCGCTTTGGCATGATTCACAAAGAGCTTGGTATCACTCCTGTAGACAAAGACATCAAAGTAGAAGGCCACGGTCAAAGTGTATCCTTTGAATATATCATGGAAAAAAATCCGGACTACCTGTTTGTTGTAGACCGCGGAGTTGTGAATAAGAACCAAGACGCTTCCACTTCTGCAAAACAAACGATCGAAAACGACTTGATCAAAAACACCAAAGCGTTTAAAAACGGCAATATCATTTACCTCGATGCAAACTACTGGTACCTCTCCGGTGGCGGATTGGTTTCCACTGGCAGCATGGCTGAAGAAGTTTTGAAAGAAGTTAAGTGGTAAGAGGCTAGAAAAGAAAGTGGCGACAGCCCAGGGGAGTCAGATATTCCCTGGGCTGTCGCCTTTTTCATTTATATCCGGGGCCCGCTTGGCAAACTCCTGTAACATCCCTCTTATTTGTTCTACCAACAAAGCAGGTGCCTTCTTAGGTGAACCCGAGTCAAACGGTGGCTGGGGATCGTATTCCAAAATCAACTGGAAATTCGGCGGACTGCAACCGGGAACAACAAGAATATCAGCGGAAGTAAATTCAGAAAAACTGTAATCGGTAGGGATAGCAAAAAGCCGGTTACACCGTAAAACGTGGTGAAAACCGGCTTTTTGCTTGCGGAATCTAACAATTATCTGGCTCCAACCAGCTTGCGCTCTTCCGTGTAAACAGGTTGGGTCGTGTTTTCGTTTGGTTGCTTTTGATCCACAGCATGACACAGCTCATAAGGGAGGCAGAGCGGTACACCCGTGCGAGGATCAGTCAGGATGTCTGCTTCGATGTTGAATACCTTACGCAGCATCTCAGGCGTCATGACTTCAGCAGGGCTTCCCTCAGCGACAACGGTACCGCGAGAGATTGCAACCATGTGCTGTGCATAACGGGTTGCGTGGTTCAAATCGTGGACGACCATGACGATCGTACGATTTTCTTCGTCATTCAGCTTTTGCAGAAGCTTGAGAACTTCCAGCTGGTGAGCCATATCCAGGAAGGTCGTAGGCTCATCCAGGAACAGGATGTCTGTTCCTTGCGCCAGAGCCATCGCAATCCAGGCGCGTTGGCGCTGACCGCCGGATAGCTGGTCGACCGGACGATCATGAAAATCTGCCATGCCGGTCATGGAGATAGCCCAGTTTACGATCTCCTTGTCTTCCTTGGTCAAGGAACCGAAGCCTTTTTGATGGGGGAAGCGGCCATAGGTAACGAGCTCAGACACGGTCAAGCCATCGGGTGCGGTTGGGTTTTGCGGCAAAATCGCCAGTTGCTTGGCGACTTCCTTGGTCGATTGCTGGTGGATCGATTTGCCGTCCAAAAATACTTGTCCGCCTGTTGGTTTCATAATCCGCGCGAGAGTTTTGAGGATCGTCGATTTACCAGAACCGTTTGCACCGACCAGGGCAGTGATTTTTCCAGAAGGAATGCTGATGTTCAAGTCTTTGACAATGGAAAGCTCACCGTATCCGATGTCCAGCTTTTGCGTGTATAAGCGCTCCACAATGGGCCAACTCCTTTTTATGAAAGTATGTACCTGTATAAGTAAACATAGTAATGATAATCATTTTCACTAAGTTTAAGTATATAACGGAACGAGGTCAAATTCAATATGTAAAAAGCCAACCTGCTCACATGCGTGAACAAATTGGCCTTGGGTTAACAAATGATTATCCTGTTTTAGTAGGTGATATGAGCGATGATCCCTTGTTCGTCGTCCAATACCAGCTCGATACCGGCGGAGTAAGGGTTGCGCTGCATCTGGGTCTCCAGGTAGTAGCGAATCGCTTCAATCATATTAATCTCGACGAAGATTTGTTGGCGATCCATCCAGTGTATTTCAGCAGAGAAGCCATACTCCTCGTCCCACATCAACTCGACGGAGATGTCTTGCGGCTTCAACTGCTTTTTGTAGGCTGCGTGAATGCAGATCGCATTAATGATATCTTGTTCAGAAAATGTTATCTTTTCCATGCGTTCAGTTCCTGTTCCTTCTCACGCTTGGTTTTGAAGTAGACGATCACTTTGCGGATCAGGATAATCACAGCGAGGATCGCCATCAGGTTGATCATGAAGCCAAGGATGGACCCCAGAATACCCATGTCAGCGAACAGGGTTCCAAACAGCAAACCAGCCAGACCACCAATCATGAGACCTTTCATGAATCCGCCGCTTTTGCTTGCTGTAGCAGCAGGAGTTGTGGTCGTACCTTTATTTGTTGAAGCATTTACGTTCGTATCGGCTTTGTTAGGCGTTTGCGTGTTCGTAGGAGCCGTATTAGAATTGAACGATTTTTTCCCGGACTTATAGCCTTTCGCGTCGGCGTGATCAATGAAACCTCCGGCTGGAGCGAGTACGAGCATTACGGCAACCAACATCATGATGAGTTTTTTCATGTTATTTGAGTAGCCCCTCTCATTTAAATGACTTCTATATATAAGTCTACATGAATATCGGGCGAAATTCCAACGAACTTTCAGTGACGATCGGTCTAAATACCTACAAAAAAGCCCCTGACGAGCAATCTGGTCAGGGGTTCTACGATTTACGCGCTCTTTTTCAGTTTTCGAGCTGCCCAGTTGCCCAACGATTGAATGAGCTGGACTAAGACGACGAGAATGACGACAGTAATGATCATGACTTCGATGTCCCATTGCTGGTAGCCGTAACGCAAGGCGAGATCACCCAGTCCGCCGGCACCGACTGCGCCAGCCATAGCAGTAGCACCGATCAAACCGATGGTAGCGATGGTCAGGCAGAGGACGATGCCAGGCCGTGCTTCACGCAGCATGATGCGAAAAATAATTTGCGTCCGGGATGCGCCCATCGCCTGGTACGCTTCGATAACGCCGCGATCTACGTCATGCAGGGCCGTTTCCATCAGGCGTGAGATGTAAGGCGATGTATAGACGATGAGCGGCACAATGGCTCCTTCAATCCCAATCGAAGTGCCCACGATCAACTCCGTAAAAGGAATGATCGCAACCATCAGGATAATAAAAGGCAACGAACGCACAATGTTGATGATTGTATTCAGGGTGTGATAGATGATTTTGTTCGGAAAAAGGTGATTCGCCTGTGTGATGACCAGCAAAATCCCGAGCGGAATCCCGATCAGTGTCGCAATGAACAACGAAAACCCGACCATGATGACAGTCTCTTGCAGGGATTGCCCGAATACCGGAATCATTTCAATCAAGCGCTCCATTAGCTCCGCACCTCCTCTGGTGACACAATATCTACGCGGTAGACGGATTCGCGCAAGAAGCGAATGCCATCCTGAATGGCCTGGTCTTCACCGGAAATGTGCAAAAGCAAAATGCCGAGAGCCGTTCCCTTAATGGTCGTAATCGAGCCGTACAACAAATTGGTGCTAATCGGAAAACGTGCAGACAGTGTTCCTAGGACAGGATCGAGAGCGGCATCGCCTCGAAAAGCAACGCGGACAATTTTGGAGACAGGTCCAGTTTCTTTTATCTTGGACAAAATCTCCTGTGGTACCTGATCGTCGAAAACCGTTTTGATAAAATTACGGGTCGTTTGCTCTTGCGGATTGCTGAAAACATCCAGAACAGAGCCTTGCTCGATGACGACGCCGTTTTCCATGATGGCTACCTGGTCGCAGATTTTCTTGATGACCTGCATTTCATGTGTAATCAGCACGATGGTCAGGTTGAACTTTCGATTGATGTCGAGCAACAGCTCCAGAATCGATTCGGTTGTCTGCGGGTCGAGAGCGGAAGTCGCTTCGTCACAGAGCAGGATTTCCGGATCAGTCGCAAGCGCACGAGCGATGCCCACCCGTTGCTTTTGTCCACCGGATAGCTGAGAAGGATAAGCGTTTGCTTTATCAGACAAGCCAACCAAGCCGAGAAGGTCTTCTACCTTGCGCTTAATGACATCTTTGGGGACGCGATTCATCCGCAAGATTTCCGCCACATTGTCAAAGACATTATAGGAAGAGAGCAGGTTGAAGTGTTGAAAAATAATCCCGATCTTTTTGCGAGCTTGCCGCAGTTCTTTTTCCTTGAGGGACAGCATGTTCTGACCATTGACGATCACAGAACCGCTGGTCGGCTTCTCCAACAGGTTGATGGTACGGAGCAGGGTGCTTTTCCCCGCTCCGCTAAAGCCGATAACTCCGTAGATTTGCCCTTTTTCCACCTGCAGGGATACGCCCTTCAATGCTTCTACCTGCTTGTTTCCTACTTGATACGACTTATGAATATCGGTTAGCTGTATCATAACGAGTTCTCCTTGTTGTTCTTGATGTTCCTGGCGTCGATCTTACCAGGACGGCAGTACAGCTCCTTCAAAACGTTCGTCGATGAATTTTTTCACTTCTTCCGAACGGTAGATGTCGACCAGCTTTTTGACAGCTGGGTTGTCTTTATTGGTTTCGTTGGCTGCCAAGATATTCACGTATGGAGAGTCAGCCGTCTCGGCGAAGATCGCATCTTTTTTCGGGGAGTAGCCAGCTTCCATCGCGAAGTTCGTATTAATCGAAGCGACCTCTACGTTCTTCAGCGAGCGTGCCAGGAAAGCAGCCTCCAGCTCTTTGAATTGCAAATTTTTTGGATTTTCTATGATGTCCAGTGGTGTTGCGTTGTCGCCCACGCCATCTTTGAGTTTAATCAAGCCAGCTGCCTGATAGAGCAAGAGGGCGCGTGCTCGGTTGGTCGGGTCGTTTTGAATGCCGACAACGCCGCCTGCCGGGATGTCCTCGACTTTTTTATGCTTGGTGGAGTATAGGCCCATTGGGTACGTGACGGTTTTTCCGACCTCGACGATTTTTGTTTTGTGATCTTGATTGAATTTCGCCAAGAACGGGATGGTTTGGAAGCTGTTTACATCGAGATTTCCTTTATCGAGCGCTTGGTTCGGCTGTACGTAATCATTGAAAACGACGACTTCGACGTCGAGTCCTTTGCCTTTGGCGACTTCTTTTACTTTGTTGAGAATCTCTTCGTGCGGGCCGCCAGTGACGCCCACTTTCAGTGAGGTTTGTTCAGCAGCAGTGCCGCCGTTAGCAGGCGCAGCTTCTTGTTTACCGCCGCAAGCCGTTACGAGCGATGCAGCGAGCAGTAGTGTAGTGAGCAGTAGACCAGTCTTTTTCATGAAAATACCCCTTTTCTCTGGATGTAAGATGGAATAGAAAAAGCCTCTTCCGACAGAAGAGGCGAAAACTGCGAGTATGTATCCACACTGCAACAATACCTCTCTTATCTGTCGGAATAAATTCCGCTGGATTTGGCACCGTATCGTTTGTGATAGGTTGCCGAGGTGTCATAGGGCCAGTCCCTCAACCTCTCTTCATAAGAGAATGTGCTATGAAATTATCATTCCAAACATTGTTGTTAATTCTTATTTGGATAGTTGGATTATAACGACTGATTTTTTCGATGTCAACTGTTTTTGCAAACGAATGACTTGGTGGAAAAATGTGAAATTGATCTAAATACGAATATTCTATTGAAGAATTAAGAAATCATTTGTATAATGAGAGCGAATGAACCCGATACCAGCTATCGCAGGTGATGACATGACTCTAGTGGACTCCAATGAAACCAGAAAAAAGCTGTCTGCCATCTATAATGAGATAGCAAAAGAGTTGTTCGGATTTGGAACGACTTTGCTCCGAGTCACGATTGAAAATCAGATGATTACGTTCCAAGCCAAGCATCGCCGCTCTCCGCGCTCACAAGCGTTGGAAGGAGAAGCGCCGGCCCTCAAGCTCGAAGTCGATTTTCGCATGTCTCTTCTTTATAAGAAGAAACTGAGAGAACGACTGGAAGAAGAGATGGGGTTGCCGTTGGAAGCTGTGCTGCGGGACTATGATGCGCCTACGCAGTGGGCAATCACGAATGTTATTTTAGCTGAATCAGAACTGAATACCTGACGCAATCGTTCGGATTTTCTCTTTTGATCTATCTTAAGGGGAGACCGTAGACTTTGCGTAAAAACGGGTGTCACTTCTCTTTGTTTACGAAGAAAAGTGCTCTTGTTTAGAATGATACGTTCTAATCAAGGGTACTTTTCTTTTTATTGTCACACCATATTTTGTCATCAAATGAACCCAACTGGAGGAGAATTACGATGAAAAAATTACTTGCTGGAATCCTGTCTTTTTCTATGATGTCACTGGCTCTCGCTGGCTGTGGCAGCAATGATCAACCACAAGCGGGAGGGGCTGGCGGCGAAGCCAAGGGCGAACCACAAAAGCTGGTCATCTCCACATGGGGCTTCTCCGAAGACTTTTTCCGCAAAGAAGTATATGAGCCGTTTGAAAAAGAACATAACGTGAAAATCGTGCTGGAAATCGGAAACAACGCAGAGCGTCTGAACAAAATTCGCCAAGGCAGCTCCGATGTAGACTTGATCTACCTCTCCGACTACTATGCACAGCAAGGAATTGAGAGTGGTGCATTTGAAAAAATCGACCGCAGCCGCATCACGAATCTGGATCAAATCTATGATATTGCCAAAGCACCACTGGGCGAGGAGTACGGTCCAGCTTATACGATTGGCCAATTCGGGATTGCTTACAATCCAAAGCTCGTGAAAACCGAGATCAAGGATTGGAAAGACCTGTGGAACCCAGAGCTGGCGGGCAAGCTGACACTGCCAAGCATTACGTCTACGACAGGCCCAATGGTTCTCGACAGTGCATCCCAGGTAGCGGGCAGCAAGGAATTTAACGAGGATCAAGCCTTCGCGAAAATGAAAGAAGTCAACCAAGGTGTAGTGAAGTTCTACGACAAGACCTCCGAATACGTGAACATGTTTGGTCAAGAAGAAATCGGCGTAGGACCGATCATGGAAATGTACTTTAAAGATATCAAAGCAGCTGTGCCAGAAGCGGTGTTCGTAGCACCTGCAAGCGGCGGATATGCGGTCATGAATACAGTTAACATCGTAAAAGGCTCGAAAAACAAAGCACTCGCAGAAGACTTTATCAACTACCAGCTGAGCAAGGAAGTTCAGGAGAAAACAGCAAAAGCGAAAATCGATTCCCCTGTAAACAAGACGGTTCAACTGTCAGAAGAAGAAGCAAAAGGCGTAACGTACGGCGAAGAAACTGTAAGCAAGCTGCAAATGCTGGACATGAAATTCGTTAACGAGCACTCCAAAGCATGGATTGACCGTTGGAATCGTGAAATCACGCAATAACGAACGATAGAAAAACAGAGGCGAGGGTATAGACATTTACGGATATACCCTCGTTTTCTTGAGGAAGAGGAGGACCACTCGTGAAGCAAAAGATCATTCTTGATGTGGATACGGGCATTGATGATGCGCTGGGCATTATTCTCGCTGTGAAGAGCGGGCAATTGGATCTGGTTGGCATTACGACGGTGAATGGCAACGTGTCGTTGCGAAAAGCCACAGAAAACACGTGCAAAATTCTCGATTTCTTGCAAGTCGGCGAGCAAATCCCTGTCGTCTGTGGAGCATCTGAACCGCTGCTGCGACCGTTGTTTTTCGAGCACGCCGTACATGGTGAGGATGGCTTGGGAGGTGCGCTTGCCGGAGTTCCGATTTACAAGGAACCGACTGCTGGCTTTGCTCCTGATTTTATCGTGGAAAACGTGCTCGCTCATTCCGGCGAGATTACGCTCATCATGACGGGGCCGCTGACCAATTTGGCGCTGGCGGTGAAAAAATGCCCGGAGCTTGTCCAACACGTCAAGGAAGTCATTTTCATGGGTGGAGTGGTTCGTGAGCACGGCAATGTAACACCAGTTGCGGAGTACAACATGTACGTCGATCCGGAGGCAGCCAAGGTTGTGTTTCATGCCGGATTCCCGCAATTGACGCTGGTTGGACTGGATGTGACGCGAAGAGTGCTGTTGAACGAGGGGCATATTCGCGAGCTGGGAGATACACCGATGGGCGAGTACGTAAGACAGAGTACGTCTGATTACCTCCATCGCTATTTCGGGCGAAATGGCATCTATGCGTGCGCCATGCATGATCCATTGGCTGTCGCAGTCGCACTCGATCCGAAGCTGGTGACAACGCAAAAGCTGTATGTGGATATCGAAACGAGAAGTGAGCTGTGTGATGGGCAAACGGTTTGCGACTTTCAAAACCGCCTGAAAAAAGAACCGAACATAAACGTCTGTCTGGACGTAGATGCAGATGCGTTCTTTGCGCGTTTTCTCGGCGCATTGAAAGCCTGACGATACCGTGAACAGGAGTTAATCAGATGAGAAAAACGGGTCTTTATTTATTGCTGTTGCCAGGTGTGCTGTTTTTGACGCTGTTCATGGTCATTCCGATCGTGATGACGATTGCGTCCACCTTTTATCAAGAGGGTAGCTTTACGATCCAAGGCTATCTCCAATTTCTTACCGACGCGTACTTCCTGAAAATTATGCTGACGACGCTTCAGGTCAGTCTGGTCACGACGATTGCATGTGTTCTGATTGGTTTTCCTGCCGCGTACTACATTTCCAAGCTCAGCCCACGCAAAAAGGGCATCCTGCTGGCATTGGCGATTTTTCCTTTGCTGACCAGCTCTGTCGTGCGGTCGTTCTCTTGGATGATTATTCTCGGAAAAAAGGGCTTATTGAACAGCTCGTTGCTTGCAATCGGGCTCATCGATAAGCCGTTGGAAATATTGTATACGCCGACTGCGATGATGATTGGTTTGATTCATCTGTTCCTGCCGCTGATCATTATTACGCTGGTAGGGGTGATGGAAAACATCGACCCGGATTTGCTGAAGGCGGCGGAAAGCTTGGGTGCTTCCAAGTTGACGGCCTTCTGGAAGGTCATTGTGCCACTTAGTGTACCGGGACTCATCATTGGTAGCATTCTGGTGTTTGTCGGAAGCTTGACCGCCTACACCACGCCTGCCCTGCTAGGTGGAAAACAGCGGGTCATCTCCACGTTTCTGTATCAAAATGCGATTACGCTTAATGACTGGCATTTGGCATCTGTCATTGCCACAATCATGATTGTCATTACATTTGTCGTCATCTATTTCATGAACAAGCTGGCGACGAAATTAAATCCGAAGGGGTAGAAGCTATGCAGGAGAAAAATCGCGGGTTGGCCCTGTTTACCTCTCTCGTCTTTCTGTTTTTGCTAGGGCCGCTCATTATCATTTCTTTTACGTCGTTTGAGCCGGGGAGCGTCTTGAAGTTTCCGCCGGAGGGCTTTTCCTGGCGGTGGTACGAAAACATTTTTGAGGTAGAGATGTTCATGACGACGTTCAAGACGTCGATGTTCGTTTCCTTGCTAGGGAATCTATTGGCGCTCTTGTTGGGGATTCCGGCTGCCTATGCGCTCAGTCGCTTTGATTTTCGGGGCAAAGGCATCCTGAATGGCATTTTCATCTCACCTGTCCTGATTCCTGGCATCGTGATGGGTTTTGCCATGCTGAAATACGTCATCGTCGTGTACGAGTTGCCGATCTATGCGGGACTTCTCGTCGGTCATACGGTGCTGATGCTTCCATTTATCATTCGCGTCATTGCATCTTCCTTGTCCAACTTTGACTTCGCCATTGAAGAAGCGGCTTTAAGCCTTGGGGCAGGTCGTCTCGAAACCTTTTTCAAAGTCGTCTTGCCAAATATTCGCTCCGGAATTATTGCTGCGATTCTGATCGCTTTTCTGGAGTCGTTCAACAACGTAGATATCTCTGTTTTCATGACGGGACCAGGGGTAAGCACGCTGCCGATCCAGATGTTGACGTACGTAGAAAACAACTTCGATCCGACGATCGCCGCGATTTCCGTGCTGCTCATGATTCTTACGGCTATTCTCATGTTCATCATTGAACGTCTGATGGGGCTTTCCTACTTTACAAAACGATAACGGAGGCATCAACTCATGGCATTGCTCACGCTGGAAAACGTATCGGTTGCCTATGACAATCAATATATTTTGCAAAACTTCAATCTCAATATCGAAAAAGGACAGCTCATCTCTTTGCTCGGTCCGAGCGGTTGCGGAAAGACGACGACACTGCGTTTGATTGCGGGTTTTCTGGAAGCAAAAGATGGAAGGTTCATGTTTGAAGGAAAAGATTATACGCGCGTTCCGGTCAACAAACGCAACTTCGGGTTTGTGTTCCAGAGCTATGCGCTGTTTCCGCACCTTTCTGTTTTCGATAACGTGGCGTTCGGTTTGCGCCTGCGCAAGGTCAATGAAACAGAGGTAAAGACTCGGGTGCAGCAAATTCTCGAAGTCGTGAGTCTCGGCGGCTACGAAAAGCGTTTCCCGAAGGAGCTGTCCGGTGGTCAAAGACAGCGCGTGGCGATTGCCCGGGCACTGGTGATTCAGCCTGACCTGCTGCTGTTCGATGAGCCGCTCAGTAACCTCGATGCCAACCTGCGGATCAACATGCGCGTAGAAATCCGTCGCATTCAGCAGGAGCTGGGAATTACGACTGTGTACGTATCGCATGACCAGGAGGAGTGCTTCTCCATCTCGGATCAGGTGGCGATCATGAACAAGGGTGTGATCGAGCAGCTCGACGATCCAGCCACGATTTTCAAATATCCGAAGACGGAGTTCATCGCCCGCTTTATCGGTTTTACCAACTTCATCGACTTCGCAGAGCGCACCGAGCAGAACGGAGAAATCGGCTTGCGTGTTGGGGACCATGATTTTACCGCGTCCAAAAATCCAGGTACGGCGAATCCGTCCGGCAAAAAATGCGCAATGCGACCAGATGACCTCCTCGTGACGACAGAAGAGAGTGCTGAGGCGGGAATGAACCGTCTGCGCGGAACGGTAAAGGTAAGCACGTTTTTGGGACGCAGCTATCAATATGTCGTGGAAACAGAGTTGGGTGACTTCACGGTCAATCAAGAGATGGAGACACCGTACAAGACTGGCCTGAACGTCAATCTGCTGTTTCCAAAAGACAAAGTGGTACTCGTGGACTAAAGACAGGAGGTTATTTTCGTGAAGGTCGATTTGTTGATTCAAGACGTCCAAGTGTTTAACAGCTATTTTAAAAAGTTCATCAAAGGAAATGTCGCTGTACTGGATGGACGCTTCTTCTATATCGGTGAGCGGGGTACGGAAACATTTGAAGCTGCCGAGATCGTGGCCGGACAAGGCCGCTACATGATTCCTGGTCTGGTCGATATTCACTTGCATATTGAGAGCACGATGGTGACACCGGAGACGTTTTCCTTTGGCTTGATTCAAAACGGAGTGACGACGATCGTACCGGAGCCGCATGAGATGGCCAATGTGTTCGGAATCGAAGGGATCAAAGAGATGATTCGTGCGAGCCGTGATTGTGTCGTTGATATGCTGTACGCGATCCCGAGCTCCGTACCAGCTACCTCGATGGAAACGACAGGTGGGTCTGTCGAGATTGCAGACATGGACGAGCTCTTGCGTTCTGAAGAGATCATTTGCCTCGGCGAAATCATGAATTATGTAGACATCATCAAGGACCCTGACTGCAAGACGAATCGCATCCTGGAGCATATCCGCAAAACGTATTCAAAGCTCGTTATCGAGGGGCATGTCCCGAAGCTGCTCGATTTGGACCTGCATCGCGTCATTTATGCGGGGGTGGACTCCGATCATACGCACCAGACGCGTGAGGGCATGGAAGCGAGAATTGCAGCGGGCATGTTTCTGGAGATTCAAGAAAAATCGATGACGGATGAAGTCATGGACTATTTGATCAAGGAAGATGTTTCTGAGCATTTTTGTTTCGTGACGGATGATGTGATGACCGACTCCTTGGTCAATCGTGGACATTTGAACCATATCGTGAAAAAAGCCATGCAAATGGGCATGCAACCAGAGCGCGCAATATACGCAAGTACATTTACCCCAGCCAGACGTATGAACATGACGGATCGAGGGGCGATTGCTCCTGGCAAAATAGCGGACTTCCTGTTGCTGTCTGATCTGCATGAACTCAAGATCGAACGCGTCTACAAAAATGGGAAGAAAGCTTACGACGTCAAGGAAGAGTACCGACAAGTAGTCAAAGAGAAGCAGTTTCCTGCGCATTTTTATGAGAGCATCAAGCTATCGCCGCTTACAGAGCAAGACTTCCGCGTCACAGTAGATGTGCCAGACAATCGCTATCCATGTCGGGTCATGCTCGTGCAAAACGGTTCTACTTTTACAGAGGATCACCGTGGAATCGCTGAGGTGCGGGAAGGACAACTTTTGTGGGAGGAGAGCCCGTACGGCTTGATCGCCGTCTTTGAACGCTATGGTAAAAACGGCAATCGCGGTTACGGCTTGATCAGCGGCGATACGATCAAGCGAGGGGCGGTAGCCACCAGCTATTCGCATGACAACCACAATCTTTTGGTTGTCGGACACAATCCGCACGATATGATGGTCGCAGCCAATGAAGTCATCCGTAACCAGGGCGGCTTTTACGTGGTCGAGGATGGCAAGGTGATCGCGAGCCTTCATTTGCCAGTCGGAGGCATTTTGACAGAAGAACCATTGGAAAAAACCGCAAAGGAAGTCGAGCAACTTCGTCGTGCTATGGAGTCGCTCGGTTACGATCACTACAACCCGATTATGTCGATCAGCACGCATTCCTTACCGGTCAGTCCAGCCTTGAAGCTGACGGATCTGGGGTTGATCGATGTAAATGATGGGAAAATCGTTCCGTTGCTCTTGATGTGATAAAAGTTGCTTGCTGAGAATATTATTTTCGGCAGGCAATTTTTTTTGATCAAAAAGTCCCGAAAGAAACATATAAATTTTTATGCATAGGTATACACTCCCGAATCATCTCCCTATTTTCTGACTGGAATTCGGGTATTTGGTAGGTTTTGGTTTAGGTATTCAGAATCTGTAATACTGGAAAAATTTTCTGTAACATGGTATTCGATCCTAATCCAGAAAAGAGGAGATAGATAAATGGATAATGTAGGGTTGAGAAACAAACTGTGCAGTAAAGGGCTGTCGCTTTTGTTCATGCTGGCAATGATGCTGGTGGCGGGCGCAGCTACTCTCGTGTTCGCTGAGAAAGCCTCGGCTCACGGGTACATCGAATCGCCAGCGAGTCGCTCTTACTTGTGTAAGACGGGGCAAAACACAGGCTGCGGTCAAATCCAGTGGGAACCGCAAAGCGTGGAGGGCATTGGAGGGTTCCCGCAATCGGGTCCTGCTGATGGTGAATTTACCGGTGCAGGCCGCTATCCTGAGCTTTACGCACAAACAGTAGATCGCTGGACCAAGGTTACCTTGCAGGGTGGACAAAATGCGTTTACTTGGAATCTAACAGCCCCGCATAGCACAGCGGAGTGGAAATATTACATCACGAAAAAAGATTGGAATCCTAACAAGCCGCTTGCCAGAGCGGATCTGGAACTGTTCTGCTCGTTCCAGGACGGAGGGAAAAGACCGCCATTCACGGTAACGCATTCGTGCAATGTACCGACAGATCGCAGCGGTTACCACATTATTTTGGCTGTTTGGGAAATTGCAGATACAGGCATGGCGTTTTATCAGGCGATTGACGTGAATTTGATTAACACGGGAACAGGAGTCGTAGAACAGCCTACCGTTCCAGGCAATGTAACTTCTGTGTCGCAAACAGCTACAAGCATTGAGCTAAGCTGGACAAAATCCGTGGCATCTGAGGGAATCAAGCAATACGATGTGTATCGCGATGGTAAATTAATCGCATCAACGAAAGAAACAGCTTACACGGACAAAGATTTGACGCCTGCTACGGCTTACAGCTACACCGTTGTGGCGGTCGATGGAAAAGGGAAAGAGTCTAACGCGAGCAAAGCACTTACCGTTCGCACAAAAGCTGAAGATATCGTGGATACAGAAGCACCGACGGCACCAGCAGGAATCATGACTCACCATCCAACAGAGACAGAAATCGACCTCATGTGGAGTCCTTCCCGTGACAATGTCGGCGTAGTGAAATACGAGGTGTACCGTGACGGTTCCCGTGTAGGGTCAGTCGAGCAGCCTTCCTTTGTTGATAAAGGATTAACAGCAGGAACATCTTATACGTATACGATCAAGGCAGTTGATGCGGCAGGTAATATTTCCGAAGAGAGCGCACCTTTTGCTGCAAGCACAACGGAGAAAAAGCCTGAAGTACCAGGTGAAATCGCCGAGTGGGATTCCTCTGCTGTGTATGTACAGGGAGACCGTGTCTTGTATGATGGACTGGAATTCGTAGCAAAATGGTGGGTAACTGGTGAACAGCCAGACCGTTCCGATGCGTGGAAACTGGTAGGCGATGTCGTACTGTCGTGGGATTCCGGCAAAGCGTATGATGGCGGAGCGCAAGTGAACTACGAAGACAAGGTTTATGAGGCAAAATGGTGGACCAAGGGCGAAGAGCCAGGGAAAGCCGATGTATGGAAGCTGGTTGAATAATGTTGCAAAGCCCGGGTGATCTCCCTGGGCTTTTGTTTGTCTAAATGCACCCAGTATTTTGCTGATTCCTACTTGTTTTGATATACTTATAATTTGAACGATAAACAGTCTCCTGCTACATTGATCCGGGATTGTTTGCCCATTTTATAAGGTTAGAAGGAAATGAAAAATGAACGAAACCTATTCGCTAAAAGAAAAATGGCGACAGTTTTTGGCTGTATTGCTTCCGATTTTGATATCACAACTGGCGCTATTTTCGATGACGTTCGCCGATACCATCATGTCTGGACATGCCAGTCCGACAGATTTGGCGGGTGTAGCGATTGGGGCTAGTCTGTGGACTCCGGTTCAAGCAGGCTTGACGGGGATTCTGATGGCTGTCATGCCGATGGTTGCCCAGATGGTAGGGGCAGGAAAACGAGAGCAGGTTCCTTACACGGTTATGCAAGCCTTGTATTTGAGTGTGGGGATTGCGGTCGGTGTCATCATCATCGGTGGTTTGGTGCTTGATCCGATCCTGAACTGGATGCAACTGGAGCCTGAGGTGCGCACGATTGCTCGCGGCTTCCTGCATGCAATCGCTATTGGAATTATTCCGATGTTTCTTTATACGGTGCTCCGCTGCTTTATCGACGCATTAGGACAAACACGGGTAACGATGTTCATTACCCTGCTTTCATTGCCGATTAACGTCTTCTTGAACTACGCTCTTATCTTTGGTAACTTTGGCTTGCCTCGACTGGGCGGAATCGGTGCTGGGCTTGCATCTGGCATTACGTACTGGTGTATTTTGCTGATTACGCTGTTTGTCGTGAATCGCGTACACCCATTCGTTGAGTTCGGTTTGTTCTCCCAATTTCACCGGATCTCGATGAAAGGATGGAAAGAGCTGCTGAAGCTGGGGCTTCCTATCGGATTTTCGATCTTTTGCGAGGTTAGCATTTTTGCGGCCGTCACTTTGTTCATGAGTGAGTACAGCACGATTACGATTGCGGCGCATCAGGCAGCGATGAACTTCGCATCATTCCTGTACATGGTGCCATTGAGCATATCCATGGCGTTGACGATTGTCGTGGGCTTTGAGGTGGGAGCCAAAAGGTTCCGGGACGCGAAGCAGTACAGTTATATGGGGATAGGTATCGCTCTTGGTATCGCCCTCATGTTTGGAATTAGCTTGCTGATGTTCAGTGAGCAAGTGGCTGGTTTTTATACGACCGACATCGAGGTGTTGGAGCTTGCCCAGCATTTCTTGATGTACTCGATCCTCTTCCTGATCTCTGATGCCGTTGCGGCTCCTATTCAAGGGGTGCTGCGCGGGTACAAGGATGTGACCATTACCTTTATCGTTGCGCTGATATCTTATTGGGTGATTGGCTTGCCTTTGGGATACATTCTGGCGAAATTCACTTCGCTTGCAGCATTCGGATACTGGATTGGTCTGATTACGGGATTGGCTGCCGGTGCCATCTTCCTTTTTGGACGTCTGCTGTCGTTACAGAAACGCATGATTCGCAGCCATTCATAAGGAAACAGATAAGCGGAAAATCCCTCATAAGGGGGTTTTCCGCTTTTTGCATGAACAGACAAGGGCTCGTTTACACTAGGAGCAAGACGATATATACTTTCTATCATAGGAAATGGAAGATAACCTGACATCAAGGCAGATGGGGGGAGAAACTCATGTCACTCTCGGCATTCATGACGTATGATTTTTTGCTAAAACTAGGAGTCGCATTATTTCTGGGTTTACTGATCGGAATGGATCGACAGCTCAAACACAAACCGCTTGGTGTCAAAACCAGTATGGTCATCTCGGTAGCGAGCTGTCTCATTACGATTGTCTCCATTGAATCCGTGCATCGATTCTCCATGCCCGGACACACCAATATGGACCCACTTCGACTGGCTGCTCAAATTGTGAGCGGTGTCGGTTTCCTTGGGGCCGGTGTGATTTTACGTCGGAGTAATGATGTCATTTCGGGTTTGACCACAGCATCGATGGTCTGGGCAGCTTCTGGACTTGGGATTGCAGTAGGAGCAGGATTTTATTTTGAGGCAGTAACCGCGACGATCCTCATTATTTTGGCGATTAATTTGTTCCCGATCATTCTTCGCTTGATTGGTCCGGAATCGCTCAGACAAAGAGATTTGTCGATCAAGATTGTGGTCGAAGGCGGGGGCGATTTAGATTTGGTATTCAAGCAGATTAAGCACCTCGATCTGCAAGTGAAGCGGGTCAAAGTCAAAGACTTGGATAATACGTTGCAAAAGCTGGAAATGATGATTACGGCATCGGAAAATACGTATACGACAGATATTTACAGCTTGCTGAAGGCCGTCGATCATGTCATTTCGGTAGAAGTAGAAAGCAGATAATAAGGAATACTAGAAGACGGAGGCCATGTGTGGCTTTCGTCTTTTTCATTTACAAGTGGCTGTCGTGAGGGAAGAAGCGCATTTCCAGTCTACGCTTCGGCCTCCGCCCTGCTGAGGGTGAAGACTGTCCGCTTCGGAAAAAATGGCGGGAGCGCTTCAAACGTAGATGTTTCGAGGAAGGATTCCATAGGTGAAGCTGAAATTCCCCGCCATTTTTTCCTACGCTGGGTCGGGCTCCAGAGGCGCTTGGACTGGAAAAGCGCTTCTTCTACGGGGGCTTTTTGTTTACTTCTTGAAAGGGAGCTCATGAAGTCTCCCTGGAGTTGCTTACAAAACGTTGTAAAAGCTCCTACTACACACAAGCTGTACGAAAGCACTGTCACATGTCTTCCCCCGACCACAACCGTTGGAGGACAGCATTATTCTTTCTGAAAAAACACTTCATCCCTTGCTAACAAGAATGAAAATCATTATCATTTTAGTTGAGAAGAACTGCTTCATTCCCTTTTTGACATAAGTAATACGTTCGATATTGAGGAGGATGCGAGATGGAATTCAGAATTGAAAAGGACACGATTGGAGAAATAAAGGTTCCGGCGGATAAGCTGTGGGGCGCCCAAACACAACGTAGCTTCCAAAACTTTGAGATCGGCGAAGAAAAAATGCCACTTCCATTGATTCGCATGTTTGCCATCCTGAAAAAAAGTGCTGCTCTGGCGAATCAAAAGCTGGGCAAGCTCGACAATGAAAAGGCAGAAGCGATTGTGGCGGCAGCAGATGAAGTGATCCAGGGAAAATGGGATGAGCATTTCCCATTGGTTGTCTGGCAAACTGGCAGCGGTACGCAATCCAACATGAACGTTAACGAAGTCATTGCTCATCGCGCGAACCAATTGCTTCAAGAGAAGGGCAGCTCGGCTCGCATCCACGCCAACGATGATGTGAATAAATCACAGAGCTCCAATGATACATTCCCGACAGCGATGCACATGGCTGGACTGGTCGCTATCGAGGAGCAAGTACTGCCTGCACTCCAGCTGTTAAAGGCAACGCTGAAAGAAAAAAGCGAAGCCTATATGGATATCATCAAAATCGGTCGTACGCATTTGCAGGACGCAACTCCGCTGACGCTGGGCCAAGAATTCAGCGGTTGGGTACGCATGCTGGAAAAATCCGAAAAGATGATCAAGGAGAGCAATGAGTACCTGCGTGAGCTGGCGATTGGCGGAACAGCGGTAGGAACAGGCATCAATGCGCATCCGCGCTTCGGTGAAATGGTCGCGGCAGAAATCAGCAAGGAAACCAACCATCAATTCATGACCGCAGAAAACAAGTTCCACGCGCTGACCAGCCATGACGAGCTCGTTCATGTACATGGTGCCCTGAAAGCACTGGCAGCGGATTTGATGAAAATCGCCAATGACGTGAGATGGCTGGCGAGCGGCCCGCGTTGCGGAATCGGTGAGATTATCATTCCAGCGAACGAGCCAGGCAGCTCCATCATGCCAGGCAAGGTGAATCCGACCCAAAGCGAAGCGATGACGATGGTCGTGTGCCAAGTGATGGGCAACGATGCTGCCATTGGCTTTGCTGCTAGCCAGGGGAACTTCGAGCTGAACGTGTTTAAGCCAGTGATCATCTACAATTTCCTGCAATCCGCAAGATTGTTGGCAGACGCAATGAAGTCCTTCAACGACAATTGCGCAGTAGGCATCGAGCCTGATCTGACAGTGATCAAAGAAAACCTGAACAACTCGCTGATGCTGGTGACGGCGCTGAACCCGCATATTGGCTATGAAAATGCGGCAGCCGTAGCGAAGCTGGCTCACAAAGAAGGCATCACGCTCAAGGAAGCGGCGATCAAGAGCAATTTGCTGACCGAAGAGCAATTCGATCAAGTCGTGCGCCCTGAACAAATGATTCATCCAAAAGAATAGGATCTTCATAAACAAAACCGATGGTCCCGTGTTTGTGGCCATCGGTTATTTTTTTGAGAACCATTACAGATGCGAGCCGCCACTTGCATCAATCAATTGACCGGTTACCCAACGGCTGTCCGAGGAAGCGAGGAAGGCGGCAATATCCGCTACATCATCAGGTTCTCCCCATCTATTGAAGGTGGAAAGTCCAGCGGCGTACTTCTGCCCATCCGGATTATTTTGCAACGTGCCAGCATTCATCTCGGTGTTAATAATGCCCGGCAGAATCGCGTTTACCGTAATATGACGGCTCCCCAGTTGTTTAGCCAGAGCTAGCGTCAGTGTGTTAATAGCCCCCTTCGATATACTGTAAGTGAACACACTTGGGGAAGCTGCACGAGTCACAAAGGATGAGAGATTGATGATACGCCCTTCCTCTCTTAGGCGGGGCAAAGCTTGTTGGATCATAAAAAACGGTGCTTTGACATTGATGTTCATGACCTCGTCAAACGATTCTTCGGTAGCTTCTTCCAACGTTAAGATTTGTCCGATCCCAGCATTATTGACGAGAATGTCAAAACGATGATCTCCTGTACGCTTCTGCAGTGCTTCGTCCAATGTCGCATAGAAATCGCGAATGCCGTCAAGGGTGCGCAAGTCTGCACCGATTGCGAATGCCTGGCCTCCCGTTCGTTCGATCTCCTGTACGACTGCTTCTGCTTCTTCTTGTCTTCTTCCATAGTGTACGACGACCAATGCGCCATCCTGTGCCAGACGTAATGCGATGCCACGACCAATCCCACGGCTTGCTCCGGTTACCAATGCCATTTTCCCTTTCAAATTACGCATGGTTTCATCTCCCCTGATTGAAATTCAAGTTAGTTATAACACAAGGGGATGTTTGAAATATTGCTCTCTCACTCGCTCGGTTGGTCTCCTGAACGGAATGGCGATAATGTTAGAGAACAATCAGTTGCTTTACCTTTTCTTTAACAATTCTTGATATAGTGATGCTATCTATATCTACCATGCACGAGTTCGGAGGTGTTTGTCCGTGAGGATTTTGATTGTAGATGACGACAAAGAGATTGTAGAGTTGATGGCGATATATTTGAGCAACGAAGGGTATGAGATCGAGAAGGCTTTTGACGGTCTGGAAGCGATGGAGAGGCTGGAGCAGAAGGCCATCGATCTCGTCATTCTGGATGTGATGATGCCCAATCTGGATGGGCTGGAAGTGACTAAGCGAATACGAAAAAACTCGACCATCCCCATTCTGATGGCGAGTGCCAAAACGAATGATATGGACAAAATCCTGGGCTTGATGACGGGTGCAGACGACTATGTGGCGAAGCCGTTTAATCCGCTGGAAGTGATTGCGCGGGTCAAGTCTCTCCTGAGACGGGCGAACTACACGCAGGCAAACAAACAGGATCATGTGATTGAGGCGGGGCCATTGATTATCGACAAGCAAAGTCACTTCGTTCAGACAAAAGAAGGCACCCCGATCAAGCTGACGGCATTGGAATTTTCCGTCCTGCATCTTCTGGCAAGTCATCCGAATCGGGTATTCAGCTCGGAAGAAATTTTTGACCGCTGCTGGAAAATGGAGAATTTCGTTTCCTACAAGACGGTAATGGTTCACATCAGCAATCTGAGAGAAAAGCTGGAGAAGGCGACCAATGGCGAGAAGGTGATACAGACGGTCTGGGGGGTCGGCTACAAAATTGAAGCTTAGAGCCAAGGATTTTATTCGCATCCTTTTCGATTTGCTGCTTGGCCTCATGATCATCTACGCTGTTTTTCAAATGGCTGATTTTTTTGCCAACAACTATTTGTACACCATCCCGGAAATCAGAGAGTTCATCTGGAAGTTGCGGGTCAATTTCGATATCAACTCCTTTAAAATCCCAATTATTTTGTTGGCAACCGGTATGTTTGCAGCGTGGTCCGTCGTTCGTATCCGCAAGTACTTGGAACAAAAGCAAATGGAACAAATCATTAACGAGCTGCATTTCATTGCAAAAGGCAACTATCACCACCAGATTTCCATTCGTCCGAACGGCAGCTTGGGCCAAGTCGTCGATAGCATCCATGCTCTAGTCAAAAGCGCCTTAGATGCGATGGAGGAGGAGCGGCGGCTGGAGCAATCGAAGGATGAGCTGATCACCAACGTTTCCCATGATCTGCGAACGCCGTTGACCTCCATCATTGGCTACCTTGGACTGATTGAGCAGAACAAACACCAGGGCGAGGAGAAGCTAAAGAACTACGCACATATTGCCTATGAGAAGGCCAAACAGATGAACGTGCTCGTCAATGATTTGTTTGAGTACACGAAGGTCCGCAATCGCGGAGCGTATTTGAAGCGAACGCAGTTTGACTTGGTAGAGCTGGTTGAACAAGTATCGGTCGGCTTTCGACTCGTGGCGAATGAGGCAGGGCTGCGTTTAATCGTAGATACGCCTGATCAAAAAATCGAAATGGCAGGAGATACCGACAAGCTCGTTCGCGTTTTGGAAAACCTCATTTCCAACGCCGTGAAATACGGACACGATGGTACAGAAATTATCATTCGCGTCTTCGAGCAAGGAGAAGGTGTCGCGATTTCTGTCGCCAATAACGGAGCGCCGATCCCGGCTGAATATGTGCCGAGCTTGTTTGAACGCTTTTTTCGGGTGGAGGCCTCACGTTCGAAAGAGACAGGAGGCTCGGGTCTCGGTCTCGCTATCGCCAAAAGCATCATCGATCTGCACCAAGGCAGCATTTCCGTCGAAAGCACAAACGAATGGACGACCTTTACCGTTCGGCTGCCACGTACAATCTCAAGCATTTGAGAAAAGCTTTACTTTTTCTTTACCTTTCGTTTCCGTTAATTTTAATCGAAAAGTCTATCCTGACTGCATGAAGGTTACAGCCTTTGTTTTTGCAGGTGTAGGAGGGCTTTTTTTATGAGGAAAACAACATGGGCTGTGCTCATGCTGACCATATTCGTCGGGTTGACGCTTTTACGCGAATCAGATGGAGAGAGGGTTTGACAATGGATAACGTGCAAAAAATGGAGAGACCGACAGAACTGCTTGCTATTGCTGGTTATGCAGTGTTTGCCCTCTACTTGTTTCTCGTCGTGAAGGTACTGCTGTTTAAATTCGGCAATTTAGATACCAGCTTGCTATTGGACCAGTGGAAAATCATTTGGAGCGATCCGTCTGTGATTGCGGACCGGTTGCGCCACCGAAGTAATTTGGTGCCGTTTCACGAAATCGAAAACTATGTCAAAGGCATTCGGTATAACCAAAGCTGGCATAGTGCGGTGAACTTCGTAGGAAACGTGATCGCCTTCATGCCGTTAGGCTTCTTGCTACCACTTTTGTTCCCGAAAAAAGCCGGCTCCCTGTTCAGAGTCATCCTGCTATCCCTGATGCTAAGCCTCGGTCTGGAGCTGACACAGCTCGTAATGAATGTAGGAACGTTTGATGTCGATGATTTACTCCTGAATACAGCGGGCGGTATTATTGGGTATGTGGTCTACTTGTTCATTTGGCTTCTACAGAAAAAACGATTCATCTATTCGGTAACTTCATAGGCTACTTATTAGGCACCCATGTGGTGCTTTTTGTATTGTAAGAAAAGGTATGGATGAACCAGATAAGCCGGTGAGAAGAAAAAGCACAGGGCTCGCAGACCTTGACAACGCCCACCCAGTCGGAACTTAAAAAAGGGGACCACGCTTGTCGAACACTTCTTCTTTGAGATACTTCCGCCCATAGGGTGGCTTTGGCTCGACGGTCCCCTTTTTTAAGTGGAGACGGCCAGTCAATCCCCCCATGCTGGCGTGTCAGAGTCGAAGAGAACTGTGCTTTTTCTTCTCCTCCACTATGTTGACTCAAACCAACCAGTCCCCCTTGTTTTGTCCCAATCCCTATGTTTACACTAATAGAGACCCATTGAAAATTCCTGTCGAAAGAGAAGGTGATTCTCTTTGTTAGATAAAGCGCAAGAGATTTTACGAAAGTACTTTGGCTACGAATCATTTCGAGAAGGCCAGAAGAAAATCATCACAAGCCTGTTAGCTGGACATGACACCGTAGGCATCATGCCAACCGGGGGAGGGAAATCCATCTGTTATCAAGTCCCAGCGATGCTCCAGGACGGCGTAACCATCGTGATCTCCCCACTCATCTCACTGATGAAGGATCAGGTAGACGTGCTGGTCAGCATGGGCATTCCCGCCACCCAAATTAACAGCTCACTGGATTATAGCGAGGTTCGCGACCGACTGCGTATGGCAGCGCGGGGAGAGTACAAGCTGTTGTATATCGCCCCGGAGCGTTTGGAATCCGAAGCGTTCCAAAACCTGATTCAGGATGTACCGATCTCGTTTGTAGCAGTGGACGAAGCGCATTGCGTCTCGCAGTGGGGGCATGATTTTCGTCCGAGTTATTTGGCGATTGCCCGTTTTCTTCAATCCTTGCCACAGCGCCCGCTCGTCGCAGCCTTGACCGCCACAGCGACTCCAGAGGTAACCGAAGACATCAAGCGACAGCTAGAATTAAAGGACGAGCGCCTTTTTATCACAGGGTTTGGCAGAGACAATCTCATCTTGTCTGTACGCAAGGGGGAGAACCGTCGAGAATTCATCCAGGCGTACTTGCGGGCGAATAAGCAGCAGGCGGGTATTATTTATGCGGCAACGAGAAAAGACGTGGACGCCTTGCATGCAGATTTGGACAAGCGTGGCTTTGCTGTGACCAAATACCATGCAGGACTGACGGAGGAGGAGCGTGCGGCGAATCAGGAAGCATTTCTGTTCGATGATGTCCGGACGATGATCGCGACCAACGCATTTGGCATGGGAATCGACAAGTCCAATGTACGCTACGTCATTCATTACAACATGCCGAAAAACCTGGAGGCATATTACCAGGAAGCAGGCCGTGCGGGACGCGATGGAGAGCCAAGCGAGTGTATTCTACTGTTTCAGCCGCAGGATATCCAGACGCAAACGTTTTTCATCGAGCAGAATCAACTGCTGGACGAGCGCAAGGAGCTGGAGTACAAAAAGCTGTACGCGATGATCGACTATTGCCGGACGCCGCGCTGCTTGCAGCAAAACATCGTGCAATACTTCGGAGAAACAGATGCTGTCGCGTGCGGACGTTGCGCGAACTGTACCGATGAGACCGAGCTGTCCGATATTACGCTCGAAGCACAGAAGATTTTCTCCTGCGTCAAACGTATGAGAGAGCGCTTCGGTGCCGCACTCGTCGCGCAGGTACTGAAAGGCTCGAAGAATAAAAAGGTCACTCAGTTTTCCTTCGATCAGCTGCCTACGTACGGTCTGATGAAGGAATACAAGGAAAAAGAGATCGCAGACTTGATCCAGCTCCTCATTGCAGAGGGCTATTTGCAAGTAACGGAGAGCCAATATCCAATCGTCAAGCTGGGGGAGCGGGCACTGCCTGTTCTGCGGGGCGAAGAGCGCGTCGTGCAAAAAATCTCGATACGTCCTGTACAACTGACAGAGGATGACGAGTTGTTCGAGCACCTGCGAGCGTTGCGCAAGGAAATCTCTACGCGACAAAAAGTACCGCCGTACGTGATTTTCCCAGATAGTACCTTGAAGGAAATGAGCAGTGTTTGCCCGACTGACAGAGAGGCCATGCTCAAGATCAAAGGAGTAGGCGAGGCGAAATTCGAGAAGTACGGGGAACTGTTTCTCGAATGCCTGCAAAACTATGCCGTAATGAAGTCGTGACATCCTCGTCACGGCTTTTTTTGCTATTTTTCCTTTCATATGCCTGCTATAGTTAGATAGCAAACCAGAATTTTCATATATAAAAGAATAGGAGGACAATAAGAGCAACACCATCGAGGGGCACTGACAGATTAAGAGAGACAGAGGGGAAAACATGAAAAAACTAGCGAAGGGCTTATTAAGCGTAGCACTTACATCCATGGTGCTTGGCAGTGCGATGATGGGGATCGCCGCACCGGTAAAGGCCGCAGAAACACCTACCAAAATTACGTTGCTGGGTACATCTGACATTCACGGACGATTCATGCCGTGGGATTATGCTTTGGATGGCCCGAATCAAAATGGCAGCATGACGCAGTTGTTCACGATGATTAAAGAGATTCGCAAAGAAAATCCGAACACCGTGTTGCTGGACGCAGGCGATTCGATCCAAGACAACTCGGCAGAGCTGTTCAATGACCAACCGCAGTCTCCTGTCATGGTCGCGATGAACGAAATGAACTATGACGCGTGGGCTTTTGGCAATCATGAATTTAATTTTGGACTTGATGTATTAGACAAGGTCAGCAGCCAATACAAAGGCGCTGTTTTGGCAGGAAACATTTACAAGGAAAACGGCGAGCGCTTTCTCCCTGCGTATACGATCATTGAGCGTGCCGGCGTAAAAATCGGCGTCATTGGGATGAATACACCGATGATTACCGATTTCGAAAAAGGAACCGATCATCTGGATGGCCTCGTGATCAAAAACCCGGTAGAAGAAACCAAGAAAGCCGTAAAAGAGTTGGAAGGCAAAGTAGACGTCATGATCGGTCTCATGCACATGGGCATCGAGAATGAAAACGGAATTCCGGGTACGGGCGTAGCAGATATCGCGAACGCCGTTCCAGAACTGACCGCGATTTTTGCAGGGCACATGCACAAGCTTGTGAAGAAGGAAGAGATCAACGGCGTCCTGATCACAGAGCCGGATAAATACGGAACGCATCTCTCTCGCATTGACCTGACTTTCGAGAAGAAAGACGGCAAGCTCGTGCTGACTGACAAGGAAGCGACTGCGGTCCCTGTAAAAGGCGCAGATGGCACACTGGCGGTATCCGATGCAGCGCTGGAGACCAAGCTCAAGCCTTTCCATGAATTCGCGCGTGCAGATGCCAACATCGTCGTAGCAGAGCTCAAAGGCATGGATCTGGTGCCGAAAAACGAGATCGAGGGCATCCCGACGGTCCAAATTCAGGAGACGCCGCTATCTGACTTTTTCCATGAAGTGATGCTCTACTACAGCAAGGCAGACGTGGTTGCTCACCAGATCGACAACGACAAAGCCAAGCTGGATGTCGGTCCGATCAAGAAAAAGGATATCGCCTACAACTACCAATACGCAGGTGGCGAGATTACCGTTTATAAAGTAACCGGAAAAGACTTGAAGGACTATATGGAATGGGCGGTGGGCTACTTCAATTCCACGCGCGCTGGTGACGTGACCGTAAGCTTTGATCCAAAACGCCGCGCTTCCAAATACAGCACGAACGATTTCTTCGGTGGCGTGAAATACGAAATCGATCTGACCAAGCCGTACGGCAGCCGCATCACGAACCTGCGAAAGCTCGATGAGACACCGATCAAGGCTACAGATAGCTTGAAGCTCGGAATGAACGCATACCGGATGGAAGCTTTGCAAGCAAAAGGTGGGGCGTTGGAAGGACGCAAGTTCGAACAGCTATGGTCTTCCAAGGACAACAGTGCATTTGGTGAAACAGGTGGAACGATCCGCAACCGTGCTATTGCGTACCTGAAAGAAGTGAAAAAAGGCGTTTACGAGCCAAAAGTACAAAACAACTGGAAGATTACAGGTGTGGACGCCACTGCACCTGAACGCAAGGACGTAGTAGAGCTGATCAATGCAGGTATTCTGAGCGTTCCGAAAACGGCAGATGGCAAATACACCAATATCGCTTCCATCAACATCAAGGACGCGGTAACCAAAGAAGAAATCACCGAGCTGTCTGCAAAAGCAAAAGTCGATGCAGCGAAGTTTTCGTCCGTCAAAACAAAAGGTGAATTTTATCAGCAACTGAACGAAGCGAGAAAGGCTGCGGAGAAATCGGGTACACCGACAACTAATACGCAGCAAAAGAAATAGCATAGATTGACGCAAGAAAGCCGTGACGCTAGTAGTCACGGCTTTTTCTTTTTCTATGACGCAAACCTGTCAACGAACGATTCTTCTGCGATACTTCACCAAGTACAGCAGGAACCCGAGCAGTAGCAGCCCTTGACCAACAATCGCACCGGAGATGGAGACGCCGATATAGGTGATCAGGTAGTAAATGCCGGAGCCGACTGCCATCAGCAGATTCTCGATGAAGTTCTGAATCGCAATCGTTTTCCCGGAACCAACCATCCGCTTGCCTTCGTCCTGCAAGACCGTATTCATCGGGATAATGAACACGCCGCCCATGAATCCAACGAGAAGCAATAGACAGATCGCAACAAAGGTGATATTCGTCCAAGGAAATAGAACGATGATGAGAAACATTCCGAATCCGTATGTCAGCGATCGAGTGAAATGAGACAAAGGAATGAGCTTGGGAGCGAGAAAAGCTCCGGCGATAATTCCGATGGATGTCGTCGCAAGAATCAGCGATACAGAGAAGCTCTCCGGGTTAATCCCAAGCGCGAGGGGAATCCAGGCCAGAACGGCCACGCGCAGGACAGCAGAGGACATCCAGAATGCTCCGGTTCCAATCAGGGCAAAGCTCGTTTCCGGACGATTCATCAGGTGCTGGAAGTCGATGAAAAAGCGTCGTGCTTCTGCCCCATAGCGAATCGATGCATCCCCTCTCATGCGCGGAATGAAGAAAGTCATGCCAAGCGACAGCAGATAGATCAGCAGACAAATTCCTGACGAGATAAGCGGCGCTGTCATGTTAGCGATTGCTCCACCACCACCGATTCCTGTCAAAATCGCAAAGATCGTATAGGCTTCGATGCGTGCATTCGCATGAAACAGTTCATCTTCATTTCGAGTCAGCTCCGGCAAGATTCCGTACTTGGCCGGAGAATACACGACCGCTCCGACTCCGACTGTGAAGTAACACAACATCAGCATCATGATGCTCGACTGGTCGATGAAAAACAGCAGGACGACACCAAGCGCTTTAATCAGGTTGCCGATCACCAGTACGATTGACTTGGCGTGCTTGTCGGCAAAAGGCCCAACCAGTGGAGCGAGAAAAACGTAAGGAAGAAAGAATGAAATTGATACGAGTGCAAGCATCGCGGGAGAAAAACCGTTCTCCCGCAGCAGATTCGCGATGACAAACAAAATCATGTTGTCGGCAAAGGCCGATAGAAATTGAGTGAAGTACAGGGCTTGTAGTGGTTTTAATCGTATGTTCACATCATTTTCCTCCCGTTTCGGCCAGCTGTTTCAGACTGACGTAATCCGTTTTGCCGCTACCGAGAAGTGGTAGAGCCTTGATGACTTGCATCGTACCTGGGATGAGCAGAGGCGAGTATTGTTTTTCCGTCAAATACGCGCGCAATTGGCTCAGTTGAACCGATTCATCTGTGGTAAACAGCAGGACACGCTCACCTTTTCGCGCATCATTCACTGTGATCGCAGCAAAACCGGAGTGTCCGAAGCATTGCATAGCCAGTTCTTCAACCAGATTGAGCGAAACCATCTCGCCGCCGATTTTGGCGAAGCGCTTCAGGCGGGATTGGATGCTGAAAAAGCCGTCCTTGTCAGCTGTAACCAAATCACCTGTGTGGTACCATTCCTCAGCCGGTACAAAGCCTTTTCCGTGAATCATATAACCCTTCATGACGTTTGGACCCTTCACCAACAGCTCTCCGCCAGCCTCGATTCCTTCGACTGGTTCCAGCTTGGCGGTCATCCCAGGCATCAAACGACCGACGGTTCCTGGTTTGTTAGCCAGCGGGGTGTTTAGCGACAGGATCGGAGCTGTTTCCGTTGCCCCATAGCCTTCAAAAATCCGCACACCGAACTTTTCCATCCACAGCTTGCGCACATCGTCTTTCAGCTTTTCTGCTCCTGCAAATACGTAGCGCAAGGAGTAGAAGTTGTAAGGGTGGGCCATACGTCCGTAACCAGCCATAAAGGTCGAGGTTCCGAAGAGAATCGTTGCGTTTTGATCATAGACCAATTCCGAAATCGCCTTATAATGCAACGGACTTGGATACAGATAAACCGGGATGCCTTTCACTACCGGTAAAAGCGTTCCTGCAGTAAGACCGAAGCTATGGAACATAGGCAGGGCATTGAAAAACTTGTCGCGACTCGTAATGTCAATCACACTGGTCACTTGTTGAATATTCGCGTACAGATTCGTATGCGTCAGGATGACACCTTTTGGCTTGCTCTCACTGCCGGAGGTGAAGAGAATCAGCTCGTTGCTAGTCGCAGAAGCCTTTTTCTTCCGCAAATAAGAGAAGAGTGCGGACACTTTGTCAAAAGCAGTCGCGGATGCTTTCAAATCCTCGAGATAAACAATTTTCATGCTCGGTGAAAGACCTGCGATGATATGCTCCAGCTTTCCTTTTTCAATGAATACACGCGACGTCAGGATCGTATCGATATGGGCAGTCTCACAGCAATCCAGCAAGGAACGAATGCCAAGCGAAAAGTTCAGGATGGCTGGAGTGGCTCCGATGCGGAACAACGATAGCAACGTTACGAGATGACCCACTGAATTGGGAAGGAATACACCGACGACCGGTTTTCCCAAGAGCATTGGCTGCAATTTGTTGCCGAGTAAGTAGCTGCCGATTAACAAGGTCTTGTAGTTGATCGCGGACGTCAGATCCTTGGCGATCTCCATTTTTGCACCATTCAGGCGTGCTGCTTCGAGAACTTCATCAAACAGATTCACGTTTTGCTTCATCCGGCTCTCGAACAAGCCTTCTTGGAGAATACGCAGGATACGATCATTGGCCGTGGCTTTTTGTTCGCGCATCGACAGGTTCTGATCGCGATCGATGGTGAACGGAGTGCCTACTGTCATGGTCACATCCGGGAACCAGGAGAGCTTCAGCTTTCCTTTCAAATACGAGAAGATCGAACGTTCCAGGCCATTAATGATGATCGGGTAAACCGTTACGCCAGTGCGTAGAGCGAGATAGCCGACACCGCTGTAGATTTTCATGATGCCGCCCGTCGTCGTGATCCGACCTTCTGGGAAAATCACCAGCGTCTGTCCGTTGCGGAGGACGCGGAGCATGTGACGGATGGAGTACGGATTGAGTGGATCGATCGCGATATGCTTGCGGAAGCGGAGGAAAAACGCAAACCGCTTGGCGATCTCCGTGTTGACGACAAAGGTCGCTTCTTTTGGCAAGCAAAACGACAAGAGTACGGCATCTAGCAAGGAGACGTGATTGGGAGTGATAAGAGATGGCTTCGACAAGTCAATTTTGGAGAGTCCAAGCACACGAGGGCGAAACCACAGCATCAGGATCGTTTTTAAGAAAGAATAAATAAGGGCCATGTGGACCACACCTTTACAAAGGATAATTTGCGTTGCTCTATAGCTTTCATTGTAAAGAGTGGAGCATGTAAAAAAAGTACCAACATTCATTGGTACCTGGTAATAAGACCTAGAATAGCTTTTTTTGGCTGGCTTTTGCGGCCGCTTCCTTGCTTGTTTTGACGCCCATTTTTTTGAGGATTCGGTTGATGTGATTTTTGATCGTACGCTTCGTGATGTGGAGAGATTGTTCAATTTGCGTCTGCGTATGACCCTGGTGGATTAGTTGTAGGATGTCTCTTTCTGCGGGAGATAACAGCTTTTGATTTTCATCGTTTTTCAAACGCAAAAATTCGTTACGCAGTGCCGCAGCTGCCGTAGGGTGAATGGCAGACTGCCTGTTGTGAGCAGCACGGATAGCGTCAGGAATTTCCTTGAAGCTCGATTTGCTGATGTAATTGACGGCACCCGCTGAGAAGGATTCCACGATCACTGCCTCGTCTGTCAGAGAGGTGAGCATGATGATTTTACTGTCAGCCTGGAGTGCCATGAATTCGATTGCCGTCTCGATCCCGTCCAAATTGTTCTCGGTCAAGTTAATGTCCATTAAGACGACATCCGCTTTGGCAGGCAAAAAGCGCTCGATTGCTTCTGCTTTGAACCCGGCTTCCCCAACTACAGTAAGATCCGGTTCTTTGTTCAGGAAGTCAATGAGACCTTTGCGCCAGACGGGATCGTCCTCTACTAAAAATACCCTGATTGGATTCATGTTTGTGAGCGTCCTTTCGCTATTCTGAGTCGTTTATGATGACGCGCTTTTTCGGGAAGAACAGGAAAACGGTGGTTCCTTTGCCTTGCTCACTGTAGATTTCCAGTTGGCCCTGATGCTTTTGCATGACATTGTAGCAGTAGGAGAGCCCAAGACCAAAATTTTGCCCTGTCCTTTTTGTCGAGAAAAAAGGATCGAGCACGTGAGGCAGGTTCTCTTTTGTGATGCCTGTGCCTGTGTCTGCGACAGTGATGATGAGATGCTTGTGGGACAAAAATAGCTGAAGATGGAGCTTGCCGCCCGACTTCATGGCTTCCAGCGCATTCATGCACAAGTTGGTGATGACTTCGCGCAGTTGTACTCCATCGCCATACAAGCGAAGTGTTTCGTCCAATTCACTAACAACTTCTACCTGTTGTTTCAGGATATAGGGTGTCAAATTTTGTGTGACTTGCCCGATGATTTGGCCGGGGTCACATGGTTCTTCGCGCAGCTCGACGTCCCGCAGCTGGTTTTGAATCCGATTCATCATGTCCAGCATATGCTGCGAGGATTGCATCAGGACAAGCGCGTCTTCTTTTAGCGACGGCTGGTTGGTTTCATCTGCATATGTCTCGATACGGTCGGCATACAGCGAGATTTTGCCTGCTTCATTTTTGATCGTATGGTTAATGATTTGCGCACCGGAGGTCAAGGCGCGCAAGGTACTGTCCAGACGTCTTTTTTCTACGCGGAGACGGACGCCTAGGAAACCGTATTTCAGACTGATGGCAACGATCAGGATAAACTGGATCGTGACTACGAGCATGTTGTAGCGCCAAGCTTCGTAATCGTTCTGGATACGCATGATGTAGATGAAAATAAAGACGAAAAACAACGGAACGATGATGAGTACGTTCGTGAAAAAGCTGTTCTTTTTCACGAGTGGATCTTTTTCTCTCATGTACTGCACGACAAGCAGCGTACAGGAGAACAGAAAAAACGGAATCACCCATGCCACCATAATCCAGTAGTTAAAAAGCAGCTCGGGATAAACGGGTGTAATCCAAAGCATTCCAAGTGGCATGAGAAGAGCAGCGTATTGTATCGTCAGCTTTACTCTGCGAGACAAAAATTCAGCTGAGTGTACGGCAAACATGAGAAACGTGTAGGGCAAACCCGCTTGGCAAATAAAAGAAGAGATGCGGCTTGCCAATATCAGGGTGTTCGTGGTCCCGGGCTTTGCGGCCAGGTAATCTGCAAAATAGGGCATGATCGTCTCGTCAATCACGCCTGAGATAAAGCCCCCAGCTCCAACAAAGGCAGTCGCACAAGCCCAGCGGATTGATGTTCGTTTCGGGTCTGTGAACAGCACGAACAGACCTAATGCCCATATGGTAAACAAGATGAAAACCATCATGGATTTGCTATCTCCTGTCAATCATTATTTATCTATTATATCGTACACCAGGGAAAGGAGACGGAAAAATAAATCAACGGGACAAAAACGGGGGAAGGGGGAAAAGAGCAGCAAGCAGGTTTTCCCAAATATTCGTGGAATTGAAAAGGATTGGTTGTGCATTTCGTGACTTTCTATCTATTCAACGGCGGGTGATAGAGTGAAACGATTAGATTTAATATTCCAGACGTTGGTAGACGCTGGTCCTGATAAAAAAGTAAGCGCTTCAGAGTTGGCTGAGCGGCTTGGTTTGAGTCGAGCGAATGTGAGCAGCGATTTGAACCGTTTGTGGAAGGAAGGCCGAATCGAGAAGGAAGAAGGGCGTCCGACGCTGTTTTTTGCCAAGCAAGGAAACGATTCGCTCTATTTGGCGGAGACGTCGCTGGACAGGCTGGCGAAAACCAACAAGAGCCTGATCACGCGTATTGAGCAGGCAAAGGCGGCCGTTTTGTATCCGCCGAGAGGGATGCATTGCTTGATTTTGGGGGAAACGGGTGTGGGCAAATCGTGGTTTGCTGGGATGATTCACGAGTTTGCCGTTGATATTGGACGCCTGGATAAGCGTGCTCCTTTCGTGATTTTTAACTGTGCTGATTATGCCAACAACCCCCAGCTTTTGATCAGTCAATTGTTCGGAGTCAAAAAAGGGGCGTATACCGGAGCGGAGATGGACCGCAAAGGACTGGTGGAAAAGGCAGACGGTGGCATTCTATTCCTCGATGAAGTGCATCGGCTGCCAGCGGAAGGACAGGAAATCTTTTTTACTTTCATGGATAAGGGGATTTTCCGCCGCGTAGGGGAAACCGAGGTGGAGCGGACTGCTCAGGTCCAGATTCTTATGGCTACGACTGAGAATCCGGAGTCGAGTCTCTTAAAAACGTTCATGAGGCGTATTCCCATGGTGATCAAGCTGCCATCGTTAGTAGAGCGTGGCTTGGAAGAGCGTTTCCGAATTACGATGGAAATTTTCCAAGAAGAGGCTTTCCGGTTGGGGAGAGAGATTCAGATATCAGCCAATGCTGTACAGGCGTTCTTGTGCTACCACTGCCCAAATAATATTGGACAGTTAAAAACAGATATTCAGCTCACCTGCGCCAGCGCTTATGCCGAGTTTATTTCGTTAAAGAAAAATCAACTGCACGTGTCGGTCCAAGACCTGCCGCATCATGTCAAGCAAGGGCTTCTTTTGGTGAAGGATTACAAGCAGGAGCTGGATCAAATCATTGGGACGGAGCACAATTACTTTGTCGTGCAGCCTTCAAAGGAAGGCATTTGGATCGGACGGGAAACAGGGGATGCGACGGACAGTGTCTACGAAAAGATCGAACAAAAAATACATGAGCTGCAAAACCTCGGTGTGAGTGAGGAAGAATTGGAGTTTGATATCGAGAATTATTTTACGACCTTTATCAAAGGTGTCCATCAACGAGTGAATAAGGGCGACATGGCCCGGATTATCGACCCGTTCATCATTCACCTTGTGGAAGAGATCGTTCGCTTCGCAGAGGCCAAGCTGGAGAAGATTTTGAGCCAGAAGGTGATCTTTGGTCTCGCGCTGCATATTCAGACATCGAAGGAGCGCCTCGCACAAGGCAAACAGATCGTAAATCCGCAAATCAACCATGTGCGAATCAAATACAAGAAAGAGTTTGCTGTGGCGCTCGAGTGCGTGCGCATGATAGAAGAAGCGATACTCATGGATCTGCCGATTGGTGAGGCTGGATATTTGACCATGTTTTTCGTGCTCGACGATGTCAGCATGGAGGAAGAGCGGGAAACAATCGGGGTGCTCGTGATTACGCACGGCAGCGGCGGTGCGACAGCGATGGTCGATGTGACGAACCGATTGCTGGTCACACAGTATGCGAGAGCCATTGACCTGCCGCTTGAAGAAGATTCCATGAGTGTTTTAGAAAAAGCACTGAAAGTAGCCAGAGAGATCGGGAGCAAGGCTGGAATGCTGTTGCTCGTAGATATGGGGTCGCTGCTCGGCTTTGGCGAGATTATTGAGAGGGAGATCGGCATTCCGGTCAAGGTCATTCCGATGGTCAGCACACCACATGTGATTGAGGCCACTCGGAAGGCCATGCTCGGTCATTCGCTGGAGGACGTTTATCGAGATGTCGTGGGAATGTCACTCTACCAGCGGGAGGAGCAGCCAAAAGAGCAGGTGCAAAAGCATGTTCCGGCGCTGACGATCGTCGCTGCCTGCCTGTCTGGGGAAGGCAGTGCCTTGTTTTTGAAAAAGCTGCTGGAATCGAGGCTCCGATACGACGAAAACCTGCTGGAATTTGTGCCGCTGCAACTGATCGATAAGGTACAGGCCCGCAGTCAGCTTCGAAAAATCAAGGAGGAGAGAAAAATTCTCTTCGTGGTGAGCAATTACATTCTTGACCGCGAGTTGCGCCACCATAGCATGGATGATGTTTTGAATGGAGAGGCGATGTCAGATATCCAGCAAGTGATCGACCTGGAAGAGGCCTACCTGAAGATGCAAGAGTCGCTGGGGGAGCATCTGCAAATGGTAGATGGACAAGATATTCTCGCTGACGTGAGAATGTGTGTCGGCCGTATGGAAGAGCGACTGAACAATTATTTGGTTTTTGACACGCGAATTGGGGCCTACTTGCACATCTGCTGCTTGGTAGATCGTTTGAAAGCAGGGGCGCAATCGGTGGCGTATATACAAAAAGACAGCTTTTTACTGGAGAACCGCAAGCTGTACAGCTTAATCCGCCATGAATTATTGCCGCTGGAAGACAAGTATGAGGTAGCGATCAGTGAGGACGACGTTTGCTTTATCATGAATTTCTTTATACACAATAAAACACTGGCGTAACCAGTGTTTTATTTTTTGTCTTTTCCAGCTTTAAAATCAAACACTACAGCGCTTACATAAAAACACTAATGAGGATGACAGGCGATGAAGCAGCGAAATAAGACTAACCATGCGGTTTTTCTGGAAAGCGCATACATTTTTTGGTGTTTTGGCACGTAACTTGCTCTTACAAAAAGGCATAACTCGTCGAGAGGAGGGGGTACAATGAATATTTTATTGTGTTGCGCAGCGGGTATGTCGACAAGCTTGCTGGTTCAAAAAATGGAGGAGGCTGCCAGAGAAAAAGGGTTGGACGCAAAAATATGGGCAGTTTCCGCAGATGAAGTGAAGAATCATATCGATCAAGCAGCAGTGCTCTTGTTGGGGCCACAAGTTCGTTACAAGCTGACAGAGATGAAAAAAGAAGGGGCATCCAGAGGAATACCTGTAGACGTAATCAGTACCGTCGATTACGGAACGTTGAACGGGAAAAACGTGCTTGAGTTTGCACTTCGTCTAAAACAGTAGGAGGGGGATGCGTATGGGCGGATTTGTTTCTTTTATGGAAAACCGCATGATGCCGATAGCGGGAAAAATGGCAGAGCAAAAGCATCTGCAGGCCATTCGTGACGGAATTATCCTTACTTTGCCTTTGTTGATCATTGGTTCTCTGTTCCTCATCATTGGCTTCATACCGATTCCTGGCTATGACGAATTCATGGGCGGTATTTTCGGCGAAAAATGGCGGACGAAGCTGCTGTATCCGGTAGGTGCTACTTTTGACGTCATGGGATTGATTGTCAGTTTTGGCGTCGCCTACCGACTGGCGGAAAAATACAAGGTCGATCCGCTGTCGGCCGGAGCGATCTCAGTCGCTTCCTTCTTGCTCGCTACTCCGTATAAAGTAATGTTCACCCCTGAAGGAGCGAGTGCAGCCCAAGAGGTAGGAGGAGTCATTCCACTTACGCTGATGGGTAGCCAGGGATTGTTTGTAGCTATGATATTGGCGATTTTAGGAACGGAGATTTATCGCAAAATCATCCAAATGAAAATCGTCATCTCCATGCCACCCGGAGTTCCCCCTGCCGTTTCCCGTTCGTTTGTAGCATTGATTCCTGCGGGTGCTGTGCTTATCGTTGTCTGGCTGATTCGGATTCTGCTGGAAAACACCTCTTTTGAAAGTATTCATAATATTGTAAAAGATTTGCTAGTCGGTCCATTGAGTGTGGTCGGCAGCAGCCTGATTGGCGCCATCATCTGTGTATTGCTTATTCATGTACTCTGGGCTGTCGGTTTGCATGGTGCGGCGATAGTCGGTGGCATTATGAGTCCCATCTGGCTGACATTGATGGACCAGAACAGAGCGGCGTTTCAGGCAAATCCAAACGGTGAATTGCCGAACGTCGTCACCACGCAATTTTTTGACATGTGGATATATGCAGGGGGATCAGGTGCCACTTTGGCTCTCGTTGTCCTGATGGTATTCATGGCACGCAGCAAACAGATGAAAAACATCGGCAGACTCTCGATCGGACCTGGTTTGTTTAACATCAATGAACCGGTCATCTTCGGAATGCCGATCGTCATGAACCCGCTCTTGATTATTCCGTTTGTGTTTACCCCTGTCTTATTGGTTATTATCAGCTATTTTGCGATGTCGCTCGGATGGGTAGCAAAGCCAAGCGGGGTATCTGTTCCGTGGACGACACCATTATTTGTCAGCGGATATTTGGCTACAGGTGGAAAAGTATCGGGGATGGTTCTTCAAGCGGTGAACTTCCTCATCTCGCTCGCGATCTACTATCCGTTCTTCCGCTTGTGGGATAAACAAAAGGTAAGTGAAGAAAAAGCTGGTACTGCTTCCGATACAGCTGTGACTATGTAATCGCTAGAGGAGAGGCTATCTATGAAATTGATTGTGAATGCAGACGATTTTGGGTATTCCAAAGGCGTCAATCTGGGCATCGTCGAAGCGCATCGGGAAGGAGTCGTTACTTCTGCGACCTTGATGGTCAATATGGAGGGATTCGAGCACGCTGTAGGGCTGGCAAAAGAACATCCAACGCTCGGAGTAGGCATTCATTTGGTACTCACATGCGGATCGCCAGTCAGTCAGGATGTGCCATCGCTAACGGATGGAGAGGGGCGTTTTCGACGCGGGCAAGATCATTTGACATCTGCTGCACCGGAGGAGATCGAGCGGGAGCTGCGGGCTCAATTGGAGAGGTTCGTGGCGTCAGGGCTCAAGCTGACGCATATCGACAGCCACCACCATGTACATGCACATCCAGCCGTTTTGCCGATTGTTCTGAAGCTGGCAGAGGAATATAGGGTGCCAGTTCGCTATCCGTGGATGTCCGGGTCTCAGGAGCAGCGAGACCAGTCGAGTGTTTTGACGACAGAAGGCTTTTCTCATCATTTTTATGGAGATGACCTAACCGTACAATCCTTCGTCAGGATCGTAGAGGATATGGCAGATTATCCTGTAGTTGAGATCATGACGCACCCTGCTTATTTGGACGAAGCGATACTGACAGGCAGCTCATACGCAAAGCAACGAACCACAGAATTGAAAATCTTAACGGCAGCAGCGTTAAAGCAATACATTCGTGATCAAAAAATACAGCTCGTGACTTTTAGCGAACTTGGATAGGTGGAGATAGATTTGGACCATACAGACGTTATTTTTCAACTAATACTTCACGGAGGAAACGCGCGGAGTCTGGCAATGGAAGCAATCGCTCTGGCTAAAAATAGAGACATGTCAGGCGCAGAGGACGCGTTGAAGCGTGCAGGAGAAGAGCTCGGTCGTGCACACCAAAATCAAACGGCACTTATCCAGAAGGAGATAGCGGGCGAAAAGACTGAGATCAGCATGCTCTTGATTCACGCCCAGGATCATTTGATGAACGCGATAACAGTCAAGGATTTGGCTACGGAGTTTGTCGAGCTGTACAGCCAAATCCATGCAGGGAAGGAGGCAGGAGTATGAGTGGAATCAAAATTGTAACGATCGGTGGAGGGTCTAGCTATACACCTGAGCTGGTGGAAGGCTTCATCAAACGCTACGATGAATTGCCCGTGCGGGAATTGTGGCTGGTGGACATTCCGGAGGGCGAGAAAAAGCTGCAAACAGTAGGTGCCCTGGCCAAAAGGATGGTAGAGAAGGCAGGGGTGCCTATCGAGATCCATTTGACGATGGATCGGCGAAAAGCACTTGCGGGCGCAGATTTTGTTACGACACAAATGCGCGTAGGCCTGTTGGACGCGCGGATCAAGGATGAGCGTATTCCTTTGAAATACGGAGTAATCGGTCAGGAAACCAATGGCCCCGGCGGCTTGTTTAAAGGCTTGCGTACCATTCCGGTCATTATGGACATTTGTCGCGACATGGAAGAGCTATGTCCAGATGCTTGGCTGATTAACTTCACGAATCCGGCGGGTATGGTCACAGAGGCAGTGCTGCGATATACCAACCGCAAAAAGGTCATTGGGCTGTGCAATGTTCCCATCGGGATGAAAATGGGTGTTGCCACTGTTTTAGGGGTCGAGCAATCGCGGGTTCATATTGATTTTGCCGGATTGAATCATATGATCTTCGGACTGGGTGTGTACCTGGATGGGGAAAATGTCATTTCCCAGGTAATCGATAAGATCACGGGTGATCAATCGGGTATTACGATGCAAAACATTTTGGACCTTGGTTGGGATAAAGATTTCATCAAAGCATTGGGGATTCTCCCGTGCCCGTATCATCGTTACTACTACCAGACCCGCACGATGCTTGAGCATGAGCTGGAAGAAGCGGAGCAGAAGGGTACGCGGGCTGAAGTGGTCAAGCAGGTGGAAGCGGAGCTATTCGCACTCTACGAAGACCCAGACCTAGATATCAAGCCTCCGCAGTTGGAGAAGCGCGGCGGGGCCTATTACAGTGAGGCTGCTTGCAATCTGATTTACTCCATTTACAACGACAAGCGCGATATCCAGACGGTAAATGTTCGCAACAATGGAGCGATTGCCAGCATTCCGGATGATTCGGCAGTTGAAGTGAACTGCGTCATTACAAGAGAAGGACCGATTCCTTTGGCTGTTGGGGATTTGCCTGTTCCCGTGCGTGGACTCGTACAGCAAATCAAATCGTTTGAGCGAGTGGCAGCTGAGGCAGCTGTAACGGGTGATTACCATAAGGCGCTGTTGGCGATGAATATTAACCCGCTGGTGCCGTCTGATGTGATCGCCAAAAAAATACTCGATGAGATGCTGGAGGCGCACAAGGAGCATCTGCCCCAGTTTTTCAAGCCCGTCACATAAGGATGGGACTCGTGTGAAATACAAACTCCTCGCCTTGGATGTGGACGGAACGATTTTGATGTCGAATCATACCTTATCCAAAGTAACAGAGCGGGCTATTACCCAGCTGGTGAAGCAAGGCGTCCACGTCACACTGGCAACCGGCAGGGCATACCCATCGGCCAAATCGTTGGCCCAGCAGTTCCAGATCAGTGCACCACTTGTTTCCCATGATGGCGCATACGTTGCAGATCCCAAGACGGATCAGGTGCTGTATGTACAGCGTATTCCGTATGAGATAGCGGCGAGGGTTACAGATATACTCGTATCGCATGGCTTGGATGTCATGCTGCTGCATGAGTCTTATGCTGTCACGAATCGCACGTGGAAGTGGACGGACTTGTTTCCGCTGTTAAATGCTTGGACACTGCGCCAGCTCTGGAAAAATCAATACCCGCTCAAAATCCAGGCTTCGCGGTTGATAGCCGGATACGTTCGTAAACATGAAGTGTGTGCTCCGAAAATTTTCGCTACGGGCGACGAGAAGCGTCTGTTGGCAGCGAGACAAGAGCTGGAGAAAGCCGAGCTTTCGGGGGTTCGCGTGACGGCATCGGGCGCGAATAATTTGGAAATATTGCCTGTGGGCATCTCCAAGGCAAGTGGTCTAGCAGTAGTGAGTGATAGGCTTGCGATTCAGCCTGACGAGATTGTTGCTGTAGGCGACAACTACAATGATGCAGAGATGCTCCAATTCGCCGGAATGGGTGTGGCGATGGGCAATGCTCCTGACGATCTGAAACAGCTGGCTCGGCATGTCACGGAAACGAACGATCGGCATGGGGTGGCAGAGGTCATTGAGAAGTTTTTTCTGTAAGAGATCGAACAGGAAGGGAGGCGTGAAATTGATCCGAATGAATCTGGAAGTAGCCGTGAGTGGAGGTCTCCATGCTCGCCCTGCTTCTGTCTTGGTGAACCTGCTCAATCAATACAGCTCGTCGGTCAAGATGATCTATAATGATAAGCAGGCTAATGGCAAAAGCATCCTCAGCGTAATGGCTCTGGGGGCAAAGACCGGAGACGAAATTATGTTTGAGGTGGAGGGGGCCGATGAGCAGGAAGTGGCTGCAAGTATTGAGTCTCTATTTGAAAGGAACTTTGCCATCTAACAGGGTGAAAACCACGTAATAAGCCAGTGCCTGATGATCGGGCACTGGCCTTTCTATTTGATTCTTATGCGTGTTTGCGGAATACGACGATGACTTTGAAGTAATCGCCATCAATATCAATCGACAGCCTGCCGCCTTGCAATTCTACGATGCTTTTTGCGATAGCCAAGCCGAGGCCGGAGCCTTCGGTATTGCGGGATTGATCGGCGCGTTTAAAACGTTCAAACAGCTCTTGGGCATCAAAGTCTATCTCGTAGGCGGAGACGTTTTTGAACGTCAGGATGACGTCATCTTGTGTCTCTGCCAAGTGGATCAGGACGCGCGTATTCGGCATGGAATACTTCAGGGCGTTGCCGATCAGATTTTCAAATACGCGCCACGTTTTCTTGCCATCCAGAGGAGCGACGATCTTAGGCTGCTCCGTCGTTACGCGGAAGGTGAGCGTCGATTGCTCGATTTTGTCACTGAACTCTGCGATGGATTGGTTGAGCAGGGAGGCTACATTCACTTGCTCGATATTCAGTTCCACCGCGCCGCTGGACATCTTGGCAGCGTCAAACAGGTCGTCGATGAGGACGCGCAGTCGATCTGCTTTGCGATCCAAAATATCGATGTAGCTCTTGCGTTCCTCTGGTGTCAAATCTTCCTGCTTGAGCAGGGTAACGTAGTTGATAATCGACGTCAGTGGTGTTTTTAAATCATGGGAGACATTTGTGATCAACTCGGATTTCATGCGCTCGCTCTTCATTTGTTCTTCCACCGCGTGCTTGAGTCCCTTTGTGATGTTATTGAGCGAGTGGGCCAAATCAGATAACTTCCCTTTTTTCACCTTCTGAATGGTAACGTTCATATTGCCTCCAGCCATTTCGGAGGCACCTTGCATGATGCGGTTCATCAGTCCCAAGCGTCTAAGCGAGTATGGGAAAACGACGATCATGTAAAACATGCCATACAAAAAGCTGAAAAACAGTAAGCTACCGGAACTTTCGATTAGGGCGACGAATCCGAAACCGATGCTCATTCCGAACATGACAGTCAGGATGAACAACGTGGATACTTTGAAGAACATGCCGCGATTGGCATAGCTTTCTTGAAGAAGGACACGTTGTCTGGCAAAGATACTCTTTTGCCACTGTTGCAAGAATCTCTCAGGTTCTTTGTACATGAGCCGCGCCTCCAGCAATTGTAAAAGCAGGTAAGCGGTGAACAAGGATACGAACGCAAGGGTAAAGATATGCTCACCATCAATCGGCAAGAAGAAAAAGCGCAGGTTCGCCAACATAAGGAAGTACGTAATTCCAAGTACGAACAACAGACCCATCCGAATATCCAGCGGGATAAGGCGGAACAGAGCCATGCTTTTTGTAACAATAGGCACTTCCGCCGGTTTGCCTGTTCGCAAGTATAAAAAGCTAAAAGCAATGATAAGGAGAGTAACCGTAAGCAAGACAAACTCGCCAATCAGCCGCTCCCGAATAGAATCGTAGTAAAGGGCATCTGCGTGGACCTGACTATATCCGTCTGGTTCTTTTGGGACATAAAAGATACCGCTTAATTGATTCAGTTGATAAGTGCGATTGATGCTTTCCAAATCCCCGTTCGTATTAGGGAGGTTGATTGTATAGCGCGCATATCGGGCTAGTTCCCATTCTGTAGGTTCTTGCGCGAGATTGGTGTAAACTTTGTTGTTCTTTTTATCGGTGACGTAGTATTTGAAGGAGCCGCTTCGCAAGGTGAGGCTGTTTTTTTGTTCCTCGTACTCGGTATCTCTTTCGGCGATTCTGTTGTTCACCTGCTCCTGATAATGCGACGTTGCTTTTGCGATGTTTTCTTGCAAGCTTTGTGAATATTCTTCCGTTAATTGGGCGACTCTCTCGTTGTCACCCTCACTTTTTGCCCGTTTTATCGAATCTAAGAGCGGGTTATCTTCTTTAATCGTTCGGAGGGTTTCCTCATGCTCTTTTTTTAGCTGATTCGCTGTCTTCTCGTCCAGTTTTCCTGGAGTGTAGTCTGCATAATCTACATGAACCTTTTTCACCAGCTCAGCAAATATCTCTAATTCACGATTGAAGCCTGAGCTTTGAAAGTAATTATCCTCATGGAGATTCTCGCGTTTATGGTAGAGATCGGCCATCGTCAGGAGAGCGAGCGAAATACTCACGATCAGGACGATCAGCACGGGTACCGCAAAGCGTTTATTTTTCGATTTTGTATCCAATTCCCCATACCACCTTCAAGTATTTAGGTTCCTTCGGGTTGATCTCTATTTTTTCCCGAATCCGCCTCACGTGGACAGCGACCGTGTTTTCCGCGTTCATATAAGGCTCTCTCCAGACCCGTTCATAAATTTCCTCGATCGAAAACACCCGGCCCTTGTTTTCCATTAACAGCTCCAGGATTTTGTACTCGGTAGCAGTCAGCCGGACCTCGTTACCATCAATGGCTACATTTTTGGTGCTTTTGTTCAAGGTCAAGCCGCGTACCTCGATCTCATCTTCTGTCATTTGAGCGCTTCCCAGGTTAGTAAAACGTCTTAACTGAGATTTGACCCTGGCGATGAGCTCCAAGGGATTAAAAGGCTTCGTCACGTAGTCATCGGCACCGATGTTAAGCCCGAGGATTTTATCGGTATCCTCTGATTTGGCAGACAGCATGATAATGGGGATATTTTTTTTCTGTCGAATTTGAAAGGTAGCGGTCATCCCGTCCATTTTTGGCATCATGATGTCCATCAGGATGAGTTGGATCTCTTCATTCTCCAGTACTTCCAACGCTTCCAGTCCATTGCTAGCCTTGAATACGGTCATGGATTCATTTTTGAGATAGATTTCGATTGCGTCGCGGATTTCAGCCTCGTCGTCGACTACGAGGACTTGATATTTGGTCATGATTCGTCCCACCTTATGAATGCATTCATGGTACTATCTTAACGCCCAGCTCTAACAAAACAGTAATGAAATGTCTTACAAATTTCTTAATAAACCGCGTTCAGGAAATGCTAGCTGATAGGATCAAGCCGATAAATAAGGTAAGATGTGAGGAAGAATACGAGAAAATTGGTGATGGCTTTGCTGGAATGGACAGGGGAGAGAATCATCCCCAAGCTGTTAAAACCTACGAATGGCATGCTGCTGGAGCATATAGCCAGATATTATTTTGCGGCACCCTATGTAAAAGGTCGAGTGCTGGACATCGCTTGCGGTACCGGCTATGGATGTCATATGATCGCAAAGGATCGAAAACGAGAGCTGACAGAATTGATCGGAGTCGACAACGATGAGGCGACGATATTTTACGCCAATCGGGAATACAACCATCAAAAGATTACGTATCAGCAGGGTGACGCGCTTGATCCGGCGCTTCCCGAGCAATTGGGGTTGTTTGATACGATTTTGAGCTTTGAGACGATTGAGCATGTCGCAGACGATTTGCTGTTTATGGATAACTTGTATCGGATGCTTGCACCAGGTGGTACGCTTGTGCTGTCCAGTCCATTTGGCAGAGGGCGAGGCAAAGAGACGAGTGAGCCCTTCCATGTTCATCAGTTGACGCCGGAAGAGTTCGCGGAGCTGTTTGTACGCTATTCTGACGTGGATATGTACTATCAGAGAGGCGTTACGTTTGAAAAAACACCCCGCGATGGCGTACGGTACTTTATCGGCATGGCAGTATGTACGAAATAATGACGGATCGATCTATGAATGGAGATGGCGAAACTGGCTGATTTTTGGAGATTAGGAATTCGCAAGGAATTGATACATGCTCTGCAAGAGAACGGGATTACCGAACCGACACCGATTCAGGAAAAAGCAATCCCCGTCGTACTCGAAGGAAAAGATGTCATCTCGCAAGCGCAGACGGGAACGGGAAAGACGCTTGCATTTATTTTGCCGATCCTGGAAAAGGTTGATCCGGAAGCAACGCATGTTCAGGCACTGATTTTGACGCCTACCCGGGAGCTTGCTTTGCAAATTACGGCAGAGGTGAAAAAGCTCGTAGCAATGCTGGATGACGTGCATGTGCTTGCTGTTTATGGTGGACAAGATGTGAATCAGCAATTGAGAAAGCTGACTGGAAAAATACAAGTGGTCATCGCTACGCCGGGACGCTTGCTGGATCATCTGCGAAGAGGGACGATCGATCTGTCGCAGGTATCAAAGTTTGTCCTGGATGAGGCGGATCAGATGTTGCATATGGGGTTTTTGCCAGAGGTAGAGGATATTATGGCCAAAACACCTTTTGAAAAGCAGATCATGCTGTTTTCGGCCACCATGTCGGAACAGGTGCAATCACTGGCAAAGCGCTTTATGCAAAAGCCAGAAAATATCAAAGTTCAGGGCAAACGCATCACGCTAGACGATATTCGCCAAATCGTGGTGGAGACGACAGATCGTGCAAAGCAAGCTACGCTGTGCAGTTTGCTTGATGAGGAAAGGCCGTTTCTCGCGGTGATTTTTTGCCGAACGAAGCGCAGAGCGAGTAAGCTGAATGATGCGTTGCAAGCCCTTGGCTATATTTCTGACGAGCTGCACGGCGATTTGTCACAGGCGAAGCGCGAGGATGTCATGAAGCGATTCCGCGAGGCAAGAATTCAGTTTCTGGTCGCAACGGATGTGGCAGCGCGTGGGCTGGATGTAGAGGGAGTCACGCACGTTTTCAATTATGACATTCCAGAAGATGTGGACAGCTATATACATCGGATCGGCAGAACGGGGCGAGCCAAGGAAAAAGGGATCGCTTATACGTTGGTAGCCGCGAAGGATCGGATGCAGCTTGCGGAGATTGAAGCAGGAATCAACCTGTCTCTGGAGCGTCGTGAAATGGATCGTGGAGAGTCGGGCGATCAGAAAAAGCAAAAGCCTGAGAGGGAGCGAGCCGAGAAAGCAGATCGGCGCGGCGACAAGCAGGGCAGAGGGAAAGGGAAAGGGAAAGGAAAGTCCGCTGACGGAAGACAGCAAGGCTCTGGGGAGCGTCGAAGAGAAGGGGAAGGGCGTCAACAGAAGGGCGGCGGTTTTGAGAGTAAGCCGAAGGGGAGAGACCGGGTAGCAGGTGGCTTTGAACGCAAACCAAAGGATCGGGATCGTGCAGCAGCTGATTTTGATCGCAAGCCAAAGGACGGTAACCGAGCAACAGCAGGTGGTTTTGATCGCAAGTCGAGCAATTCCAAGCGCAAGCCAGCGGCTGCTCAACGCGGCTCAGCACGTCCGAATGCAAAACAAGGCAATCGGGCAAACACTGCTCCTGCAAAACGTTCCTCTCGCAAAAAATCGAGATAGCCATCCAATCAAAAAAAGACCGTTCCAGCCAGTAAAAAGGCAGGAGCGGTCTTCCTTTTATTCCGGTTCCGTGTCCGGAAATACCCGTGAACGTGTGAGGAAGCGTACCCCCTCGGGTCCTTCCAGCGAAAACATCCCGCCACGTCCATTCACGACGTCAATGATGAGCTGCGTATGCTTCCAATACTCATACTGCGCTTTGCCCATGTAGAACGGGCAGCCGCCGATCTCGCCCAACAGAACGTCCTGCTCACCTACAAGAAATTCTCCGAGCGGGTAACACATAGGGGAGCTGCCATCGCAGCAGCCCCCTGACTGGTGAAACATCAGGTCACCGTGTTTGGCGCGAAGCCGTTCGATTAATGCCAGTGCAGCATCTGTCGCGAGCACTTTTTCTGGCTGGCTCATGGATCAAAAGAAGCCCAGAGCTTGATCGCTGTAGCTGACCAGCAGGTTTTTCGTTTGTTGGTAGTGAGACAGCATCATTTTGTGTGTCTCACGGCCGATACCGGACATTTTGTAGCCGCCAAACGCTGCGTGAGCCGGGTAAGCGTGGTAGCAGTTGGTCCAGACGCGACCAGCCTGGATTTCGCGTCCCATGCGGTAGGCTGTGTTCGTATCGCGTGTCCATACACCTGCACCCAAGCCATACAGCGTATCATTTGCCATGGCGAGTGCTTCTTCTGTATCCTTGAAGGTCGTTACGGAGACGACCGGACCGAAGATCTCTTCCTGGAAGATGCGCATTTTGTTGTGCCCTTTAAAGACGGTTGGCTGGATGTAGTAGCCGCCCTCGAGATCACCTGCAAGCTGTGCACGAGAGCCGCCAATCAGGCATTCTGCGCCTTCTTGTTTGCCGATATCCAGGTAGGAGAGGATTTTTTCTACCTGCTCCAAGGAAGCCTGTGCGCCGATCATCGTATCTGTATCGAGCGGATTTCCTTGCTTGATATTGGCAACGCGTTGCAGGGCACGCTCCATGAATTGGTCGTAAATGCTTTCGTGAATGAGCGCACGGGATGGGCATGTGCAAACCTCACCTTGGTTGAGCGCAAACAGTACGAATCCTTCAATCGCTTTGTTAAAGAAGGCATCGTCTTTTGCAGCCACATCCGGGAAGAAGATGTTTGGGGATTTTCCGCCCAGCTCCAGTGTCACCGGAATGATATTTTGGGAAGCGTATTGCATGATCAAGCGTCCTGTGGTCGTTTCACCTGTAAAGGCGATTTTCGCGATACGGTTGCTTGAAGCGAGAGGTTTACCCGCTTCCAGACCGAAGCCGTTCACGACGTTGACGACGCCAGGAGGGAGCAGGTCACCGACCAGCTCCATCAGCACCATGATGGATGCAGGTGTTTGCTCCGCTGGCTTGAGGACGACGCAGTTGCCCGCAGCCAAGGCTGGAGCCAGCTTCCATGTAGCCATGAGGAGCGGGAAGTTCCACGGAATAATTTGACCAACGACACCGAGTGGCTCATGGAAATGATAAGCGACCGTATCGTTATCGATTTCAGCGAGTGTACTTTCTTGAGCGCGGATCGCTCCGGCGAAGTAACGGAAATGGTCAATCGCCAGCGGGATGTCGGCCGCGAGCGTTTCACGAACGGGCTTGCCGTTTTCCCACGTCTCTGCGTTTGCCAGCATCTCCAGATTTGCTTCCATGCGATCCGCAATTTTTAACAAAATATTCGCGCGCTGTGCAACAGAGGTACGACCCCACGCGCCTTTTGCCTCATGGGCAGCGTCCAGTGCCAGCTCAATATCTTCGGCTGTCGAGCGGGCTACCTCGCAAAAGACCTTGCCTGTTACAGGTGATACGTTTTCGAAATACTCACCTTTCACTGGCGGAACCCAATTACCCCCGATGTAGTTTTCATAGCGGTTTTTGAAAGTCACCTTGGAACCGGCTTGGCCGGGCTGAGCATAGATCATTGCGAGCGCCTCCTCATTTATCACATATTTCTTTACACCCCTCTCTAAAAGCAAGTCTCGTACCAACGTGAAAAAGCTCGAAGTGACAGCGTTTTCTCGAGTGAATGAGGGTAGAAATTGTTCCATATTGGATCATGTCGTGTTCCGTATTGGGACAAAAAGAGCAGCCAGTCGGACAAATGTGCTTATGATTCGACTGGTTTTTCAATAGCAAAGACTCTCATGTTATACTGAGAAGGAATGATTTTTGGGGGAGGGAATCGTGTTGTCGACGATTGTTCAGCAATCTTGGAAGCGCTGTCAGGAATCGAACCTCAAGGTAACGGAGAAGGCCAATGATCAAATCATTTCTGCCCGACGAATCAAAGAAATCATTCAGGATAATCACCCTCTGATTCGCGAAAGTCTCCCGCTTTTTAACAAGCTTGCTCCCTTTTTGTTATCGACAGAGCACATCGCACTCTTGTCTGACCGGGAAGGAAATATTATTCAAACGATCGGGGACCCAGTCTTCGCCAACCAGGCACAAAAAGTACAGCTGCAAATCGGAGCGAACTGGACAGAAGATTACAAAGGAACCAACGCGATTGGGACAGCACTGATCGCACAACAGCCGATTCAGGTACAGGGAGAGCAACACTACTTCTTGGAAAATCGCTTTCTTACATGCTCGGCGGCACCTATTTTTTCACCAGCGGGTGAGCTGTTGGGCATCATTGACATTAGTACGCGTAAAGAATATTCCCATCCGTTTGCCCTAACCATTGCTTGCATGATCGCAGAGGCTCTGCAAAACCGCTTTTTGTTAGCAGATGCGGAGCGTGTGATTGCCTTGCCAACTTCATTACGCCCAGGAGATGGTCGAGAAAAGCTGGCACTCGTCGGCTTGGATCGGGATGAGCGTATCGTGGGCCTAAATGAGGCCGCGCAACAGCAGCTCGGAAAGGAAGCCTTGGGAACAAGAGTAAGTGCGGAGCAAGAGCGTGCTAGCAGTAATGTGAAAGATCATCGCCCGCGTTTTTGGTCTGCGGCACCCAAAGTACAGCTGAAGCCGTTTCCGCGTCTAGCTGGTTCATGCCCGCTCTTCTTGCAGGCAAAGATGCTCGGACAAAAGGCGGCTCAGGTAGATTTTCCTGTGATTATTTTGGGGGAGAGCGGTACGGGAAAAGAGCTGTTCGCTCAAATGGTCCATGAGACAGGTCCGCGCGCGCATGAGCCTTTTATCGCAGTGAACTGCAGTTCAATTCCAGAAAATTTGATCGAGAGTGAATTATTCGGATATGAAAGTGGGTCATTCACAGGGGCACATCGGGAAGGAAGAATCGGAAAGTTTGAAGCGGCGAAAAAAGGCACGATCTTTTTGGATGAGATCGGGGATATGTCTTTGCGTGCGCAAGCGGCACTTCTGCGCGTTTTGCAGGAAAAGGTCGTCACCCCGGTGGGGAGCAATCAATCCCGCCCTATTTATGCGCGGATCATTGCCGCTACGCATCGAAACCTGTCAGAGGAGATCAAGGCGGGACGTTTTCGGGCAGACCTGTACTACCGGCTCAAAGGGGTTTCCATTCATTTGCCGTCGTTGAAAAAACGCAGTGATATCATCCAGGTGGCAGAGCATCTGTTGCAGCAGATCGACACAGAGCAACCGTACATACTGACCACCGAGGCGCAGGATAAGCTGTGTGCTTATGCGTGGCCGGGCAATATCCGGGAACTGCAAGGCGTGCTGATTCAAGCGGTGTTTTTGGCAGAGGGGGACATCATTGATTGCGATCATATCCAGCTGGAGGGATTGATGGAAGCCGAATCGCCAGAGACTACAGATCATGCCATTCCTTCGTTGCGTGAAACAGAGAGAAAAGCGATCAAAAAGGCACTCGAAAAAAGTGGCGGTAATGTCAGCAAGGCGGCCAAAATGCTGCAAATCGGTCGAAATACTCTGTATCGCAAAATAGAAGAATACCAGATTGGGGCAGCGATTAATCAGGAATAGTCATAATGGGGTACAGCCGAGATACGAGTAATTCTGGGTCACAAACTTAAAAAAATGGTAATTTCATCTATTTGGAGCAATTTCAAAAAGCATGCTTTTTGAGGGCGACCGCCAACATTTTAACGGAAATATACGCTAAAGACGTTAAGCTGTATAAAAAGCCGATTTCTTTTACTCTAAGCGAATGACCGCTAAACATCATTATCGGTCATCAGGAACGACGAAAATACATGTCCGCTAATGCTAAGCGTATAAATCGGTCAAACTGTTGGCGCTACCCCTTTGAACACAAAAAAACCCGACCGGAGTCGGGAGCAAATTGGCTTACCATGGGTCAGGATAGTGTTTTGCAATCGGAGGTTCTTTACTTAACGTATCTACCCCAAATGGTACGACAAATAACGCGGATAAAATACATAAAGACATCATCAACTTTTTCACGAGTATCACCCCCTTGCGGGTTTAGGTATTATGTACAGTATACAATATTTCCATTTTTTGGAGTATGCCGAAAGGTAAATTTTCCTTGTTAGCTGTATAGTACTCAAATATATACCCAATGCTTTTAATCGCTTCTTCCAATTTCATCATTTTCTTATAATACATAGCACTTTCTAATAAACTGGCACACCCCATATCTAAATCGCCTTTTTCAATGTAAAAATTCCCTTTTGCGCGAAAATATAAACCTAGATGAGTACATTGGTTCGGTGTACCAACGTTAGTCGGCAAAAATGACGATTCTGACCGAAAAATATCTACGACCCCCAACTCATCACCTAATCTTATATAAATATCCAGCAGATCATTTACCACTGGTAACTTTTCGTTTTGCGGGCGCATGTGCAAGCAATCTAATAATAATGGTACTGCCTTTTCAATATCATCCGTAGTCTTTGCGTATAATATAGCTCGAAGATATTGAGATTCTTTCTGTACATTTAAACAATCTAATTGTTCATACGCATCCAAATATACTTTAGCAAGAATATAGTCCCTTAACTCAATGTAAGCGATGATAATAGCTAGGTACGCTTTTGCTGTCAGCTCATCTCGCTTATGATCTTCATTAATACCTTTCTTACATAGATGAATGCACTCTTCATGACATCCTCGAAATAACGCATGCGAACCCAACTTATAGTAAGTCATAACTCTTTCATCCACGTGTAGATACGAAATATAGTGCAATAACTCCATACCTTCTATATACGACTCGTCCAATTTTTTAAAGCTATCACGTTGAATAAGATATTTCTGATATAACGACCTGGCTAAAAATACAGGAATACCATGTTCGCGCGAATACTGAGAAATCACACCATATATTAAAAATCGAAATTCTATATTTTCCGTGTTTCCCGCCAATTGATAAAGATAATCTAACGAAAGAAACGTGTTGCTCTTAGGGCATTCTAATAGCTTAGAAGCGATTTTTTGTGTAAGAACGGCATTCCCCTGATTGATCGCCGTTTCCAGCAATAATTCAAACGTTTTAGTCCTTTTAATCTTATCTAAATATGGCATAACCGCCTCGTACAAAGATATATCTAGCGTTTCAGCTAATCGAATTACATTCCGCATATTTGGCAAAGTGAGAGAGTCTGTTTCGATCTTACTGATCGTGCCAGAGGATATGTCTGTTTTTATAGATAACTCCGCTAAAGTCAGCCCCGCCTCTTCTCGATACCTTTTCAAAACGCAGCCAAACGACGATCTCATTTCCGCCACAACCACAGCTATTAACCCCCAATGCAATTTCCTTTTTATGGATACTAATATAACACGTAATTCTATCGAGAAAATAATTTTTCCAGTTTTTCTATATTTTCTATAAAAAGGAAGTAAGGTAATTTTTAGAAATCATGTTACAATTTGGATAATCCATTAAGGAGGAGCTTTCACAACGGGCAATGCCCATTATAGTCAGAAGCGTAAAGATGTAGAAACATGAAAAGAGGGATAGAGAAGCTATGAAGAAATTTAAAAGAGTATTAGTGCCTTTTGTCGTGTTCTCATTATTAGTTGCTCCAGTGTCAGTCTTGACGCCAGCATCTGCTAAAAGTACAGAGAAAATCGCTGAAAGTATTGCCGAGGAGGAAAAGAAATACGAAAAATCTTATGAGAAAGTTGACTTTAGATTTTCAGAAATAATTTTAGAAGAGTTGACTCAATATGAAAAGGATCACCCAAAAGCGACTGAAGATGAAATTAATGAACATTTTTTGGAACTGTGCGAAATATACAACAAGGATAACAAAAATATAAAGAACCTGGCTTCAAGCTCTGATGGTGATTGGGATGATTTCTATGATTATGCTGATGGAGTAGTTACACTGAATCCAAAAGAGCAGGCATTGTATGATCAATCGCCGTCAAAAGGATTTAAAGCTCTTATGGCAGGGAAAGGGGCATGGAATTATACAGAATTAGCTTTCGGTAGAAATGGTACTGATGAAGAATCAGATGCTTTTCGACATGCGTTATGGAATATGTGGATAGTATGGGCAGTGAATGATAGTTGGGCAGAAAAGTGGACGAGTGCACACGAAGATGGTGCTTCCTATCAAAACAAAAAATCTTTAACATATAAAATGGATATGCACAATAATGAAGAAGGACGATACAAAGCAGCACAAGAGGGGATAGACAGTGATAGCAGTCGTTCAGACGTTAAAATTGCGATTGATGAGTTATACAAAAGCGGAAAGCTTAAAAAAATTAATAAACCAAACAAAAAAGAGAGTACCTGGACACTAGAGAGATTTACAGGTAAAGAAGAGGATTATGCAGATCAAGATCTTCCCCCTATTACGTAAGAAAAAAGAGAATCAGGAATAATCATTCCTGATTCTCCCAGAGTGTAGAGAAAGTCCCTTTCCGAAAAAAAGGGGACTTTTCGCTTGATTTTAGGGGGTACAAATATGTCTCCCCACCCTCGCAAAACGCGTTAGGAGCGATTCTAGAAGGTCAAATTTTTTCTGCCCAATCCGTGAAATTCAGGATGGGGGTTTCTCGACAGCCTGAGAGAATCAGGAATAATCATTCCTGATTCTCCTTTTTGAAAGAAGGTGATATTTATGAAGAATAAATTAATCGTGTCTTTGGCTGCAACAGCAATAGTTGTGGTGCTAGTATTTGGATTTTTATATGTGGGGACTGGAAATGATTACTATAGATTTTCTGATGGAGCATCCTCAGAACAGATAGAAGCTTTAAAGAGTAATAAAATAGATTATATGATCAAAGAAGACGGATCTTTATGGATAAGAAGAAGTGATGAATTGAAAGTAGCACAATGTTGTACATAGTTATGTTGAGTAACCAAAATGAGAGATACAACAGCAACCGGATTTATGAATGGTTGCTGTTTCTTTTCCATCAAAGGAAAGCCGTAGCACATCTAGGGGGACAGCCGAGATACGAGTAATTTTGGGTCGCAAGCTTACAGCAATTGTCATTTTTCGAATGCAGTTTGTGGCATGGCAGGAGAATTCGATAAAATCATCATTTGGAAATAAAAGTAAGACTATGACCCATTTTTGCATGTATCTCGGCTGTACCCGATAATGGATGAAACGGTATAGTCTGGCGTGAACAAATGTTGCAATGCGTGTTGCAACATTTTGTTGCGTTGTTTTGCAATGTCACCGGACGAGTGATGCATAGAGAGGAACGGATGGAAGGCTTTTATCCGGTCAGGGTGCATGATACAGAGCTTGGCATTAATCATGCAAGTGGATAGTGCTGCATAAAGTCAAAAAATTTAGATTTTTAGGAGGGAGACCGTTGCTTCACTATTCCATTGCAGTAATTCCAGGAGACGGAATCGGTCCCGAGGTCATGGAAGAGGGCCTGAAGGTGTTGGGTGCCATAGAAGAGAGTCACGGTGGCATTCGGTTTGTGTGTGATGTCATGGATTGGAATTGTAGCTACTATCTCCAACACGGCAAAATGATGCCGGAGAATGGACTACATATTTTAAAAGACTATGATTTGATTCTGCTTGGGGCAATTGGTGCGCCGGAGGTTCCTGACCACGTATCCGTGTGGGAGCTGATTTTGCCGATTCGCCGGGCATTCCAGCAGTATGTGAACCTTCGCCCGGTCAAGCTGCTCAAAGGTCTGGAAAGCCCTCTTCGCTATAAAGGACATGCCGATCTCGATTTCGTCGTGGTGCGGGAGAATACAGAGGGTGAGTACTCCAATATGGGCGGGCGCATGCACCAGGGTACACCGTACGAAATGGCGGTGCAAAACAACGTATTTACCCGGTACGGCACAGAGCGCATCCTCAAATACGCTTACGCACTGGCGGAAAAACGTTCGAAAAAGAGCGTGACCGCGGCTACGAAGTCCAACGGCATCAACCATTCCATGCCGTTCTGGGATGAGATCGTCAAGGAAGTCAGTCAGGAATACCCAGGTATCCAGACCAATCTGTATCATATCGACGCACTTGCTGCCTATTTCATCACGCGACCAGAAACGTTTGACGTCGTTGTCGCGAGCAACTTGTTTGGAGACATTTTGACCGATCTCGGGGCGGCGATCGTCGGTGGTTTGGGCTTGGCTCCTTCCGCGAACATCAATCCGGAGCGCAAGTACCCATCCATGTTTGAGCCCATTCACGGCTCTGCGCCAGATATCGCGGGGAAAGGAATCGCCAATCCGATCGCACAAGTATGGAGCCTCGCCATGATGATGGATCATCTCGATCTGCCAGAGCTCAGTGCTGTCATTATGAACGCCATCGAAAACGTGTTGCAAGATGGCAAGGTGCTCACTCCTGATCTTGGGGGAACAGCGACAACGAAAGAATTGGGAGACGAAATCGTTCGCCACATCTATCAAACAACGAGATAAATATAAGGGAGGAAGAGGACATGGAAGCGAGATCGTATGATTTGTACATCGGTGGAGAATGGGTGAAAACCGAGAGCTACATTCCCGTCCTACACAAATACACGGGCGAGTGCATCGCGCGTATTGCCAAGGCCGAGCAGAGATATGTAACAGAAGCGGTGGAAGCTGCATGGGAGACGTTTAAAGCAGACAAATTGACTCCTTTTCAACGGTACAAAATCTTGCTGAAAGCCTCTGAGCTGATGGAGGAACGCAGGGATGAGCTGGAGCGATCCTTGATTCGCGAGGTGGGCAAAACGCGCAAGGACGCGATGAATGAGCTGGATCGGACGATCAATACGCTGCGCTTGTCGGCAGAGGAAGCCAAGAAAATTCACGGGGAAATGATTCCGCTGCAAGCAACAGAAGGCTCGGAAAACCGACTGGGCTTTACCATTCGGGTGCCAAAGGGAGTGATTGGTGCCATTACGCCGTTTAACTATCCCTTGCTGCTCAGCACACACAAGATCGCGCCAGCACTAGCCGCAGGAAATACGCTGGTGGTTAAGCCAGCTACAGTCACGCCTATCGCAACCTTTCTGTTGGTGGAGATCCTGGAGGAAGCGGGCTTGCCAAAAGGCTATGTAAATATCGTGACAGGGGCAGGCAGTCAGGTAGGGGAATGGCTGCTCGATGAAGAGCGCATCGCCATGTATACCTTTACCGGGTCAGGAGAGGTCGGTCGCCGCATCAAGGAGCGAAGTGGCATGCGTCCCGTTGCCCTGGAGCTGGGCAACAACTCTCCCAATATCGTCCACCTCGATGCAGATTTGGAGCTGGCAGCCCGTCAAACAGCCGCCCGCAGCTTTCACAATGCCGGTCAGGCGTGCATTGCTGTCCAGCGCATTTACGTGCATGAATCGGTTATGCAGGCGTTCAGTGACTTGTATATCTCGCATGTCCAACAGTTGAAGGTAGGGGACCCGGAAGACCCGGACACGGATGTCGGACCGATGATCAGTGAAAAAGAAGCGAGCCGTACCGAGGAATGGGTACAGGAAGCGATTAGCCAAGGGGCCAGATCGCTCTTGCCTGTCAAACGGGAGGGTGCTCTTTTCTATCCGGCTGTGTTGGTGGATACAAGGCCAGAGATGAAGGTGGTTTGCCGGGAAGTGTTCGCCCCCGTCGTTACGATCATTCCGTACAGTGATCTGGATGACGCGTTTGCACAAGCCAACGATTCGGAGTACGGCTTGCAGGCAGGGATTTTTACCCGTGATTTGAACGTCGCGATGAAAGCGGCACGCGTGCTGGAGTACGGCGGCGTGGTGATCAACGACGTATCGACCTATCGCAATGACGTCATGCCATACGGCGGAATCAAAAACAGCGGGCTAGGCAAGGAAGGTCCGCGTTACGCAGTCGAAGAGATGACAGAAGAGCGAATGGTGGTGATCAACCTATGAGCGGGCAACTTTTGCAAGGAAAAACGGCGATTGTAACAGGGGCCGCGTCAGGAATGGGCAAGGCCATTGCGATCCTTTTTGCGGCCGAGGGAGCCAACGTCATCCTGGCTGATTTGAACAAAGAAGCGGCAGGAGTGGTCGCTCAAGAGCTGCCACAAGGGAAAGGTCATGCGGTGCAAACGGATGTGGCAGACGATACGAGCGTCGCTGCACTCGTGAAGGAAACGCTCGAAGCGTACGGCTCGATCGATGTCTTGGTCAACTGCGCGGGTGTTCCCCAAGCGTTTACCCCCATTGAGGAACTGACCTTGGAGCAGTGGGATCGAATCATGTCGGTGAACACGAAGTCGATCTTTTTGACGACAAGGCATGCGGTTCCTCACATGAAGGAGAAAGGGAAGGGCAGCATCATCAACATCGCTTCGATTGCCGGGATCAGAGCCCGTCCGGGGCTGAATGCGTACTGTGCGTCCAAGGGGGCCGCTATCATGTTGAGCAAGGCACTGGCGATTGAACTCGCTCCTTTTCAAATCCGAGTCAATGTCATCAATCCAGGGCCGGCAGAGACGCCGATGCTAGGTAAGTTTATCAATGGAGATGAAGCGGAAGTAGAGGCTGGGAAAAAAGATATTTTCATCAGCAGTGTTCCGTTGGGCACGTTGATTCAGCCGGAGGATATCGCGCAGGCGGCTCTCTATTTGGCTTCTGATCTATCCAAAATTGTCACGGGCGAGGTCATGAATGTAGACGGTGGAAGAGGGATCTAGTAAAATGAACTAAATTTTCATATTATTTAAAAAACAAAAGAATCAACAGGGGGTACTATCGCATGTTTCGGAAGAAGTGGAGCTTCGTGCTAGCTGGCATCATGTCTGTGTCTTTATTTCTGGCGGCGTGCGGAGGAGGAGGCGGTCAACAGACTGCCCCGCCTTCGGGACAAGCCGGGGGGACAGAAGCGCCGAAAAGTGACGGCCAAAGCTATGTTTTCAAAGCAGGGCATTCGCTGACAGAGGATCATCCGTACCATTTGGCATTGAAAAAAATGGCCGAGGATGTCGACAAGCGCTCGAGTGGGAAAGTGAAAATCGAGGTGTATCCGTTGAGCCAGCTAGGAGCGGAGCGTGAATTGACAGAGGCACTGACCTTTGGAACGGCGGATATGTCAATTACCTCGACTGCGCCCGTTATGAACTTCCATCCGAAGCTGGGCGTGCTGGATCTCCCGTTCTTGTTTGAGAGCCGTGAGCAAGCGTACAAGGTCCTCGACGGACAAGTCGGACAGGACCTCCTCAAGGATTTGGAAAACGCCAATCTGGTCGGGCTGGCATGGGCTGAAAACGGCTTCCGCCATATTACGAACGGTTCGAAGGTGATCAAGAAGCCGGAGGATGTGGCAGGGCTAAAGATACGCACACAGGAAAACCCGATTCATCTGGCTGCATTCGAAGCATTGGGAGCGAAGCCGACCCCAATGGCTTGGACAGAGGCGCTGACGGCGCTGCAACAAGGAGTCGTCGATGCCCAGGAAAATCCGGCGATTGTCGCACAGACCTACAAGCTATATGAATCCAAGCAAACGCAAATGGCTTTGACCGGGCATGTCTACTCAGCGGCGATGATCTTGTTCAGCAAGCCTGTATGGGATAAGCTCCCGGCAGATGTCCAGCAACTTCTTGCCGAGGAAGCCAAAAAAGCGGGTCAGTACGAGCGCGAGCTGATGATCAAGATGGAAGAAGAGGCCATCTCGAATATTAAAGCAAAAGGTGTAGTCATAACCGAGGACGTTGATAAGCAAGCTTTCCGCGATGCGATGAAGCCTGTCTATGACAAATTTTCCGGGCAGTTTGGCAAAGAGCTGGTGGATCAAATTGTAAATACAAAATAAACGGCAGAAGGGAGACGGGCCACTCTGGCTTTTCTCCCCTTTTTCCTGCGAAAGGAGATTGTGTGTGGGCAACCTTGTTTCCAAAATAAACAGCATCCTTCGTTTTTTCATCATTGCCCTTCTGGCTATTATGGTGGTCGCTGTCTTCCTGCAGGTGCTTTTCCGTTTTTTGCTCGACCAGCCCTTGGCCTGGACGGAGGAATTGGCTCGGTATTTGCTGATCTGGATTACGTTTCTAGGATCAGCGTATGCGATGTCGATCAAAGCACACATCGGTACGGAATACATTCAAAAGTACTTGTCGCCTCGCATGAACAAAGTGGTGCTGGTTATTGCCGCTTTGTGTAGTCTGGTCTTCTTTTTCGTCATGGTTCAGCAAGGCTATTTGTTGTCTGCGAGAAGCATGACACAAACCTCACCCACTCTGCTCGTTCCCATGGGTTATGTATACATGGTGATTCCGATCAGCGGTGCTTTGCTCATCATGAACGTGATCCATGTGACGTGGAAAGACATTACCGGGAAGGAGTGACCAGATTGTGGGTACGATTTTGTTTTTAACACTGTTGGTGCTCCTGATCCTGAATGTACCGATTGGGGTGGCACTGGGGTTATCTGTCGTTGTCGTGTTTATGCTGGAGGGAAACATCCCTCTTCTGGTTGTGATTCAAAAAATGTTCAACGGGACAGATTCCTTCCCGCTGATGGCCATTCCGTTCTTTCTTTTGGCAGGAAAACTGATGGAAACAGGCGGAATTTCGGCCAGGCTGATTCGCTTTGCGAATACGATTGTCGGGAACCTGCCGGGGGGATTGGCAATCGTGGCGGTCATGGGGTGTACCTTTTTTGCAGCGATATCGGGTTCTTCTGCCGCGACAACGGCAGCCGTAGGGGGAATTTTGATCCCGCACATGGTCAAAAAAGGGTATAATGTCCGGTTTTCTGCGGCATTGCATGCAACAGGCGGAACGATTGGTGTCATGATTCCTCCGAGCGTGCCGATGGTTTTGTACGGGGTAGCAGCGAGTGCCTCGATTAGTGACTTGTTTATTGCCGGGATTGGACCGGGTATTCTCGTAGCGATTTCGCTGATCTTGTACTCGTATTGGATCAGTAAGAAAAACGGCTGGGGTGGCGGAGAGAAGCATACCCCCAAAGAAATATGGGAGGCTTTCAAGGACGCCATTTTGGCGATACTCATGCCGATCATTATTCTTGGCGGTATATACGGGGCCATCTTTACTCCGACAGAAGCAGCAGTGGTAGCCGTAATTTACGGTCTGGTTGTCGGGCTTTTCGTCTACCGGGAGATCAAGTGGAGGGACTTGGGGGAAATATTCGCTAGCTCTGCCAGTATGACAGCGGTCATCATGCTGATTATCGCGACCGCCAACGCATTTGGCTATCTGATGACGAGGGAAAACATCCCGCAGGAAATTGCGCAATTCATGCTCGGGATTACTGACAGCACGATCATTACGTTGCTTATTATTAACATCTTGCTGCTCATTTTGGGGACGTTCATGGAAACGGCGGTTACGATCATTCTCCTGACACCGATCCTGCTGCCGATCACGAACTCTTTGGGCATTGATCCGGTGCTATTCGGGGTGATCATGGTCGTCAACTCCGCCATCGGTATGCTGACGCCACCGGTTGGGATCAATTTGTTGGTAGCAGGAAATATTGCGAAGCTCCAGAATACGGAGATTGAGCGAGCGGTGATCCCGTTTTTGATCATCATGATCGTCGACTTGCTGCTTATCACCTACATTCCTGAAATCAGTTTATTCCTTGTCAACTTGAGCAAGTAACGGAGGGGGAACCAACGTGGATTACAAGCAAGTGTTAGTGGGATTGCTGGGGGAAGAACGAGTATCGACTAACCCCACTGTACTGGAGCACCACAGTCATGATGAATCGTACCATACCCCGCATCTTCCGGATGTAGTCGTGTATCCGAAGACGGCAGAGGAAGTCAGTCAAATCATGAAGCTAGCCAACGAAAAGCGCATTGCGGTAACGCCGTTTGGCATGGGGACCAGTCTGGAAGGCCACGCGATTCCTTATGCGGGCGGAATTAGCATGGATTTTTCCTTGATGAACCAAGTGTTGGAGGTTCGACCGAAGGATTTCCTCGTGAGAGTCCAGCCCGGTGTGACGCGGACCCAGCTCAATAAAGAATTGAAAAAGCACGGATTGTTTTTCTCCGTCGATCCTGGCGCGGACGCGACTTTGGGTGGGATGGCGGCTACAAACGCCAGTGGAACAACCTCTGTTCGCTATGGCGTGATGCGTGATCAGGTTCGCGATCTGGAAGTAGTGACGGCGGACGGACGTATCATCCGTACAGGGAGCATGACAGCCAAATCTTCCTCAGGCTACCACCTTACTGGGCTGTTTGTCGGGTCGGAGGGAACGCTCGGTGTATTCACAGAGCTGACCTTGCGTGTCTACGGTATCCCTGAGGCGACAACGGCGGCGCGTGCCAGCTTCCCCTCTGTTCAGGATGCCGTCGATACCGTCGTGGATATTCTCGGAGCGGGTATTCAAGTAGCGCGAATCGAGCTGGTTGATGAACGTTCCATCCAACAAGTGAATCTGTACAAGGAAACGAGTTACCCGGAAGCACCGACGCTGTTTATCGAGTTCCACGGCAGTGAACAAGGGCTCGCGTATGATATCAACTTTGCCCAGAACATCGCCGATGGTCATGGCTGCACGCAGTTTCTTTTTGAAACCGATTCGAAGGCGCGGACGCAGCTCTGGGACGCTCGTCATAACCTGGCGTATGCCTTCCTGCACAAATCGCCCGGGAAAAAGCTGATGGTGACAGATGTTTGCTTGCCGATTTCCGAGCTGGCAGGAGTAGTTGTGGATGCGCGGCAAGCCATTGATCTCGCTGGGCTGGATGGAGCGATTGCAGGGCATGTCGGGGATGGGAACTATCACGCGATCCTGATGATCGACCTGAATGATCCTGAAGAAGTGGCTCGTGCCGAGGAAGTAAATGCCCATCTGGTGGAATACGCATTGAGTCGGGGAGGAACCTGCACGGGAGAACATGGTGTGGGTGTGGGAAAAATCAAGTACCAGCACAAGGAACACGGAGAAGCACTGGACATCATGCAAGCGATGAAGCAAGTGATGGACCCGAACGGCATTTTGAATCCGGGAAAAATTTTCGGGAAATAAATGAGAGCCTGCATTCTGAACGTTTGTCGGAATGTGGGCTTTTTCTTTTGCGTAATGTGTCGAAGAGGAAAGGAGAAAGGATGATTATGCAGAATGTAGAAGATTGGTAACTGGTGCATTACATTCTGGTGTGGCAGGGAGGCAAGTATGAAGTCTATTGTTGAAATTGCCAAGATTGCAGGTATCGAAGAACAGCATTTGGAGCTATACGGAAAGTATAAAGCCAAACTATCAGATGAGCTATGGGAGCAAGTGAAGGATCGCCCTGATGGCAAACTGATTCTTGTTACAGCGATGAACCCTAACCCGGCGGGAGCAGGCAAGACGCTCACGACGATTGGTCTGTCACAAGCATTAAATTATCTCGGGAAGAAAACAATGGCAGCGCTTCGCGAGCCGTCCTTGGGTCCTTGCATGGGGATCAAAGGAGGCGCAACCGGAAGCGGTCAGGCACAAATTCTCCCGGCTGATGAAATTAACCTGCATTTTACAGGGGACATTCATGCGATTACAGCTGCCCATAACTTGTTGGCAGCGATGATCGACAATCATATTTTCCATGGCAATCCGCGCGGGCTCAATCCGAAGAAAATCGTCTGGAAACGGGCAATGGACATGAACGACCGCGCACTGCGTAACATCGTTGTTGGTCTGGGTGACGGCAATGGGATGACGCGTGAGGACGGCTTCATGATTACGACTGCGTCGGAAATCATGGCGATTCTATGCTTAAGTGAGAATCTGGCAGACTTGCGCGAGCGGTTGAACCATATCATTATTGGCTACGATTTCGATGATCAGCCTGTACGGGCAGAAGAAATCAATGCGGTTGATGCGATGTGCGTTCTCTTGAAGGAAGCGATCAAGCCCAATCTCGTACAGACAATCGAAGGAACTCCGGTCATTATTCACGGCGGACCTTTTGCCAATATCGCGCATGGGTGCAGCAGCGTGATCGGAACCAAGATGGCCTTGAAGCTGGCGGATTACGTCGTAACAGAGGCGGGCTTCGGTGCGGATTTAGGAGCGGAGAAGTTTTTTGACATCAAGTGCAGAAAAGCAGGCCTCACACCATCGGCTGCTGTCGTGGTCATTACGGTTCGCTCCTTGAAATTCAACGGCGGGGTAAAAGTACCTGACCTGGCAGCGGAGAACTTGTCTGCTCTGGAAAAAGGCTTCGAAAACGTCAAGCGCCATCTGGAAAATCTGCAGAAGTTCGGTGTGCCAGCAGTGGTGGCCATCAATCATTTTGCGACGGATACGCAGGCAGAGATCGATGCCGTTATTGCGCTGTGCCAAGCGGCCGGAGCCGAAGCGGCGCTCTCTAAAGTGTGGGCAGAAGGAGGAGCTGGCGGTGTCGAGCTGGCTGAAAAAGTGACGCGTGCAGCAGAGCGGCCTTCCTCCTTCCGATTCTTGTATGAGGAGAACCTCAGCATTAGAGACAAGATTGAGACAGTAGTAAAAGAAGTGTACCGTGGATCAGGAGTTGTCTTTTCGCCGCTTGCATTGAAAACGATGCAAAAGGTAGAAGAAATGGGCATGTCCCATCTGCCTGTATGCATGGCGAAAACACCATACTCCTTTACGGACCGCGCTGATCTGTTGGGAGCACCTGTTGACTTCACGATTCAAGTGAGTGAAGTGCGCATATCGGCAGGAGCTGGTTTTATCGTCGCACTGACCGGAAGCTTGGTTACAATGCCAGGCCTCCCGAAAAAGCCGGCTGCTGAATCGCTGTATGTAGATGAGAATGGACACGTGATCGGATTGAGCTGATCAAGAGAATATACAAGAGAGCTGACACCTGTTTCCGGGTCGTCAGCTTTTTTTAAAAAATTTGTGGTTTATAACAGAGAAAATATGGGAAAAGAACGATGAGATTGAAAAAGTGTGGACTAAAACTAAAAACAACAAGGAATGACAAAGGCAAACCTGTTGAAAGGCAGGGACGCAAAGCCACGGGTCTAAAGTCGAGGATCTATGATTTTCGCACTAGGACAGCCGGGTTGCCGTACCGTAGTCATGATCGGCTGTCGGTAGGCAGTCTTTTTTTTGTTGAAAGGAAGAGAAGGGAGAAGTGGTAGTGTATGAAAAATAGTTTGAAGAATAAGCTAATTATCATTTTGTGCCTGCTTTTGCTTGTTAGTTTGGGCATGGTATGCGGTGCAAGCTATTGGAGTGCTTCGAAGCTGTTGGCAGACAGTCTTGACAAAGAAGCTGAGCTGGCCGCAAGTAATCTCTCCATTCGTATCGACAGTTTCTTTCAAGAAAAAATCGGAGTTGTAAAAACGATAGGAGGATTGATCTCCGCGGATAACAATTTCGATCATGACCTGAAGTTGATTCAAGAAGCGCAAAAGGAAAATCCTGAGTTTGAGACCTTCTTCTTTTCGTATGATTTAAGCGGAACGAAAGTGATCAATTTCAAAGGAGAAGTGACCAATCCATCGGACCGACCACACTTTCAGGAAGCTGGCAAAGGGGAAGGAAAGGTAATCGTTTCCGAGCCAGTGGTTTCGAAACGGACGGGGAATAACATTGTGACGATTATCGTTCCCCTGATGAAGGACAATCGTCAATACGGTTATGTCGGATCAACCATTCCGATCAATGAAATTCAACAAAAGGTGTCTCAAGAGAAGTTCGGGCAAAGCGGTTACGCCTTTTTAGTTAGTAAAACAGGGACTTTTATCTATCACCCGACGAGTGAGTACATTCTGAAGGAATCGATTCTCAACCTGGGTTTTCTTGAGCTTCAAACAGCATTTGAAGACATCAAGAACGGAACTCATGGAGTCACTCAATACCAATACGAGCAAATACCTCAATTTGTTTCCTATGCACCTACCAGTCTGAATTGGGGCGTATACATCACGGCACCGATAGCAGAGCTGCATGCTCCCGTAGATGCGCTGTCGCTTCAATTGATGATCATTTCCCTCATCGTGTTGGCTGTTGGGGTAGTCCTGGTTTATTTCTTGGCTGTACGCATGGTGAAACCAATTGAGCGTCTGAATCAAGCGGTAAACATAGTGGCTCAGGGGAATTTGGCTGAGACAGTTACGGTGGAAGGGAAAGACGAGATTGCCGTTCTGTCCCGTGACTTTAACCAAACCGTATCGCACTTGAAAAATTTGATCGAAGACGTATCTCTGTCGTCTGATCAAGTACAGCGTTTTAGTCAGGAAGTATCCGAAGGTATTAAACAAGCGACGGAAAACATCAACCAAATCGGCTTGTCTATTGGACAGATTTCTGAGGGAGTAGAGGCACAGGCAGCCAGCTCGCAGGAAGTCGCATTGTCGATGACTGACATGGCAGCAGGCATCGTGAAAATCGCGGAGACGTCTGCACATGTTTCAGAGGCTGCCCAGATAGCAACAGAGCAGGCAGAACAAGGAACTGCTGTGGTAGAGCAGGCAGTTCGCCAGATGGGAAGCATTGGCGAGGGAACATCGAAGGCGACAGTAGCAATCGAGCAGCTCAACAATCGCTCCAAAGAAATCGAAGGCATTCTCGATACCATCAGTCAGTTGACCTCGCAAATCAACCTGCTAGCCTTAAACGCTTCGATTGAGGCAGCACGTGCTGGCGAGCATGGACGTGGGTTTGCTGTAGTTGCCGGAGAGGTGAAAAAGCTGGCGAACCAATCCGAGGAGTCCGCATCCAAAATCGCGATGCTGATCGGGGAAATCCAGCAAGATACCCGTCACGCGGTAGAGGTCATGACCGAGGGCAACGAAAACGCACAGCAAGGTATTCAACTGGTCGAAGAGGTTCGCGAAATCTTCGGGTACATTTTAGAATCTTCCCGTAACGTTGCTGCGCACATTTTGGAAGTATCTGCAGCATCTGAACAAATGTCAGCAGGCTCTGAGCAGGTAAGTGCTTCTGTGGATGAAATGCATAACATTGCCAAACATGCTTCACTCGACGCACAAACAGTGGCAAGGGCAACCGAAGAGCAGCTTCAAGCCATCCAGGAAATTGGTCAGTCTGTCGAGCGTTTGAACGCAGTGGCAGAAGAACTACAGCAAGGTATCGGCAGGTTCACTGTGTAAGAGGCAGCTCAACAGGTTGTAAGTCCTCTTCTTTGAAAGGGGGGATGCCATTAGGGGATGATGGAGTTTGTTTCTGATAACTAAATTCATTACCGAACAACAGGAGGAGAAACCCAGATGAAAAAATTTACAAAGACAATCTTGGCGAGCACACTCGCTGCAACTATGCTCATGACTGGAGGAACAGGTGCATTTGCCGCAACGGCGGTTAAGCCTGTCCCAACCGTAGCTGCTGAAGCTGCTAAAAAACCGCAAGCGAAAAAGTTTGAATCCCGTTTGGATGAAATCATTGCGAGAGGCTACATCCTCGTTGGTACGCCAGGTGACTACAAACCGTTTACATATTTGAATCCAAAAACGAATGAATTCGAAGGCTACGATATCGACGCGATGAAAGAATTCGCAAAAAGCTTGGGAGTTGAGGCGCGTTTTGTCCAAACCTCTTGGCCAACACTGATGGACGACCTCTTGGCAAATAAATTCGATATTGCTGTTGGAGGCGTTACGCGCAACACAGACCGTCAGAAAAAAGCACACATGAGCGATCCTTATATTATGTTCGGTAAAGCTCCGCTTATCCGTGCAGAAGACAAGGACAAGTACAAGAGTGTAGCAGACATCAACAAGCCAGAGGTGCGCATTGGTGTGAATCCAGGAGGCACCAATGAAAAATTCGTTCGTGAGCACCTGACAAAAGCAACTGTGACTGTTGAACAAAACAACCTCGACATTCCTGGTCTGGTAGCAAGCGGTAAGTACGATGTGATGATCACGGATACGCTGGAAGCGATTGTATATTCCAAAGCAGATTCCCGCCTGTATGCTGCTCTGACTGACAACCCGTTCACCAAAAGTGAAAAAGCGTACATGATTCACCGCGGAGACACGATCTTCGCTAACTACTTGGATCTGTGGATGGACGAGATGAAGCTGCAAGGAAAATTTGATGAGCTTTACAAAAAATGGGTAAAATAATCCCGTAACAGACAAGCAGCCCTCTCCTGGGCTGCTTTGTTATTTTTACAAGATGCATCACCAAAAAATCAAACAATTTGGGTATATAAGCAGTTTGCTTTTTCAGTCATTGCATGGTACGATTACAGCTATGTTCTTTAGGGCGCTACGTACAATCGGGATAAAAGGGCATGTTCCGGATCGTAAGGAATAGTGCCCTTTTTTTTGAGAATTTTATAGATGAAGGTATTGATAAAGGAGACTGACATTCATTGGCGACTTTTAATGATTTTGGCTTACACCACTCCATTGTTAGAGCTTTGAGCAACATGGGCTTCGAAGAGGCTACAGCGATTCAGGATCAAACGGTTCCTGTAGCACTGCAAGGTCGTGACCTAATCGGTCAGGCACAAACAGGTACTGGTAAAACGGCTGCATTCGGTATTCCACTGGTTGAACGCTTGGACGAAACCAACGGCAACATTCAAGGGGTTGTACTGACCCCTACTCGTGAGCTGGCTGTTCAGGTAGCAGAAGAGATTAATAAAATTGCCCAATTTAAAAACATCTCTGCCCTGCCAATCTACGGTGGCCAAGACATCACGCGTCAAATCAAGGCGTTGAAAAAACGCCCGCAAATCATTGTAGCAACACCTGGACGTTTCATGGACCATATGAGAAGAAGAACGATTCGTCTCGATGCGATTGAAATGGTGATTCTGGATGAAGCGGATGAAATGCTGAACATGGGCTTCATCGACGATATCAAGGAAATCTTGAAAGAGGTTCCTACCAATCGTCAAACATTGCTCTTCTCGGCGACGATGCCAAGAGCGATCCAGGAAATCGCCCAGCAGTTCATGAACGAACCAACCATCATTCAAGTGAAAGCAAAAGAAGTAACCGTACCAAACATCGAGCAGCAATATATGGAAGTAGCAGAAAGACAAAAATTCGATGTTCTGTGCCGTTTGCTGGATATTCATTCGCCTGAGCTGGCTATCGTATTCGGTAGAACCAAGCGCAGAGTGGATGAGCTGTCCGAAGCGCTGACCAAGCGCGGTTATGGAGCAGAAGGTATCCACGGAGACCTGAACCAGGCAAAACGCGACAGCGTACTTCGCAAGTTCAAAGAAGGTACAATCGAAGTATTGGTAGCGACTGACGTTGCAGCCCGCGGTCTGGATATCAGCGGGGTTACGCACGTATTCAACTTTGACATTCCACAAGACTCCGAAAGCTACGTTCACCGTATCGGAAGAACGGGACGTGCTGGTAAAACGGGTCTCGCGATTACTTTTGTTACTTCCCGTGAAATCGACCATCTGCGTCTGATTGAGCGTACGACCAAGCGTCGCATGGAGCGTCGTGCCGTTCCTTCGATGGCAGAAGCCCTGGAAGGTCAACAAAAAATGACGGTAGACAAAATTTTGGAAGCGTCTGGCAGAGATGATCTGTCTGCTTACAAAACATTGGCAGAGCAATTGTTGGAGGATGTTGATTCCGTGACATTGGTATCCGCAGCACTCAAGCTGTTGACCAAAGAGCCGGATACAACTCCTGTTCGCCTGACGGAAGAGGCTCCTCTTCGTGTCGGGAAGAAAAAGCTGCCTCCAAAAGGAAAAGGTGGCTTCGGCTCCGGTTCCGGTTTTGGTGGAAAGCGTCCATCTCGCCCGCGCAATGGCGAATATCGTCCTCGCGGCGGCGAATCTCGTCCGCGCAGCGGTGACTCTCGTCCACGCAGTGGCGACTCCCGTCCACGTGGCGAATCTCGTTCACCACGCAGCTAGGAATTGAGCGGTATCACAAGCAAAGACTGGTGTGCACATGTGCGCATCGGTCTTTTTTTCGTGCTGACCTGCCTGCGAATATTTAGGGGAATCCGTGACAAACTAGGAGTGTTTTGGCACGAATTTTCGCGCAGGGAGAGAGTGCAAGTATGAGGAAAACAGCCATAGGAAAGTGGGCTGGTATTTGGCTCGCCGTATTGGGAGGGGGGATGTCGGTTCATGCAACTGGACATTCCTTTGATCAAGCGAAGGAGATTCTCACCGAGCAAAATCAGGTGTTTGAGATTGATGTCGATGTGAAAGACCGGAAAAGTGATCAAAGTTGAATTCGAGAATTTGTAAGGAGAAGGCTTCTGCAACTGGGTAGAGGTCTTTTTCCTATGTGCAATTAAGTTTTGGCAACAACGAGTCAGACAAATTCGCGCTTTGATTTTGTTGTTACCCTCTGTGAAAACGCTTTATATTTGAGGTGTACACATTACCATTTCAATCATGTCAACATCTCATAGATAGGGGTAAAGGAGGGTTCAGTATGGAGAGCGTGGAAACAAAAAACTCTTCGGGTGGAATACGGGTCTCGGTACAAAAGTTTGGACGATTCTTGAGTGCTATGGTCATGCCGAATATCGGTGCTTTCATCGCTTGGGGATTGATTACCGCTTTATTTATTCCGACAGGCTGGCTGCCTAACGAAAATTTGGCCAAACTGGTTGGACCGATGATTACGTATTTACTGCCACTGCTGATCGGTTATACCGGCGGGAAAATGGTCCATGATGTTCGAGGTGGGGTCGTAGGTGCCGTCGCTACGATGGGGGTTGTCGTAGGCGCAGACATCCCGATGTTTTTGGGAGCCATGATCATGGGGCCTTTGGGCGGCTGGGTTATGAAAAAAGTGGACCAGTTGTTCGAAGGAAAAATTCGTTCCGGCTTTGAAATGCTGGTAAATAACTTTTCTGCGGGGATTGTTGGTGGGTTACTGACACTTTTGGCATTCCAAGCAATTGGACCTGTCGTTGTGGGCTTGAGCAAAGCGCTTGCAGCAGGTGTAGAAGTTATTGTAGGTGCGGGATTGCTGCCGCTTGCGAGCATTTTCATCGAGCCAGCGAAGATTCTGTTCCTGAATAATGCGATTAACCATGGTATTTTGAGCCCGATCGGTCTGGATGAAGCAGCGAAGATGGGTCAATCCGTCTTCTTCCTGCTTGAATCCAATCCAGGACCAGGTCTGGGGATTTTGTTGGCATACTGGCTTGCTGGCAGAGGTAGTGCCAAGCAATCGGCTCCGGGTGCTGTCATCATTCACTTCTTCGGAGGTATCCACGAAATTTACTTCCCGTATGTGCTGATGAATCCGCGTTTGATTCTGGCGGCCATTGGTGGCGGGATGGCTGGTGTGTTTACCTTCACGCTGCTTGGCGCAGGATTGGTGGCGCCACCGTCTCCAGGTAGTATCTTCGCCTTGATTGCAATGGCACCGCGTGGTGGATTGCTACCGGTACTCGCAGGTGTGTTGGCAGCGACTGTCGTGTCCTTCCTCATTGCATCTGCTCTCTTGAAAATGAGCGCGAAGACAGACGAAGATGAATTGGAAAAAGCGACAGAAAAAATGCAAGAGATGAAAGGCAAAAAAGCGAAGGCACAAGAAACGGTAGAAGCTCCAGTGATGCATGAAGTAGCTGCTGCTGACGTGAAGAAAGTCGTCTTCTCTTGCGATGCGGGAATGGGCTCCAGTGCGATGGGTGCGGCGTCCTTGCGCAAAAAGTTCAAGGATGCGGGCCTGACCGAGATTACGGTCATCAATACAGCGATCAACGACATTCCAAGCGACGCTGATATCGTCATTACGCACAAGACTTTAACAGAAAGAGCGCAGGTCAAAGCGCCTTCTGCGGAGCATATCTCCATTGAAAATTTCTTGAATAGTCCCGAGTATGACAAGTTGGTCAAACGCCTGGGGTAAAGGGAATCAACGCTAGTGAGAGCTAGCGTCTTCCCTCTTTGGCGTTAAGGAGGGAACGAAGACATGCATGTATCCTCTCGACAGCGATCTATTATCGAGATTTTATTGAAGGAACAAAAAGGAGTTACCGTTGGTTCGATCGCCGAGCAGATTGGTGTCAGCGGCCGTACCGTTCACAGAGAATTGGATGCGCTGGCTTCTTTGTTTGATGAATTTGAACTGGAGCTGGTCAGAAAAACAGGTTCAGGGCTTGAAGTGGTTGGGACTGTAGAGCAAAAGCGTGCACTCAGAATGTCTGTCCTGCATCACATGACGAAGGAGTACACCGTGCAGGAACGTAAGGCCATCATCCTGTGTGCGCTCCTAGAGGCATCAGAGCCAGTCAAGCTGATTTCGCTGGCGATCGATTTGAAAGTGACGACAGCGACCATCAGCCATGATCTGGATGATTTGGAGACCATGCTCGCTCGTTACGATCTGTCACTCTTGCGAAAAAGAGGGTACGGCGTAGAGCTGCAAGGTACCGAGTCGTCCAAGCGACGGGCTATCAGCAGACTGATTGCCGAGCATCTGGACGATCACGAGCTGATTGGGATCATCAAAGAAAATATTCAAAACAAGGCACTGCGAGACATCGACTCGATTTCGAAACGGTTGCTCGGCCTGATTGACCGGGAAAAGCTGATCAAGGTCGAGAATGCATTGAGCCATCTGGACGAGGAGCTTCCGTATCCTTTGGCAGACAGCGCCTATCTCGGGTTGGTCACCCATTTGGCATTGGCCATGGAACGGATTGAAAAAGGGGAAGGCATTCATTTTGACGAGAACACCCTCAGTGAATTGATTGGAACACCCGAGTACGAAATAGCCAGCAACATCATGGAGCGATTGAAGCAAATTTTCCAGATGGAGATCCCAACGGATGAGATCGGCTATATTACGATGCATTTGCGGGGAGCCAAGCTGCGGCATTCTCCGGATGACCAGGTATGGCCGGAAAATACAGAGCTCATGGTCATTACAAAACGCTTCATTCAAGCCTGCGAAGAACGATTGGACATTCCGCTTGGCAATGACGCCTCGCTGTTCCATGGTCTGCTGACGCATTTGGAGCCAGCATTGTACCGATTACAGCGGAAGATGGAGATTCGCAATCCGATTCTCGAGCAGATCAAGCAAAACTACCCAGAGCTGTTTGCCGTAACAAGTGAAGCGGTCCATACGATTTTGCCAGGGCTGCAGGTTCCAGATGAAGAGATCGGGTACCTCGTGATGCATCTTGGGGCGGCACTGGAGAGAACGCGCCATGAGCAGCAGTGGTACCGGGCATTGGTGGTATGCTCCAGCGGGATCGGCTCCTCCAAGATTTTGGCAACGCGCATCAAAAAAGAAATACCGGAGATCGTCAGCTTGAAAAATCTGTCCATGTTCGACTTGGAAGAGGTTCCGGCAACGGATTATGACTTGGTCATTTCCACCCTTCCATTGGCACTCGATCCAGCGGAATATGTCGTGGTCAGCCCGCTGCTTCCGCCAGACGATATCCAAAAAATTAAGTATCAATTGCACGCGAAGAGTCAGAAGCGATCCCATCAGGAGAAAAGTCAGCTGGTTCCCGCAGAACAGCAGTCCATCGAACATCTAAGGGCCATGCAACACTACGCTGCGTATGCCAATGAGCTTTACGATGGGCTATGGGGAATGAGATGGGATAACCGTGATCTCGACATCGCCCAGCTTTTGAGCCAAATCAGCAAGAGGCTGAAAGCGCGTGGAACGATCGAGGAGGTCGAACCGGTCGTCAAGCAGTTGATCGAGCGGGAAAAGCTCGGCGGTTTGGGGATTCCGGGAACGTCCTTGGCCCTTTTTCACGGAAGAAATGAAGCAGTGAACAAGGCGACTTTTACGTTTCACCAATTACGAGAGCCTGTCCTTCTTCGCTCGATGGATGAAGAAGTGATATCGATTGACATGCTTCTGCTCTTGCTAGGGCCGAAAGAAGTGCCAAAGGAAGGGCTGGAGGTTCTCAGCGAGATCAGCTCCCTTTTGATTGAAGAAGAAATGCAAGCGGTTTTGAAAACAGGAGAAACACAGCAAATTGCTGATTATATAGCGGGCAAAATGTATGCGTTTTGCCTCAAAAAGATAGGATTGGAGAGAACGAAATGAAAAACATACTGACAGCGGAAAAAATCATGTTGAATGCAAAGGCAGCCAATAAAGAAGAAGCGATCAGACTGGCAGGACAATTGCTTGTGCGTGCAGGCCATGTAACAGAGGCGTATGTAGAGAAAATGCAAGAGCGCGAGCAGTTGGCGACCACATACATCGGAAGCGGCGTAGCCATCCCGCATGGAACGAACGAATCCAAGGCAGAGATTCAATCCACCGGGATCTCCATCATTCAGGTTCCGGAGGGCGTAGATTTTGGTGAGGGAAATACAGCCTATTTGTTAGTGGGCATTGCTGCTGTTGGAGATGAGCATCTGGAGGTGCTCTCGAACATCGCGATTCTTTGCTCCGAGGAGGAAAACGTCAAGCGGATTGTAAATGCGGCTTCGGCTGAAGAAATCATCGCGATGTTCTCTGAGGAGGTGTAATCGCCTATGCTAGCTGTACATTTTGGAGCAGGGAACATTGGGCGAGGCTTTATCGGACAACTTTTGCAAAAGGCTGGTTATGAAATTGCGTTTGTAGATGTCAACGCGGCTTTGGTCGATGAGCTGAATGAGCGAAAAATGTATCGCGTGCAACTAGCAACAACAGGAAAACCGGAGTCGGTCGTGGAAGGAGTTCGAGCGATAAATGGTCAGGATGTAGCGGCGGTAGCTGAAGCGATCGCAACTGCCGATTTGGTTACGACGGCAGTTGGTCCCAACATTCTTCCGCACATTGCTGGGGCCATCGCAGCCGGCATTACCCGGAGACTTTCTGTTCATGCGAACCCACTCAATGTAATTGCATGCGAAAACATGATTGGCGGCAGCGAGAAGCTGAAGGAGCATGTGTATGAGCATCTGACGGAATCGGTTCAAGCCGAGGCAGCACAATGGATCGGATTCCCCAATGCAGCTGTAGACCGGATTGTTCCTTTGCAGCAGCATGATGACAAGCTTCTGGTTATGGTGGAACCGTTTTTCGAATGGGTGGTCGATTCGTCGCAGATGGTTGGAGAGGTCCCGTCCATTGAGGGCGTTACCTATGTGGAGGATCTTGCGCCGTACATCGAGAGAAAGCTGTTTACCGTCAACACAGGTCATGCGGTCATTGCGTACCTGGGGTATCAGCTGGGGATGAAAACGATTGATGAAGCGATGCGAGACGACCGGATCGTTCAGGTGACACGCGGGGCTCTTCAGGAGACAGGTGCACTGCTTGCTGCCAAGTACGGATTTGACCCGCGAGTGCATGAGCAATACGTGGAAAAAATCCTAGGCAGATACACCAACCCGCTGCTGTCTGACGATATTGTCAGGGTGGCACGTTCGCCGATCCGCAAGCTGTCGCAGCATGATCGTTTGGTCGGCCCAGCGCTGCAATGCATGGAAAAAGGAATGAATCCAGCGTATTTGGGTCTGGCAATTGCAGCGGCACTGGCGTTCGACTATCCCGAGGATGCGGAGTCCGCGCGGATACAAGCAAGCCTGAAAGAGTTTGGATGGGAAAATACATTACACAATTGTACCGGCATTCCGGCAGGTCATCCTCTGGAGGAGATCGTGCGCGCACAGGCACGCAGATTGAAGGAATGGTCAGGTAGCCATTGAGAGAGGCTGGTGTTACGATGTCCCAAAAGATCACAGGTGTAAAAGCTTCAGCAGGTATAGCCATTGGCAAGGCGTTTTTATTGACAACGCCCGACTTACAGATCAATACCGTAGCGATTGAAGATCCGGCGAGTGAAATCCAACGCTTCCAAGAGGCATTGGCTCGAGCAAAAAATGATTTGGAGGACATCGTTCTGCGCGTGGAGCGGGAGATGGGGACGGATCATGCAGACATTTTCAAAGCTCACCTGCTCGTCTTGGAAGACCCGGAACTGGTCGATACCGTCAAAGATAAAATTAATAGCGAAAAGACAAACGCTGAAAGTGCTTTGAATGATGTCGCACAAGCATTCATCGGACTTTTCGAGCAAATGGACAACGAATACATGCGGGAGAGAGCAGCAGACATTCGTGACGTGACCACACGTGTACTTTCTTACTTGCTCGGTTTACCATTTGCAGGACTCGGTGAGCTGACAGAAGAAGTGATCATTGTAGCGGATGATTTGACGCCTTCCGATACGGCTCAATTAGACCGCCGCTATGTCAAAGGCTTCGTCACGGACATTGGAGGACGAACCTCCCATTCTGCGATTATGGCACGTTCTCTGGAGATTCCTGCTGTTGTCGGAACACAAGGAATTACTCGTGCAGTTCAGCCTGGGACGCTCGTCATTCTCGACGGGCATGAAGGGATCGCGATTATTGACCCGAGTGAAGAGGAAATCGCTGTCTACAAACGCAAGCAGGCTGATTACGAAGTGCAAAAAGCCGAATTGGCGAAGCTTGTGAACAATAAAACGGTCACGCTCAACAATCATCATGTCGAGCTTGCCGCCAATATCGGAAGTCCTGAAGACGTCGCTGGAGCAATCGCCAATGGAGCTGAAGGTGTCGGGCTGTTCCGCACGGAGTTTCTGTACATGGGGCGCAATGATTTTCCGACGGAAGAGGAGCAATACCTCGCGTACAAGCACGTGCTGGAGCATATGGGCGACCGCCCGGTGGTGATTCGCACATTGGACATTGGTGGAGACAAGCATCTCTCCTACCTCGCTTTGCCGGAAGAAATGAACCCGTTTCTTGGACATCGCGCCATCCGGCTGTGTCTCGACAACCAAGAACTGTTTCGTACGCAGCTGCGTGCTCTATTGCGCGCAAGTGTACACGGCAATTTGAAAATCATGTTTCCGATGATTGCGACACTGGAGGAGTTCCGCCAGGCGAAATCGATTTTGGAAGAAGAGAAAAAATCTTTGGTGAATCGCGGAATTGTAGTATCCGATCAGTACGAAGTGGGTATCATGATTGAGATCCCTGCTGCGGCAATGTTGGCCGATCAATTTGCACGCGAGGTTGACTTTTTCAGCATTGGAACCAATGATTTAATTCAATACACAATGGCAGCCGACCGTATGAACGAGAAGGTCGCTTATCTCTACCAGCCTTATCACCCTGCCGTTTTGCGCTTGCTGCACAATGTCATCAAAGCAGGGCACGCGCAGAACAAATGGGTCGGTATGTGCGGGGAGATGGCAGGCGATCCAATCGCGATCCCGATTCTGTTGGGAATGGGTCTGGATGAATTCAGTATGAGTGCAGGGAGCATTTTGCCTGCACGCCAACAGCTGAGTCGTTTGAAGGTGGAGGACGCAGCGAAACAGGTGGATACAATTTTACAGATGAGCACTTCTGCGCAAGTAGAGGCGTTTGTGAAGGAATGGCTTGAGAGAGTATAGAGAAGGAGGCAGATCAGAATGGTAGAGAAAAAAATAGTGGTTCAATTGGCGCACGGCCTGCATGCACGGCCTGCTGCGAACTTTGTGAAGGTCGCCACGTCTTTTTCCAGCGAAATTAAAATCATCAAAAATGAGAAAAATGTAAATGGCAAGAGCATCATGGGTATTATGGCAGCAGCCATTGCAAAAGGGGAAGAAATTACCCTAATCACCGATGGTGTCGATGAACAAGAAGCGATGGCAGCATTGGAAAAAGCATTGACCGAACAGGAATAGCGAAGAGAAAAGAAATGACGAAAAGCCCCTCAATCCGAGGGGTTTTTTCTGTTGTTCCGGGAAAGTTCACGTTGATAGAAGGTGTGCGAAAGGAGGTGAAAAGGGACAGGGGGAAATCGTTCCTGATCCACAATGATGAATAAGATGTTCGGTCGTCTCCTCAACCATTTTCTCGACATATAGATCCCCCTCAGCAAAGATGTACACATCTTTATCAACATATGGGGATAATCTTCAGCCTTATCCACAAAAAAAACTCGCCGATCATCAAGCAAATCGGCGAATTCGAGTTCGGATGTTTGGTTATCCACAGCTTTTTATACCAATGCAAAGGAGAGAACCGATAATAGAATCGAGGTAATAGTCATAGCAATCAGTGGGCGCGCCGCTTTTGTCCGCAGTGCACGCAAATTGACATTGAGACCAAGCCCGACCATCGCCATGGTAAGTACAAAGGTGGTAAGATTGGCGACACCGTTATGGAACGCCTCAGAGACAGGAATGGATGAGCCGAGAACGTAGCTACCAAAAACACTCATGGCAAGGAAGCCGATCAGGAACCAAGGGAATTCGATCTTGGTGCCACTTTGCAATTTCCCGGAACGTTTCATCCAAACCATCAGAATAAAACAGAGCGGGACCAACAGAAGCACACGCCCCAATTTTGCCAGCAGGGCAATCGCTAGCCCATCTTCACCCGACGGTGCAGCAGCCAACGCGACGTGAGCAATCTCGTGCAGACTAATTCCTGACCACATGCCGTATTCGACCGTCGACAGAGGAAGGAAGGGACGCAGGATCGTGTAGGAAATAGCAAAAAGGGTTCCAACGAGTGCGATCATTCCTACCCCAATGGCGGTATCTTCATCCTTGGCAGCAACGATAGGGGAGACGGCTGCAATTGCCGCTGCTCCACAGACACCTGTACCGACTCCGAGCATGAGGGAGAGGGAAGAGTCTGCTTTCAACCACTTGGCTATCAGCATCGTAACCGCGATGGCAAAAATAATGACACCAGCGTCATAGACGAGAAGCCCGAGGCCTTGATTCAAGACGACGTCGATATTGAGCTTAAGCCCGTACAAAATAATAGCCAGACGCAGTAAACGTTTGGCGGAAAATTGAATCCCTGATCGCAATGCTTCCGGATATCCACGAAAATGCCGGTATGCGACCGCGATCAGGATCGAACAGGCGAGGGGGCCAACTTGTTGGAAGCCAGGTATTTTTGCTAAGCCGTAGCCTGTCAGGGCGATGAAAAAAGTAAAAGCGATTCCAGCTATCCACAGCGAGAAGGATGCGGGGTTGCTTTCGGGGGTTTTTTTGGGCTGTACGCTGGCATTGCTTTCATTCAATGGCACGCTGTTTTTTATCGGAGTTGCCATTGCCATCACTCCTCGAAAAGATTTACAAACTCAGCATACGGCAACTGTTATAATAAGAAAAATAAATCATTGCGATGATCATCATAAGTGAAATGAATGGTTAGTGGTGGAAAGGAGAGTGAAGGCAGTTGGATCAGCATTTGCTTGTGTTCGTGACCGTTGCAGACAGACAGAACTTTTCCCGAGCTGCAGAAGAGCTTCATATGACGCAGCCTGCCGTTAGTCAGTATATTCATGCGCTGGAGCGCACGATAGGGACAAAGCTCCTGGAGCGAAGCAACAAATATGTTCGCTTGAATAAAGCAGGCGAGATTGTCTATCATCACGCTCGGGAGATATTGGGTCTGTACACGCGGATGCAGAGCCTCGTGGACGATTTGATGAATACACCCAGTGGGCATTTGACTATTGGCGCGAGTTACACATACGGGGAGTATGTGCTGCCTCATGTCATTGCGCGTCTTCGTCAGTATTACCCAATGATTACTCCTACGATTACGATTCACAATTCCACAGTGATCGCTGAGCTGGTGGCAAAGCGACAACTCGACGTCGGGATTGTTGAGGGGGAGTATGTGGACGAGAAAATGTGCGTGGAGCCGTTTGCTGATGATCGTATGTATTTGATTGCTTCTCCAGAGCATCGATTAGCGGGGCAGACTGAGGTCAGCATTGACGAGTTGACGCAGGAAACGTGGATTGTACGGGAAGAAGGATCGGGCACGAGAGAAGCGGCTGAAAAAATGTTTCGCCAACTGCAATTCACACCGCACAAGCGAATGGAGTTCGGCAGTACACAGGTGATCAAGGAGTCAGTGGAGGCTGGGTTGGGAATCAGCCTGCTTTCTTATTGGGCCATCCGCAAAGAACGAAAGCTCGGCACGCTCTGCACATTGAAGGTGACGGGGACACCGGTTACCCGTGATTTTTCGCTCGTCACGAAATCCGACGAGTTTCATACCAAAGCATTGGACATCTTCATGGATCTTATCCGCACGCATGTGCCGGAGGGTGCCCATACGTAAAAGAGGAAGCGGCACGATCGGTACGTGCTGCTTCCTCTTTTTCATTTCAAGCAGACGAGTCTGGATGTGCGAGTGTCAGACGAAAGGTTGTTTCTTCTGGAGAAGTTCGAATCAATTCGACATTTCCCCCGTGTGCTTTTGCCAATAGTCGCGAGATCGTCAGGCCAAGCCCCAATCCATGTTTCTTTTTGCGTTTGCTATCGCCGCGATAGTACCGTTCGAAAATGAATGGAACCTCTGACTCAGGAATCCCTTTTCCATTGTCGGTCACGTCGATGGAGAGGAAGTCGCTTTGATTATGGACACCGATCTCGATTTGCGTTGCATTTGCGGCAGCGCTGTTCCCCAATAAATTAAGCAAGATTTGTTTAACATGTGATTCATCGCCAATCCATACGATTTCTGATCCAGTCGGGTGAACTGTCACAGATACGTCTGCAAATGATGGTAGGGCTTGCACCTGTGCGACTACCTGATCCAATGTGCTATCGATTTGAATGGATTGCTTCTCGACGAATACCTCACCTGCTTCCATGGACGAAAAATCGAGCAGGTCATTGACCATTGTCTGGAGTCGCTTGGCTTCGTCCATGCTGATTTGCATGAATTCATCCGCGTCTGCACCCTTTACAACGCCGTCTTTGACCGCCTGAATCATCCCGCGGATCGAGGTGACAGGGGTACGCAGCTCATGGGAAACACCAGCCAAAAGGTCGGTGCGCATCCGCTCCAACTGTCCGAGTCGGTTGGCCATTTCGTCAAAGGAATGTACCAGCTGGCTGATTTCCGCCTCTTTTATTTTGGCGGTATCAGGCAGTGAGGGCGTATAATTTCCGGTGGATATTTGCTCGGCAGCCATTGCCAACTGCCGGAGAGGCTGAGTCAGGGATCGAGACAAAACATAAACGATAGCCCAACCGCACAAGGTGATGATGCCAATGGAAACCATGATCGTGATATAGGTGTGGACCAAATCATTGTTAAGCGGCGTGCTGACGTAATAGGTGCCTGCGACTCCGTTATGCTCATAGTAAGGTACACCTACCCGCAACCACGTAGCTTCCCCTGCGGAGATAACCTCCCGTGTTTCCTTTGTGTTGTCTACAGGCTGGATAGGTGTAGGTAACTGAGTAATGGTAGCAGCCGTCTGGTTGACCATTTCCTTTTTGGACGTCTTGCCTGCGACATCGTAAATCTGCACTACGTGATCGATTGGCACAGTTGGCATGACCTTAAGCGCGATCGTGGCGGTAGTTGCTGCGGGTATTGCGGCGTCAGGAATAGAAGGTGACGTAGGACCGGTTACAGCAGCTACAGCAGTGACGGTCTGGCCAGGCATAGCAGCAGTTGCTTGCGCGAACTCCTCTTTCTTTAAAGGAGTAGCTGTGTCGCTCTTGGTAAGCAACACCTTGGAATACGAATCAGCCAGCATCTCCGTTCTTGCTTCCAATACTTGAAACTGCTGTTCTGTAGCTGCTTTGTTAATCCAATAGATTCCAAAGAAGCCGATACCGAGTAGGATGACCGATAAAATCAGAGCGTAGCGCCACGTCCAGTAGCGCAAGAGAGGTACAGCTGTCCTGGTAGAAATAGATCGTTTAGTAAACACGCAGGCTATACCCCAATCCTCTGATCGTGCTGATTTCCCCTTCGGAAGTCGGCCAAGGCCGCAAGCTTTTGCGCAAGCGTTTCACAGCGGTATCCACAGAACGATCCCCTCCTTCAAAATCCATTCCCCAGACTTGATCCAGCAACTGATCGCGGCTAAAGCATTGGTTGGGATGCCGCGCCAGGAAAACGAGTAGTTGCCAGTCCCGTGGCATTAAGGAAAGGGGTGTTTTCCCGATCAGCGCATTCTGTGCCGTAACATCTATCGAAAGCGTGCCGAGTCTGATCGTATCCGCTTCCGTGAGATAAGAGGAACGGCGAAGAACGGCTTGGACACGGGCGAGCACTTCTTCTGGATCAAATGGCTTGGCAATGTAGTCATCTGCACCTTGCGCAAGCCCTTGAAGCTTGTCTGGCACTGTACCGCGCGCAGTGATAATGATGACGGGACAACTGCCGTATTGGCGAATCTGATTGAGTATGTCCAAGCCGTCATGATCAGGCAGCATCAAGTCTAGCAGGACAAGATCGGGCTTCCAGGAGAGAAAAGTCGTGATTGCCTCGTGATCTCCCTCGTTCCACTGTACCTCGTAGCCTGCCCGTTCCAAGTAGACCTGGACAAGCCGAGCAATCGGCATTTCATCCTCAATGAGCAGAATTCGTTTCACGAAGAAACACTTCCTATCTATCTCGAGTCAATTTGTACTTATCATAGCAATGATAGACATGATTTCGGCTGACATCATTTGTAATAACGTTTTTTCGATTCAGTTGTTTAGCATAATGGAGTTATGTGTCCGTTAAATGGCGAAGTGTATAGCAAAACCTCTGGCAGTCTCCCGTCAGAGGTTTTGTGTATGCTTGAATGGTGAGCCTATTTTTTGATAGCAGGTACTGAGATTTGCTGAGCTTTTGTGATCTTGCCTTCTTTTTCAAGCTGCTTGATCAGTTCTTCTACGCTGATTCCTTTCTCTTTTGCCAATTGTTCCAGGCTGGTTGCCTCTTGCATGAAGACGGACATTTTGCCATTATCATCGATTTTGAAGGAAACGGTAGTAGCTTCTGTGAATTTCCCTTCTTTTTTCATCTGTTCGATCAATTCTTCTACGGAGATGCCCTTTTCCTTTGCCAAATCTACCAGATTGATAATCGGTTTCGCCATCGTTTGAGCATCATCGAAGTTTACCACCTGAAGGGGTACAGCGGTACCCGATGTTTTCGTTGTGTCACTTGCCGCAAACGCGGAACCTGCCATTGCGGATACTGCCAGAGCCATTACTGCCATTGCCATTTTCTTTTTCATTGTAAAATTCCTCCTTGAAGATCTGTAAATTGTTGTAAGCCTTGCTTTCGGGCTTGCCCGTCTCGGCTACACCCCAAAGATAATGGGGGCTTGTGTCCGTAATATGACCGGAATATGGAAAAGTGACGGAATGCCGAAAACGCTTGCATTTTTCCCTGCCTTGTTCTACATTAGAGACAGGTAAAAGAGCACGTAAATCGCGTGTAATTTTACCCACAAGTGAATAATCAAAAGGCAAAGGTGCCCTTGAACACGGATCTTATTTTTTCGTGTTTAGGCACCTTTTTTTACTTTTGATCAGGGATGTTGTCTTGAAAGGAGTGACACGCATGGAAAAACCAATTCGAGCGACGCCGCTTGCGATCCGACTGATTCCCAATGTCGATCCTCAATTTGCGGAGAAGCTGAACCTGCCTTCTCATATCCGAAGTCTGGGTCTTTTGACCTCCACGATTGACGATGTGGGGTACACGGCCATTGACGAAGCGACCAAAAAGGCAGCGGTGGAAGTTGTGTATGCCAAGTCGTTTTATGCAGGCTCAGGCCATGCGTCTGGACCGTTGTCCGGCGAGTTCATCGGGATGATCGGAGGCGCGACGCCATCGGAGGTGCAGAGCGGACTGGATGCAGCCGTTGCATTTATGGAAAGCGGAGCATGCTTTTACTCTTTGAATGATGAAGGGACGCATGCGTATTACGCCCATGTTGTGTCGCGGACGGGCAGCTACTTGTCTCAAACCGCCGGAATCCGCGAAGGTGAGCCGCTTGCTTACTTGATCGCTCCGCCGCTGGAGGCCATGTATGGTATTGATGCCGCCCTCAAGGCTGCAGATGTACAAATGGTGCAATTTTTTGGTCCACCGACAGAAACGAACTTTGGGGGAGCGCTACTCACTGGCAGCCAGTCGGCATGCACGGCAGCCGCTGATGCTTTTGCCGATGCCGTAAGAAGTGTCGCCCAACAGCCTGTCAAACGATAATAGGGATTTTCCCTCTTGAAGGGGAGGTAATGTAAATGCGCGCTACAACATATTCACTCGGCATGATCGAGACGCTGGGCTTGCCTGCTCTCATCGCTGCCGCAGACGCTGCTGCCAAAGCCGCAGACGTCAAAGTCGTCTCTTATGAAGGCGCGGACGCAGGGATCGTTACCGTGTATGTAATCGGAGATGTCTCCTCCGTACAGTCAGCTGTAGATGCTGGTGCTGAAGCTGCGAGACGTGTCGGAACATTGCTGCACTCACACGTCATTCCACGTCCTGACGAAAATGTACCAAAAATGCTGAAAAACCTGCTGAAACCGGAAGTGAAAGAAGAGGGTAAGGCAGAGTCGGCCCAAGTGCCAGCGACCAAATTGCAGGATCAGTCTATCAATGATCTGCGCAAAATGGCGCGTTCGTATGCGGACTTCCCGCTGACAACGAACGAAATCAACATGGCGAAGAAAGAAGATCTCATTCGTCTGTTGGAAGAGAAACAAGGCGGAGGTGACAAAGCCTAATGACACTCGACGCTGATCTGTATTCCATACAGGAAGTGCGTACCTACCTCGCACAAGCGAAGGAAGCACAGGCCAAGTTCGCTACTTTCAGCCAAGAACAAGTCGACAGAATCATCGAAGCCATGTCCAAAGCGGGCGTGGAGCATGCAGATCGACTCGCAGCTATGGCGGTAGAAGAAACAGGCTTTGGTAACATCCCAGACAAACGAATGAAAAACCTGTTTGCTGCGCAAGATGTGTACGCATCTGTGAAAGATGTAAAAACGGTTGGCATCATCCGTAAGGACGAAGAGAACAAGGTATGGGAAGTGGCGCAGCCATTCGGAATCGTAGCTGGTATCGTGCCTTCCACCAATCCAACGTCCACGGTTATCTATAAATCGATGGTCTCCCTCAAGGCGAGAAATGCGATTGTCTTCAGCCCGCATCCGTCGGCAGCCAAGTGCACGCTGGAAGCAGCGCGACTGATGGCACAGGCGGCAGTAGCGGCTGGAGCACCAGAAGGCTTGATCCATTGCGTTACCAAGCCTACGCTTCCAGCGACAAACGAGCTGATGAAGCACAAGCTGACCAATTTGATTCTCGCGACTGGCGGAACGCCGATGGTACGCGCAGCATACAGCTCAGGCAAGCCTGCTTACGGTGTAGGACCTGGTAACGTTCCGGTCTACGTCCACCACAGTGCGGACTTTGCTGCTGCTGCCAAGCGCATCGTGCAGAGCAAAACGTTTGACTATGGTACGATCTGCGCTTCTGAGCAAGCATTGGTAGTGGAGGAATCCGCCAAACACCAATTGATTGCTGCGCTGAAGCGTGAAGGCGCCTACTTCCTGAACGAGCAAGAAAAGGAAAAGGTAGCTGCCATCGTCACGATTAACGGCTCGCTGAACGCGAAAATCGTTGGCCGCTCTCCGCATGTGATCGCTCAAATGGCGGGTATTACCATCCCTGCTGATACGCGTGTCCTGATTGCGGAGGAGAACAATGTAGGCAAAGCATATCCGATGTCCGTTGAAAAACTGGCTCCGGTCCTTGCCCTCTACACTGTTCACGGCGACAGCGAAGCGTTTGCCCGTTGCCGCGAATTGCTGGAGCATGGTGGTCTTGGACATACAGCGGGTATTCACGCCCAGGATGAGAATGTCATCGCAGCGTATGGTCAAGCAATGCCAGCATCTAGAATTCCGGTAAATACGGGTACGACCTTCGGAGGAATTGGTGCAACGACTGGCGTACAACCAGCGTTCACACTTGGATGCGGTTCTTTAGGGGGCAACATCACTTCCGATAACATCGGTGCGAAGCATATGTTCAACATCAAGCGTGTTGCATTTGGCATCAAAGAAATGCCACAATCAACGCCAGCACCACAAGCTCCTGCGACACAAGCGGAAGAAGCTGTTCTACAAGCTGTCTCTTCCATGAACGTTGGCTTGAGCCGTGATGAGATCAAGAACATCATCAAATCCGTGTTAACAGAAATGACGTCTTAATGTCGTAAAACACTAAAATCTTGGAGATATAATTAAGGAGGATACAAAAATGGCTGGAGAAATGTCCGCATTGGGAATGGTAGAAACAAAAGGTTTGATCGGAGCAGTTGAAGCTGCTGACGCAATGGTAAAAGCAGCAAACGTAAAACTGATTGGTAAAGTACACGTAGGTGGCGGTCTCGTGACTGTTATGGTACGTGGTGACGTAGGTGCAGTAAAAGCTTCCACAGACGCAGGCGCCGCTGCTGCTGAAAAAGTAGGAGAGCTCGTATCTGTACACGTAATCCCACGCCCTCATGGAGACATTGAATTGATCCTGCCTAAACTCGAAGGGTAATAAATCCCTATGGCAGTGATTACAGAAGCATCCTTGAGAGCAATGCATAAGTCAGGTATCCCAAACCCCTTTCTCGTTGAGAAAGGGGATAAAATAACACCAGCAGCGGCAGATTTCTTGAAAGGAAGAGGGATTCAAGTGAAACAAGTTGATCAGCACCAGCAGCCTTCCACCAATCAAGCTGCCGAGGCAGTGCGAGAAATTCCTTTGGGCGTATCTAACCGTCACATTCATTTGTCGCAAGCAGATGTCGAGAAGCTTTTCGGAGCCGGACATCAATTGACGCCAATGCGTGATTTGTCGCAACCGGGCCAGTTTGCTTGCCAGGAAACAGTCACCATCGTGGGACCGAAAGGCAGCATTCACGGGGTTCGCGTTTTGGGACCAGCTCGTGGCGCGACACAAGTGGAAATTTCCAGAACAGACGGCTTTGCAGTAGGTGTTCATGCCCCTGTGCGTATGTCTGGAGATATTGAAGGAACACCAGGTATGGTACTTGTAACGGCAAAAGGGACTGTTGTAATGGACAAAGGCGTAATCGTAGCGAAGAGCCACGTTCATATGTCCCCAGCAGATGCCGAGCAATATCAAGTGAAGGATGGCGATACGCTGATCCTGGCGACTCAAAGCGATCGTCCTATCATCTATCCAGATGTAGTCGTTCGTGTACATCCGCAGTTTGCACTTGATTTCCACGTTGATACGGATGAAGGTAATGCCGCTAATTTGAAAACGGGCGACCGGGTAAAAGTGATCGGCAAGAACGGGCAATTTTACTCCGGCTAACGGAGGTTGAGCTTGATGGACATCAGAGAAATGGTGGCGTCGATTACAAAAGAAATTTTGCAATCGATGAATACAGAAAAGCAAAGCAGCGCAGCGCCTCGTGTCCTGTACGTTTTTTGCGACAGCCAGGCTCATGAGGCGTTTCAGGATCATTTTATCCAACTGAAAAACCACGGGATCTGCCATGACATTCTCTTCCTGGACGGAGAAACCTCTTCCTGGTTGGGAATGCACAAGATCGAATGTGGGGGAGCAGGCAAAATTCTTACAGCAGATGAGTACGCTCCTGCCCCGTTGGAAGTGCCGAAAGATTATGTCGGTATCGTGATTCCTGAAATCGATTTGGATAATGCAGCGAGAATTGCTTCCGGTCTAAAAGGAACAATCAAAGCGGAAATCGTCTTTTCCGCGTTGGTGACGGGCAAATTCGTCATCGCTGGTTCCGATGTGCCAGGGATCAAGCGCGCAGACCGCCGTACCCTGCAAACATTGACACTGACACCTGCTTATGAAAAGCTGTTCAACCGTCATGTTGAGAGCATGAAAGAGCTGGGTGTGGAGTTTGCGGAGCAACGCCGTCTGGCTGATCGCGTAGTTTCCAAGCTCAAGTCTCAGCTGCAAAAAGTGGAGACTACGAAGACAGAACAACCGACATTGACTCCTTTGGATGAGCAAGAAGCCGTCTTTTCCGGGAAGCTGTTGACAGCGGATTGGATCAGATCTCAGCCTGAGCTTCGCGATACGACTTTGATCGTGAAAAAAGGTGCAATTGTTTCTCCGCTTGCTTATGACAGCATGAGAGAACGCGGCATTACGGTCAGCTATTTAGGAAAAGGGTGATCGCATGTTTTTGGGAAAAGTGATCGGCAGCGTCTGGGCCACGCAAAAAGAAGCAGGTATGGAAAATCTCAAGCTCATGGTGGTTCAGCCGATTGATTGGCGTGGCGAAGAAGGCGGACAAACCGTTATCGCAGCGGACAGGATCGGTGCGGGAATCGGGGAGCAGGTTATCGTCTCTCGTGGGACGCCTGCCCGAATCCTTTTCTCCGGCACCAGTGTGCCGATCGATGCGATCATCGTAGGCATCGTGGATTCGTTTGAGGTGCCGGGTGCCGCAGGAAGAGAGGAATAGGAATGGAACAGGAACGTTCACGAGTCATTCAGGAATTCGTACCGGGGAAACAGGTCACGTTGGCTCATGTAATCGCAAACCCTGACCCAATGCTCTATACCAAGCTAGGTATCAATGAGGCCGGTGCCATCGGCATTTTGACTTTGACGCCTACCGAAACAGCTATTATTGCCGCGGATATTGCGACAAAGGCTGCTGGCGTCGAGCTTGGGTTTCTCGATCGTTTTACAGGTTCACTGATTGTCGTAGGAGATGTATCCGCTGTTGAGATGGCAGTCGAAGCGGTCAATCAGGTACTGAGCGAAAAACTGCGGTTTACACCGGCATTGGTGACGAAATCATGACCGGTCGTGTAATGATTATCGGTGCAATCGAAGCAGGAAAGTCTTCTCTGGTGCGGGCGCTGTTCAATGACGAACAGCCTGCCAGGAAGACACAAGCTCTCGAATATCGGGACTGGGCGATTGACACTCCGGGTGAGTACAGCGAAAACCCGATGTTTTACCGCACGCTTATGGCGACCTCTCTTGAGGCGAAGATCATTGTGATGGTGCAGGATGCAACAAGGGAGCGCAATTATTTCCCTCCTGGCTTTTCACAAGGGTTTCCGCAATCGTGCATCGGGGTCATTACCAAAATGGATCATCCTGATGCAAATGTGGAGAGGGCAGAACAATTTCTGCGTCAATCGCTCGGCAATGCGAAAATTTTCCGGACCTCCTCGCTCACGAGTGAGGGAGTGCCAGAATTGCGAGCGTATTTGCAAGAAATTGTCAACGAGTAAGCGAGAGTAACCAGTATTACACCCCTTTCCGCCGCAGCGTGTCTGTGAGAAAATGAGGTCATATCAACTCCTAGCAGGTGAAAAGAGGTTCACATGCAATCAATACGAGAAGTGTGCAAAGCGTCCACGACGTTGAGTGATGACGACATTCGGATTGTGGAGGATCTGGCTTCCAAGCTTCAGATTTTTGCTGATCTGTCTCAAGCGGACATGTTTATTGACTGTCCGACGGTAGATCGGAGCGCTGCGATGGTAGTCGCACAAGCTGCACCGAGTACGGCACGCTCTATGTACAGTGGATCGGTCGTAGGGCATTTGGCGACGGCGATTAATGAGCCGGCTGTTATGTATTGTCTGACTACAGGCAAGCCTGTCATCGGTTCACGTGGGGTTTCACAGGAGCAGGTCGTGATGCGACAAAGCGTCGTACCCATCACGAATGCGGTTGGAAAAACAATCGGGACCTTGATAACTGAACAAGATATATCCAAACAGGTGGAACAGGAAAAGAACGTCGAAATGCTCAAGGAAACAACGGAGCATTTAAGTGAGACGCTCATCCAGTTCGCTGTGCCTGATCTGCCCATATCGTCGCTGTTGCACGAGGGCATGATTTTGTTTGATCAGAGTGGGGTTATCACGTACGCCAATGGCCGTGCCCACAAGCTGCTCTCCTTGATTGGCTTTGAACGGCCGGAAAAGGGTGAGAGCATCGAACGTATTTTTTCCTGGAGAGTTACCCCGGAAAATTTTGTGCGCAACGGGGGTTATATTCAGGAGGAGCTGTCAAAAGGCAAACATTTTATCATGATGAAAGCGGTTTCGTCCGTCCGCAAGCAAGACATCATCGGGGGATTCATTCTCCTGCGAGATATATCGGACATTCGGGAAAAAGAAAAGCAATTAATGATCAAATCCGCGGTGATTAAAGAGATTCACCACCGGGTCAAAAACAATTTGCAAACCATCTCTAGCCTGCTGCGTCTGCAAATGCGGCGTTCGCAGTCCAACGAGATTGAAAAGGTATATCGGGAAAGCATCAATCGCATCAACAGCATCGCCATTATTCACGAATACTTGGCACAGGATGGTCTGGAGCAGATTGACTTCAAAGAGATTTTAACCAAAATATCGAAAATAATCGTCTCTTCGATGAGGCGTTCTGAGCAAGCTATACACGTCGTGGTGACGGGCGAATCGGTGTATCTGCCGTCCAACAAAGCAACATCGTTTGCCTTGATCGTCACCGAGCTAATTCAAAATTGCATGATTCATGGTTTTCATGAGCAGCAAGAAGGGAAAATCTCCATTGCACTCGTCGCCAAGGAAGACTTCGTTAGTCTGTCTGTGACAGATGACGGGGTGGGCATCGAGGACATGGAGCAAATCCACAAAAAGGGCCATCTCGGCCTGAAAATTGTCGATACACTGGTCAGGGAAGACCTCGAAGGCACGATGCATTTCCGCAATACTGGGAACGGAACAGAGGTTACCATACTCTATCCGATCCAAAAGGAGGATGAAGATGACACAGCCGAAGATTATGGTGGTTGATGACGAGCCGATTATTCGCATGGATTTGCGCGAGATGCTCGAAAATGAAGGGTATTTAGTGGTTGCCGAGGCGAAAAACGGAGAAGAGGCAGTCGAACAGGCCCATCGTCACAAGCCCGATCTGATCATCATGGATGTGAAAATGCCTGTCTTGAATGGAATCAAGGCAAGCAGTATCATTCGTTCCTTTTCAGACAGTTCCATTCTTCTCTTGACGGCTTATAGCCAAAAGGAACTCGTCCAGGATGCCAGAAAAGCGGGTGTGACGGCTTACTTGGTGAAGCCGGTGTCGGAGGATGACTTGATTCCCGCAGTTGAAATCGCACTCAGTCAAAAGGAAAAAGTCGTTTCACTGAAGAAGGATATCAATGATCTGAAGCAAAAGATCGAGGATCGCAAGGCAGTGGAAAAGGCAAAAGGAAAGCTGATGAGTGCCCTATCCTTGGAAGAGGATGCGGCTTACAAATGGATGCAGCAAGTAAGCATGCAACGGCGCATGCCGCTTGTGAAGCTGGCAGAGGAAATTTTGTCGGGCGAGCAGGCCATTTTCACGCAAGGCTAGTACTGACGTTATCATAAAAAGCAGTGACAAGTAGATACGAAGAGAGCAAAGGCGCTTGAATCAGACCGGGAGCAAGGAACCGGCTGTTCAAGCGTTTTTTCGTAAGCCCGTCTGGCACGCCAATGGTTCAAGGAGGTTCATATGGACGAACAATGGATCCAAAGCGTCGGAATCGATGTCGGAACAAGCACGACCAAAATGATCGTCAGCCGATTGCGATTGGGTCGCATGTCCAGCACGTTTTCGCTGCCGCGTTATCAGATCGTGGAGCGACAATTGCTGTATGCGAGTGAAGTACATTCCACACCGCTCATCGGATTTGATGAAATCGACGCTGACGGAATCGGAGCGATTCTTGCAGCCGAGTACGACAAGGCACAGATCAGCTTGTCTCAAATCAAGTCCGGGGCGGTCATCATTACCGGAGAAACAGCCAGCAAAAAGAACGCACAGCATATCGTTCATCTGCTGGCTGAACGCTCCGGGGATTTCGTGGTAGCGACAGCAGGTGCTGACCTCGAAGGCCTGCTGGCGGGCAAGGGCGCTGGCGCAGAAAAACGCTCACAAGCCATGCAGGGTGTAATCGTCAATGTCGATATTGGCGGAGGAACAGCGAATGCCGCCTACTTCCAACGTGGCCGAGCGATTGCAACGGTTACGTTCCACGTCGGAGGAAGGCTGATCCGTCTCAGTCCGCAAGGTGTCGTTCAATACGTGTCGCCGAACATTCAACAATGGCTGACGGCAAAAGGACTGCGTATTCAAGTCGGACAGGAAATCGGATTCGCGCAGCTCACAGAGGTTGCCGAACAGCTGGGACGCAGTATGCTCGATTATTTGACGGGCAAAGAGCGCCAAGTATCAGGCTTGCTCGTAGTGGGGCCGCATTTGCGCGATGCCATCCCTGTTGACGAATTGACTGTCTCAGGCGGTGTGGGTCTGCTTATGAGCGGACCTCCCGTCAAAAATATTTCGGATGCGAGCCGATATGGCGATTTTGGACCACTGCTCGGATATGTACTCCAGCAGGAGCGCGAAAAAGGGACGTATCCGGTACAGTGGCTAGACCCGGATCAAACGGTACGGGCAACGGTAATTGGCGCGGGGATGCAGAGCACGGAGATTAGTGGTTCAACCGTGCATATCAAGCCGGAGCTGTTGCCGATCAAAAATATTCCGATTCTCAAGCTGGAGCTTGCCGAAGAACAATTGGCAGATGCCACACGACTGCGACAGGAAGTGGCTTCGATCTACCAACTGGGTGAGCGCCTGTTTGAAAAAACGACAGGGATTCCTTTCGCACTCGCGATCTCCGGCATCGGGTACTGCTCGTACGCTCTGCTGCAGACGCTGTCCCAGGAGCTGTCGGAGCAATACCGGGCAACTTTCCCTGAGAGTCAAACGATGGTCGTCATCTGTGAAACAGATATGGCAAAAGCGCTTGGGCAGGCCTTGGCGCTGCGTTGCAAAGGGGCACCGGAAATCATTTGCATCGATCAGGTGCGTGTGGAATACGGCGATTACATCGATCTCGGTGAGCCGATCTCGGGAACGATCATTCCCGTCGTCGTCAAAACACTCGCGTTTGATGAGAGGCCGTAACGTAAGAAGGGGTGGACGTGATGAACACGAAAACGACTGTGCTTGGACAGACCTATCAATTTCGCGATTTGAAAGAAGTTTTCGCGAAGGCTAATGAAGATAAATCAGGCGACCAGCTGGCTGGTCTCGCCGCTGCTGATTCCCGGGAACGTGTAGCTGCCAAGCAAGTTTTGGCTGATCTGACGCTGGCGGACATCCGCAACAATCCGATGGTTCCGGCAGAAGAAGACGAAGTATCCCGTGTGATCGAAGAAGGCATCAACGAAAAAATTTACAACGAAATCAAAAACTGGAGTGTAGCAGAACTCCGCGAGTACATTTTGAGCCATCAAGCAGGCGATAATGAACTCAAGCGCATCAGCCGCGGCTTGTCCAGTGAAATGATCGCAGCAACCGCCAAGCTCATGAGCAACCTCGACTTGATTACGGCTGCGTCCAAGATCAAAGTTGTGACGCATGCCAACACGGCAATCGGTCAGAGAGGCGTATTGGCTTCTCGTGTACAGCCGAACCATCCATCCGATAACGTACAAGGCATCAAGGCATCCCTGTATGAAGGATTGAGCTACGGTATTGGCGATGCGGTAATCGGGATTAACCCGGTTATCGATACAGCGGACAGCGTGAAAGATATTTTGAACATGACCAAAGACGTGATGACCAAGTTCGATATCCCGACCCAAAACTGCGTATTGGCTCACGTATCTACTCAAATGCGTGCCATCCGTAATGGGGCACCAGCAGACTTGATCTTCCAAAGTTTGGCGGGTAGTGAAAAAGGAAACAAGGCATTTGGTATAGATGTAGCGCTGTTGGATGAAGCAGACGAGCTGATGCGCAAAGAGGGTACTTCCTATGGACCGAACTTCTGGTATTTCGAGACAGGTCAAGGCTCTGAGCTGTCTTCCGAGGCGCATCACGGCATGGACCAGGTAACGATGGAAGCGCGCTGCTACGGACTTGCTCGCAAGTACAATCCGTTTATCGTGAACACAGTAGTTGGCTTCATTGGACCTGAGTATTTGTACGACAGCCGTCAAGTTATCCGCGCGGGTCTGGAAGACCATTACATGGGTAAAATGCACGGTTTGCCGATGGGCTGTGACGTATGCTACACGAACCACATGAAGGTCGATCAAAACGACATGGACAATCTCGGTATCTTGCTCTCGTCGGCAGGCGTTAACTTCGTCATCGGGGTAGCTATGGCAGACGATGTCATGCTCAACTATCAATCGACGAGCTTCCATGATATTGCCGCATTCCGTGAAGTAATGGGACTGCGCCCTGCTCCTGATTTTGAAAAATGGCTGGAGAAAATGGGCATCATGGAAAACGGTAGGCTGACTGCAAAAGCAGGCGATCCGACAATCTTCATGTAAGATCAGGAGGTGAAAGACGGATGGAACAACAATTAGATTTCTTGGTAGATAAAGTAGTAGCAGAGCTGCAAAAGAAGCTGGGTGAGGTTAGCGAACAAGCTCCGTCACCAAAAGCAGAGACAGGCTTGATCCAACTGAGATCGGAACCAAAGGCAGAGCCGGTAGCGAATGCGACGACGGCTCCGACGCAAGCTCCAGTGGTGAATGAGCAACTTGCTCCATCGAAAGAACCAGAGAGAACATCCCATGTACCGAATCCGAAGTACAAGGAAGGCTTGGATGAACTGCTGTCCAGCACGCCAGCGCGCATCGGAGTTTGGCGTGCAGGTGTGAGACCTTTGACCAAGACGATGCTCGAATTGCGTCGCGACCATGCTGCGGCTGTAGATGCTGTATATGGTGAAGTCAGTCAAGCGGTGCTCGATCAGTTTTCCTTGTTCACAGTGGAAACACAGTATGACAACACGGAAAACTATTTGAAGCGCCCGGACATGGGACGTATCCTCACCGAGGAAGGCGTGCGCTTGCTGCAAGAGCGCGGCCAAAAGAAACCGCAGGTACAAATCGTCGTTTCAGACGGCTTGAGTGCCGCTGCGGTGGATGCGAACCTGAAAGACGTGCTTCCATCCCTGATGGACTCTCTGAAAAGCTACGGACTGACCTGCGGCACTCCGTTTTTTATCAAGGGCGGACGCGTAGCCAGCATGGATCACGTCGGCGAGATTTTGGAGCCAGAAGTATTGGTGCTCCTGATCGGAGAGCGTCCAGGATTGGTTACGGCGCATTCCATGAGTGCGTACATGTGCTACCGTCCACGCAAAGGTATGGTAGAATCAGAGCGTACAGTGATCTCGAATATTCATCGTCAAGGTACTTCTCCGGTTGAGGCGGGGGCCCACATTGGGACAATCCTCTCCAAAATGCTGGAGCAAAAAGCAAGTGGTGTAAAACTAGTCTTGTAACATGACGAGGAGGATTCAGCATGACATTTCGCAGAAAAAAAGTAGCCGTAATCGGTAGTGGTTTTACTGGAGCGACAACTGCGTTCATCATGGCGCAAAAAGAGCTGGCTGACATCGTTTTGGTCGATATCCCTCAATTGGAAAACCCAACGAAGGGGAAAGCACTCGACATGATGGAAGCTTCCCCCGTTCTCGGCTTCGATGCTAGCATCACAGGTACTTCTGACTACAAAGACATCGAAGGCTCCGATATCGTCATCATCACAGCAGGTATTGCTCGCAAGCCAGGTATGTCCCGCGACGACTTGGTAGCAACGAACGCAGCCATCATGCGCTCTGTTGCTGAGCAAGTGAAAACATACGCACCAAACTCCATCGTACTCATCCTGTCCAACCCGGTAGATGCGATGACCTATACATTCTACAAAACATCCGGCTTCCCGAAACACCGCGTAATCGGTCAATCCGGCGTACTGGATACAGCTCGCTTCCGTACGTTCGTAGCGATGGAACTGAATGTATCTGTAAAAGACGTAACAGGCTTCGTATTGGGCGGTCACGGTGACGACATGGTGCCACTCTTGCGTTATTCCTACGCTGGCGGCATCCCACTGGAAAAATTGATCCCACAAGATCGTCTGGACGCCATCGTAGAGCGTACACGCAAAGGCGGCGGCGAAATCGTAGCTCTCTTGGGCAACGGTTCCGCTTACTATGCACCTGCAGCAGCTCTGGTAGAAATGGCAGAAGCGATCTTGAAAGATCAGAAGCGCATCCTGCCATCCATCGCTTTGCTCCAAGGCGAGTATGGCTACAACGATATCTACCTGGGCGTACCAACTCTCTTGGGCGGAAATGGTATCGAGCAAGTCATCGAGCTGGATCTGACTCCTGCTGAGAAAGCAGCCTTGGATAAATCGGCAGATTCCGTTCGGGCGGTTATGAAAGTAGCTATGCAATAAGCACAGTATGAAAATGAAAGCTTCGCCAGATGTATTGGCGGAGCTTTTTTTACAATGTGGATAGAGTAGCCGTAGTGGAGGGAAGAAGCGGATTTCCAGTCTACGCTTCGGCCTACGCCCTGCTGAGGGCGGGTTCTGTTCGCTCCGAAATAAATAGCGGGAGCGCTTCAAAAGTAGAGTTTCGAGGATGTTTTTTCAGAGGTTGAAGCTGAAAACCCCCGCTATTTATTTCGGAGCTGGGGAGGGCTCCAGAGGCGCTAGGACTGGAAATCCGCTTCTTCCTACGAGGCTGTATTCGCAAGACATTGGAGGAATTGTGCGAAAAGTGACGAACTAGTTTACTGAAATGTTAAAAAATATAAAACTAAAACTTCCAATAAAACTAATTTTATTGTAAAATAAAGGAAAAAATTAGGGGATGATTCTTTATGGGGGGGCTGCAAGGGACGATGCACTGGTCGCTGCGGTCAGAGATTGAAAGACACCGTAGAGAGTGCGGCTATACCTTGAGTAAATTAGGTGAATTAACGGGAATCAACCATGGGAGTTTAAGCGAGATTTTGAACGGAAATCCACCGCGGGCTATGACCATTGGTCAATTAGATGCGCTAGCGGCGGTGTTTGGTCGCGAGCCAGGTTGGTTGTACGAATTGTATACGGAAGAATGTATATCAGAGGGGAGAATATCGCGCCCTCGGTTGATACCTTATTTAGTTAGATGCGCGGAGGTTGGGCGGAAAGATTGCATAGAAGAGGTTGTTCCTAAATTGTTGGACAACCCGAAAAATATTTCGACCCTCTTTTTAGTGGCGGAACAGCTATATGAAAGTGGGAAACAAAAAGAGTCCGTCCCTTTTTATCAGGCTGTCGTTGATAGCGAGAAGGATGGACATTCTGACCAATTCGTAATGAGTCAGTATCGATTGTTTCGGGCTGCACTCGGGACTAATTCAGAAGAAAATGGGGAGGCAGTTATTCGGTTTTCCCCCTATCGAAACAGGCTTCCTGAACACTATCAACTGGATGCTTTATTTCAATTAGCGCGGGTTTCTTATGCTTTGCAGAAATGGAAGAAGTCTGAACAGTACGCTGATGAATTACGGTATCTTGCGGAAACGATTTACATATATGAGTTGGACAGATTGAAAAGAGAAAAAAAGAGTGAGCTGCCTGAGACAGAACGTCACTTGGTCTATTATTATGCAATAGGACATTTATTCAAAGGCGCAGCATTGGAAATGCAAGGGCTGTATGTACAAGCGAAACCATATGTACATGCTTACGCTGATTTAGGATGGTTTGAATTGCTGGATGAAGTCGGGCACCAAGAGGTTGAAAGATTTAGGGTTTGGGCAAAGGCTAACATATACACATTAGAGGTACTAGCTGGCAATACAAGCATCATTGAGGAGTATGCAGACTATCTTGAAAGTCTTCCTACGAATGAAATACTTGCTGGTTTAATTTCTATTATGAAGTCAGCTAATACGTACCAATTTTGTGTGGATGAGATATTAGAACGCTTTTCTTCGCACATTGCCAGTTTTGGTCAATTTAAAGAAGCTATTGGATTGGACAGGCAGCTTCGGTTTCGGTACCAGATAGCCATTTATGAATTGGGCAAAGGGCGTATAGGGAAAGGAATTGAAGAAACGTTAACTTGTCTTTCTCTGGCAGATTCCGTGAGTCGGTATGAGGATGTTCTTAAATGCGTCTCATTATTCGAAGAGTATAGACAGTATGCGTCTGCATCACAAGTCGAGCAATATCAATCCATTGTAACGGGCAGAAAGAGGGCAAATCTCCCAAAATAATTTGATGGAAATCCGCAAACTCTCATTATATGCTAAATTTTGGTGGGGATATACAAATTAAGGGAGGTTTAACTTATGAAAAGAATTATTTTATCAGTGGTTATGGTTTTAACTATATTTACTGGATCTCCATCCATAGAAAAGCCCAATAACATCAGTATAATTATGTATGAGCATGGAACAGATTCCTAGAGAATTGAGATTCAAGGAATAGTTAGTTAAATAGATCGTAACCGAAAAAACATCCCTCCGATGGGATGTTTTTTTTCTATTCAATTTTTCTTAGTCGGTGAATTTCTGCACATCCCTGTATAGTAATTATATGTAATAAATTGTAAAAGAGAGGGGGCGTTGGATATTACTGCTATCGCGAATATTTTAGATAGGGATGTTTCTTTCCATCCTGGAAACTCCCCCAAAAGAGGCGCAGCATCAGCCCCTAAAAGTAAGTGTACGATCCGGGGCATGGTAAAGGAAATCGGTTGCCATTTAGAGTTGGATAATAGAATCGAACAGCTACGACGGGAAATGATGGAGTTGGCGGGAAAGTACGGTCTCTCACATGATAAAGTTTTGGCTGTGAGCCAACAATTGGATAAATATATTGTCATTGCACAAAACAGATTGAAAACGGAAAAGTAAGTCCTTCTTCACACCTCAAGGCCTCCAAAACCCTCCATTAACCTATTATCTATCTAGGTAATTGCCGACTCTTGACATATTTGAATCATAGTTTCGAACTGGATTACGAATTGATAAGAAGACTAAGTGGTATATTTTTAAAAATAGTAAAATGGAGGACGGGTCCAAGAGATGATTCTTTATGGGGGGCTGCAAGGGACAATGCATCGGTCGCTGCGGTCAGAAATTGAAAAATGCCGGAGAAAGCACGGTTATACATTAAGCAAGCTAAGTGAATTAACAGGCATTAACCCTGGTAGCTTGAGTGAGATTCTTAATGGAAATCCGCCGCGGGCTATGACCATAGGGCAATTAGATGCGTTCACCAAGGTATTTGGACGCGAGCAGGGTTGGTTATATGAATTATACCCGGAAGAATGCTTGTCAGAGCAGAGAATTTCGCGCCCACGATTAATACCGTATTTGGTTCGATGCGTGGAGGTTGGGCGAAGGGATTGCATAGAGACTGCTGTTTCTCTATTGTTGGAGAATCCGAAAAACATCTCGATTCTGTTTGCCCTTGCAGAGCAACTATATGAGAAAGGGCAACTGAAAGAGTCGGTGCCCTTTTATGAATATGTGATTGAGAATGAAAAAGATAGCTTTTCTGACCACTTTGTGATGAGTCAGTATCGGTTATTTCGTGCTGTACTTGGGACAAATGCAGAAGAAAATTGGGAGAATGTGATTCGGTTTTCTCCGTATCGCAATCGGCTTCCTGAAAACTACCAACTCGATGCTTTATTCCAATTAGCACGGGTTTGTTATGCTTTGCAAAAGTGGAACAAATCAGGGGAGTACGGTGACGAGTTACGGCTTCTGGCAGAAACTGTTTGCATACATGAATTGGAGAGGTTAAAAAGAAACAAAAAAGGGGAACCCCTGAAAACAGAGCGCCCTCTTGTCTATTATTACGGAATGGGACATTTATATAAAGGCGCAGCACTGGAAATGCAAGGACTGTATGAAGAGGCGAAGCAGTATGTGCAAGTTTACGCTGATTTAGGATGGTTTGAATTACTTGATGAAAACGGACGTAAAGATGTAGAAAGATTCAAAGTATGGGCAAAGGCGAACTCCTACACATTGGAGGTGTTGTCTGGCAATACAAGCATCATTGAAGAGTATGCAGATTATCTCGACATTCTCCCCACCATTGAAGTTCTTGCTGGTTTAAATGCCATTATGAAATCCGCTAACACCTACCATTTTTGCGTGGATGGGATTTTAGAGCGCTTTGCCTCCCGAATTGCTAGTTTCGATCAATTTACAGAAGCAATCGGATTGGATCGACATCTTCGGTTTCGATATCAGATGGCTATTTATGAGTTTGGTAAGGGAAGAATAGAGAGAGGAATTGAAGAAACGATATATTGCCTTTCTCTAGCCGATTTGATGAATCGACACGACGAGACCCTTACATACATAGCCCTGTTTGGATGGTTAGGAAATTTGAATAAGCGAATAGGTAGCCAAAACGAATTAGGTGGCTAGCATCCTGTTAGGTCATAGTAAATATAGCCTAGATTGATGAAACATCCTCTGTCAGGATGTTTTTTTATTCCATTTTTTGCAGTCGGTAAAAACCCGCATAACAACTTATGGTTAATTATGTAATAAATCTCAAAATAAGGGGTGGCGAATATTGATGTTCCATGAAGCAATAGAAATCTAAGAACAGCTCTAAAAAGAGGAGCCACAGGAGCCACTAAAACCAAGTGCGTAATCCGGTGGTAAAGTAAGGAGGGTGAGACTTATAGCAGCAATTGCATTTAAAAAGGGCGTTCCACCCCTTGTCATTCAGCTCTTCTCCAAATCGCTAGAAGCTGCTTGTAAACGTACCCATTCGCGGGGAACCCATCGCCGGGGGAGGCATGAACAACGTCTGCTCCATACCTCTCCTGATAAACTGAAAGCTGAGGAACAGGACGAATTAAAAGTCTGGTTAGCCCAAGATCCCCATCCAGAACGCCTTTACAACGCCCTTCAGCACATGAGAACGGTGTATGCAGCTCATACAGAAGAATCAGGGAAAGAAGCACTCCAACAATGGATTGCTGAGCATCTCACTTCCCCCACCGCTGCCATTCGGTCGATTGCAAAAACGGTTGTCCAATGGCGCGAGTCGATTCAGAATTATTTTTCGTTTCGGGTCACGAATGCTCCGATTGAAGGGACACACAACAAAGTGAAAGTCATTAAGAGACGAGCCTATGGCTATCGCAACATTGAGCGATTCAAGATTCGAATTCGGCTGGAGTGTAAACCAGCCATGTAAAATAGTGAAAAACTACGTTAGAGGAAGATCAAGCACGTTTAACGGTGAAGAGCTATAAAAATACTTTGTCTCTACTATTAACAAGGAGGTTTTAATTATGGGAGTAGATGATTGCACTTTGTATGGGATTCACAAAATGAAGATTGTCTCGCGGGCTATCATTAAGAACAAAAACACGGGCAAAACAATCAATTCACATTGGAGTTATTACAGATGTAAATGTGGAAACTTGTTTGCTTGCAGTGGAGCTCCGCAACTCGGTGAACCGGTTATGGATTATTTAACTAACCACTACATGGATGGTGTGGGAATGAGTGGTATTATTACAATCTTTGTTGATCCAAGTGATATTGAATCAACTACCGACGACACGATTCCAGGTCATAGTTTCATGTAAATTTATGAACAAAATAGAGAAGTGCTACAGTGAAATGTAGTACTTCTCTTTATATTCTCCGAAGAATTAATATTGAATTAATTTTTAAACTGTTTTGTTCTAATATCGTCCCAATAATAATCAATTTTAAAAGTTTCATTTTCAGGTATTAAAGTTACCCTACCTGATTGTTGCTTAACATCGCTTTTTGAAGAGTCTTGTAAAAATATTGTATAACTAATATTTAGTGATCCGGTGGTTTCATCTCTCTTGAAGTCTGTAATTTTTACATCTTCTACCTTCAAAAATATATCGTTATAAGCTAAATAAGCAGCTGTAAAACCAATATTTAATTTGATCAGACTTTCAGGCTCTTCCTTTTTAGTTAAATAGGGCTTTGCTTTTTCTTGGATCACTGGTATATATGCAGTAAAATCTCCAGGGGTTTTTACATATTCTTCTTTTTTGACTTCGTAAAGAATTTTAGTATATTCAACCAAATGCTTCTTAGTTTGTTCTTTTAACTCATCTTCTGAAATTGCAGATGAACATGCGGTCAAGCTGAACAATAGCAAAATAGCTGAAAGTATCATTCTCAAATGAAAAACCCTCCTTTTAGAACGAATTCCTTATATTGGAATTATATCACATTTGTAAAAGTGTTGAAATCTACCACACTATCTCAAAGGACAAAAATTGCATCATCTGCACATTTAGGTTTCGCGCAAGTTAAAAGTGCTTAGTTTCTTAGCATAGGGAAAACTAACAAATCTAAAACAGTAACGCCTTCTTGGGGTAATAAATCAGGAATAAAAAAGGAGGCAGATATTATGATTAATGTCTCTCATAATATATCTTCTACATCTCTTTCAAAATCAAGCTTTGACTTGAAATCTATTATGGCACATGAAATGGGGCATGTTGTGGGACTAGATGAAGAAACTAAGCTAAAATATGGTGACTCTGTTATGTACGAATCATTATCAACTAGTGAAATTAGATACAATCTTAGTAAAGACGACGAAAATGGCTACCATGCCATTTCCTGGTAGGAGGGATAAGAATGACTAATAAAAAAGCAATTGCTATCGGGCTATTAGCTTTCAGCTTTTCATTAGGGTTCGGATTGAATATATATTCACAAAGTTTAGTCAGTGGAAACGTAACTGAAATCAACAGACATGGACTTGTCCCTAGATATAGTATCGAAGAGTTAGCCGCCGGAAGTCAGTTGATTATTAAAGGTACTATCGTTGATATTGATAAGGATAAATGGAATACTGAAGATGGTGGACAACCGGAAGAAATTGGGGTTTCTGATTCGATCTACAGAGATGTTTCTGTAGAAATAGACGAAGTTCTCAAAGGAAACCAGGAAAAAGGTGATATAGTCGTCGTTCGGATGTATGGTGGTGAGATAAATAATACAGTAATCAGAGCTGACTATGAGGCTTCGTTTACAGAAGATGAAGAAGTTGTTCTTTTCTTAATTGTAGACGACTCCCTGAAAAATAAAGATGGCTCAACCGATCATTATATAACCTTAGGTAATTACCAAGGAAAGTATGAGGTTAGTGATTCGAAATCTAAAGTGTTTATTCAAGGAAAAGCAGATAAAAAAGTTTCATCCTTGGAAAATTTACTCGAAAAAATTGAGGATCACAAAAACGATCCGTTGCCACCTCAATTAGCAGAAAGTGACGAACCAGATTTGGAAAAATAAAAGGGCACTTGTAAGATTCTGAACCAATAGCCCAATCAAAAAGTGCACCCTTTGTCTTGCACGCCATAATTTAATATGGCCAGTTTCTTCTGAAAAAAGGAGAAATATTAGATTCCGGTTATCAAAAATGAAGTTGTAGACTGTTTGTGTCTACAACTTCATTTTAAGACGAGATCCCTACATACATAGCCCTGTTTGGATGGTTAGGGAATTTGAATAAGCGAATAGCTAACGAAAACGAGTTAGGCGGCTAGCATCCTGTTAGGTCAGTGTGAATATATCGTAGATTGATGAAACATCCTCTGTCAGGATGTTTTTTTATTCCATTTTTTGCAGTTGGTAAAAACCCGCATAACAAATTATGGTTAATTATGTAATAAATCTCAAAATAAGGGGTGGTAAATATTGATGTTCCATGAAGCAATAGAAATCTAAGAACATCTCTAAAAAGAAGAGCCACAGGTGCCACTAAAACCAAGTGCATAATCCGGTGGTAAAGTAAGGAGGGTGAGTCTTATAGCAGCAATTGCATTTAAAAAGGGCGTTCCACCCCTTCGACAGGTTAAAGGAACGCCCGCAGGAGGAGCAGTTACAGCTCCTATAAGTAAATGTATCATGCTACCTCTAGATCGAGAAGGAGTAACCTATCACGATATTGATCATTTGAAAAACATTGTGGAACAATTGCGCGGACAACTGGTGCAATTGTATTTAGAGAAGAGTGATTTGTTGGATGCTGAAGTCGTGGAATTAAGTCAGCAATTGGATCAGTACATTCTGGTTATTCAATCAAAAATGATGAAAAAAGAATGAATCCGCGATGGTTAAAAATCCAAGAACGAGTCGGTAAAAGAGAGAAAACAACAATTTATAGTGGGAGGATTCAAGTATGAAAAAATTAAAGCTAGCATCCGCAGTTTCTCTAACATTAGCCCTTCTTTTTACAACGCAAGGTTCCTTAGTTGAAGCACAAATCAAAAACAAAGGAAAACAAAATGATTTTGCTAGATCTTTTGATGTTCGTTCTTTAAAATACACGGAAACTACAGATAAAAATGGAAACAAAGTAATAAAAATTGAAGAACCAGAAAAATTTGCACAACAAATGGGTTTTAAAAAACCTCATCCAAATGCTGTAGTAGGTGCAGTTACAATAGTGGAATCACCAGAACAAAAATCATTCGGAAATGTTAGTCCCTTAACGGGACACAGAGACCCTTATGTCCAAGTGACTAGAGTCTATAATACATGCGGCTCTGACAAAATAGCTAGCACAAGTAAAAGAGGAAATGGTAAACCATTAGAACTAATTGTCTCACAAGAAGAACAAGCTCAATATTCCACTAATGTTAATATTAATGCTAACATTGTTAGTGCAGGTGTAGGTTTTAATGTTACTTCAGCATTTAAAATCTCATCTAAGGAAACATATGATACTAAAAATGATGGCTTAATGTATGTAATCGATGCGTACTCTAAAAACAATTCAAAAGACTTTGATGTATATGAATGGAGTTCTATCTTTTATAAACATAGAAAAACAGGGGAAGGAAAAGCCCATAAACCTATTGGTGCTTGCTTTGCTTCTTGGTACTATTAAATAAAGAGAGTCCTCGGTTTTTATCGAGGGCTTTTCCTTGTTTTTTACAATTTTAGAAAAAAAGGCTAAAAAACAAACAAAAAATAAGTTACAATAATGTTTATAAGAAAACTTGTAAAGGATGATTTTCTTGTCAAAACGGGCAGTAGGAGTCGCATTTTGTACCTTGGCTACTGTTTTATATATTTCTCGTTACTTCTATACAGTTTTGTTTTATCAAGGAGTTACAAGAAGTGATGGTTTTTATGAACGATGGTTAAATTTCCTTGGTGAAGGGCCACTATTTTGGGCTACTATTTGTGTAGGAGTTGGAATTTTATATTTGATTTGGGCAGAGTTTGAAGACATAATAAATAATCTTGCGTTAAAACTATCAAACAAAACAAAGATAACACTCATAAAATTTTGGAATGATTTAAGAAAGTAAAATCTATTAGAATCAATAGGATTGCACATTTTTGTGAAAACGGTACTAGCAATTGTTCCATAGAATCATTTTATAGGAAGATGTTGCTTGACCCACTTAAGGAACAGCTCCATTTGAAAACGATACCAGTAAAGTAAATAATTACTGTTTAGATGATCAGATTGACTTTTCTGTCTTGCGTTCCACTCAAGCCTATTGGGTGCTTAAGTTATGTAGACGAATTCCCCAACAGTACAATCGCTTCCTACAAGTTCGGACTACTCGGATATACCCTCTTTCTCTTCGATCACTTTAAATACCTTTAGTCGAGTGACAAGCTGCGTTCCGTTTTGGTAGTACTCGTTAAACTATCGGTAATCGACCTACTCCCTGTCGTATAAATTCAGTTCAATCGGCTCTTGCACGGAAAAATCGTGTCTTCCTGATAGATGATTCGTGTATGCAATTTAATCCCAGCTTTGGTGTTTCGAAATTCTGCCCACCGGTACTTCGTTAGGTATAAGGAAATGGTATTGTTCCTTATCTAGATCCCATTTCTCTGATCGTTACTCCATAAAGTTTCAGCTCTCCTACTTTCATTGAAGGATGTGAACGCGTGAGTAATCCATTTGAAACCTCATTAGTAAGATCGCGGGAAGTCAAGAGATAAAAAACGGGGAACTGCATATAAAAAATGAAAAAAATGAGTCGATCTTTTACAAAGCAAACGATGATGCCAAAATAGAGGCCATCTTAAAATTCGTATGATCTGCAAAGGGATTACGTCAGCTTTTTACGAGAATTTGACAAGAATATTGTTTCGTGATTTATTTCACCGCGGTAGTTGTCATATATTAAGTCCTCACGAGGTTATTGGGTACTGGAAAGCCTATAGCATCTACCCTATCGATCACTCGTTAGGCTGTGTATGCATGGATCAAGACAGAATACATAGTGAAGGCGGCTACGCTGGCCCGTTCATTAGCGTACAGGACGAAATTATGCAAGAGTAGGCTAAACCTGGCGATTCCATTCCGACTATTCTTTTGGATGAGACATTAAAAGAAGGCTATTTCGCGTTCAGTAGACAAGATGGGGAAACCTTGTCTTTCAAAATTAAGTATGACAATGGGTCATGGGAATACGAGTTGGAAAAATAATTTCGAAGTTGCTTTTAGAACTCCTTACCTTGTAAATCCACATTTTCGTTTTTCTTGCGGCATCCATATTAATGTACGGTTATTAATTACCAATAAATCACTAGCCTATGATCTATTTTTACAGCATCTCGGATGTACTCCTACCACTGACCAATCAATTTATGAGGAGCGTGGTTGATCTGCCTAAAATATGTCGTAATGCTTTGCTTGTTGTAGTTCTTAGCTCAATGACTTTACTTGGCTGCTCCAATATATCTGAAAAAACTGAAGATATTACTGTTAATTCTGCTCAATCGGACACTTTAGAGAAAGTAAAAAATGGGCAATTAGAAGGTGTCTTAATTGGCATTGGAGCAACAAAGAAAGAGGTTCTGGATAAAATCGGAACCCCCATCAAAAGCGGAAATTCTGAGTATGGATTCACAGTATATTATGAGGGGGTTAATTTACAATTCGAAGACTATGCTAATTCAATTGATGAAGTAAAGGATACGAGTAAAGTCGTCCTAATGAATGCCGAACCAAAGACTGTTGGAATGACTGGAAAACCTGAGGAAATCAAAAAAAACTTAGGAGAACCCTCTAGAGAGTTTGTGGATGACTCAGGTGATCATACGTTTATATTGGAATATGAAAACAATGGAAACCTACTAAGGTTTACGTTTGATTCAAAAGAAAGTCCAGTAAAGTATGTTACCCTTCGAGTCCAATAAACCAGACTATCTGGCTTATTGTGGGCCTGAATTCTGAAAAATTAGTCCATAAAAAAAGAGGCGGTTCTCCCGCCTCTTCTCTTTTACTTGTGTACCCCAGTTGACTCTGTTTTTCTACCATTCCGTTTCCGTTTTGTGTTCAATTATGTGTACGACTTTTGGTTCAACTGCTTTCATCATTTCTTTCAGTGATTGCTCGGTGATCGGTACTCCATCACCTTGAAGTTGTCCTCTAGCCTGTGTTTCTGCAATCACATCAAGCACTTGTTGTTTCGTGACATTTTTAGATGCTGCAATCTCCACAACAGTTTTACCTTTTGCTAATTCTTGTTTTAATTCTGTCGGGCTGATTTTTAGTAAAGCAAACAGTTTTTCATCGTTTAAAAAGTTGTCAGCACTATAATCAGGCTTACCATTTATAGAGAATAGGCCCTCTACTTTAATGTTTGAAGGTGTATCAGAAGGTGTATCAGCTGTAGGAATACCTACGATCTTAGTAAGACTAATGGTATTGTCATGAACAAAAACCTGGTAGACCGGTTTATCGAACATCTCATTGGTGTAATTCAACATCCATGTTTTTTGATTTGGATTCTCCATTTGCTCGATAGCAACCTCGTACGTTTCGACGTTGCCATACATTTTATCAATAAGATCATTTACCTTCGCCTTGATTTGCTGATCGGTTAAAGTAATGAGTGACTTCTCCTTAGGCTCCCAATTCTCTTGAATCACGTGTTCAATCTCATCCGTAATACCGTTTGTATGGAGGGTAATCTTTTTGCCGGTTCCTCCTTTTTCCTGTAGTACGATACTTGTTTGCTTCACGTTGATTACACTGTTCCCTTTGGAAACATCACCTTGAGCGTTGCTTGCATCGATAATCTCAAACGATTTTGTTTCAGGATATGCGAGATACAGCTTCTCAAGCGTTGATTTGCCAACCTCATCCACCTTGACTTGTTCAGAAGTCATCGGTGTTCTTGTAGTCTTGTCAATCACGCCAGAAGCCGCAAATGCTGCAACTGGAATCAAAATCGCAGTAGCAACGATTCCACCAATTAATCGTTTTTTCATAATTACTTCGCTCCTTTTTGTTGTAAATAATGTGAATCGGATTGTTCTATTTGTTCGCTGAATAAGCAGCTTACACACTATATTGCCTCTTTAGCGGAAAAAGGTTCGGTTCATATCTTATTTTTTTTATATCGTGAGCAGACCCCATGCCCATCAAGCGAAGGAAATTACCTTTCACGAAAGAAGAAATCGGAATGAAAAAGTAAGAGTGTTCATCACTTGATTCCAAAAAGCAGGTTCTTAGCTTGATGGGCATGGAGACATCCAGCCAAACGCGGATTTACAATGATAAGCGGTGAAAACGGCTTTCGGTGTCAGTGGTTCTTTAGTACCATTTATCGCGCTGGTAAAACATGTAATTATATACAGATAAACACATTGGTTAATTGGGAGGTAAGAGCATGAAAAAGTCTGCTAAAGTTGCTGCAATCCTACTGCTTGGGGCTGTTGTGGTTACTGGCGGTATTTGGACTTCCAACACTTACGCTTCGGTTAATGAGGAAAATGAAGTAAAAGAAACGGTTCAAATCTATTTGGAAGCTCTTGAGAACGGTGACACTCCAACTATGGTTGAATACACAATTGATGAGCGCTTTGATAATGATAAAGACAAACAGAAAGTGTACGAAAGTTTTGGTACTCAAAAGATGGATATAGATATGGATTCCGTATCGCTAAAAAAGATTGAAGATGAAAAAATGAGTGTTACGTTTCATTATTCGAACGAACATGTTTCGGAAGATATAACTCTTCCAGTTATTAAAGAAAATGATCAATGGAAAGTAGTAATTGAAAATACAAGATAGTACAACAGCAATCTCTGAACGAGTTTCCGAAGCCGATTGGCCTGAATAAAAACACGTAGGAGGTAACAGTATGAAAAAAAGAAATGTAATTCTTTCTGGTCTTTTTTTAGTCGGCGTTGTCTTCGTAGGTAGTAGTCTATACGCGAGTGAAGACATAGAATCGTATATAAAAGGTAATCACATGAAGGCAATTCATGCTATGGGAATCGAGATGAAAGATCAAAAATTGGAAAATATGGCTACTATAACTGATGAGAACGGTAAGAAATGGATTTTCAACGAATTTACTAACAGATCAGCACTTATAGAAACAATGAGAGAAAAGTATGAAGAGGATGTAGCTGGTCCGTTTATCAGCATACATGACGAAATTATGCAACAGTACGCTAAGCCCGGTGATTCCATACCGACTATTCTTTTGGATGAGACATTAAAAGAAGGCTATTTCGCGTTCATTAGACAAGATGGGGAAGCCTTGTCTTTCAAAATCAAGTATGACAATGGGGCATGGGAATACGAGTTGCAAAAATAATCTCGAATTTGCTGGAGGGTAGCCATGTACCTCTATTACTGATTTATCATTTGGTTGAAAGGGGAGTACTACCGATTAGCATTAAAAATTTTAAATCTACGAAAAAAATAGCACTAGCTACTATTGGTTTAATAACAATTGCAGGACTTGCTGTTTACTATATAGGTGACTTGAAAAAACAGAGTTTTCTTTATTCCAGTGATTCAGATTATAGAATAGTTTCTGGTGAAGCATATTTTAGGGAGACATTCACTGACGTGGAGGGTCTGGCTGAAAATGCAGATATCATTGCCGAAGCTGAGGTTATTTCTCAAGTATATCACCCTGAGTATGAATACCTTAGTGTATATACCGTCTCTGAATTAAGATTAACGAAAGTCTATAAAGGTGATGTAGAGATAGATGATACAGTATCTGTACTGGAAACTGGAGGGGAATTCGATGAAAGAGAGGCGGCCAAATATATCCCATCAGGAAAGCCGGGAACTAGATCAGGGAATGATGATCTTGGGGTAATAACGCAAGGGATTGAAGGAAGTGTTCCTATGAAAGAAGGAAATAAATATTTTGTTTTCTTAACAGAAGATGACGATGACGTTTATAACGTAGTAGGGTCAGTTCAAGGGAAAATAAAGATTAATGACAAGAACACACTTCTATCCCAAGTTTCACCGGAAGTAATAGAACATGGTAATAAACATCATAATAATCTTTATTTCCTGCAAGAAAATTATTCAGGAGAAGATATCTCTGAGCTTAGAAACGAAGTTGAACAACTCATTGCATCCTCTCCCAATTAGCTCCCCAAAGTCTCTCTCAACCGCAAGATTATTACGAAGTAGACAGAAAAGTAGATCACCGATAATTACAAAGGAAACTGGGAGCTTAGGTGCTCCCTATTTTCGTTGCAATTACATAGTGGAGGCTTTTTCAGTGACATACTATTCTTTTCTCGTTTTGTGCTTTTTCTGCTAATCACTAAAGTGTATAAACTATATCGAGAGTATACTCAGCCCGCTAGATTTCGCCTTAGTTGTTGGTATGGGAGTTTTTTTGCTATTACTAAAAGGTTGTGAATGGTTATCTGGCGTGTTGGAAAAGTTTTGTATCAAGTTCGAAATAAAAGGATGGAGAGGGATTGCGATGGAGGACATTATCGTAGAGCCGGGAATAGGGGTTGGCCCCATAAAGTTAGGATTGACTAGGGAAGAAGTAAAGGCTTATGAGCAAGAATGGCCGCTGAAATATGTGACATTTAAGATACAGTATGAGGAGAACAAAGTGAGTTTCATAGTACAAATATACACCTCATGCTTTGGACATTAATCTGCCCCCAACAATCGGTGGAGGTAACTATTTGTTCTATCAAATATTTAAGGGATATTGGGGAACAGATTGGACATAACAAAATTGGGAAGCAACCTTCATTAAAGAGTGAAGGTTGCTTCCGCACATAGAGGAGGGTAAGATATGATTCATGCTCGATATATAACCTTATTTTTTTGGGTGATTTCTTTTTTGGTGTTGATCATGGGGTGCTCCGAACGTACTGATGCCCCGATGAGCGAAACAAATTTGAAATCTATTTTTCCAAAAGAACAACTAAAAGAAATATGGGTACAACTCTATCGTGAAGACTCGATAAAAGCTCAACCAGAACTAATTGCTGAGTACTTCGAAGATCCGGACTTAAACAAAATCCTGAATTGGATACATGAAGGGGTAATAAGCGACTTTGAAGGAACCATTGCTTCCCTGTCTATATTGCAGTTTGAATATGGAACGAAGGAAGGTGCGGCAGAGGCCAAATATATAATGTACGCCGCAACCAAAGAGGGGGGTTACTACATCAAACCATTCAACATAACTCCTCATTTTAATCTTGATTCCTACAAACAAGAAGATGGAGACAAATTAATATCCTTATTGGGCAAAACTGAGTGGTACAAAGTTGAAAGAGCGCCCTATTGATTTATAAATCTTGAATAAAAGCATTTAAGGAAAGTATTCATTAATTCGTAATCATGTTGGCTATAACAAATCAGTTTATACTACCAATGTAATGGCAAAAGCAGAATAATAAGGCGATCAAGGTAATCAGACTGAAAGGTTTTTAGAATGATTTAAGAAAGAAATGTTTTTATGTTCTCCTTTTATTTTAAGCGGGTCTGTCAAGAATTTCGTGTAAACTCAATCAACCTAAATATTGCCGCTAAGAATAATCTAAAATCCCCCGAAATTTCAGTTAGACAAATCGAAGGAACCGGAGACCATATACAGCTAATCGCAGAGTTTCTAATGATAGATTACGATGAAAATAATAGAATTCGAAAAGTATATACAGGGAATCTCCTTTTCACCTTAGAGAAATCTTCGTTTTATAAGTGGGACGTAATAAACGTCGAGGAAAAAATGAAACTTAGCCTTTAGGTGGAAAGTTCTTGTAATAGTAATCACCCGTTTCTGTTCAGGGGACGGGTTTTTCCATGTTTAATATTTTTCGTCTATGTAACGTGAACCAAACTCCGCGTTCTCGTGAATATACAGTAGAGCAAAAACGAAGGGAGGGAACGCTGTGGATGAGTGGGAGTTGATTGCCAAATGCCAAGAGGGCGAGCCTGAAGCCTTTGAACAATTGGTCAAGCCCTATCTGGCGATGGCATACCGGACAGCGTACTTGATCATTCATGACAAGCATCTGGCGCAGGACGCCGTTCAGGAAGGGCTCATCGAAGCGTATCAGCACATAGACCGACTCGATCCAAAACGGGGAATGGCCTTTCGCAATTGGCTATACCGGATCATTACGTTTCGGGCTCTGAATCTGGTACGCAAGCAGAAGCCTGTGGTGGAGTATGAGGAAATGATCCCGGAGGAGGCTACAACACCGCTGGACAACGTGATCCAGCGAGAGGAGCAGCATCAAATATGGCAGGCGATTCGCAGCATGAAGGCGGAGCATCGCGCGGTTATTATTCTTTACTATTACGAGGGCTTCAGCGTGTCGGAGATCGCCAAAATTACGGGTTCCTTCGAGGGCACGGTTAAATCGCGGATGCACAAGGCCAGAAAGCTGATTGCACAGCACTTGGACAAGGATTGCATTCCATCTGATTTTTTGCGGGAAGGGGCAATGACTCATGACTAACGAGGAGAGGCAAATCCAAGAGACGCTTAGGAAAGTAGCGGGAGCTGTCGAGATACCGAGTTTTCAAATGCCATGCCAGAATAACGCGTTGCAGGTGAGAAGGCGTCCATTTTACCGTAGCAAAAAATGGACATCCATCGGCATCGCCTCCGCTGTCGTACTCGGGCTGCTCGGAACTATGCAAGTGTCCCCAACGTTTGCGGCCTATGTCAAATCGATCTTTGCTCAAGACGGGTTCGATGAAGGAGTGCAACAGGCAGCGAGACAAGGCTTCTCCGAAACATCGAATCTTTCTGTTACCGATCAGGGGATTACCTTGGAGGTAAAGGAAATCATTGCTGACTCGGCGCAGGTAATGGTAGCTTTAATGATAAAACAGTCGGATGGCAAGCAGTTGCTCCCTACATATCCGACAGCGACAAACGCAGAATCCAATGCCGTTGAATTGCTGGATGCCAAAGGGGCGGTCATTTCTGACAAGTGGGGAACAACCTTTGAAGATAATGCCGGATTCATCCGGTTTCTCCTTGGTAAAAAAGGACAGGAGCCCCTTCCGAAAACGTTGTCGATACATTTTGATGAAATCGGTGATAGAAAAGGAAACTGGAAGCTGCAAGTTCCGATCACGATGGCAAAAGCAACGGCCGCAACGACTGTGCTGCCTGTCAATCAAACGCAAGTGACGAAGCATGGATTGAAGATGACCCTGCACCAGATCGTCAACACGCCAACGACCACCCGAATTGAGCTGGAAACACAATGGACAGAGGCGGCCAAAAAACAACTGGAACAAGAGGCGAAAAAGCTAACCGGAAAGACGACGGACCCCGATTATGCTCCATTTCTTCCGTATCAGCAATATATGCTGGGATATTACTACGAGGAGGCAGATGGCAGCAAGGGGAAGGAAAGGCGCAAAGAAAGATCTCATTCTATTGATCGCTATGGGCATTTCCGCTGGATCATGGACGACGATCCGTTGCCAAAAGGGAAAGCAAAGACGCTTGTCATAAATAGCTTCCACAAGGCAATACCGTATGATATGAGTGTCACCTTCCATCCCGATGAGTTGAACAAGAAGCCCGTAATCAAACAAGTGGGAGAAGATATCTTCACAGTGAAAGGCATCAAGCTGGAAAAAGATGAGTTTTCGGAAAAGCAGCAAATGGTAATGGAGGTTGAGGTACTATCCAAAGATATTTCGGATATTTATTTGCCTTGGTGGATAGCCCAAGATGGGCAGGGAACCACTTACCGTGCTAGAAGGAGTACTCAATCCACAGGACCTGCTGACCAGTCAGGACGCGAGCGAGTAACGTACAAATTTTGGATAGTGGACAGCAAAAGCTGGAAAGAAGACGAAATCGACAAGCTCCCGGAGAAGCTTACACTACGACTAGATGCCGTACAGAAAAAATATCCACTCGAGTGGCGAATTCCAGTTATCCATCCATAAAGATAAAACCGCCCCGTACAAAGGGCGGTTTTTCCTGTTTATTTCGCGACCAACTGCGGCTCCTTCTGCCCAAGTCGGATTGTCGCTTCGCTCGGAATCCACATGCCTGTGTTCTCGTCACGTCCTTGCAGGACTACCGTTGGGTTGGATTTACCCATCTGTTCGGCACCTTTGGCAATTTGCTGCCCAATTTTCCCACCCTTGACGCGGTTCACGACTAGCGCGAGCTGCACGCTGTCCAGCTCTGTCATCATCTCGAAATCACCGTTGCTATCGCCCGCGATGAAGATAGGACCATGACCATACTTTTTCACCAATACATCCAGGATCACTTCCGTCTTGCCGTGGGCTACCGTGATCGGGTAGTCAGGCTGGTACACATTCGTGATCCGTCCGTTTTCTGTTTTCAGACGCATGCCGATGATGTTCTCCGCTGGGAGATTGTAGCCATATTTCGGGAGAGTGGCGAAGACACGAACGACATCCTCCAAGGAGGCACTCACGACATACACGTCGATGCCATTCGCACGCAGCGTGTTCATCAGGTTTGCTACTTCGGAAGTGAGGCGCAGACCTGTTGTATGGGAGGCTTTCACCACACCTGCTTTGCCTGCCAACGATTTCGGGCTCGTCCAGGTTACTTTTTGAATCGCCATGCCCAGACCGAGATCATTGGATGCTTCCGCCAACTGTTGCACTTCTTCCACTGTCATGTTCGTGAAGAGGTAGAGGACCCACGGATAGCCAATCGTGTTGCTGTGCGTATCGTTGATCGCTTCATACAAGAAAAACAGCTTGGCTTTGAAATCTGCGAATTGCTCTGTTGCTGTCACTTCTTCCAGCGACTTCGTTCCTTTAAGACCTTGATAATTTTGATATAAGTACGTGTAGTCGGCTACGAGATCAGTCGCGATGGCATCGAGTGTGACAGGCTTGCCGTCGACATTTTTATACGAATCGGAAAACGGTCCCTCTGGTACATTTGTGCGGATGACCTTCCCGAATTCTTCCGGTGTGAGCTTGTAAGCCAAATGGTTGATTTGATAGACAAACAGTGCTTCCTCTGTGTCATGCATGATGCTCGTATTGTCCCAGTCAAAAACGACATACGGCTTCTTGTTGGCTTTGTAGGAGGCACTCTTGATGCCGTTTTTCTCAATCAACTCATGGACGGCTTGATAAGTCGCAGGTGCCCATTTCCCCTTGTCGAGCATCTGCACTTTGGTGTCCTTGGCCAATGCTGGCATCTGCATCGCGAGTAGAGCGACGATCATCAGCATGGTCAGCCACCATGTTTTGTGTTGTGCTTTTCTGTGTGACATTGTTGTCATCCCCTTCTTCTTTTTCTCGATCCCCCAAATGAAAACGCTGTCATTTTCTTTAAAAAAGAAAAAGGCCTTCCCCACGCCTATTGATAAAGCGCGGGTAGAAGACCTCATTGTCTTAAGCGTTTTCATTTGTATTCTAATCATACTAAATCTTGCAGCAAAAGCAAGAAGATTCCGATAAACAGGATAAGGGCAGGACTAACGATCTAATCTAGCGAAGACAGAAGGGCTTGCAAGAAAAAAGTGGATATAATCTAACCATAAATAGATGAGAAGGATGATGCGGCATGACATTGATAGAATCCAGCAAGGGCATTTTGATGAATTGCTTGGCGTTGAAAGCGAATGAGACGTTTTTGGTGGTAGCCGACGAGCGGAAGCGGGACATCGGGGAGGCGCTCTGGGAAGCAGGGAAACAGCTCGGGGCAGAAGCGATGCTGATGGTCATGAAGGAGCGGGAAAAGTCCGGGCAAGAGCCTCCTGTAGCTGTTGCAGCGGCGATGAAGAGCGCAGATGTGGTGGTATGTGTGACCCAGCACTCCTTGACGCATACAAAAGCACGCAAAGAAGCAGCAGCAAATGGTACAAGACTGGCTACCATGCCAGCTATTACGGAAGACATGTTCCTTGCGGGAGCGATTTCCGCTGACTATACACAAGTAAAGGCACTCACCGAGCGCGTAACCGAGATGCTGACACGGGCAAGTACCGTGCGAATCGAAAAAGCGGGCAAGTCACTGACGTTTTCTATCGCAGATCGCAATGGGGTGCCGAGTACAGGTATGTACGTCAATCCCGGAGAATCGGGCAACTTGCCTTCTGGAGAAGCGTATATCGCCCCATTGGAAGGGACGGCAGAGGGACAAATCCTTGTCGATGGCTCCATCGCCGGGATCGGGAAAATCGATTCGCCTCTGCTACTGACAGTCCAAAATGGTCGGATCACAGAGGCAGAAGGAACATCGGCTGAACGCCTCCTGCAAATGCTTGGAGACCAAGACGGGCGGATGCTGGGTGAATTCGGAATCGGAACGAATGACAAGGCGCGTATCACGGGAGTGGTGTTAGAGGACGAGAAGGTGTACGGGACGATTCACGTAGCCTTTGGCAGCAACAACACGTTTGGCGGGATGATTGTCGCGGGGGTACATATTGATCTGGTTGTCAAAGAGCCGGATGTGTATTTGGACGACAAATGTATCATGAAGAGCGGAAAGCTATTGGCAACATAGGACAAACTAGATGGATAGGAAGGATGAATCCCAATAGTAAATGTTGTAATATGGGAGAAATCCTAGAGGTGGATGTGGTGTGATGGCATTGTCTGAAAAAATATTTGCGATTATTACAATAGGTAACCTGATTTTGGCTGCCGTTCTTATTTTCATGGAGAGGCGAAACATTGCGGCAACCTGGGCCTGGTTGATGGTTTTGCTGTTTTTGCCGGGCATCGGGTTTATCATTTACCTGATTTTTGGACATAAGCTAAGCAAGAAAAAGCTGTATCGGCTCAAGGAAGGTGAGTTTTCACATTTTCGAGCTGCGGTCGATAGACAAAAGCAGTTGCTTGCCCATGGTGAACTACAGGTGAACGACCCTGAGATGGAGAGACACCGCGACATGATTTTCATGAACGTGGTAAGTGATGGGGCGTTTTATACGCAGGATAATACCATTCAGGTTTTTAAGGAAGGCCATAGTCTGTTCAACCTCATGTTCAAGCAGATGGAGGAAGCACGCGAGCATATACATTTGCTCTACTATATTTTAAATGACGATGATTTAGGGAAACAGCTCATTCAACTGCTGACGAAGAAGGCACAGGAGGGCGTCGAGGTTCGATTGCTCTATGATGCGGTAGGTTCCTCGGGTGTCTCATCCCGGTTCCTGCGCCCACTGGTAGAAGCAGGGGGACAAGTCGCCTCCTTTTTCCCGGCGAAGATTCCGTTCCTGAATTTTCGGGTCAACTTCCGAAATCATCGCAAGCTGACGATTATTGATGGCAAGATTGGCTATATCGGAGGCTTCAACATCGGGGATGAATACCTGGGCAAGGATAAGAAGCTGGGGTATTGGCGTGATACTCATTTGCTAATTGAGGGAAGAGCGGTGTACATGCTGCAAGCACGCTTTTTCCTGGACTGGAATTTGTCTGCACAAAAAAGAATGAATGAGTCACTCGCGTATTTTCCGGAGATTCATGCCGAGGGCACGATTGGCGTTCAGATCGTTTCGAGCGGGCCGAACTCGGAAAAAGAGCAAATTAAGCATGCTTTTTTGAAAATGATTTACAAGGCACGGAAGAAGATTTACTTGCAGACACCGTATTTCGTTCCCGATGAAAGTATGCTGACCGCACTAAAAATGGCGGCAATGTCCGGCGTGGATGTGCGGGTGATGGTCCCGGGAAGACCTGATCATTTGATGGTATTCTGGGCGACTCACTCTTATCTCGGCGATTTGTTAAAGAGTGGTGTGCGCTGTTTCCTCTACGAAAAAGGCTTCATGCACGCCAAAGCCATTGTGGTCGATACCCAGCTGTCGTCTGTGGGAACGGCCAATGTTGATATTCGCAGCTTCAAGCTGAATTTCGAGACGAATGCGTTTATTTACGATTCGCAGATGGCAGAGGAGCTGGAGGAACTGTTTGTCTCCGATCTGGCTGATTGCCGGGAAATGACATTGGGAGAGTATGTGAACCGACCGCTGCGTTTGCGCTTGCTGGAATCGTTGACGCGGTTGTTGTCTCCACTTTTATAAAAGCGGGATGGAAAGAGGACCTGTTGGCCTATGTGAACAAACGCGGGCTGGCAGGTCCTTTTCCATATGTTTAAAGTGGCAGGGCTTTAAAAGAAATGGCCCTTACATTTAGGTCGTTGTGATTTACAGTTAAGACGACTTTACTCGCATAGCGAGATAAGAATATGAGAAAGGGAGATTCTAAAAGACGATCATTCAACACCCAGTTAAAAGGCAATACAGTGATTTCGTTATTCGGTAAGTGCGACTTAGCCATATATTCCCACAGCCTTGTGTAATTCGTTTCGGCATGGTAAGTAGTCTGATCGATATATTTATCCATGTCCATTTCAAACAGCTTACAGTCAAGCTGGTTGCTTAATCCAAAACTCTCCTTAAAATAAAAGTCAGTTACCAGGGGGGCTATTTTATTTGCATCTGCCAGCTTGGTATACGAATCTTTAATATGCGGCTTTAAATCCTCTAGTCTAATTTCTACTAACTTTCCATCAGCATACACTTCCCGTACTGAATGAAAAAGATTTGTTAGGATTGTAGAGGTGTATTCTTTTAATGGAGAGTCATGGGTGGCGATGCGATAAGAAACATTATTATGAACAACAAAGGGTGCTATAACCCATTGTAAGACGATATCATGCATAAAATCAGGAGTTTCAGGAAGGGATGCTTGTTCGCGTTTTCTAAATGAATAGATAACGTCTTCTTTGTTCCAATGCTCATCGTTGGTGAGGGGGATTGGTATTTCTTTAAGCCAATTCATATAAAACGTCTCCTTCAAAGTAAAAGAGGGATTTTCTGCCTTGGCTGACTTAACTGGTGAGATCTTTGTTACTATCATAAACAAAACACATCTAACCCGCCAACATTCGTTTATGAACGTTTGTTGGCGGGCTTTTCTTCGTTTATACGGTACCGAACGTAACACCCATCTCCGTCAAGTATTGACGATAAGCGATGCTCGCGCGGTCGCATTTTAAGGACAGCTCTACTTGCAGATCGAGTGGCAGGTCCTCAGGCTTTTGATTTTCCACGATCGGTTTATCTTGGGCAAAGATGAGGTTTTGGAAGCTGATGATTTCCTCATCGGAAAGGTTCGTCTCATAATTAAAAGAAAGTACGCCATAAGCTACGCTTCGCGCTTCATCCAGCGGCAACACAGTCAGTAAAATAGACATCAGATTGCCGTTTTCTGCATCGCGTTTTGTAAATTTTACTGTGAGTGGACGGAGGATTTCGTAGGTGTAATAGACGTGCTTCGCTTGACCAGTACCGTCCGGGTCAGGCTGAAAAATCTTGATCTCATCCGTGCGAATGACACCGTTCTCGTCCCGGTGAACGCGGTAATCCCCGATTTCCATATGCGTTTCGACACCCAAATACCCCTCATGAACGACAGCCAGATGGCCTACATCCAAAAAGTTCTCTACGATGCGTGGCGGCTTGGCCGTTACTGTTTGTGGCCCCCAAATGACATTTCGAAAACGTTGATCCTCAAATTCTGGCAGGGCAAAAAACTCAGGAGATTGGTTGGCGAGATTCACCCACACGAATCCATAGCGCTCTGCACAGCTGTATAAAATAGCGCGCGCCTTGCCGGGAATCGCTTGCTCGGCAGGCAGCTGAGGGATTTTTACACAGGCTCCGGATGCTTCATATTCCCAACCGTGATACGGACAGACCAGCTTTCCTTCTCGGACACAGCCCAGAGACAGGGCAGCGCCTCTGTGAATACAGAGGTCTTTAAACGCATGGATTCCTTCTTCGTTGCGGAAGAGGACGACCCGCTCGCCCATAATGGTGACCTGGATCGGGCGGTCTTGCACATCCACCGAACGACAGGCGACGATCCACTCATTACGCAGCACGGTATCTTGCACGATCATTGATGAGACACTCCCTTTGTCGATACTTCGGTTATTCACTCATTGTAGCGGGAGAGTAGAAGGGAAGTCAACAGAAAACACGAACATTACAAAACGATACCACCTATTTATTGCGTGAATAGTTGCCTGAAAACGTAATTATCCGGTATAATCCCACTTATATCGTTCGTGATTAGCTAAAATACCACTAGGGAGGCCTTTTGAAAGTGGAACAACATCGAGAAAGCAATCAGCTTGTTGTGGGCGTCGATGACAAAATCAGTGTGGGCAAGGCGTTTTTACTTGGTTTGCAGCATGTGTTGGCTATGGACTTGTACATTGCTCCTATTATTATTGCTGGGCTGCTGACCATGGACGCTTCAAGCACTTCTTTCTTTATTCAAATGTGTTTTCTCGCGACGGGTATCGGGACGTTGATCCAGACTGGCTTTGGATTGCGTTTGCCTGTCGTGCAAGGCCCTTCCTATGTACCCATCGGTGCGCTGGCTGCGATTGGCAGTAAGCTGGGGATGGGTGCGATGATTGGCAGTATGATTCCTGGAGCGCTGTTTGTGGCTCTGATGGGTTATCCATTGAAATGGTTTGCCAAAGCGGTTCGCAAATTCATTCCACCACTCGTAGGCGGGACGGTGATCATTATCGTGGGCATTGCCTTGATGCCAACAGGGATGGGAAACATTTACCACTCCCCGGGAAATATTTGGACGAACATTTTGATTGCCGCTGTTTCTGCTGGAGTGCTTGTCATCTGTATGCTGCTTGGCACAAGAGCAAAGGTTGCGGGTGCGTTTTTTAGACTTGTATCTGTCCTGATTGCGATTTTCGTCGGAACGGTAACCGCTGCTTTTTTTGGAACAGTAGATTTTAGTCCGGTTGGACAAGCACCATGGCTGTCCATGCCGAAGCTGTTTCCGTACGGTGCTCCTGTATTTGATCTCAGTGCTGTTTTGACGATGCTTTTTGTTTATTTGATTATCATGATTGAAACAACAGGGACCTGGTTCGTCGTCTCAACAGTAACGAACAGTGAATTGACGGAGGAGCGACTGAATCGCGGTGCTGTCGGTGAAGGCTTGGGGTGCTTTGTCGGGGCATTGTTCGGAGGTACACCTACGACTGGCTATTCCTCCAATGCTGGGTTGATTGCGGTGACAGGAGTAGGGAGCCGGATGGCGATTATGGCCGGAGGATTGATCTTGATTGCCCTTGGGTTGGTGCCGAAGCTGTCGGCGGCGATTACCTGTATACCGGAGCCAGTCATCAACGGAATTTTTGGGATCGTGTGTGTAGCGATTGTGGCGAACGGAATCAAAGTCATTCAAAACATTACGATTGATGATCGGACGATGATGGTGATCGGTTTGCCGATCCTGCTGACAATGGCGGTAACGGTCCTGCCAAAAGATGCGCTCGCAGGAGTACCTGATTTCGTGAACTACATTTTATCTTCAGGCATTACAGTAGGAGCGTTGGCAACGGTTCTTTTGAATCTGCTCATTCCAGAAGGCAAAAAGAACGGAGTGAAGGTTCCACAGCAACAGCCTGTAAGTCATTGAGTTAGCAAATAGTAAAACAGCCCGGTCACTTCAGATTCGGGCTGTTTTCTTGTATATGGTTTTGGATCACTGTTATGATACCAGTTCAAAGGACTCGGTTACGACGATGCTTCCCTTGACAGATTGGACCATCGGGCAGTTTTTGCTCGCGGCTTCAATGGCTTTTTGTACTTTTTCTTCTTTCATATTTTCCCCCGTGATAATAAAGTGGAGGTGAATTTTTTCAACCCGATTTGCTTCTGCCTCATTTCGCTGAACATCTGCTGTTACTTTCATGTCCGTGCACGGCATTCTCATCTTGTCCAATACTTTTCGCAAAACACCGCCACTGCAAACAGCGATGGAAGAGACCAGGAGCTGATAGGGGCGAAAGCCATACTGTTCATCACCGGATACGTGCAGCTCACCGTAGGACAGTTGAGTGACAAAGCCATTTTCTTTTGCTTGAAATTCCATGCGTAACCCTCCCATGAAATGGTTTTCTTCATTATAAGGAAAAAGGCTCCCGCGCGACAGTAATCTATCGGTACAGGAATCTTCTCCCTTTTGCTATTCCTTCAATGCTTTCCCATTTTGCAAGAGAGACTGGATGCAGCGTGGAAGCATGTCTTTTAACGTATCGAATGCATAGTCGACGTCCAGACGCTCTGTCCACTGATGGGCGTCACGTCCGACTGGACCAAGGTTCATGACAGGTACATCAAAAGCTTCGAGCTCTTGGAGCGGAATGGAGTAGCCGTTGTCCCACAAAGGCATGTTCGCTACCAATGGCTTCATGGATGCCGCCGGATATTGGAGTCCGACGTAGCTCAAGTCAGAGATGCCGCCAAAGTAGTTTTGTTTGACCAAATTAACCTGGTGCTGATCTCTCGCGTATGCTTTCATTTCTTCCATCGTTTGTTGGATCAGAGGATGATTGCGCGAGCTGACTGCCGGGTAAAACGGCGGAGCAAAGAACAAGATCATCATTGGCGACAGTTCTTTGCACAGAATCGCTAATTGATCCACCAGCTCGATCGTGGTGTCGCGGTCGTCCTTGTCGCCGCGGTTGGCGATCACATCGGCTTCCAGCTGGCGGAGCCTTTCTTCGCCGTGCGTTTTCTTCGCGTAGGCGTACAGCTCTTCGTAAGTCATGACAGAAATGGACAGATCACGCGGGCTGAACGGCGCAAAGTTGGCAAACTGGCTCGCGTGCTTGAGGTAGTTTTGCTTCATGCGCTCTGCGACATTTCTTGCCGATTCCAGCAGCGGCTCTACGACATCCTCCATCTGCTTTTCCAGCAGGAACAGGTTGAAAAGCGTCACAGCACGGTGTGGAATTTGCACCGAGTACTCTTTTTTCAAATCCTTTTGGATCAGGTTCGTCGGCGGAGGAGAGGCTTCCCCCTCGACGACCTCGCAAAAGGATGTGTTCAGCTCGAGCTCACATGTCATTTGAGAGGCCATGTAATTGCCGTTTAACCCAGCAAAAGGCTCGCCGACATGTGTTTCTTTGCCGTAGCAGAGGAAGCCAGGCAGCACTTTTCCGATGGAGCCTGTGTACAAGTACGTATTCGTATCCCCTGGATAGCGGGTAAACATCGGCTCGGAGTTGAGTACGGTGGTGTAGCTCAGGTCGAATTCTTCGGCGATTTTCAAAAGCGCTGGGACTGCTGCCCGCATCCCGACAGAATTCACCTCTTCGTCAGGGACGGTGAGAAGCAATATGTTGCCGTCGAACTCTCCAGCAATCGCTTGCTCAATCATCGACATGTGCAGCGTCAGTCCGCATTTCATATCCATGGTGCCACGGCCAAACAGCCAGTTGCCGGTGCTGATATCCTGTTGAACGTCGGCTGGCATATCCGCTTGGTTTTGCTGGAAGAGAGGAGTGAGGGCCTTCGGATCAAAAGCGTGCTTCATCCAGGCGCCGTAATCTTCGACATCGACCACATCAAAATGGCTGACGAGAATGACGGTGTTCCGTACCCCTTCCTTTTTAACCAGAGCAGTGACAAAATGGCGCCCGTCTCCAGTCGGATTCGCACGCACATGATCGGGATTGGCTTGATAATAAGGCAGGGTGCGCAGCTGATCGACGACGTAGCCAGGCAAGTCCTTCTCGGCAGCTGATCCTGTAATGCTTGGGATGCTTACCAAATTGCACAAGAGATCAACGAGCTGCTCTTTTGTTTGCCATTTTTGCATAAAAAACGCCTCCGTTTTCCGTATAGTGAAAACTGTTTCCGATTAGTGGGCAAAAAAATTAAGGTAAGGCACCGATCTTGTGGGAAATTTCTTTGGCACTTTGTTGGGCTTGTTCAATGAGTGAGGACAAGAGTTGCTCGTTGATCCGATAGCTCGGAACGCCGATACTTAGAGCACCTACGACCTTTTGGTTAACGCCGAAGATCGGAGCGGCAATGGATGCGGTGCCTTCGGTTTTCTCACCGTAGCTGACTGCATAGCCGTTTTGTCTGATTTCTGGGAGTCGTTCTAACAGCTCGCGACGTTTTTCTGCATCCGGGATTAAACCGGTCACGATTTGCTCTGCTTCGATCGGATTCATGCTGGCGAGAATCGTTTTGTTTGCCGCACCAATATGTAGCGGAATACGCTCGCCCAGATTATCCATGCTTCTGACAGACAGGGGACCTTCCACTCGTTCGAGTACGATGGCATGAGAGCCTTGCGGAATGTTCAGATAGACAGTTTCGCGTACATCTGCTGCCAATTGCTCCATGACAGTTCGGGCGACAGCGCGCATATCCATCTTGTCCAGGATGCGCAGCCCGATTTCCATCCACGTATAGCCGACCTTGTACTGCTTGCTCTCAGGAACCTGGAGGATGAGTCCGTGTTTGATGAGGCTGCTTATTAAACGGTGTACCGTACTCAGTGGCAGGTTCGTTTGTTCTGCAATTTCTGAGATGGACCAATGCTGCTTGTTTGGATCTGATACCAGGACGGAGATGATGCTCATCGCCCGGTCAATCGATTGTACCAACGTAGGTTACCTCCTGGCTTTGTTGCATTGTGACTGTTCGTTGAATGTCACGCCAGCTTAATATGACCTCAATCTATCAGAATTTTTCAGCCGAATCAATATAATTTAGACTAGATAAAAATTCATTGACAAAAAATTTGAAACTATTTTACATTAGGAGTGTAATTTTGTATTGCAGAAGCGATTCCACAATGCGGAATATTTCTGAGTAATTACTCAGAGAAGAATGAATGCAACATGGTGGCGATGAACAAGCAAAAGCAGTAGATGCGAAAGCGTTTACATGCTCGTTTCTCCGTCGCCCACTGTTAGACAAAAGCAAGATTCGAAAACAGAAGGGAGATCTATCATTATGAAATTTTCACGTGCGATTGTAAGAAAACCGGGAAAGAGTTATGTAAATGGTTTGACGACTTCTGATTTGGGTACACCTGATTTTGAACTTGCTCTTAAACAGCATGCCGCTTATGTAGAAGCGCTGAAACAGACAGGCTTGGATGTAACCGTTCTGGAAGCGGACGAGCGTTTCCCGGACTCTACGTTTGTCGAAGATACAGCGGTCCTCACGGAAAAGTGCGCCGTTATCACCAATCCCGGTGCAGAAAGCCGCAATGGTGAAATTGAGGATATGAAATTGGTGCTTCCTCGTTTTTATGACACGATTGAATATATTCAGGCCCCTGGCTTCCTCGATGGTGGAGACGTCATGCAGGTAGACAACCATTTCTATGTCGGTCTGTCGACACGCACCAATGAAGAAGGAGCCATCCAATTCCGCGAGATTCTCTCCAAGTACGGATATGAAGTCACCATTGTTCCGTTGAAAGAGTTTTTCCACCTGAAAACAGGAATCGCCTACCTTGGCAATGACTTGCTGGTTCTGGCTGGGGAGTTCATTGATTCTGAAGTATTTAGCCAATACAAGCATCTGGTCGTGGAAAAAGAAGTCGAGTACTCTGCGAACTGCATCCATATCAACGACTACGTCATTATTCCAAAAGGCTTTGAGAGCACGAAAAAGCAAATCACTGACGCTGGCTACAATGTGATTGAGCTGGATATGTCTGAATTCCGCAAACAAGATGGAGGATTGAGCTGCCTGTCCCTGCGTTTCTAGCGCAGGCAGTTCTCTCTTCTTTTATAGACCCTTGATAGACCTCTTAATAAGCTAGTGAAAGAGAGGAATCATATGAACAGTGGGAATGAAAGAGATACACAGCTACAACGCTCCATGAAAAGTCGCCACCTGTTTATGCTGTCGTTAGGTGGCGTGATCGGGACAGGGCTCTTCCTCAACGCTGGCTTCACGATTAATCAGGCTGGACCTGGCGGAGCGCTAGTCGCCTATATCGTCGGCGGGATTTTGCTGTACCTGGTCATGACGTGCCTGGGTGAGCTTTCTGTAAAAATGCCAGTAACAGGCTCTTTCCAAGCCTACGCCAGCAAGTACATTGGTCCAGCGAGCGGATTTACACTGGGATGGATGTATTGGCTAGGGTCAGCTACAACGGCCGGGGTAGAGTTCACTGCCGCGGGCATGGTCATGCAACGGTGGTTCCCGGATACGCCGATCTGGATCTGGTGCGCGCTCTTTATCGTTTTGCTCTTTGCCTTCAATGCGCTGACGACAAAAGGGTTTGCGGAAACCGAGTACTGGTTTGCCGGAATTAAAGTATTGGCTGTACTTATGTTTATTATTGTCGGACTAGTTGCTATATTCGGTATTGTCAGTATGGAAGGAAGGACCGCTCCGTTTCTCTCCAACTTCTCGGCAGATGGGGGACTATTCCCGTTTGGCATTGCGATCGTTTTTGTAACGATGATGAACGTGGTATTCTCTTATCAAGGCTCTGAACTGATCGGAATTGCAGCTGGGGAAGCAGAAAACCCGCAGAAGACCATTCCGCGGGCGATTCGCAACGTTGTGTTTCGTATTCTCGTGTTCTATGTGGCGTCGGTCACGATCTTGTCCGCCCTCTTTCCGTCGAGTGAGCTGGGACTCTTGGAAAGTCCGTTTGTGACGGTATTTGATGCAGTGGGGATTCCATTTGCAGCGGATATCATGAACTTCGTTATCTTGACGGCTTTGTTGTCTGTCGGCAATTCATGCTTGTACGCAGCCACTCGCTTGTTGTGGTCCCTTTCCCATAGCAATATGGCGCATCCTGTTTTTGGAAAATTGACCAAGCGTAAAGTACCCTTGAACGCACTCTTGGCGACGCTGGCGTTCTCGCTTCTGTCTCTGTTAACCAGTGTGGTTGCAGCGGATACGGTATACGTTCTGCTCATGTCTGTATCTGGTATTGCGGTCACCTTCACGTGGATGGGGATTGCTCTCTCTCAATTCAATTTTCGCCGTCAATACTTGCGTGAGGGTGGAAAAATAGAGGATTTACAGTTCGTAGCACCGTTTTACCCGGTGATGCCGCTCCTGTGTCTGGCTCTTTGCACATTCATTCTTATCTTCCCGGCGTTTGACCCGACACAGCGAATTGGACTCTTCTACGGAATTGGTGCGTTGGTGCTGTTCTATACCTTTTATTATATGCGCTACGGACGCAAAAAGGTGCATAAACCGAATCTCCCAACGCAAGGCTAAGCCTTCCTGCTCAATAGAAAAATGCCCCTGCCATGATGATATGGTCGGGGCATTTTTGTGGCGTAAGGATTGTCTTCAGGAGATGCCGAACAGATCAGCCAAATACGGGTTCACGAACAAGCCGTCAGGGTCGAGTTCAGAGCGAATGGCGAGGAAATCGGGTAAGCGCGGATAGACCTGATGAAGCTGCTCGGCGGTCATGCTGTGCATTTTCCCCCAGTGTGGACGTCCGCCATATCGGGCGAAAATCTCCTCCATCCGGGCAAAGTACGCTTCGTAAGGCATGCCCTTGTACATGTGGACGGCAATGAAGGCACTATCCCTTTCGTAAGCGGGACTGAGCCAGATGTCGTCCTTTTTGACGTACCGGCATTCCAGCGGAAAATGAACGGCAAAGCGTTCCTGCTCAATCGCCTGACGCAGCTCCCGTATGGCTTCGCCCATATGCTCAGCAGGTAAGCAGTATTCCATTTCGTAAAAGCGAACAAGGCGAGGAGTGGCGAAAAGCTGATGGCTATAGCCGCTCTCATGGACAGAGGGGACGCTTTGGGCGGACAGCCTGCTGACGCTTTTGGTGAGTGAAGGGCGCAATCGGCAGCTCTCGGACAAGAGCCAAAAAAGCCCATTTTCCACGACCATTTTTTTCAAATAGCTCCAGCGTTGATTGCCGCTGGGGGGATCGCTGGTCTCGTTCATGAATTTCACCTGAACGGTGTCCGAATACGGGAAGATAAAAAATTCGAAATGCCGATGCTCGGTTTTAAAAGTGTCCAGAGAGGACAGGCACTCCTCTAGCTGCATGCGACGGCTTTGGTAGCGCAGGCGATAGGCTGGGAGGACTCGCAGCTTGACGCGTACAATGATGCCCAAGAGACCAAGAGAGACTTGCATGGCTTTGAACAGCTCCGGACGAGCTTGCTCGGATACTTCCAAGACCTCCCCGGATGCGGTCACGACTGTCAGCCCGACGATTTGCGTGGAGATGCTGCCAAAATGAATGCCTGTGCCATGTGTTCCGGTGCTGACGGCCCCTGCAATGGACTGGGCGTTAATATCTCCGAGATTTTCTTGGGAGTAGCCCGCTTGATGCAGGAGGTGTCCGAGTGTCTTGAGCTTGGTGCCTGCCCAGACTTCAACGGTATCAGAGGCAGGGTCTACACTGACGATTCCTTGGAGATGATCCAAGGATAGCAAACAATCTTCTGTCTGGACGAGCCGCGTGAAGGAATGACCGGAGCCGACGACTCGAATCCGTGTACCTGCCTTCTTGCAAGCACGGACAAGCTGCACGACCTCATCCACGGACTCTGGCATCGCGACTTGCTTCGGCTGGCTTTGTACATTTCCTGTCCAATTGGTCCAGTGATTCGCGTGCTTCTTTACAGTGAGCATAATCCATCCCCCCGATAGGTGGTCACTTCCTCGATGATTTTCCCGCCAGAGATGCAATACAGCCGGGTAAAACGTTCGCAGAGCTCTCCTGCTTTGGCATGGCGAAAAAAGATCGGGTCTCCCAACTCCAGCGTTTCCATGCCTTGATAGTGGATCGGTGTCTGTACCTCACCTGCTCCTTCGTTGGGGAACAGCTTTGCTCCAGCTGGCAAGTAAGGCTTGGGGAGTCTGTCACGCCCAGCAGAACCAGAGGCGATGTAGCCGCCGCCAGCACATGTGTAGATATGCTCTGTGGGCTTGCGAATAATCTCCAGAGCAAATCCGGCAGCAGGATGAAACTGAAAATCTTGAAAGTAGTCAAAAAGCCCAGGCGAAAAAAATCCGGAGCCTGCTGTAACCTCTGTAACAGCGTCTTCTTTCCCGGTCAAGTGCAAGCTCCCCGTTCCTCCACCGTTTACGAAGCGGAGAGAAATGCCTAGCTCGCGAATGGTATGCACCAGTGTGGCACGTCGAGCAGCCACTTCTTTCACGGAATATTGCTTGAGGAGACGAATGATGCTGTTTTTCAGGAATTGACGAGGGTATCGATCACCTACGCCAGCAATTTGAGCTTCGTACCCCATGACACCATCTAGGTAGAGATGATCGGAGGAAGCAACGCGCTTGGCAAGGGAGAGGGACGCCTCGAGAGAGCGAAGAGGGGAGCGCCAGACGCCGAAATGCAGCCCCAGCACATCAGATGACATGTCGATATCGAGACAGACCGGCAGTCTGGTTCCTGTTTCCCGGGCGATTTGTTCGAGCTGTTCGACATGAGGGAGAGAGTCGATCATCAAAGTAATGGAGCGTCCGTTCTTAATCTCAGAGGCGATGGACAAAAGCCAGCTTTTTTCCCAGAGCGGATAGCCTAGCAGCAGGTCATCGAAGCCTGCCTCGCACAGGTGAAGCACCTCAGGAGCGGAATAGCACATGAGACCACGAAAGCAATCGTCCAACTGCAATACATGTTTGAGAATGGCAACGCTTCGGATCGACTTGCTCGCGATTCGAACGGGTTTTCCATTGCTTTGCAAACTGATTTGCTCCGCATTTTCCTCCAGCAGATCCAGGTCGACGAAAGCGAACGGCTTGGGAACACCGGCAAAGGCAGACTGATAATAGCGATAATCCCGCATGAACAGGCCCCATCCTTTTTGAGTGAAATAATGATCGTGAAATATTTCGTAAAATTCTCTCTATTCTGCTCATTTGTGATCGATTCCTTCCTGAGCAGATGGGCGTCATGTACAGAAATAACGAATGTTCGTTTTTTAATGTTCGTGTTTTGGTTGATTTGTCGATTGTAAAGGCGTGTTAACATTAAAATTAACTTTAAAAGACGAATAAATAGGTTGTTTCCGGTTGACTTGATTCACCTTATAAGCTACTATACATATTGTTGTGAAGAACAACACAGGCTTGACGAATGAAATAGTGATTTGTATTCGTATATCCTCAGAAATATGGTTTGAGGGTCTCTACAGGGAACCGTAAATTCCCGGCTACGAATAGGGCAGTTTTGGTATACCCTATTCGTCGGCCGGGAATTTTTTGCATTTTTTGGGGAGGGAACGACATGAATAAGTATGATGTAATCGTTGTAGGAGCAGGACCAGCAGGGATTTTTACATGCTACGAGGTAATGCGAAAAGCACCGAATGCCAAGGTGCTGTTGATTGATAAAGGGCATGACATCTATAGCAGACGCTGTCCGATCTTGGAGGAAAAGATCAAGCTCTGCCCGCCGCCAGCAGGAAAAAAAGAATTCGCAGGCTGTTTGCCGGCCTGTTCGATTACCAGTGGTTTTGGTGGAGCAGGCGCCTATAGCGATGGTAAATTTAACATCACCACCGAATTTGGCGGTTGGATGACAGACTATCTCAGCCCTTCCACTGTACTTGGGCTGATCAAATACGTAGATGAAATCAATTTGGAGCATGGGGCTACCCAATCGATTACGGACCCGACCACTGAGACGATCAAGAGTATCGAGCAGCGCGGCTATGCAGCTGGACTCAAGCTGTTGCGAGCGCAGGTGCGTCACTTGGGAACGGAGCAAAACCTGGAGATTCTCCAGTCGATCTTTGAGCATTTGAAGAAGCATATCGACATGATGTTCAAGACAGAGGTCGAGGACATTATTACGGTAAAAGAAGCAGACGGACATCAGGTAAAAGGTGTCGTCTTGAAAAACGGCCAAGAGTATGAGGCTGATTACGTGGTAATCGGACCAGGCCGCGATGGCTCCGCATGGTTGACGGATATCCTGAAAAAGCGCCGCCTGAAAATGTACAACAATCAAGTTGACGTAGGCGTACGTGTGGAGACGTCCGATGTCGTCATGCGCGAAATCAATGAGCATCTGTACGAAGGAAAATTCATTTTCAATACATCGGTCGGAACGCGTGTACGGACGTTTTGCAGCAATCCATCCGGTCACGTGGTCGTGGAAAACCACAGTGGTGTTATGGCGGCAAACGGGCACTCTTACAAAGACCCAGCGTTGGGCTCGATGAATACAAACTTTGCGCTCTTGGTATCGCATACGTTTACAGAGCCGTTTGACAAGCCGAATGAGTACGCGAGAGAAATTTGCAAGCGGGCGAACGATCTGTCAAACGGTGGGGTTATCGTACAAAAGTACGGCGATATCTTGCGCGGTCGACGTTCCACAGAGTCGCGTATTAAGGAAGGCTTCCTGGAGCCTACTCTGAAGGAAGCGGTACCGGGTGACTTGGGACTCGTGTTGCCTTACAATACGATGAAAAGTCTGATCGAGATGGTGGAAGCACTGGACAAGGTAACGCCGGGAATCGCCTCCGAGCACACATTGTTCTACGGAGTGGAAGCGAAATTCTACTCGGCACGTCCGAAACTGACGGAGGAATTCGAAACAGAGATCAAGGGATTGTTCTGTGGCGGAGATGGTGCCGGAATTACACGTGGTCTGGCACAGGCCGGAGCTGCTGGGGTCTGGATGGCTCGCAATATCGCGAAACGCATGCAATAACGAATACGATCATAACAAATAGGCTTCTTGCTGGGCACGCTGGTGCTTGGTGGGGAGCCATTTTTCATGACAGAACAGCATCAGGAAAGTATTGGTCCCGATGTCACGAGGGATTGGGCAGAAGCGTATTGTATAAAAGGGCCAATACTCAAACCACGACCTTTTGTTGGCAGGGAGGTATCTATGTTTTTTTGTGATGATGATGACGATACCGCTGTAATAGCACTTTGGATTATTTCGATTGGCTTTGTCATACTGGCGATTGATAAAACAACCAGATTAAGTCATAAGCCTGCCTGCGACAATGAGAAGTTGATACAGCCCCTCATTCAATTAAACAAGCAAGTCAATGGGAAGAACAAGAATGGCAATGACGACGATGAAGATATGCAGTTTAAACGAATTGAACAGCAAATTGCCCAATTGCGCGACAGTGTTCAAGATATAAAGAAGAATTTACAGGAGAGTCCATCCAAAAACGGAGGGAAGAAGGATGATCGAAAAAAATCTGGCGAATGAGCTGGTAGCGGTAGGCGGGTGGATCGCCGTTCTGGGTGCCTTCCTGGCTGCTATAGGCTCGACTGGACAGGTGGAACCGGACGAGGATACTTCTACAGACAACGGATCAAATGGCAAAGAATCTAATGATTTGAAAAAACAAGTGCTGCAACAGAAAAAACAATTGCAAAAGCAACAGATACAGATTGAACTGATTCAATTGGAACAAGAGCTCAACACCATTATTCATAGCACAAGGAAAAATGGCTAACAAAAAATGACTTCACCAAACTGCTTTTGGGCGAAGTCATTTTTTTACTTGTTACGACGGCTGTAAATTATCGTTCATTTTCTTCAATACGCGGTTAAAGATAGCGAGTTCTGCTTCGTCAAGGCCGCGGAGTGCCAGTTCCTCTTGCTCTTTGGCAGCCTCCAGCCATTCCGGGAACCGTTCGACTGCTTGCGGAGACAAGGACACGTATCGCTCACGCTTGTCATCCCCCTCTGAGCGAATAATCCAGCCCATCTCTTCCAATCGGGTGAGTGTCCGGGTAATCGTCGGCGCTTCCACATTCAGGTAGTTGCTCAATTGAACCTGGGTGAGCGATTCACGATAATGCAAGCAAAGGATAATACCCCATTGCGAACTGTATAATCCCATGGGAGCCATAGTCCCATTCAACGTTTTACTGAATATTCTTGCGGTTTGGCTAATTCGATGACCATAATATTGCATGAGTATATACCTCCAGGAAAGCTGGTCCGATATATCGTACACTTTATTGCTTAAGTAAATATGGATACTAACATACTAGCAGTTATGGACATATAAGTAAATGTTTATTCGATGGCGAAATAATGGATTTTCTGACACAAATAGAATCAGGCGAGTGTCATGAAAGAAGACACTCACCTGGCTGAAAAATACAGTGATGCACTAATCTGCGGACAAGATACTCAGTGGACCTTTTTCATTGATGAGCGGCTCCAGTTCATAGACCGAAATGGGGAACATAGGGAAACCGACGTAGTAAGGCGTAATTTCGTACAGCTGGAAGTAGATGACCAGTGCTTTGTCGGCGACGTAATAATCCTGATCGGGCTTAATCGACGTAAAGCCATTGAGTGTGGGGATGCTTCTTTCTTTGATTTGGCGCTTGATGTTTTCGGAAATCACCTTGACGTAATCGCTTCCTGGCTTGAATAATTCACGCAGCGTAAACAGCTTGCCTGTTTGGATATCTGCGGTGATCGACCCGAGGAAGGTCATGCCGTGAGCCATTTGCGGTGTGTAGGCGTAGTTGCTCAACACGACACTGAAAATGCCGCGTTCGTTTGTCTTGATTTCGAAGCTGCCTTGCATTTGTGTATTTCCCGGTACCTGGACCCGTTGCTGCTCGTGAATTAAGCCTTGAACCGTTTGATAAATCGCCCGGTTGATATCTTTTTCCGCTTGCTGATTGGCTAGGCCTGCCAATTGGGGATAGTAAATCGTGGTGTTCGGACGGCTAATTGTCCGTGTCAGCACGGTAGCTGGCAATTGATTGAGTTCCACTTTTCTCCGTTTGCCTCCTGTACATGTAAGTTGTGTAATAGCCTATTCGAAATTGTTTTTGGCTGTTCTCACTTTTTTCACAAATTTGGCAAAGGTTTGGCTATATAATGGGGAAAGAATCCGATACATAAGTAATAGGGAAAAGGGGGGCAATTATGATTCAATTGATTCGCAATACCTTGACTGACAAAGAAGGCTTTATGATTTTTATCCTATGGAATCATTTGTGGATGGCGGGACTCATTGCCTACCAAATGGATGTGAACTTCTGGAAAGTGACGTCCTTGGGATTGCTGGTCACTTTAATTGTTTCGCCGTATTATTTCATTCGCAAAGATAGTCATGTGATTCGTTATCTGGTAGCAATCGGACTCATGTTTTATGCGATTTCATTCGATCACTTTACCACTTACCAGGAGGTTTCGTTCCTCGCCTTCATCGTCATGGGCTTTTTGGCAGCCTATTTGGACTGGAAGCTGGTAGTAACAGCGGGAATTGCCCAAATCATCGTCACCGTTGTCGGGTTTTATACGGGAACCTATGAGATTTTCAACGGTGATTTTTCGGAGCTCAATCTGGGCGTGCGTATCGTAGCCATTCTCATGATGATGGGAGCCGTCACGTATCTATGTCTCGCCGGACAAGCTTCCCTGCAAAAAGCGCACGACGCAAGGCAGGAAGCAGAAGAGAAGGAGCGCCGTCTGGGAGAAATGCTTTTGAACATCCAGCAAATGACGGAGCAGCTGGATCGTACAAGCGATCATGTGCATGAGCATGCGGAAGGTACAAAGCGCAATACAGATGAAATGATGGTAGCCTTCAAGGAAGTCGCCGTCGGTATGGAATCGCAGGCGAATTCAACGGTGAAAATCGAAGAAGAGGTTCAATCCATCGACCAGGAAATCGAGGCAGTTACAACACAGACCAACGCAATGAAAACGGAATCGCAACAAAACAACCGTCGTCTGACAGAAAGCGTTCAGATGATGAACGAGCTGTCCTCGCAGATGGAGCAAATTGTGCAGGCAGTTAATGTAGCAGCCTCTACGATTCACCAGCTCAATCGGCAGGCGAATCGCGTAGAAGAAATTGTCGGCGCTATTAATCAGATCGCGACACAAACGAATCTCTTGGCGCTGAATGCAGCGATTGAATCGGCGCGTGCAGGCGAGCATGGACGGGGATTTGCTGTTGTAGCGGATGAGGTACGCAAGCTGGCAGAGCAAAGCGCGACAGCTACACAGGAAATTACCGACATTCTGAAATCTCTCCATCAGGAAAGTGAGAATGCGGTGCAGCATATGAGCAATGGGGAAACGTCTGTTGCAAAAGGCCAAGAGCTGGCCGTGAAAACAGTGGCCTCCATCGAAGCAGTGCGAGCCGGGATGATGGCTTTCTTAGAAGCAGCTGATCAAGTAAGCTCCAGCATGGACCGGGTAAAAGTGCGTTCCGGCGAAGTTGCCATCGAGATGTCGACCATTACAGCCGTAACGGAGGAATCGGTAGCCAACTTAGAAGAGCTGTTTGCGACTGCAGAAAACCAGCATCAAAAAGTGCGTGAGATTACGGAAGAGCTGGGTGAGCTGAATACGTTGTCTCATCGCCTCCAGCAAACCTTTCACGTAAAATAAAGGTTGTTTAAAAAGTCGTCTTTTGATCACGAAGTAGTTCTGAAAGCTGATTCGGCATCGAAATAGAACTGTTTGGAATTGAGAAAAAAGAATTGCATTTTTGAACCGTTCTGCTAGAATGAATTCCATTGTAACTAAATACATTCACCTACCTTATCAAGAGCGGCGGAGGGACTGGCCCGATGATGCCCGGCAACCACTGATCATGTCTATGCATGAACAGAAAGGTGCCAATTCCTGCAAAACCTGTACCATGGTTTTGACAGATGAGGAAGAGAACGGCTACGTACGCAAACTCTTCCTCCGGGAAGAGTTTTTTTTGTTGTATTTGCAAAAGGGAAGGAGAGAATAGACGAACGATAAATTTATTTTATAAGAGAATATTCGTAAATAGTATTGAAAAAATGGGTAAAAAGCCGTACATTACCTAATAGGATAAAGAAAAACGTAAAGTTCGGATAGGGAGAGATACATCATGAAGAAGTTATTGCTGGCATTAACGACATTCGCAGTATTGGCAACAGGGTGCTCGACTGGCACTAGCGCACCTGCAGATCAGCCAGGAGGACAAGCAGCAGGACAAGAGGGCGCGGACAAAAAGCGAATTGCCTTGATTTTGCCCGAGAAAATCGGTGTGAATCCGTTCTTCCAACAAATGGATGAAGGTGCAAAAAAAGCCGCGCAAGAGCTGGGCGCAGAAGTGAAAACGATTGAATCTACGGACCATGGAGCCATTGAAGAAAATCTGCGCGTAGCTGTTGCAGAAAATTATGATTTGATCATCACTTCTTCCTTTACATCAGAGGATGCCTTGAAAAAAGTAGCTACCGAAAATCCTGACCGTAATTTTGCGATTATTGATACCGTAGTGGATTTGCCAAACGTTCGCAGTGTTACCTTCCGCGAGCAGGAAGCGGCTTACCTGGTGGGAGCAGCAGCAGGTCTGGCAACGAAAACGAACAAAGTAGGTATGGTCGTCGCTCTTGATATTCCGCAGTTGAAAAAATGGACAGTTGGCTTCGAGGAGGGCTTGAAAGCGACGAATCCACAAGCAGAGCTGATGGTCAACTATGTAGGAAGCTTCACTGACCCGGCAAAAGCAAAGGAATTGGCTTTGCTCCAAGCTTCCAAAGGCGCAGACTTCATTAACGGTGCAGCAGCAGTAGGCGACCTTGGCGTTTTCGAAGCGGCGAAGGAAAAGGGCTTCTTCACAGCAGGTCAGGACGTAGACCGTACCACGATTGATCCTGAGCATATTGTTCTGTCCCAATTGAAAGGGACTGACGCGGCGGCTTATGAAACCGTGAAGAACTTTGTAGAAGGAACGTTCAAGCCAGGTGTTGTGGCGTACGGCTTGAAAGAAAAAGGTGTTGGCGTGACCTATGTCACACACGAAAGCAAAACGCCTCTGAACGCTTTTATTGGACAAGAAGTGGTGGATAAAGTGAAAGCGATCAGCGATGAGATTGTAGCGGGCACCCGCAAAGTACCAGACCAGTTTTAAACAAGTACGTGAAAAGCTTGTGCACAGTGATGCATGTGACCGACTACGGCTGTGTAGTCGGTCTTCCATTTTCATAAAAGGACGTACAGAAATGAGGGAGTGGGAATGACCGATCGCTTGGAAATGAGGGCCATGACCAAGAAGTACGGAGATTTTACCGCCAACGACAAGGTGTCGTTCTCACTGGCAGCAGGAGAAGTCCACGCGATTGTCGGGGAAAACGGAGCGGGCAAAACGACACTGATGCGGATGCTGTACGGAATGGAGCAGCCGACGTCGGGAGAGATCGTGTTAAATGGCAAGCCAGTCGTTTTTCGCGGACCAGAGGACGCGATTCGAAATGGAATCGGGATGGTTCACCAGCACTTTATGCTCTTCGGAGAATTTAGTGTAACTGAAAATATCGTGATCGGATACGAGCCGAAGCAAGCGGGTTTTTTCAAAAGAAATGATGCAGAGGACACGGTGCAGGCGCTTAGTGAGCAGTATCGCATTCCGATTCATCCGCAGGCCAAGGTAGCGAATTGCTCGATTGGGGAACAGCAACGGGTCGAAATTCTGAAGGTCCTGTATCAGGGAGCGGATATCATCGTGCTGGACGAGCCGACCGCTGTACTGACTCCACTAGAGGTACGCGACCTCTTGCAAACGATTCGCAACTTGGCGGAGAGCGGCAAAAGCGTCATTTTGATTACACATAAGCTGCAGGAAGTCATGGAGGTAGCGGATCGTATTACGGTACTGCGCGGAGGCAAGGTGACGGGAACGGTTTCCCGTGCAGAAACCAATGCGGACGATTTAGCCAGACTGATGGTCGGACGTGAATTGCAGGAGCTTTCTGAGCGCATCCCTTTGGAACCTCGACCACTCATGCAGGTGGAGAATCTTACGGTTCGAGAAAAGCAGACACTGCTCGATCAAGTCAGCTTTACCGTGCACCACGGGGAAATCGTAGGAATCGCAGGTGTTTCCGGGAATGGACAATCCGAGCTGCTGCAAGCGATCAGCGGCTTGCGAGCGGCACAGGAGGGCACGGTGCGGTTAGGCGGCAAGGACGTGACGAACAAATCAGTAGCCACTATTCGGGATGCCGGCTTGGCGCATATTCCGGAGGATCGCTACCTGTGGGGAACGGCCAAGCTCTCGAGCGTCGAGGAAAATGCATTGATGGGCTATCAGCGAAAGCCTGCTTACAACCGCCGCGGCGTCGTTTTGCGGGAGAAATTCCGCCAAGTCGTAAAAGGCTGGGTGGAGCAGTTTGCGATCAAGACAGGCTCCCGGCAATTGCAGGAGCTGGCAGGGAATCTGTCAGGGGGAAATTTGCAAAAGCTGATCGTCGCAAGGGAGCTGGGACATGAAACCCCGTTTTTGATTGCGGCTGAGCCTACGCGAGGGGTGGATATCGGTGCCATGGAGTACATCCATCAGGCATTGATCGAAAAGCGCAATCAAGGAGACGGGATCTTGTTAGTCTCGTCCGAGTTGTCCGAAATTCTCGCCTTGTCTGACAGGATTTTGGTCATGTATAAAGGGCGCATCGCTGGAGAGCTTTCACGCCTGGAGGCAACCGAAGAAAAAATCAGCGTGATCATGGCGGGAGGAAGCATTCATGGCAGCAATCAAAGAGCTATCTAAGTCATTGGTTCAGCCGTTCTTGGCTGTCGTCATCGGTTTGTTGACCGGGGCGCTGGTCATTGCTGCGGTTGGCGAATCGATCTTGGGCACCTACCAGGAAATGTGGAAAGGGGCCTTTGGCAGTTTTTATTTCTTTACGTCTACATTAGCGAGGGCCACGCCTATCATGCTGATTGCCCTGGGTCTTTCCCTCGCATTTCGTGCAGGGGTATTCAACCTGGGGGCGGAAGGGCAAATGGTGCTGGGTGCCGTCAGTGCTGCGTTAGTCGCGATCTACTTGCCCGCACCAGGAATGATCAAAATTGTGGCGGGTATTTTCGCAGGAATGGCGGTCGGCGGGTTCTGGGCGTTGTTGCCAGGCTTTATGGAAGCCCGCTTTCGTATTCCGTTGCTCATCTCTACGTTGCTCTTCAACTATATTGCCGTTTTGTTTGCGAGCTATCTCGTGACAGAGCCATTCCGGGATCGCTCGGGTTCTGCGGCACTGGCACAGACCGTCATGCTGGAGAAAAGCGCTTGGCTTCCGAAGCTGTTTGCGGGGATGAGCGTGCATGCAGGGTTTTTGTTTGCGATCGTTGCAGCGCTGTTGTTGTTCTGGGTACTTCGTTTTACGCCTTTTGGCTATGAAGTGAAGATGCTGGGTCAAAACTCGCTGTTTGCTCAATACGGAGGCATTAATCGGATTCGGGTCATGCTAACCGGGATGTTTGCCAGTGGTGGACTGGCTGGGTTGGCGGGAACTGTCGAGGTAATGGGGGCGCACTATCGTTTTGTTGACGGAGCCCTGACTGTACCAGGGTTCGCCTGGACGGGCCTGATGGCCGCTCTGCTTGCAAACTCGCACCCGCTTGGCATCATTGTGACTTCGATCCTGCTTGCTGCTTTTCAGACAGGAGCCATGGGTGTAGAGCGCAATACGGATGTGCCGCTGGAGCTGGCAAGTGTTATACAAGCCGTATTGATTTTGTTCATCTCCGCCAAGTTCAGCTACGACTGGTGGAAAAAGCGGAAGGCAAAAGGAGGGGAATCGCATGGAGCTCTTTGATTGGTCCCTCCTCAGTTCTACCATTCGGATGGTCACGCCGATCTTGTTGGCAGCTTTGGGTGGAGCGCTCTGCGCACGTGTCGGAATTTTTAATGTTGGTTTGGAGGGCTTGGTGCTGGTCGGTGCCTTTTCCGCGATTGTCGGCAATCATTTTACCGGGAATCTCTTTTTGGCCGTTTTGATTGCAGCGCTGGTGAGCATTGTCTTTTCTCTTTTATTTGCCTACATGACAATCAAGCTTAGGGCGAATGAAATCGTCGTCGGTGTGGCGATTAACTTTCTCGCGCTGGGGTTGACGACATTTGCACTGCGGGCGATCTTCGGTGTCAAAGGTGCGTTTTACGATAAGGATATGGCTGGCTTGCCAACCGTCGAGATTCCTTTCATTCACGATATTCCGGTCATCGGAGGCATTGTCTCTGGTCATTCGCCTCTCGTGTATTTTGCGTTTTTGGCTGCGATTCTGTTGTATGTGTTCTTTTATCGGACGGTTACGGGCTTCCGCGTCCTCGCAGTTGGTCTGAATCCCGTTGCGGCACGCAGTCTCGGTCTGAAAGTGACGGGACTTCAGGTGCTAGCGATAGTGATGAGTGGCGCATTGTGCGGGATTGCAGGGGCACAGCTTTCCCTGGGGCAAGTCACGATGTTTACAGAAGGGATGACGGCTGGTCGGGGCTTTATCGCATTGGTGGCGATGATGATGGGGCAGTCGCATCCACTCGGTATTTTGGCTTCGAGCTTTTTGTTCGGACTGATGGATGCCCTTAGTATTCGTTTGCAGGGCTTTTCGCTTCCGACGCAATTCACGGCTATGCTGCCATACGTGCTGACGATTGCCGCGATGTTCTTCTTGAAAAACAAGAGTCAGATCGGCAGCGACAACCAGCAGAGCACCCGTTAATCCATAAGCATGGCAGACAGCGAAGACAGGGGAAATGCGAGATGAACAACAAGGCAGATCGAATCAAAAGAATGAAGGTACCCGCCCCAGTGGGACCGGGACTCGCCAGACGACTTCCGCCAGGACAAATCCTGACAGAGCGCTTTCCTATTTTGCATGAGGGAGACGTGCCAGTGTATGACATGAACGAATGGACGCTGCGCGTTTTCGGTGAGGTAGACCGGGAAGTGACGCTCACTTACGAAGAGATCATGGCGATGCCGCAGGTGACAGTGACGAGCGACATTCACTGCGTGACACGCTGGTCCCGTTTTGACAATGCCTTTACAGGCGTGCGTTTTCGTGATTTTCTACAGGCGATTGGCGTGACTCCGCGGGCGAACTTCGTCATGCTGCACGGTGATCACGACTATACCGCCAATGTGCCGCTTGCTGATCTGGAGCATGATGATGTGCTGCTGGCTCACTCCTTTGATGGAGAGCGACTGACGGACAAGCACGGTTGGCCGCTTCGCCTGGTTGTTCCTCATCTGTATTTTTGGAAAAGCGTAAAGTGGATCAGAGGAATTGAATTTATGACGGAAAACAAGCCCGGCTTCTGGGAGCAAAATGGTTTTCACTTGATCGCAGACCCGTTTCGCGAAGAGCGGTTCTCCGGCGAAGCGTTGCCGATACCAGAGGATGAGTGGGAGAAAAAGGAGTTCGATTGAGATGTTGACGAATCTAAAGGTAGATCCAGAACAACTGCCCAAACGCGTCATCGTGTGCGGTGATCCAAAACGTGCAGCTTTGATTGCTTCGAAACTCGACGATCAGCGTCAAATCGGGGAAAACCGCGAGTATCACAGCTATGCGGGCACTTGGAAAGGCGTCGAGGTAGCGGTAGTGAGCCATGGTGTAGGTGCACCTGGAGCAGCCGTATGCTTCGAGGAGCTAGCGAAGGGAGGCGCTCAGGTCATCATTCGTGTAGGAACTGCCGGGTCATACCAAAAAGAAATCGAGACAGGCAGCCTCGTTATCAGCTCCGCAGCGGTTCGCCAAGACGGCTTGACCAGTCAATTGGTTCCGGCGGGATTCCCGGCTGTTGCCAATCGCCATGTCGTGGATGCACTCGTACAAGCAGCGGGAGCAAACGCATCAGACTTGAAGGTATTTGAAGGAATCACGCTGACACTTGATGTCTTTTACAGTGGAGTGTTGGAATTCCCGCACAAGCTGTACCAAAAAGCTGGTGTTTTGGCAGTCGAGATGGAAAACACCGCTCTGTTCGTGATTGCGGCACTTCGCGGTATGAAGGCAGGCTCTATTTTGGCGATTGACGGGTATGCAGATGCAGACCTGCTCGAATCGTATAACCCCCACACCGATGTAATGGCAAAAGCCATTGAAGCAGAAGCGTTGATCGCATTGGATGCAGTCATTGCGGTTTCGTAAATTCATTTATAGGAACGCCCGGAACTGATTTAGGTTCTGGGTGTTTTTATTTTTATAGTAGTAAGCTTGATAGAGAAGCAAAAGCTGTAGAGAGGAAAAAGGAGAAACCGACGAAGGATCTTTGGAACACCGACCAAGGTGGAATGGAAAAAGCGAAACACGATTTTAGCGGCCACCTCTGAACTTACCTCCTGAGTGGACTACTTTGGACGCGGGTTTCGCTTTTTCCATGGAACCGGCCAGTCAAACCCCCAGCAGGTGTGACAAGAAGCCTGAGTGGTTTCTCCTTTTTCCTCTCCTCCACTAAAGTCTCGATCAACGATTGTAAACCACATCTTTTCCGATAATTAACATTCCCTTTAAGCTTCCTTAACGCTCGTACAGTACCATTCAAAGTAACAAGTGAACACATCCCTTCGGTTGGAGCCATGGAGAAACCCCCGACAGCCTTTCCAAGCACTTTCATCGAGAGTTCTTTGGCATTGTCATGTCGCAGGGTTTTTTGTCTTGGGCATAAGGAGGCTTAAACGAGTGAACCAGGAACAGTTTCATGCAAGACTGGCACAGTACAAGCTAATCGCTTCCGTAAAAGAAGCGAAGTACCTGGAAAAAGCGGCAGAGGCAAAATTGAGTGCTGCGGTACTCTCGATTGGCAACATTGGTGTGATCAAAGGCTACGTGGATTATTTCAAGTCGAAAAATATCCCTGTATTTCTTCATTTGGAGCGGATTGGCGGAATCAGTCATGACCGGGAAGGCATCGCATTTCTGGCGCATTACGTCAAGCCAGACGGGATCGTCACTACGCGCAACACACTGGTCAAGCTGGCGAAAAAGCAAGGCCTGCTGACGATTCAGCGTTTGTTTTTGGTCGATAGCGACTCGATTAAATCAGGCCTAACTTCCCTGCAAGATACACAGCCTGACGCTGTTGAGCTGATGCCTGGTTTGCTGCCAGAGTTTATCGAAGAATTTCGAAGTGTGATCGATACCCCGATCATTTCAGGCGGGCTGATTCGCAAGCGGGAGCAGATGGAGGAAGTATTGAAGCATGGAGCGACAGCTGTTTCAGTCGGAAATCCCCTGCTGTGGAAGGAGTGTATGAACATTGATTCAAGCGTTGTTATTTGATTTGGACGGGACCTTGCTGGACAGTCGGGATGCGGTCGTGGATGCCGTTGCTTTTACGGCTGAGCAGTACGCACCGGGACATTTTAGCAGAGAAGAGCTGCTCGCACGTTTTGGCGAATCGTTTGATGATTTTTTGGCGGCAGTTGCTACAGCAGCGGGCGTCCCTGACAAAAAGGAAGTGCTGCAGAGATACTTCGCCTATGTACGGGAGCATCATGAAGAACACGTCAAACTGTTTCCGTTTGTTCGCGAAGGGTTGGAAAAGCTGAAGGCGGCGGGCTTTACGATGGCGATCGTCACGAACAAGCAACGGGAGTTTACATTGGCCGGTCTGGAGATGGCAGGAATTGAGCATCTGTTTGAGGCAATCGTCACGGTCGATGATGTATCACGAGGCAAGCCGTCTGCTGAGCCTGTACAAAAAGCGCTGGGAGCGCTAGGCAAAAGTCCCGAGCAAGCCATGATGATCGGTGACAGTCGGTATGATGTATTGGCTGCGGTAGGAGCGGGTGTGCAATCTGTCGTGCTGGAGTGGTACGGACAAGAGAAATGGCTCTACGCTTCTCCGGATTACCGCCACGCCGATTTTGAGACATTTGTTACGGAAATGCTGGCCGCAAAGGCGCAAGGAGGGAAATAAAAACAGATGGCACGTGTGGTGTTGGAGCAGGTAACGAAAGCCTTTCAGAATCAAAGTGTGGTCAAAGGATTGGATTTGGTCATTCCAGATGGCTCCTTTACGGTTCTGGTAGGTCCGTCCGGCTGTGGGAAATCAACCACACTCAGGATGATCGCTGGCTTGGAAACAGTGACGGACGGCAAAATCATGATCGGTGATCAAACAGTGAATCAATTGCCACCTGGCAAGCGTGATATTGCGATGGTTTTTCAAAATTACGCCCTCTACCCAACCATGAACGTGTACGACAATATCGCTTATGGCTTGAGAAATCGTGGAACATCGAAAAAGGAATGTCAGGTGCTGGTAGAGGAGATCGCGGAAATCGTCGGGCTAACCGATTATCTCAAGCGCAAGCCTTCTCAGCTCTCCGGTGGTCAAAGGCAACGTGTTGCACTCGCGAGGGCCATGGTGAAAAAGCCAAAGGTTTTCCTGATGGACGAACCCCTCTCCAATCTCGATGCAAAGCTGCGAAATCAGATGCGTGTGGAATTGACTAGCCTGCACAAGCAGCTCGGCAGCACCTTCATCTACGTGACACATGATCAGGTAGAGGCGATGACCATGGGCGATCAGATCGTTGTCATGAATGACGGACACATTATGCAAGTAGCGGCCCCGATGGATTTATATCAGGAGCCGGAAAATCTGTTTGTTGCCCAATTTATCGGTTCTCCGCCGATGAACATTGTTTCAGCGGAGGGCAAGAGTGAGCACGTATGGGGATTCCGCCCGGAAAAAGCAGTGTTGTTGCCTCTGGCTGTCTCTGCCATTACGAGCGAAGAGATGTGGAACGCACGAGGTCAGGTCGTATCCAGGGAAATTCTTGGCTCAGACACGCTCCTTCACGTAGAGACGGAAAAAGGCAGGGTCATCGTCAAAGCGGACTCGGAGGTAGCGATGCAGGTCGGCTCCTCGGTCACGGTCACTGTGCAGTGGGAGTACATGTATGTGTTCGAAAAGGGTAGCGGAAAACGAGTGGGTCGTATGAGTGGACGAGAGCCTGTATCGACACGGGCAGGAGGGGATAGCTGATGCGAAAAGCGGCAACTGTACAGGAGTTGCCTGGTGTAAGCCAGTCGAAAACAGAAGTGCGTCCGTCTACACTCGCATGGTCTGACCTAGCGTCCCGGCTGCGTCCGTACTTGTATCTGGCACCCGCATTGATTTGCTTTGTCCTGTTCTTCTTTTACCCGATTGGCTCGATCATTTATTTGAGCTTTCAGGACTGGTCCTTGATCAATCTGGAGCAAATGGAATGGGTAGGCTTGCAAAACTATCAGGACTTGATGGTAGACGGGGATTTTCATCAAGTATTGGGAAATACCGCGGTCTTTACCATTGCGACAGTAGGGATCGGCCTGACACTATCTTTCCTGCTCGCACTATGGCTGAACAAAAAGGCAAAGGTGTACGGCATTATTCAGGCGACTGTTTTCAGTCCTCACATCATTTCGCTGGTATCTGTCTCGATGCTGTGGATGTGGCTGATGGACCCGCAGTTTGGCCTGTTGAACGCAGGACTGGAAGCGGTCGGATTGCCTGCGTATACATGGCTGACTGACCCGAAAAGCTCCTTGTTGTCACTGATCATCGTCAGCATTTGGAAAGGTGTCGGCTATAACACACTCATTTTCATCGCAGGTTTGCAAAGCATTCCGGGCGATATATACGAGGCAGCGGCGCTCGATCAATCGCCGTGGTGGCGGACGCTGAGGCGTATTACGATACCGATGCTGTCGCCGACGATTTTCTTTTTGCTCATTATCAATACGATCTCATCCTTTCAAGCGTTTGACACGATTGCCATTATGACACAGGGTGGTCCAATCAATAGTACGAACATGCTTGTCTACTACATTTACGAGCAGGGCATGGACTTCTACAATGGCGGGATTGCTTCGGCTGCCTCTGTCATTTTGCTGATACTGGTAGGGATTTTAACAGCTTTGCATTTCCTGGTGATGTCCAAGCGCGTGCATTATCGCTGATGAACTCGTGAGAAAGGAGGAGCAGCATGTATCGAGTGGTTTTGGCTTCACGCAAGACCGTGGAATGGATTGGGCTTTTGATCGTGGCTTTCCTGTTTGTGTTCCCGTTTCTGTGGATGGCATCGACGGCTTTCAAAACGATGCCAGAGGTCCGGCAATTTCCCCCGACGCTTTTGCCTGAGACGTGGGAGTGGAGCAACTTCGCTCAAGCGTGGGAATCAGGTCCGTTCCTTATGTACACCTGGAACAGCATTCTGGTTGCGGTGGGGATTTTGATCCTGCAATTTTTGACGGCGGTGCCCGCAGCTTACGCTTTTGCCCGCTACAAGTTTCCCGGTCGCAATCTGTTGTTTGGTCTCGTCTTGATTGTCTTGATGATTCCCGGACAAGTCATCTTTTTGCCGATTTACGTGCAATTGAGTGGCTGGGGACTCGTCAATACGCTGTGGTCGCTCATCCTGCCGTACGCAGCCAGTGCTTTCGGAATCTTCCTGCTCAGGCAAGCATTCATGCAGGTGCCCGATGAAGTGATCGAGGCAGCACGTCTGGATAACGCGTCCGAATGGAAGATCATGTGGACGATCATGGTGCCGATGGCGAAGCCTGTGCTGGTCACTTTCGGACTTTTCAGCTTTATCTACCATTGGAACGACTATTTCTGGCCGCTGATTATGACCAACAGCGACGAGGTTCGCACCTTGCCGATCGGAATATCCAGCTTGCACATGTCCGACGGCGGAACCTTGTGGAACGTCATGATGGCGGGCAACATGATCCTCATTCTACCGATTCTCGTGATTTTCTTCGTGGCACAACGGCATATTATCAAAGCGTTCATCTATCAATCCAAATAATAAAAGATAGCTCTTAGGGAGGAAATCAAACCATGTTTTCCATGAAAAAGACTGGAACGATTCTATGTGCATTGACTATCGGATTGTCAGGAGTGTTGGCTGGGTGCGGATCATCTGGAAAAGAACAGTCTGCTAGTACTGGCAGCACTTCTCAGCCGGCAGCGTCTACAGCATCCAGCGGCCCTGTCGAAATTGATTTCTGGTATGCGTTGGGTGGCGTTCGTGGGAAAACAATTGAGGATATGGTCAAAAAATTCAATGAAACACATAAAGATATTATCGTCAAACCAGCCTACCAAGGTGCGTATCAAGAGAATCACTCGAAAGTACTGGCATCTGTAGCAGCGGGCAACAATCCAGATGTCACGATGGTCGAGATCGCTTCAATCGCGGCATTTGCGGATGCAAAGGTTTTGGAAGATTTGACGCCTTACTCGCAGGGGGATGAAAAGAAGTACATTCCTGGTCTTATGAAAAACTCTTATTGGAATGACAAACTGTACGCAGTGCCATTTAATCGCTCCACTCCACTGCTGTACATCAACCGTGATATGTTAAAAGAAGCAGGACTTGATTCAAACGGTCCGAAAACGTGGGATGAGCTCGTCAGCTTCTCGCAAAAGCTGAGCAAAAAAGAGGGAGACAAAATTACCCGGTACGGCTTCTCGACGCCTGTTGATATTTGGTTCTACGAAGCGCTTGTTTTCCAAGGCGGGGGCAACATCCTAAGCGAGGACGGCAAGGAGCTGACCATCAACAATGAAGCAGGAAAGGCACCGCTTGAGCTCTGGTCCAAAATGGTGAAGGAAGGCATTATGAAAAACCCTCCAGGGGAGAACTACAACGCGTGGGATGTAGCGGAGCAAGACTTCCTGAATCAAAAAGTGGGCATGATTTTTACCTCGACTGGTTCCTTGACGGAATTGAAGAAAAATGCCAAATTTGACATGGGTGCAGCTTTCTTGCCAGCCAATAAAACGTTTGGTACGCCAACGGGCGGCGCGAATCTCGTGATGCTGGCGAAGTCGACCGATGCAGAGAAAAAAGCAGCGTGGGAATTCATGAAGTGGATGACCGACACCGAGCAAACAGTTCCTTGGTCAATCGCTTCCGGTTATATGCCTGTTACGACAGAAGCAATCGATTCGGCTGAAATGAAGGCATTCTATGAAAAAGAGCCAAACTTCAAGGTCGCGGTAGATCAGCTGCAATACGGCTATCCTCGTCCAATGGCTCCAGGCTACAAAGAATTGCAGGATGTGATTCAAAAAGAACTGCAGCGTGCGATGCTAGGCCAAGCGACGGTAGATGAAGCGATGCAGGCGGCGACGGAAAAAGGCAGCAAGCTTTTGAAAAAATAACAGAAACGAAACGATAGAGGAGCTGGCGACATGAACATTTGTATGGCACATCGCGGGTGGTCAGGCAAAGCCCCGGAGAATACAATGACAGCGATTCGATTGGCTTTGGCAGAGCCAGCTATCAAAGCAATGGAAATTGATGTACAGCTGACGCGTGACGGTGTTCCGGTGCTGATTCATGACTTTACGCTGGAACGCACGACCAATGGCCGTGGTCTGGTCATGGATCATACCTTGGCAGAGCTGCGTGAGCTGGATGCAGGGAGCTGGTTTGGCGACAAGTTTGCAGGCGAAAAAATCCCTACACTCGAGGAAGTACTGATCGCAGTAAGAGGTCGCTGCACGCTAAATATCGAGTTGAAAGCAACAAGTGACATGTATCCTGGTATCGCAGAAAAGGTGCTCGCGCTTGTAGAAAAGCATGGCATGAAGCAAGAGGTGTACCTGACTTCATTTGACCACGATTTGATCCGTCACGTACGCACGCTCGATCAAGAAGTGCAGACAGGTCTGATTGTATATGGTCGCCCTGTACTCATGCTGGAACAGATGGAGGCAGCAGGTGCTACGATTCTCTCCATGGGATATCCGTTCCTGACTCGCGAGCTAACTGTAGCCGCGATTGAAAAAGGCTTCAAAGTCATCGCGTGGACGCTGGATGATCCGAAGCATATCCGCGAAGTCATTTCGTGGCATCCTCAGGTTCAAATTTGCACGAACCATCCTGACCGGATGTGGGAGTTTGTATAAGCGCAAGCAGGAAAGAGCCGCCGGGCAACATGCATGGCGGCTTTCCTTGTTTTCGTTGTTTGGACTATATCTTGAATTTGCTTACATGAGATTGCAGTTCTTCGGCTATTCTTGCCAGAGAAGTAGCTGATGAACTGACTTCTTCCATAGCTGCCAGCTGTTCTTCTGTGGCGGCCGACACGCTTTGTGTTCCGTCAGCAGAATTCTCCGCTACTTCTTCAATGACACTGACCAATTCTACCACCTGTTTGGTGCCAAAAGACATTTGCTCAGAATAAGCCTTTACTTCTTGAATTTGGCTTGCCACCTGCGTGACAGCATCTTGGATCTGTTCGAAGGACTTGCCTGCATTGTTAACGACCGTAAGTCCAGTGGCGACCTCTTTGGTGCCCTGTTCCATCGAAAGGACAGCCTGGTTGGATTCGAGCTGAATCGTCGTAATCAACAGTTTAATCTGTTGCGCGGATTGCGCGGACTGCTCAGCCAATTTGCGTACTTCGTCTGCCACAACGGCGAATCCGCGCCCCTGTTCACCAGCTCTCGCCGCTTCAATAGCTGCGTTAAGTGCTAACAGATTTGTTTGTTCAGCTATGGCGGTGATGACTTGTACGATTTGTCCGATTTCCTGCGAGCTGTTTCCTAATCGTTTGACGATATCGGCAATGTTGCCGACAGTGTTCTCGATCGACTGCATCTGGCTGATCACGACCTGAAGGGCCTGATTGCCTTCCACTGCAATTTGGGAAGCGCCCAAAGCCGATTCGGCAGCTTGCTGTGCATTCGTGGCAACCTGCTGAGCCCCTGTCGATACGCCTTGAATTGCAGTGACGCTTTCCTCTACACTCTTCACTTGCTTTTCCGCACCGTAAGCTACTTCCTGAATCGTTATGGCGATTTGTTCGGTAGCCTTGCTCGTATGGTCGGCGTTGACCGACAATTCCTCTGCTGAAGAAGCAAGATCTGAAGCTGTATCATTTACTTGTTGAATAATCGTTCGCAGGTTGAGCACCATTGTGTTGACTGATTGAGATAGCTGTCCAACCTCATCCTTGGTTCGAATCTGCAAGGGTTGTACAGTCAGTTCACCCTCGGAAATGCGGTTAGCCACGGAGGCAACTGCCGCAATAGGGCGTGAGATTTGCCGGGAAACAGCGTATGCGATTGCGACCACGACAGCAACAACAACGATGACAATGATCGTAACCATGGTGGTAACGGATGAAACCGCAGACGTTATGGATTCGACGGGGATATGCAGATACAAACCAAAGTTGGTCTTGGGAATGGGGGAATAGGTGACAACGTAGTCCTTGCCATTGTCCGAGTAGCTGTATGAGCCCTTTTCCGTTTTTCCTGATTTAAGGATTTCCATTAATGGTTGCGGCAGAGCGGATTCCTCAAGCGGTTTTCCGATCAGATCCTGGGTGGGATGGTACTGAATGTGGTCCTTGTTATCAACGAGAATCGGATAACCATCGTTGCCTACTTTCAAATCTTTGAGAAATGTAGCTGTGAAGTCATCTACATTGACGAGCCCTGTCAAGACACCAAGCTTCTCATTGTTTTTCGCTTTTACAGGGGAAGCGACGATGATAGAGCGATTGCCGGTTGTCTTCGCAACAAGAACATCGGAGAAGCTGGGCTTGTCCTGCATACCGTCTTTGAAGAATTGGCGCTCGCCAAGATTGATTCCAACGCTTTTGGGGAACGTATCAGCCGTTACTTTTCCATCGCTTGCGATAAACGTATTTCCGTCATACAGTTTCATTTCCTCGGTAAACTTGCGGATGAATTCATTTTTTGCCGCTGCATCATCGGATTGAATATCCGAGGTACGGGCTAAAACTTGAATTTCTGTCATACGCCGGTCCAGATATTGATCCATAGCTATGGCTGTACTGGAAGTAAGGTCAACATAGGATGATTTTTGTTTATCAATCAGAATGGATGAAAAGCTGCTCGTGATAAAAGACGAAACGGCAGCAAGTGGAATGACGGCCACGACGAGAAACCAAAGGATCATTTTGTTCCTGAGTTTGTTGAACAAAAACATAGGGTTTTTCCACTCCTAATCCGTGTTTGCGAAATAGAAACAGGTAGACTGCTGAGATTTACTCAGCAGCCTGACAAAATATCAATATCCCATTGCTGCGCCTTCACCGCGAGGGTCAGCACCGCCAAATTTTACATTGGTTTGCGGGTCAATCAGGATTGCGCCGGACTGTCCCATCGTATCGGTATAGGCTGCTTCCAGCTTTTCGACTGGATGCCCCCGTTTTATTAACTCGTCCAGGACTTCTTGAGGGATGCGGCTTTCCACCTTGAGATTGTTGGAAGCAGATCCCCAGTTGCGTCCATGCAACCATCTTGGCGCTTCGATTGCGTCTTGCACGCTGAAACCAAAGTCGACGATACGCGTGACGAGAGCGGCTTGCGTTTGCGGCTGTCCTTCTCCCCCTTGTGTTCCGTAGAGGAGATAAGGCTTGTCCCCTTTAAAGAGCATCGCTGGGTTAATTGTGTGGAAAGTGCGTTTTCCTGGTTCCAAGTGATTGATGTGTTTGGGATCCAAAGAGAAATAGCTTCCGCGGTTTTGCAAAAGGATGCCCGTATCTTTCGCTACGATGCCGGAACCCCAGTCAAAGTAGTGACTCTGAATGATAGACACTGCATTGCCATCTTTGTCGACGATCCCGAACCAGGTTGTATCGCCTTTTGGATCAAGCGGTTCTACGGATTTGGCGGCTTGCTTCATATCAATGCGCGCAGCTAAATCTTTCCCGTGCTCCTTGGACAACAGCTCATCCACAGGGATATCCACAAAGGCAGGGTCAGTCAGCCATTTGTCGCGGTCAGCAAAAGACTGTTTGGTAGCTTCGACAATCGTGTGATAGTAATCGGGTGTTCCTTCACCCATGCTCTTGAGGTCAAAATTATTCAGAACATTAAGAATGGAGAGCGATGCCATGCCTTGGGAGTTAGGCGGAACGTTGTACGCTTTATAACCGCGGTAGTCTACCGAAATTGGATCTGCCCAAGTGGAGGTGTGCTTCTCAAAATCTTTCAACGTGAGCAATCCACCGTTGGCTTGCATGTCTGCTACGATTTTTTTAGCAACTTCTCCTTTATAAAAACCGTCAGCGCCTTTTTTTGCAATGATTCGCAAAGTATTGGCAAGATCCTTTTGTTTAAGAATTTCGCCTGCGGCATAGGAATCGCCGTTGGGCTTCAGGAATGTTTTGCGGAATCCATCAAAACGTTGAAGATTTTTCAAGTCATTGTCAGTTGGATCTGTCGCGTATTTCGTCCAATATACTTGGTTGGGGGAGACTGGATATCCGTTCTCGGCGTATCCAATGGCCGGCTCCAGCAGTTTGTGCCATTGAAGCTTACTGTTGCCCATGCTTTTATGGGCGTAGTTGTACGCCTCCCACCAGCCGGAGACGACACCAGGGACAGTGTTTGCCGATTCATAACCGCGGGACGGGATTTTTTCGTAGCCTTTGCCTTTGTAATAGTCGATGGTTGCCTTTTCGCCTGCGCGACCACTGCCGTTCAGCGCCTTCAGTTCTTTTGTTTTGGCATTGTAGATGAGCCAGAAGTTATCTCCGCCAATGGTTGTGTAATGAGGATAGACGACAGCTAATGTGGAAGCGGCTGTAATAGCAGCATCTACTGCATTACCACCGTTTTCCAATGTCTTCAGGGCCGCAGCCGTAGCCAGATAGTGAGGAGTCGTCACCATTGCGTTCGGTGACATCGATGTTGGACGATTAGCAGCTTGTGCCCCAGAGAATGTTGATACCCCGATGACAGCAGTCAGCGCGACGGTCGAGAGTTTCTTCCAGAATGACATTCCTATGAAACCTCCTTCATGATGAATAGAATAATGATTCATTAAACCGGCTATCCGCTGTTGCCTCACCTCCTTTAAAAGTTAAAAATACACAAACATACAAAAATAGACAAAAATAGACATTGCGAGCGCAAAAAAAGACCAATGATATAGGATCATTGGTCTCGTCCTACATCAATACTTCGGTAGCTGGCAAGCGTGTCCGCTGTTGCGGAGGTAGCCCCTGTAGCTTTGCGTCGCCGGATTTCCCCGGGTATGCCGTTTCGATATCAATGGATGAAGTAGAAAATTGACACATAGACTGATTCGATCGTTGTGGGAAAATGTTCCTAAAACTCCGTTTGCCAATAATATAGACTATTTACCATTTGTGGTAAATAAGAAAAATATTTTAATCCAGAAAAATAGTCAGGAATGCTATGGGGAAGGTTGTTTTTCGCAGACATTCACACACCTCCTGGGGCTGAACTGCTTATGATGATAAAAAGGCACATTCGCCAAGGAGTGAAACAAAGACCATGATGCATCCCGATACAGAATTGCGCTATATCAACGATGAGATCGGGTACGGTGTGTTTGCGACAAGGTTTATCCCAAAAGGAACGATTGTATGGGCACAGGATGATTTGGACCAGGTATTGGACCCTGCATTTGTGGAAAGACTTGACTCATTACGAAAACAGGACGTGCAAAAATATTCATTCAAGAACCAGTTCGGAAAGTACATTCTTTGTTGGGATAAGGCAAGGTACGTGAACCACAGCTTTCATGCGAATTGTGTGCCGACCATGTATGATCTGGAATTGGCTGCACGGGATATTTTTCCGGGCGAAGAGCTGACCGATGATTATGGCACGTTAAATCTGGATGAACCTTTTGATTGTTTGCCCGAGTCCGACACGGACCGCGCCCGCGTAATGCCCGATGACTTGCTTCGGTATTACCCGCAGTGGGATCGGATTGCAGCGGAAGCATTCCAACGTTTCAATCATGTTGAACAGCCTTTGCTGCATTTGATTTCCCCGAAGCATCTCGAAACGATTCGAGGGATCACGGAGCAGCGCTTAGCCATTGATTCTGTCATTCATCTGTATTGCAGGTCACAATGGCAAACGAGGCAGCAACAGAAGACGTAAGCGGGTCGGTCAACGACCCGATTTTGTTGAACTCTGGGTAGAGAATCAGTATTATGGAATGTAAAGGTGAAGTGAAAGGTTGATTTCATTGGAAAACAAGGTAGCGGCATCCAATTTTATCCGCAATATCATGATTGATGACTTGCAAGAGGGCAAAGTAAAGGAAATCATTACCCGCTTTCCCCCAGAACCGAACGGGTATCTTCATATTGGACATGCAAAAGCAATCTGCCTCAACTTTGAGTTGGCACGAGAATTTTCCGGCAAGGCCAACCTTCGTTTTGACGATACCAACCCGGTAAAGGAAGACATCGAATACGTAGAGGCCATCAAAAGGGACGTTCAATGGCTTGGCTTCGATTGGGACGGGCTGTTTTTTGCATCTGATTACTTTGAAGAGATGTACAACCGTGCGGTGCTGTTGATTAAAAAAGGTCTGGCTTACGTAGACGATCTGTCTCCCGAAGACATGCGTAAAATGCGTGGAACATGGACAGAGCCAGGTACAGATAGTCCGTTCCGCAACCGATCTGTGGAGGAAAACCTGGACCTGTTTGCACGGATGCGCCAAGGGGAATTCAAGGACGGAGAAAAGGTGCTGCGTGCGAAAATCGATATGGCTTCTCAGAACTTCAACATGCGTGATCCGGTTCTGTATCGAATCTCCCATGCGACGCATCACAACACGGGCGACAAATGGTGCATCTATCCGATGTACGACTTCGCTCATCCGTTGGAGGATGCCATTGAGGGCGTGACACACTCTCTGTGTTCACTGGAATTCGAAGATCATCGCCCGTTGTACGACTGGGTAGTCCGCGAGTGCGAAATGGAGAAGGTACCACGCCAGTACGAATTTGCCCGTTTGAACCTGACGAACACCGTTATGAGTAAGCGCAAGCTGAAACAGCTTGTCGATGAGAATGTAGTAGACGGCTGGGATGACCCGCGCATGCCAACCATTGCAGGCTTCCGTCGTCGCGGCTATACACCGGAAGCGATTCGCACATTCGCTCGTGAAGTAGGCGTAGCGCGCGCTAACAGCACCGTTGATGAGAAAATGCTGGAGTATTTCATCCGTGAGGACCTGAAGCTGAAGGCACCACGTACGATGGCTGTTTTGAATCCGTTGAAGGTCGTCATCACGAACTATCCGGAAGGACAAGTCGAGATGCTCGAAGCGGAGATCAATCCAGAGAATCCAGAGATGGGCAATCGTCAAATTCCGTTTTCCCGCGAAATCTACATTGAGCAGGATGACTTTATGGAAAACCCGCCGAGCAAGTATTTCCGCTTGTTCCCGGGAAATGAAGTGCGTCTGAAGCACGCGTATTTCATTAAATGCAATGACGTCGTGAAGGATGCTGATGGCAATGTGATCGAGATCCATTGCACGTATGACCCTGAGACGAAGAGCGGCAGTGGTTTTACAGGTCGCAAGGTAAAAGGTACGATTCACTGGGTGGATGCGACCAGTGCTGTTCCTGCTGAATTCCGTTTGTATGAGCCATTGATTATGGATGATGAAGAGGCAGAGGGCACATTCCTCGACAACGTTAACCCGAATTCGTTGGAAGTGCTGCAAGGCTATGTGGAGCCAAATATGAAAGAAACCAAGCCACAAGACAAGTATCAATTTTTCCGTCATGGCTATTTCAATGTCGATCCGAAGCATACGACAGATGATAAACTCGTATTCAACCGAATTGTATCGTTGAAGAGTTCCTTTGAACTGCCAAAAGCATAGGAAATACTCATATAAATCAAGCGCTGCTGTGCATGGAGAACCCGTGTGCAACAGCGCTTTTTTCTTTCGTGATTATAAATCAGCGTGTATAATTATTCTGTTACAAAAAGGGGGACAGGCAGTGAACGGGAGAGCAGAACTAACACGTAGTTTGAAGCTGCGGCATATTGTCGTAATTGGACTGGGCTACATGGCCCCAATGGCCGTTTTTGACACCTTTGGCATTGTTTCTGGAGAAACGGGGGGGCACGTTCCTGCTGCTTATGCAGTCACACTTCTTGCGATCCTGTTTACGGCGGCAAGCTACGGAAAGATGGTACGGCTATTCCCTTCAGCAGGGACCGCGTATACGTATACGCAACAAACGATTCATCCCTATGCAGGATTTTTGGTAGGCTGGGCGTCCTTGCTGGATTATTTGTTTTTACCGATGATTAACGCTTTGTTGACGGGGGTATACCTATCGTCCGTGTTTCCTGACGTGTCGACAGCGTGGTGGATTATTGGATTCATTGTATTGGTGACGGGTTTAAACGTATTTCGCGTAACCGTAACCGCATCCGTCAACTCGTTTCTCGTGTTGTTTCAAGTCGTGGTCGTCGTGTTGTTTGCGGGATTGGCAATCCGTGGTCTTATGCAAGGTGACGGGCTTGGACAAGTATTCAACCTGCGTCCTTTTGTGTCACCGGATCTATCTGTCATTGCACTGCTTTCCGGTGCGGCGATTCTTTGTTTTTCCTTCCTTGGCTTTGATGCAGTAACCACGCTAACGGAGGAAACTGTCGATGCGAAAAAGACGATTCCACGCGGGATTATGCTCGTAGCACTCGCAGGAGGAGCGCTATTTATTACGGCATCTTATTTCATGCAATCATTATTTCCTGATGTTTCGGTATTGTCTGATCCAGAAGCGGCTTCTGCGGAGATTGCTCTGTTTATCGGTGGGACGATCTTTCAATTGGTGTTTTTGGCGGCAGCGTTGTCTTCGACACTGGCATCCGGGCTCGTATCTGTCACGAGCGTAACGCGCTTATTGTACGCAATGGGACGAGATGGATTTTTGCCGCGACGCTGGTTCGGTTATGTACATCCGAAGCTAAGAACTCCTTTGCTTAACGTCTTGCTGGTCGGAGCGCTGATGCTGTTCGCTTTGTATATGGATTTGTTAACGGCAACTTCCTTTATTAACTTCGGCGCGCTAATCGCCTTTAGCTTTGTGAACATCAGCGTAATGGCGTACTATTTCCGCAAACAAAAGAACAAGCATATCAAGGATTGGTGGGGCTTCGTGCTGTCTCCACTCATCGGGACAACGTTCATCGCCTTCCTGTGGGTAAACCTGGAAGAAACGTCCATGATGCTCGGCTTGCTCTGGACCATTGTCGGCTTGATCTATTTGCTGTACTTGGTGAAGATCAAGAAAACCAATTTGGAAATGGTGAAGTTTGAGGAGTAGAGTGGCTGTCGTGGAGAAGAAGTGCATTTCCAGTCTGCGCTTCGGCCTCCGCCCCGCGAGGGGGATTGACTGCCCGCCCCGGAATAAATGGTGGGAGCGCTTCAAACGTAGAAGTTTCGAAGAAGGATTCCATAAGTGAAGCTGAAATTCCCCACCATTTATTCCGGAGCTAGGTTGGGCTCCAGAGGCGCTTGGACTGGAAATGCACTTCTTCTAACGTGGCTTTTGAATAATATTTGAAAGTGAATTCGGGAGGGAGAGAACAATGATTCTCTCTCTTTTTTATTCTCCCTAATTAATGCAAGGGGACACCAAACAGCTCGCAGAGGAAACAGGAGAAAACAGCGAAGATCTTAGGGACACCGACCGAGACGCAATGCAAAAAGCGAAACACGCCTTTAAGCGTCCACCTCTGAAACACATCCTGATTGGACCACTTTGGACGCGGTTTCGCTTTTTGCATGGAGTCGGGCAGTCAATCCCCCAGGGGGTGGCCCTAGAAGCTGAGCGTTTTCTCCTGTTTCCTCCCCACCACTACAGCCTTGAACAATGGTTTTACCCACCCTCTTCTAGACGATCCAGAAAAGAGAGAGTAAACTGGCTACAGGAATATTCCAAACATTAACACCTGACACAAGGAGGGTTTATTCTGATGCTTTCGACTCTATTTCGACGGAAGTGGACGACGGTAGATTACGTCCTGATTGTCGTCACAGCCGCGCTCTACGCTGTTGCCATTATTATGCTTGCCAATATCAAGCTCATTCCTTCCGTACCGATCCGTCCGGCCAATGCCCTTCAGCCCGTTTTTGGCATGTTATTCGGTTTGCCGGGGTGCATAGGCCTTGCTTTTGGAAATATGGTCAGTGATTTGTTAACCGGAAGCGCACCGCCTCATGCGATCGCGGTCGGTTTCTTTTCTAATTTTATGGGGGGCTTTATCGGGTTGCTTGCTGTGAGTCACCCTGCACTGAAAACAAAGCGGAGCGTCCTTCAATACATTGTGTTTGTCGTTATCATCAGCTCTGCAGTAGTAGCATGCGCGATTTTGATTAACGTGGCGCTGGGCCTGACACCAAAAGAGGTGGCGGTATGGTACATCCCAACCGTGTTCTTGAACCAAGCCATTTCAACGGCGATTCTGGGGCCAATCCTCTTGAAGCTGTTGCACCCATTCGTGAAGCGCTCTGGACTATACCGGGGTCGCCCCTTGCAGGAATTCAACTATCTCGGAAATGAAAGCAGGATCGCAAGGTGAAAACAGAACTATTGCTGCGAGTAAACGGAGTCAATTGGCACTATGAAGAGGGAGCACTGCCTGCGCTAGCGGACATTCATCTGGCGCTCTATCCAGGGGAAGTGGTCGGCGTTGTCGGGCCTGCTGCCGCAGGGAAAACAACGCTGCTATTGACGATGTCAGGTCTGATTCCGGCTAACTACGGTGGACACTTCGAGGGGAGTGTCGAGTCCAAAAGCGAGCAAGGCATCGTCTTTCAGGACCCGGAGACGCAGTTCATCGGGCTGACCGTCGAAGAGGAGCTTGCCTTCTCGCTTGAGAATGCTGGGTGGTCGGACGAACGAATTGAAAAAAGAATGGCAGAGGTACTCGATCTGATCGGATTGAACGGCTTTGCTAATCGTTCGCCTCTTGAGCTGTCGGGGGGAGAAAAGCAGCGGGTGGCAATTGCATCTGCTCTCTCCCACAGTCCGCAGGTGCTCATTTTGGATGAGCCTACTTCCGAGCTGGACCCGGTGGGAGCGCGGGAGGTCTTCTCGCTTCTTGCACGGCTGAAGCAGGAAAAAGAAATGACGATTGTGGTATCGTCCCATGCGACAGAAGAACTCGCTGCCTTTTGCGACCGAATGATTCTGATTGCAGAGGGGAAAATCGTTTTGGACCAGCCGACTCGCCAATTTTTTGCCCAAGTGGACGTGTTGGATGAGCATGGCATATTGGTCCCGGATGTCATCCGACTCTATCACATGCTATGCCAGGAAGGCGTCATGTCATCGTCCTCTGCTGGTGTGCCTCTGACTGTTGAGGAGCTGGCACTCCACTACAAGGAAGGGCAGCTCGTTCGGGAGGGAAGCCTGTGAGTATCGTCATTGAATTCGATGAGGTCTGGTATGGCTATGAAAAGGAAAAGCCGGTGCTGCATGGCGTTTCGCTCCAACTGAAACAGGGAGAATTCGTCGCCATCATCGGGGGAAACGGTTCCGGTAAAACGACATTGGCTAAGCATTGTAACGGTCTATACAAGCCGACACAGGGTACTGTCAAAGTGAATGGTCTCGATACCAAGACGATGAACGTTGCCCAACTATCGAGAATCGTGGCGTATTGCTATCAAAATCCTGATCATCAAATCTTTCATTCGACCATAAAGGCGGAGGTAGCATTTGGGCCCAAAAACATGGGCTGGCCGCCTGAAATAATAGAGCAAGCTGTCGCGGAGGCGTTGGCAGCAGTGGGGTTATCCGACAAGGGCGACGAAGAGCCCCATTTTTCGAGCAAAGGCACGCGACAAAAGATTGCGGTGGCTTCGATCTTGGCGATGAAGCCGCAGGTGATCGTACTGGACGAGCCTACGACCGGTCTCGATTACCGAGGCATGCAAGAAATGATGGAGTTGGTGCGGCATTTGCACGCAGAAGGTCATACGATCATTGTCATCACGCATGATATGCGTCTGGTAGCGGAGTACGCTCAGCGAGTGATCGTTATGCATAAAGGAAAGCTGCTATGCGACGGGGACCCACAGCACGTATTTTCGCAGCCGCAAGTAGTAGCTGCTGCCCAAGTAGAAGCGCCTGCCATGTATCGTTTCGGGAAAGCAGTGGATGTCCATGATCCGATTCCACTCACGCTGACAGCGATGAAAAAACAGCTGCTGGGAGAGGGGAACTAAGATGAAGAATGCCCATCCGAGCTACACGCTGCTTGTATTTGTGCTGCTGGGCTTGCTCCCTTTTTTATTCCAGGACCCACGTGCGCTTATCATTCTGTTGGCGGTAAACATCGCGTTGATTGCCAAGCTGGGCTGGGAGCGCTCCATGATTAAGGCGTACGTGTTGGTTGGTGGAATCGGTTCGTGCTTTGCTGTGATTACGTGGCTGCCGTTTACCAATGTAGGCACTCCGTACTGGAGCAGCACCATTCCGTTGATCCACTATCCCGTGCAAATTACGGATGTCGGTGTCTTATGGGCATTGGGAATGGGACTTCGACTGGCGAATGTCGCGTTATTGTCGATGTACTATGTGTTTACAACTTCGCCCAGAGAAATCGCAATGGGACTTCGCGGGATTGGCGTTCCGTTTTCGATCAGCTATTTGCTCTCGCTCATTTTTCGCTTTATTCCCCTTGTCAAAAATGATTTGGCGATCATTCGGGAAGCGCAGATGGTACGAGGGATGTCGACGAGCGAAGGAAATGTTCCAGAACGCATCAGGAAGTACAGCTACTTGCTTGTGCCGCTCATCTTCAACTCACTCAAGCGTGTGCAATTGATCGCCAATGCATTGGATGCCAAAGGCTTTCGCATGCGTAACAGTCAGCATCGCTTTTACCGCAGCAAACGGTGGAAAAAAACAGAAGTAATCACGTTAGTGGCAAGTGTATGCATCGTCGCAGCATTGTTTTACATCGCCAGACTACATCCAGAGCATATAGGCGTGCTGATTCCGGGGCGTATTTAGTAAGGAGGCAAGCAAAATGAACGAAGCATTGTTTTCGCAGGTCAATCGTTTGCAGGTAGAAGGGGGCACGCTGGAGTACGGCGTCACCGGAAAGCCAGGTGCACCTGCGCTGCTGCTTTTGCATGGCATTCGCAACACGAAGCTACTGTTTGCGCCCATCGTGCCAGCATTGGCAGAGCGATATCGGGTGATTGCGGTAGATATCCGTGGTCACGGGAATTCTGAGAGCCAGGATAATTCCTTTTCGTTTGAGAGGATCGTAACGGATTTGATTCAACTGTTGGAGAAAGAACAGCTCGAACAAGTGACGATTGTCGCAGCGTCCTTTTCTGCTGTGCCTGCCCAGATGCTTGCGATCCGCGAGCCCAAGTGCGTAGCTTCGCTCGTTTTGCTGGATGGAGGCTATTATTCCTTGGGAGAAGTGCCCGGATTCAATAGGGAGAAGGTTGTCGAGCGGCTGGCTACCACGCGGTTTTCTTCCGTAGAGGAAGCAGAAAGGCAGTTCGCAGAGCGATATGGTACGAGAGTCATGCCAGAGGGCTGGATGCGAGAGGAGCTATTGAAAAGGGAAGACGGCAGCTACGGTTACCGTTTGCCGAGGGAGGGGTTCTCTGCTTATTTCCAAGAGTACAGCGTCCATAGCCAACCGGAATTGTTCCAACAGCTGACATGCCCCGTGCTTTTACTGCTGGCTGACGACAGCTTTTTATCAAAAGACGAGCAGCAGTTTCATCGTCAGGCAGTTGTCAATTATCAGCGGATTGTGAAGCAGGCCAAGGTGAAAGTGATACCAGAAGCACAACATTTGCTGATGGTGACGCATCCGCAAGAGACAGTGAACGAAATCCATGATTTTTTGTCGAAATAAAGAAGGGACAAGCGAAAATGCTTGTCCCTTTTTCTTTGGTTACCGCTTTGCTTCACGCATGAGCACGTTCAGCTGTTCTGCCATGGCTTGCTTATTCTTTTGATCCCTCATGTGTTTTTTTACCGTTTCCAGCGCTTTGATGCCTTTTTTCGAGCTGATGACCTTCACGGGTGTATCCGTTCCGTAAATACGCTCGATTTGGGCGCGAGCTTGTGCGAAAGTGCTTTGCTGATCGCTCGTACCCAATGTCCCTGCGGTTCCGCTCCCTGATTTTGTACGAGCAGCATCATGCCCTCGACTGGAACTGCCGGAGTAATTGCTGATGAGATGGGACTGCATCGGGTCCATTTGATTGATCGATTGTGCATTGGCAGTAGAAGGAGCCAGGTAAATGGCATCATTCACAATCAACGCCTGGACGCCGTGAACGCCCGCTGCCTTCAGTTGGGCTTCCAGCTTCGTGGAAGGACCGCCCGTGTGCAGGTGTGAGCTGCCCATAGAGCTGTATAGAGCATTGCCCATTCCGCTATACGTATGGCCTTGCGAATTTGTCGTGAATTTTTTGTCGCGGTCCACGCTGGGAATAACCGTGGCGTCATTTGGATTTGGTGCCAATGACTGAGTACGTGCTGGCGGTTGTGGTGTCGGAGCCGGGGCCGCTTGATTCACACAGGCTGTCAAAAGAAGGACAGCTCCTAATCCTGCGGTTCCTACCCATGTATGGAAGTGCTTCATCACGATCCCTCCAAGTCTTCCTGCCTAGATAAGATTATCCTTTGTTCGCTGCATGAAGTTATGAGTGGAGCATGTTGGAAAAAATTCTGTTAACCACGATTATCTTTTGGAAAAAATGCACAAAACAAAGAGAGGAAATCACTGGAGGTGGTCATTTTGGCAGAAGCAAACAACACGAATGAGCGGCCAGTATCCCGAAGGAACTTTTTGAAAAACTCCGGGCTGGTGCTCGGCAGTTTGGTCGTAGGAGGAGTGGCAGGGAGCTTGCTCCGCAGACCGGAAACTCCGCCGCAACCGGGAGCAACTCCGGCCCCTGCTGCCGATTACAATCAGGCGCTTATGTTTTTTACGCCTGAGCAATTTAAAGTGGTGGACGCCGCTTGTGAGCGCATTTTTCCTGAGGATGAGCTGGGTCCGGGCGCGAAGGTACTCGGTGCAGCTTATTTCATTGACCACCAGCTGGCGGGTGATTGGGGCTTTAACGCTCGTGAATACATGCAAGCGCCCTTTTATCCGGGTGAGATTACACAGGGCTATCAAGGCAGGTTGAAACGTAGGGAAATATTCGACATCGGTATTCAAGAAATGAACAACTACAGTAACAGTACCCACGGAAAACGGTTTTATGAACTCCCGCCGGAACAGCAGGACGCTGTCTTAAAGGCTTTTGAAACCGATGAAGTAAAATTGACGACCATTTCGGCGAGCACTTTTTTCAATATGCTGCGGGCCAGTACGCTCGAAGGCGTTTATGCAGACCCCCTGTACGGCGGCAATAAAAATATGGATGGCTGGAAAATGAAGAATTTCCCAGGTAATCAGATGGCGTATACGCAGCTGATCGATAAGCCTGAGTTTGTGAAGATGGCTCCCTTAAGCTTGCGGGATCATCAACATTGAGGGAGGACTGTACATATGGCCAAAAAGTTGCCCAAGGTTGACGTCGTGATCGTGGGAGTGGGCTGGGGAGGAGGCATTATTGCTTCTGAGCTAACCAAGCAAGGTTTGACAGTAGTAGGGCTAGAGCGAGGCAAGGAGCGCAAAACCGAAGACTACTTCATGGTACACGACGAATTGCGTTACGCTCTTCGTTATGAGCTGATGCAGGATTTGTCCAAGGAGACGATCACATTCCGCAGTAAAATGAACGTTCGCGCGCTTCCAATGCGGTCATACGGTTCCTTTTTGCTCGGGACAGGACTCGGGGGTGCTGGTGTCCACTGGAACGGACAGACCTTCCGCTTCCTGCCGTATGATTTCGAGATCCGCAGCAAGACGATTGAACGGTATGGCGCAAAGAAAATTCCAGAGGGGATGACGATCCAGGATTGGGGCATTACCTACGATCAACTGGAGCCGTACTTCGACAAGTTCGAAAAGATGGCGGGAATCGCGGGCGAGGAAAATCCGTTGGGGGGAAAACGCTCCAGTCCGTATCCAGTACCTCCGATGCGTACTACACCGAGTATGAAATTGTTTGCGGATGCGGCGAAAAAGAGAAACCTGCATCCATACATCCTGCCATCAGCAAATCTCTCGCAAGCGTATACCAATCCAGACGGGGTGGCACGGGCAGCTTGTCAATATTGCGGCTTCTGTGAAAGGTTTGGCTGCGAGTACGGAGCAAAAGCCGATCCAGTGGTGACGGTGATCCCGGTAGCCAAGAAGACAGGGAAGCTTGAAATTCGCACGCATTCCCATGTCCGCAGAATTTTACATACAGGGAACAAGGCGACAGGCGTCTTGTATACGGACGTCACGACGGGGGAGGAATTCGAACAGCCCGCCGATATTGTGGTGATGACCAGCTATGTATTCAACAACACGCGAATCTTGCTCATGTCCAAGCTGGGGAAACCGTATGATCCAGCAACGGGAAAAGGCGTGATCGGTAAAAACTACGCCTACCAGGTCATGCGAGGAGGCGCGGTCGGCTTCTTCGACGACAAGGAGTTTAACAATTATGCAGGCGCAGGATCGTTGGGAATGTGTTTGGATGACTACAACGGTGATAACTTCGATCACTCCGATCTGAAATTTATCCATGGGGCGAATATCGCTGTCACACAAACCGGCTTCCGACCAATCGGCACGAACAAGGTGCCGCCGGGAACGCCTAGCTGGGGCAAGGAATTCAAGGCTGCATCGATCAAATACACGAACCGGTTCATATCGGTAGGCGCCCAAGGGGCTTCGATGCCATTTCGCCAACACTTCCTTGATCTGGACCCGACGTACAAGGACGCATTTGGCGATCCGTTGATGCGCATTACGTATGATTTCGTCGATCAGGACAGGGAGCTGGCAGCTTTTTGTGCGGATAAGTGCGCAGAAATTGTAAAAGAAATGGGGGCGAACGAGAAGCTCGAAATCAACCGCAAGCTCGGACCCTACGATATTACACCATACCAATCGACGCACAATACAGGCGGCGTCATCATGGGAGCCTCTCCAGAAACCTCGGCAGTTAACAACTACTTGCAGATGTGGGATGCAGAAAACGTATTTGTCGTCGGAGCTTCTGCCTTTGCGCACAATAGCGGCTACAATCCGACAGGAACGATGGGTGCTCTCTCCTACCGAGCGGCAGAAGGCATTTTAAAATACAGGAAAAGCGCGGGCGGCATGCTCGTCTAAGATGTTTTTTTAGTTATGCAAAACACAATTGCAACTATGCGAAAAGTCGTTGGGGCAACTAACGGCTTTTTCGCATGGATCTGAAAAAGTCCATTTGCATAATTGCGAAAGTCTATGAGCACAAAAAGCGAAAAGCACTGGAATGATGCGGTTTCTCACCTTGGCATGCTCCTTGCTATATCCATTGGTAACAGCTGAAGCCAAAGGGAGAGACGAGAAATGACGACAAACAAGTGGAAGATGGACACCTCCATTATTCATACCGCACAAACACCTTGCCAAAAAACAGGAGCAGTCGTATCCGCGGTGGTGCCTGCCGTGGCCTACGCGTTCCCAGATGCAGACTCCGCAGCGGCGTGCGTGGCTGGCGAGCGGGAAGGAACGTACTACGGAAGATATGGCAACCCTACCATCACTACCTTGGAGCAAAAAATCGCCGCATTGGAAAATGGCGAGGCTGCCTTGGGCGTAAGCAGTGGGATGGCAGCCATTTCGGGAGCTTTGCTCGCCTTTTTGAAGCAGGGTGATCATGTGGTGTGTACGCGAGATGTGTACGGAGGAAGCTACAAGTTTCTTACGACCATGGCCCCGCGTTATGGCATTGCGACGGACTTCGTCGATTGCACTGATTTGCAAGCAGTCGAGAGAGCCTTTTTGCCGAACACAAAAGTACTGTACATCGAAACACCCTCGAACCCGTGTCTGACTGTTTTAGATATTTCGGCGTTGTCCCGATTGGCGCACGCACATGGCATTGTGGTAATCGTCGACAACACCTTCTTAACCCCGTATTTGCAGCGACCACTTGAGCTAGGGGCAGATGTCGTCGTGCATAGCGCCACCAAATATTTGAACGGACATGGCGATGTCATTGCAGGCTTCATCGTTGGGAAGCAGGAACATATCCAATTCATGCGCAAAAACGTCATGGGAGACTTGGGGCAAAATTTGAACGCTTGGGATGCTTTCTTGATCTTGCGTGGGCTGAAGACACTCGGCTTGCGTGTCAGACAGCATGGGAAAAACGCGCAGGCAGTGGCGGAGTTTTTGGCGCAGCACCCTGCAATCTCGCACGTCTACTACCCTGGTTTGCCTTCGCATCCACAGCATGAGCTGGCCAAACGGCAAATGGCCGGAATGGGCGGGATCGTTTCCTTTGAAGTAAAGGGCGGCTACGAGGCAGCCAAATCTTTCATTAACGCTCTGCACTTGGCTATGATATCGTTTAGTTTAGGAGATCCCGAGACACTGGTACAGCATCCTGCCTCGATGACGCATTCCTCGATTCCTGCCTCTGAGCGGATCAAGTTCAACATTACGGACGGTCTGATTCGCTTATCGACTGGCTTGGAGGATGTGGAGGATATCATCGCGGATTTGGAGCAGGCGTTAGCTAGTCTGCCAATGGCAGCAGCGTCCAGGGGATAAAGGAACGTGAAACTGGAGGATTGGGCATGACAGAGTTTTCCCGGATCGAGGAATTCATTCAATCGTACGCCGACAATATTTCCAAGGTGCTGGGACTCGATGTCACCATCCTGGATGAACAAGGGATACGTGTAAGCGGAACCGGCTACTATCAGGAGTTGATTGGATTGCCTGCACCGGAAGGATCGTTTTTCCGAATGATCCTGCAAACCGGACAGCCGGGAATGATTTTTGACATGAAAAAGAACGAGTCGCAATGCGGCAATTGCAAGTTTTTGCAGCAATGCCGGGAGCTGGCGACGATTGGATTTCCGGTGCACAAACGGGAGAAGACGGTAGGAGTCATCGGAATTATCGGCTTTTCCCCTGAACAAAAGGAAAAAATGCTGCACCACTCGGAAAAATGGATGCCGTTTTTGCAGCATACGAGTTCCTTGATAGAGCACAAGCTGCTAGAGCTGGATGCGGAGCGGGAGAAGAGCTGTAACATTCAAGAGGAAATGCCGCAGGCCTCGGTTCATCCGGTGTATTTCGCCCAGCTGATTGGGGCAGAAACAGGCTTGCGCGATGTGATTGCCAAAGCAAAAAAAGTGACGAACAGCATTTCTACTGTTTTGATCCGGGGGGAGAGCGGAACGGGCAAGGAGCTGCTGGCAAAAGCCATTCACTGCGAGAGTGGGCGCAGCAGACAGCCATTTGTGGCAGTCAATTGCGCGGCGATTCCCGAGACCTTGTTAGAAAGCGAATTGTTCGGGTACGAAGGCGGTGCATTCACAGGCTCCAGACGCGAAGGGAAGCCGGGGAAATTTGAATTGGCCCACAAGGGAACGATTTTTCTGGATGAAGTAGGAGATATTCCGTTGTCCCTGCAGCCTAAACTGCTGCGCGTCCTTCAGGAGAAAACAGTAGATCGGGTAGGCGGCATAAAAACGCTGGGTGTCGATGTACGTGTCATTGCCGCTACACACAGAGATTTGGAGAGTATGGTCAGGGAAGGAACGTTTCGCGAAGATTTGTATTATCGACTCAACGTCATCCCCCTGCGGTTAAAGCCGTTGCGAGAACGCACGGAGGATATTGCGCTTTACCTGCGGCACTTCCTGTATCGGTACGGGACGTTGCTGCAAAAAGGCAGACTGGAGCTCGAAGCTCAACTCGTCCAACGACTACAGGCATACGAATGGCCGGGGAATATTCGTCAGCTGGAAAATGCGGTCGAGTATATGGTCAACATGGCGGAGGGGCAAGTCATCGGCAACGAGGAGCTTCCTGAGTATTTGCTGTTCGAGGATGAGCCGAGGATAGTGGGTAGCAGCGATTTGGGATTGGAAAAGCTGGTGGCTGATTATGAACGTTCCATTCTCCAGCGTTACTTGAATGCAGGCAAGTATGGCCAGGACAAAGCCGCGATTGCCAATGAGCTGCAAATCAGCTTGTCGACCTTGTACCGGAAGATGGAGAAGTACGGATTGGAAAAAGGATAGGGGGACAATAAAAAACCAGCCTGGATTGATCGGAGTTTTTCCGAGGTCTGGGCTGGTTTGTTTGTATTTACGAAGGCTGCGGTTCTTTTTTCGCTTTCAGCTCGTAATGGCCGGTTTTGCCGCTGATGTACCACTCAGGGGTTTCTTCCTCACGTGCTTGGCGGTGACCTTCCAGATGGACGTCGCTCAGCTCCCACTGCTTCCACGCCTCTTTTGATTCCCAGCGGATGATGACGACCACTTCTTCTTCACCTTTGCGCGGCTTCTGTACCAGCACGCTCAAATCTACAAAACCAGGAGCCTTCTCAACAGCACCAGGCTCGCTAAAGCCTTGTACGATTTTGTCAGAATGACCTTCCTGGACGACGTATGTTTTTATCTCCATCATCATGAAGTGCGACACTCCTTATATACCATTTCCCTACTTTTCCATATTATTGAGAAATATTATCATTGTCAACCAGATATTAGCAAATGGTAGGACGATCGAGAGCTTCGGTTTCAAGTGGGACTTCTTCTTTCTTGGCGGCAGCGAAAATATCAATACCGCGTTCGAGCAGGATTTCTACCGCCTCGCGAACAGGGAGAAATGGCAGGTGCATTTCATCGGCTACGGCAGCTTCTATATCAGAGACAGTGTGGAGGGTTGTTATCTGGTTTGTGCCATCCGAATAGCCGAGCTGGAGGGTATTGTTTTTAAGAACCACGAAGCGATCTTGCTCCAGCTGAAAACGATGGATGTGAAGTCGATTCAAAAAGAAAGCGTCTGGTAAAAAAGAGGAGCGGATGACTTCCGTCAAGTCAGACAGTTCTTTTCGTTCATCCGGATGAAAATCCCACGGAGGAATTGCTACTTTTCCGTTTTCATACCGCGTAAAGCGATAGTGTTCAGGATGATCGGGACTTTTGGTCAAATCCATCGAAACAGTGCCAAAAGATCTGGCATGGTTCCCCTCTTCCAGAAAATGAATCGGCTCAAAGATAGGAGCGGTAGCCCCCGTATCTACATAGACAGGTGTTTCTCCAGTATGGGGACCATCGATCAGGATTGCAGCATGCCCTCCGCCTGGCAAGACCAGATTACCGGAAAATCCAAGTGCACGAAGCAGTGCGAGAAAGCTGTGATTATTTGTCATGCATGTGCCGCCGAAGTGATGACTGATCGCGTTTTGTACATATTCTTCCGGGGAAGGTATAGCATGTTTTCCAGCCCGGAAGAAAAGCAGCTTGCTTACATTTTCATAAGGGAAGGTCTGTAGATGCGCACGGCAGAGCTCACTGAGATAAGAGAGGCTGGGGGACTTGCGGTCTAGCTGTAGACGTTGAAGGTATAAACTCGCCCAGTTCGGTAAGGTAGACATAAACAAGTTCACTCCTTATATAAAATAAATAGTAAATAAAAATGTTTATTAAATAGCTGTAGGGAGATCGTATCACATGGGACAAGTGGGAATCAATCTAAATTTTTCCATGAAAACAAAAAGGCACCGGAAGGATATCCTCCGGTGCTAGCGGGTCCCTAGTCCGCTGTCTTTTTCGTACGAATAGATAAGTGCAATAAAATTATAACAACGACTTAATTTCCCCGGTATTCGGGTTCACTACGAACCAGCCATACGTACTGGTGTAGCTGTCGCCAGATTGGAAGTTGTTGACAACTGTTTGGTACACTTGGATGACATAGTGACCTTTTTCGTCGTCGTGAGCGTACTCGACTACATGTGTTGGAGTGAGTTTGCCAGCGAATTTCTTTTTCACCAGCTCGATCGCTTCCATTTTGGAGTACATTTTTGCTGATGGAATTTTACCGATGAAAATCGATTTGGTTCTCGCATCGTAAATGACCGGTTTGTTCAGGTTCTCTGCTACGAAGCGGATAGGCACATAGACGGAGTTTTTGTACATGATGCCTTGTACGTCGCTGTTTGGTGATTTTGGCAACCCGTCAAAATAGTAGGTGAACGGTGTTTTCATTCCTTCTTCCGCGTCTGGAAAAGCGGGTGCTGCAATGGCAATTCCGGAAAAGAGCACCGAACCTACAACAATGCCCCCCAAAAATGACTTGATGTTCCATTTCATGATGTGAAACCCTCTCCCTTTCTCTTTTCTCTAAATCTTCCCAGCAATCATTATGTCAAAGATCATAGGAGAAAAGCTATCAAACGAGGGTACTAGGAAACAAAGACTAGGAATCGCGGGAAAGATAGGACTAAATTAGAATAGTCCTAGTTCTCGAATCAGTGGTTCAGTGATGGGAAGCTTTGTGGTAAGGTAGAAAAAAACAGCGGACAAGGTGAGGAACATGGCAACCATATTGCAAAATGACTGGGCCCCCGTATTGGCCGATGAATTCGAGAAGCCCTATTATGTAAAGCTTCGTCAGACGTTGAAGGAAGAATATCAGACGCAGACAATCTACCCAGATATGTATCAAATATTCACAGCGTTGCACCTGACTGAATATCAGAATGCAAAGGTTGTGATCTTGGGGCAGGACCCGTATCACGGACCGGGACAAGCACATGGATTGAGCTTTTCGGTCAAGCCGGGAATCAAGCCGCCGCCGTCTTTGGTCAACATCTACAAAGAGCTGAAAAGCGATGTCGGTTTTGAAATTCCCCAGCATGGTTATCTGAACCATTGGGCGAAGCAAGGCGTCATGATGCTGAACACTGTCCTGACGGTTCGTCGCGGCACTCCGAATTCGCACAAGGACATTGGGTGGGAGACGTTTACGGATCGAATTATTCATTTGTTGAACGACCGGGAGACTCCACTCGTTTTCATCCTGTGGGGAAAGCATGCGCAGGAGAAGGCGGCATTCATTGATCGAAACAAGCATTTCGTCATCGCCTCCCCGCATCCGAGCCCATTTTCGGCGAATCGCGGCTTTTTTGGCAGCCGTCCTTTTTCGCGGACCAACGAGTTTTTGCGTTCACGCGGGCTTCAAGAGATTGACTGGCAGTTGCCGATGCAGGTTGAGGAAGAGTAGTCTTTCTTTTAGCCAGGAAAAAGAAAAGGATCTCCAACGTATTGCATAAGATTGGAGATCCTTTCTACTTTTAAGACTGTGGTAACGCAGAGTTTATAGGATTGGACATTCAGTTTATACGGACAAGGCTGATCATCCCAAGTTTTAACAGGCAAAGCAGGTAAGAAGAAAAAGCACAGTGCTCGTAGACCTTGACAGCGCCTACCCAGTCGGAACTTCCAAAAGGGGACCACGGTTGTCGAACACTTCTTCCTTGAGAAACTTCCGCCCGTAGGGTGGCTTTGGCTCGACGGTCCCCTTTTGGAAGTGGAGACGGGCAGTGAATCACCCATGCTGGGGTGTCAGAGTCGAAGAGAACTGTGCTTTTTCTTCTCCTCCACTATGTTGACTCAAACCAAATCAGTCTTTGCTTTTGACAACGAGCAGCTTGCCTGTTTGAATCGTGATCGTTCCAGTCTGTTCCGTCAGCAGATTGCTGATGCCAAGCGTGTCGCCGATCCGCAGGGTGGCGTCCTTCAACGGATAGAGGAATCCGGTCAAGGTAATCCCTGTTACTTCCGGTGTAAGAGGCAGTAGAGAGATATGCTCAAAATGATTCTGCTCTATCGTACTATGGCGGTCAATCAGCCGGATTTCATTGGTCTCGTCGAGGATGCAGCAGCTGATGCCCGTCTGCAAAACTTTGTTCAGCAAGTGTACATTTGCCAGCATATGGTCAAAACGAGAGCCGAGCACACCGAGCAGCACGATTTCCTCCGGCTGTTGCTCTATTGCCCAAGTAAGGGCCATTTCTGTATCGGTCAAATCTTTCATTACGGGATCGCAGGAGGAGACGTGCATACTGTGTCGTTCAATTTCTGCCATTTCCTCGGTGCTGACAGAATCAAAGTCACCGATCGACAATCTTGGCACAAGACCGTTGCGAACGAGGAACAAGGCACCTCTGTCAACGCCGACGAGCCAATCATTTTCACGAATCTCTTGGATCGCCCAGTTGCCCAGATTGCCCCCTGCGAATAGTAGGATGCGTGTAGGATTCATGCTACGGCCACCTTTTTCTATTAGAAATAACCTCTATGTAGGAATCGAAGAGCGAAATGTGCTCTGACAAGCGAGGCGATAGCCTGTAGCGAGTTTTTCCCCCAGCTTTGCTTTTTCCTGTCCGCTTGGGGTATCGAGTAATGATGCACCAGCTACGATCTGCACACTGCACTTGCCGCAATGCCCTTGTTGGCATTTGTATGCGATGGGTTGATCTTGCGTAATCGCAGCTTGTAATAGTGTCTCGGAGGGGGTGTACCGGACTGGCATCGTTTGTGAGCGTTGCTTTGCCTGTACGAGCTTCTGCTCTGATTGGGGGCGAGTCGTATTCAATCCTGCTTTTTTCAACGACGTATGCACGGGAACGGGAGCCGGACTCGACATTTGTACGTCAGATCGTCCAGGTATGAGCGAGCCAACCGTAAGCTGTTTGCGCATAGGAACCTCCCGAGTAAGTGATTTTTTTCATATTACCATGTCAGGCGTGTGGGTGACAAAGCTGGCGAAAGTGTTCGTAGATGATTGAATTTTTAGATTTTATTGATTAAAATAATTTTATTAAAAACCAGGAAGGTGATACCATGATTACCATCAAACGGATGAGCGACTGTACCTTTGCAGAAGTGACCAAAGCGTGGAACCGAGGATTTGAAGGTTATTTTATCGAGTTTACGATGACAGAAGAAATGCTTGTCCAGCGACTGGGAGGCGAGGGATACGTGCTGTCCCTGTCTGTGGTTGCTTTTGATGGCACAGAACCGATTGGCGTAGTAGCCAGCGGGATGAGGACCATTGCAGGGAAAAAAGTCGCGTGGAATGGTGGAACGGGTGTCGCCACGGAATATCGTCGACAAGGAGTAGGGAAGCAACTGATTGAGGCAACATTGGAATTATACCGGGAAGCTGGAGTGGAAGTAGCTACCTTGGAGGCATTGAGCCAAAATACCAAAGCGATTGCCTTGTATGAGCAAAAAGGCTATGACGTTGTGGATCGTCTGTTGTTTTTGCAGCAGAGTGGACCGCTGGCAGAGAATGTCTTTCAGACGAATGTACAGGCTGAGTATCGGGTTCGGCGCATTTTGGCCCAGGAAGCCGCTATGCTGCCGTTTTACGTGACCGATGTCCCTTGGCAAAATTACTGGCTGAACTTGCGAGATGCGCAGGCTCTGCTCGTAGAAGACAGAGAGGGTCAGGCGGTCGGCTATGCGATGTACAAGTGTTCGATAAACGAAGAAGGCAAAGTGAGTGGGATCGTGCTGCGTCAATGTGTAGCGCAGCCAGAGCATCCTGATGCACAAGATATTTTGAAAACCGCACTCGCGCATGTGTATGGGCCGCTTGAGCGCGATTGCCGCCGATCTACGTTTAATTTGCGTGCGGCAGATACCTTGCTTGTCGAAATACTGCAAGCGGCGGGATTCGGTCCTTCCGAGACGGAGCAGGTGTTTATGATCAAGCAGATGGAAGCCGCACAGACCCCTGTCGTCTAAGGAGTGAATACGCTTCTGTCAATGCTGGCAGTTCGTGCAGGCGAATACTTTGCGGGAGGAGAGCTCGCTCTTTTCGATAGGCTGTCCACAGCGCGGGCAAGGCTCTCCGCCGCGATCGTATACCTGGCAGCGTTCATCGAAGCCGCCTGTCAGGGAATCGCCTTGAAAAAGCGGCTGCATGTAACCGCCGAATCGTATGGCTTCTTTGAGTACGGTTTGCATGGAATGATACAGTCGTTTTTGTTCCTCGAAAGAAAGCGTCGGGATCGTCCGTGTAGGCAGGATGGCGGCATGAAAGCAGATTTCGTCCGCATAGCAGTTTCCGATGCCTGCCAGCCAATGCTGATTGACTAATGCTGTTTTGAGGAAACTGCGCTTGTCAGCGAGCAGCTCCGCAAATCGGGTAAAGGTAAACAGCGGGTCCAATGGCTCGGGACCGAGTGGAGCCAGCTTTTCGTCGATCTGAACGTTGGTGAGCAAGTGCAGGTAGCCTAAACGGAGGCCATGAAAATATAAGAGGCGTTCTCCAAAGGCAAGAGTCACTTGAGCGGTTCTTTTCAGCTTGTCTTCCGACGAGCCCAGGTATAGAAAGCCGCCCAGCATCAGATGAAGCAGCAGGACATGCCCACTTTCCAGATGGAAGAGAATATGCTTGCCACGTCGGTCGACAAGCGTCAGGCGATTGCCTTGCAAAAGACGAACAAATTCCGCAGGCGGCAGATTGATTGTTTTTTCCCGCTGAACGTGTGAGGCTGTAATCGTTCCGCCACCGATTTTCTCCTGCAGCAGTCGGCGATAGGTCTCCATCTCAGGTAATTCTGGCATGCGGACTCCCTCCTGTACGCAAAGTTTTTTGTAGGATTTCCCATATGGATGATTCGCATGCCGTACCCTTCACTGTTTTTGGTGAGGGGTCGTTTCAATTTAGACAAGTTTACCAACGCTATTAGTAAATGGGGTAATATAATATAGGTAGTAGGATCAGGGCATCGCCCGAAGGATTATTGGACGGACAGGAGATTACATATGCAAAAAGTGGAATTGATCGCTACGGCGACTTTTGGTTTGGAATCAGTAGTAGCAGAAGAGGTGAAGGCCCTCGGATACGGTCCGGTACAGGTGGAAAACGGCAAAGTTACGTTCACCGCAGATATTTCTGCGATTCCCCGCACAAATTTGTGGTTACGAACTGCCGACCGCGTGCGTCTTAAGATAGGGGAGTTCAAAGCGACTACTTTTGACGAGCTGTTTGAAAAGACAAAGGCACTGCCGTGGGCCGATTGGATCACAGAGGACGGGACGTTTCCTGTAGAAGGGAAATCGGTTAAATCTACCTTGTTCAGTGTGCCGGATTGCCAAGCGATCGTGAAAAAGGCAGTCGTAGAAAGTCTGAAAAAGACCTACAATCGCGAGTGGTTCGATGAGCAAGGACCACTGTACAAGATTGAAGTGGCACTGCTCAAGGATGTGGCGACGCTGACGATCGATACGTCAGGACCGGGCCTGCACAAGCGCGGCTACCGGGAATTGATCGGACAAGCGCCACTGAAGGAAACGATGGCTGCGGCGATGATTATGCTGTCTCGCTGGAAGCCTGATCGGGTATTCATGGACCCATTCTGTGGATCGGGTACACTTCCGATTGAGGCGGCGTTGATCGGACAAAACATCGCTCCAGGGATGAACCGCGAATTTGTCTCGGAGTCGTGGCCTATTATTCCGAAAACAGCTTGGCGCGAAGCTCGCGCAGAAACGCATGATTTGGCGCGCTATGATCAAAAGCTGGAGATTATCGGGACAGATATGGATGACGAGATCCTGAAAATTGCCCGCCGCAACGCGACTGAGGCTGGTGTAGATGACCTGATTCATTTTCAGCGAATGGATGTGCGGGATGTGCGAACCAAGCGTAAGTACGGCTACTTGATTTGCAACCCACCTTATGGGGAGCGCTTGGGAGAATGGAAGCAGGTTGCCAAGATGTATGGCGAAATGGGGAAAACCTTTGCTGCCATGGATACGTGGTCTTTCTACATTATTACCTCCGACGAACAGTTTGAGGAGCATTTTGGTCGTACAGCAAGCAAAAAGCGCAAGCTCTACAACGGAAATATCAAGGTAGATTACTATCAGTTTTTCGGACCTAGACCGCCGCGCGGACCAATGGTTACCCCAACCGAGTAGACATAAGGGTGTGTTCAACGGATGACTTTTTGAACCACCTCGTACAGAAGGGGCATAATTGGAGGAGAAAATGCAATGAGCAAGAAAAGATTCGGGAGCAGAATGCTGGCCGCTTTATTGGCAGCGACTACATTACTGGTCCAAAGCACGCCGTTGACTCATGCTGCAACAGAGCCAGAGAAACCGGCGGTGGAGAGCGAGAAACCAGCAGAAGAGACCAAGAAGCTGGAAGAGCAGTTCAATAAAAAAGAAGAAGCGCACACGGAGTTTACGGATTTGGGCAACAGCTACGCCAGTAAAGCCGTAAACAGACTCGCAGCCCTGCATATGATCAGTGGTCAGGGAGATAACCGCTTCAACCCGCAAAACACGATTTCTCGACAGGATATTGCCGTGCTTTTGACAAAAGTAATCGGTCTTCAACCAACAGAAATCGAGGATGCAGCTTTTGAAGATGTACCGTTTGAAAGTCCTTATGCACCGTACGTTTATGGACTCTCTGAGTTGGGTGTGATGAACGGCAGAAGTGAGCATACCATGGGTGCTCTAGACCCGCTTACACGACAAGAGCTGGCTGTCATGCTGTCTCGCTTGATGAAAGAGGGCTCTGTAACCAAAGTGGCAGGCCAGACTCCTGTTGCATACAGCGATGAAGAAGAAATCGCCGACTACGCCAAAACGGCTGTGGAAGAAGTGACGAATCAGCGCTGGATGCAAGGTGCAGGCGGCAAGTTTAATCCGGCAGGAACTGTCACACGTGCGGAGGCTGCTGTGATCGCTGAGCGTGTCTTGGATGCACGCTACCAGCAAGCAGAACAGGTGAAATACAAGGTAGATGTAGAGCGGCTGAGTTTGGCTGCTGGCACGAGCCAACGCTTGAAGGTAAGCAGCATTGGCGGAGATGAGCTGCCCTTTACACCCATTTTCGCATTTGATCGTCCCGAGCTGGGAACCATTTCGGCAGACGGAACCTTTATTGCTGGTCCTACAGCAGGAAAAGGAAATCTCACGGTGACAGTCGGCTACAAAACGACGACGATTCCGGTTGAGATCAAGGACGCTGGTAAGCCAGCTGTCGAAAAGGCAGAGGACACGCCAAAGACTGCACCGGTGACTTCCTCCAATGACTCGGCAACGAAAGTCGATGAAAGCAAGACGGTAGTAGAGGGAGAAAAGCCAGAAGCAGACAAAGGAGCAACCGAAACGGATGCAACGAAGCCTGCTGATCCAGAAGAAGAGGCGGAGGAGCCAGCAGAGAGGGACGAACTGGTCAATATCGCACCAGGCAGTTATACATCTGTTACTACTTTTGGAACGCCAGACTCGTATTTCCAAGAGCTGGAGAAGCAGTATCCGGGTCCAGTAGGCGGACTTGTTACGCCTACCGAAGACTGGACGGGATACCACCGTCAGTTTGGGCGCAAGGTAACCGTTGAGCTCGACGAGGCGAAGCCATTGGAGAGAGTTGCGCTGACGTTTAAGCAGCAAAAGACATCGGGCATCACGATGCCAGAATACATGGAAGTCGAGGTGTCTCGCGACGGGAAAGTGTGGTCGTATGCGGGAAGAGCCGTTCACGATGTTTCCGCCAAAGAGGACAAGCTCGTTACACGCAAGTTGAGCGTGACCTTGCCTGACGTCAACACCCGCTATGTCCGGGTATCCTTCCCGGTGAAAGTATTTACGTTCGCTCGTCAGCTGGAGGTATGGGCAAAATCGGATAGCGAGTGGGATAATGGCGCTGTCTTGCTGCCGCCACCAAACCCGGCGAAGCTGGAAGAAGCCAAACAAGCAGGGCGTCGTGTGGAAAATATGCTGCTTGCTTATACTGGGGAGCATGGCGAACTCGGGACTTGGACCAAAGAGGATTTCCTCCCGATGGTTGGCTACCGCACTGTAGATGGTTATATGCGTGACCAGATGTTTGACACGATTCTGTTCCTGCCGTATCAGACCATTCCTGCTACGAAGGAAAGCTGGACAAAGTATATGAATGATTTGTTCGGCTCGAACAAGCAGCTCGACGCTCTCAACCAGGCTATGCGGGAGTACAACCGCCTGCGCGGAACACTGTATACAACACCGACGCAGGAAAATGTCGTGCTGGCGCTGCCGTATCCGAATGCCAATCAGACCAATTTTGGCCAGCTGGATGAAAAGAAACCATCCCTCTCCTTTAGCCCTGCGGGAATTGGGGAAGAGCAAGCGTATCTGAACCGCAAAGCTGCGTTGGAATGGTACTTCCAGGAGCTCATGAAGCGCTGGAACAAGGAAGGATACGCCTATCTGAAGCTGGAAGGAATCTATTGGTTCCATGAGCTGGTGGAGGATAGTGCACCGAAAGAACGCCAATTGATTCGCGACATGGGTAGCATGGTGCATGACGAGGCGTTGCGCTACTATTGGATTCCGTATTTCGGTTCACCGGGAGTGTCCGAGTGGAAATCTCTTTATTTCGATAAGGCGTTCCTGCAGCCGAGCTATTACAGTGACAAGCCGGTGGGAATTGACCGTATTCAAGGGGTACTGGAGGTCGTCAACAAGTACGACATGGACATCGAGATCGAAGGCGACTGGAAGATGTACAACGATCCGAAGTTCTATCAGACCTACTACAATCAGTTAGTTGCCACCCACAAGCTGGGGATGGATAAAAACAACGTGCACGCTTACTACTTCGGCTCCAAGACATTGCTAGAGTCTGTCAAGAGCACGGACCCTGTCAAGCGCGCCATCTATGATGACACGTACAAATGGATGCGCGGTCGTTTTGACAGAACGGAATTTTTCGAGGGCAGCGAGATGCCGTAGTGAATGGAAAAGAGTCTGTTTCCCGCTTTGTGGGGAGACAGACTCTTTTTTTTTAAAGCGGATGGGCAGGCTTTTGCCCAATCGTTTTCCGATAGATCTCCACCAGTTCCTCCAGGATCATTTCTTTCGCCGCATGTAGAGGGGGACTAGGATGGTAGTAATCGATTCTCTTGGGACATGGCTTGCCAAAAGTCGGTACTCCTGCTGCTGCGATCCGTTGTTTCCACAGTTTCTTGAGCGAAGGAAAATGCTGCCACGAATGGTGGTGGGAAAGCCCCCAACCGAGCAGGAGCCACGGATGCTTTTGCAGTTCCTGCGTAGATACGAGCTGAGCCTCGAGCGTCGTCTCTTTTTCATGAATGAGTTGCTCGAAATGGGAAATGGCACTCACGGCAGCAGCATTTTGTACGGAAAACAGGTTGTAAATATGAAATCTGCCTGCCAATGCCCGTTTTCCGTAGATCGCTTCCACCAGCCGGATCAATTGCCGCATGGTGGGATCGAGTGTGGTTTGACCCATGGTACTATGGCCGGATGCAGGTCTTTCACGAAAAAGCTTGGCACTACCAGGGTTCAGTAAGAGACAGCTCCCAAGAGAACGATGGCCCTCTGAATTCGGTCCCCATTGAAGATAAGTAGAAGTTCGATAGACGACTCCTCGGTTTTCTTTAAAGGTAGCAAAGGCATTCGGCTGGTTCATGACGATCCCCTCCTGGTCAAGCTATCTATGACCCATTTATATGAGAGGAGGGGATTTGGTAGAACGGACTTGCTCTACTTTAGCTACTTTTGCTAACTTCTTTGGCACCAATCATCCGGAACAAGATGATATACAGATAAGCACTGACTAAGGTTAAGCCCAGGATGACACCGAATACACCAACAGGAGCGAGCCATTGGGATAGACCGATCGTCAGGGGAGCGATGAAGCGACCAATCGAGAACTGGAGTGAAGAAGCTCCCATGTACTGACCGCGTGCATCCTCCGGCGAGTATTTACTGATGAAGCTCTGGGCCACTGGCGTGCGCATCAGCTCGCCGAATGTCAAAATCGCCATACAGCCGAACAGGAGCCAAATATTCGTCGTAAAGGCCATCAAGAACAGACCAAGACCAAATAAGATGGAGGAGATGACGAGGCTGTTGCGATCGCTCCAGTTTTCAAACCAACGTGTGACCGGTAGTGTAAACAGAACAACCAAAAAACCATTTAAGGCCATGAGCCAGCCAAATGCGCTGGTTCCCCCGACAGAATAAGTCCAACTGCCCCACGAGAATAATGGTTGCTGCATAACATGCTCTTTGACATACAACGCCATGTAAATATCCAACTGCATGAATCCAATGGCGATCAAAATCCCTGCGCCAATGTACAGGGCAAATGCTTTGTCTCGGAAAATAATGGCGTAACTCTTGAATTGCTGAGTCAGGGAAAAACGCTCCTTTGCCTTCTCCTGACGGACGTGTTCAGGCAGCGTTTCTTTGATCAGGAAAAAGACAGTGATCGCAAAAAGCAACTCAACGATGGTACAGAACATCAACAGCTGCGGGCGATAATGAACAAAAAAGACAGAGCCCAATACAGGACCTGCAACCACCCCGATGTTCATCGCTGTGTAAAAGGTGGCAAAGACAATTCTTCGATCCTCTTCTGTGGTCAAATCAGCCACCATAGCGGAGCTGGCAGGCCAGTAGAGAGCCCCAGCGATCCCGATCCCGATGAAGGCAATGTAGTCGATCCAAGGAGACGGAGAGAACGCAAACAGCGCGAACATCACCGTCGAAGTACAGAGCGAGAGCAGCATGGTAAACCTGCGCCCTACCCGGTCAGCCAAATATCCGCCAAACAGATTGGACAGCATCCCGAGTAGCGGCGGCACCATCAACAGAAGACCCGCTACATCCTTCCCAAACGTATCACTAAAATAAATCGCCATAAACGGAAAGTACATCCAAAAGAAGGTGTGCGTAATCAATTCACCAAAGAGACGTACCTTCAAATTAAGATCCCACGAACGCCAAATCATGACACGAATTCCTCCATTCATTTCGGCAGGAGCCTTGACCTCGATTCTCTTCTTGGAAAAATTCCACGTAAAAAAGCGCAAACGGGGTAGAGACACTGCTCTTCCGCTTGCGCTTTATCAAACGATACAAGGGTGGCGGGAAATAACCAGTTCAACGGAGTACAAAAGAGAGACGGTTACCTACCTATGGTTTTAGGTACAGTAAACCGACTGTTCACCCGAGAACATGGCCCGCAATTCATATCGGGAAAAAGACGGAAGCGGTTCAGGCATCCTGCAGCTTCTAGCTTTGGATAGGGTTGTAAGAGGCAGTGCCCCTTAAGAGAGGCCCCACCTAAGCGAAGATAACTACAGAAAACACCATGAACTCAGCACTCCCGTCTTTCAAATTTTTTACATAGGTAAACTCTTGTTGATTAGAATACTCGAAAGAGTTGAATTTATGCAAGATAATTTTTTAGTTTCTTTCGAATAGTACCAAGAACATCGATAATTGAAAAAGGTGCTTTCATTCGGTAAAATATTTTTTACAACAACCAAATCATGCTAGGAATGTGGGGGATATCGCATGCGGGATGCACGCATCGTTAAGTTGGCTACAAATTTGCTGAGCCATTCTGTACGCCTGAAAGAAAAGGAAAGCTTGTTGATTGAAGTTCGTGGCGAGGGTCACGCTTTGGCGAAAGAATTGGTTAAGCAGGCGTACGACTTGGGAGCCTATCCGTTTGTACGGATTATTGACCCGTCTATCCAACGTGAGCTGATGCTCGGTGCAAGTGCAGAGCGTGCGACTCATTTGGCGAAATGGGAAGAGCCAATGTACAAAGATTTGGATACCTATATCGTCATCAATGGTCCATCCAATGACAGCGAGATGGCCGATGTTCCGGTAGAGCGTCGTCGTGCGCATCAGAGTGTGATGCAAGAATTGCATGATTACCTGACCAACAATGTACGCTGGACACTGCTCAACTACCCGACCACCGCTTTGGCGCAAAATGCCAACATGTCTACCGTTGCTTTTGAAGATTTTTATTTTGACGTATGTTCCGTTGACTATAAAAAGATGCACGAAGCCTTTTTGCCTTTGCAGCAATTGATGAATCGCACGGACAAAGTGCGTCTGGTCGGACCGGGAACGGATCTTCAATTCTCGATCAAGGATATCCCTAGCGTCATCTGCTCCGGGCTTCGCAACATTCCAGACGGCGAGATTTTTACAGCTCCTGTACGTGACTCTGTGAATGGAACCATTACGTACAACACCGCAACAAGCTACATGGGCACGAAATTCGAAAATGTGTGTCTGAAGTTTGTAGACGGAAAAATCGTTGAGGCGACTTCTAACAACACAGATCGACTTAACCAAATTTTCGATACAGACGAAGGAGCACGTTACATCGGGGAATTCGCAATCGGCGTGCATCCATACATCCTGCATCCAATGAATGATATCTTGTTCGATGAAAAAATTGCAGGCAGCTTCCACTTCACTCCAGGACGTGCATACGACACCGCAGATAACGGTAACCGCAGCCAAATTCACTGGGATATGGTAAACATCCAGCGTCCAGAGTACGGCGGCGGCGAAATCTGGTTTGATGATGTGCTGATTCGCAAAGACGGTTTGTTTGTTTTGCCAGAGCTGCAAGGACTCAATCCGGAAAACTTAAAAGGGTAAGTTGGTACAACAGAGCCATCATGCTTAGCGTGGTGGCTTTTTTCGTTTTTTAACGTAGCTTTCGGGGAGGGAAGAAGCGCATTTCCAGTCTACGCTTCGGCCTACGCCCCGCAAGGGGGATTGACTGCCCGCTCCGGAATAAATGGCGGGAGATTTATTCCGGAGCTAAGATGGGCTCCAGAGGCGCTTGGACTGGAAATGCGCTTCTTCCTACGGAGCTTTTGCCTACTTCTCGAAAGTACTGTTTTTTGTCATAAAAACTTCTTTGAATAACAAACAAACCGCTCTAAAAGCACGGAGTAGATACAAGCTGTACACAAGCACTGTCACATGTCTGGAAGGAGACCGCCCGAACGAAGAGAGGATACAGGCGACTGGAAGACATGTGGCAGGGCTTCCCCCGACCACCATCGTCTGAATTCAACCATTTGTATTGTTTACTTTTTATACAAAAATGTTTGTAAAGTGCGAATTCCTGATGTATACTTAATATAATAAAAAGTATAAAAAATAACTCGAGGGGGAATTTTTGTGAAACTGCTTAATCAAAAAAGCTGCTTACATGCCTTTTTTACATCGGGTCGAATCGATTTGGAATATCGCGGTTGTGAAGGCTGCATCACACAGCTCCTTGAAATGGGACAAAAGGAAGAGGTACCCGGATTTGATCAGATGCTAGTTGATATATGGCTGTACCGGTAGTCGGGCTGGACAGACGAGCATCTCTGGCATCCTTTTGCTACAATAAGAAAAAAGCATGGAACAGAGGGATTAGACGTGAGCCGCAAAGATTGGATCGAATACATCGTCAGTGAACAAGACACGGGAATGAACGTGGAACAAATCGTCCGGCAAAAGCTCAACGTGTCGGGGCGTATGATGCAGCGGCTGACGAGAAGCAAAGGGATTTTGCTCAATCGCAAGCAGCCCTTCCTCCAAAGACAAGTAAAAGCAGGAGATACAATCGCTGTTCGTGTCATCGAGAGACAAGAGCAAGCGCCTAGGCAGGCCCAGCATGATACGAAGCCCGAGGGACCAATCACACCAATGCCGTCCATCGACATTTTGTACGAGGACGATCATCTCTTGATTGCAAACAAACCAGCAGGCATGATGGTGCATCCAATTAAACAGGAGACTGACACATTGGTACATGCACTCGCTGCCGTACTGGCGGCACGGGGTGAGCAGACGAGCGTACATCCTGTGCATCGGCTAGATAAAGATACATCAGGAGCGATTCTCGTAGCCAAAAGCAGCTATGGTCATCAATTGGCTGACAGGCTGTTGCGCGAAGGAGGTATTCATCGCGAGTATCTTGCGGTTGTCAGTGGCGTGCTGACAGAGAAAGCTGGAACGATTAATGCGCCAATCGGCCGGGATGCGCGTCATCCTACGAAGCGCCGTGTCGTGGAGAGTGGCGATCCTGCCATCACGCATTACGAGGTACAACAGACCTCTGAGGGAATGACGCTCGCGCGGGTCTGGCTGGAAACGGGTCGTACCCATCAGATTCGCGTTCACTTCGCCCACATTGGACACTCGCTTGCTGGCGATACGATGTACGGGGGAGCAAGAGGTTTGTTACGCCGACAGGCTCTGCATGCTTCGAAGCTGTCCTTTTTGCATCCGCTTCTCGAAAAAGAGATTGTAGTCGAGGCACCGGTACCATCTGATATGAAACGCTTGATGCAAGCGGAGTTTACATAAGAACGGGCAACAAGCTGAAACCACCTTTAATAGGTGGTTTCATTTGTGTATTTGGTAAAGGGAGATTGTGTCCGGCCAGCGTCCAGTTTCCCTAGTTAATCAAGCCATTTTCCGGCGTAACGGCGAAATCATAGAAGATTCCTTTTTTGTTGATCGATGCCGTAATAGTCGGTTTCCCCTTTTTCGTAAACGTGTAAACGTTATATTTGCACGAAACATTGTATCCGGTTAGATCAAGGTTGAAGACCTTTTTCATTATCGGGTTGGCAGCAGCAATCGCCTTTTCTTTTGTAAAGAATGGTTTGGCGAACACCTTGGGAATATCTTCGTCCGCTGTATAGTTCTCATTTATGAACTCGCTGATCAGGGTCGCTGCCACCACTTTCCCTGTTTTCGCCCCTATGACGATACTGTATTTCCCTTCGGTATCCATGAAATCCCATACTTGATCCAAGCGTTCTTTCGATTCTTTCACCAGTGTTACCTCAGGGAGCAGCGCCGATGCTTTACCGTTGGAAAGAGACTTCAGCGCCTTTTGCGCTGTATCGATCACTTCGGGGGTTATTTGCTCGTTTGTATAATGCAATTTCGCAGAATTGACCTTCCCGGTGGCAGCGTCAATGCTGACCGATGCATGTTGCCCTTTGAACAGCCAAATGTTTTGTTTTTCCCAGTTGATCCGTTCTACCCAATCAATCGTAAAGGCATGCTGATTATCCATTTCTTTTAACGTGCTCGTAACAGTATTTTGCAAATCAGTTGCCACTTCGCTAAGTTTTAATTTTACGTTTACAGATACAACCTTTCCCTCCTGCTTGGTAACGAGCACCTCACCTCTGTTGTTTTTGGCCGCAATCACCCAGCAATCTGCCGTTTCTCCCTTAATCTCGTCCAGTTCGATCGGCACGCCGCCAGACTGTTTTTGCATTGCTTGTTTGGCCGCTTCTACGACATTTTTGTCTAGTTGTGCGAGGGTCTTCATTTCTGGCTTTACGGCTGGCGCCTGACCAGCTGCGTATGCTGGTGCTTGTGTGTTTGTAAAAGGAGATGCTACGGACAACAGCAAGGCAATCATACTTGTTACTGCTAGTGTTTGTTTTTTCATGTGTCATTCTTCCTTTCTGCATTCAAATCACTTATTTGATCCAGCTGATCGGATTTTGTGACAATAATCAGAGTATCAAACAGTGCGCAGTTGAATAACGTAACAGTGTTATGTTACATTGTTTTTGGAGGTGCTTCACATGGACACAAATCTTATCTCGAAGAAGGACCTGCTGGAGCTAACAGGCATTTCGTACGGACAATTGTACCGTTGGAAACGAAAAAACTTGATTCCAGAGGAGTGGTTCATTCGCCGAGCAACTTTTACAGGGCAAGAAACCTTTTTCCCACGTGAACAGATTTTGGCTCGAATCGACAAGATCCTGAACATGAAAGACGACCTGTCGCTGGATGAATTGGCGGACATATTTTCACCAAGTATGAGTGGAACGTCGTTGACCGCAGATGAATTATTGGCACGAAACATTGTTTCGACTACTTCTCTAGAAGTGTTTAACGTTTTTCTCGGGAGCTTACGGACCGTTACCTTCCAGCAGGCACTATACGCCTATGTGTTGGAAAAGCTTTTGGCGGCAGGAGACTTAAGTGTAGATGAAGGCGGCGGATTGCTGCAGGTAATGGCTAGCCACTATCCCAAATTCGAAGGGAAGCCTTGCGAGCTGATCTTTATGCGCAAGATGGGGATTTCCACGTTCATGTTGGTGTCTGGCTCTACCGAAATGTATTTTGATAGCGGTGTAAAGGTAGTGAAGCGGCTCGATCTAGCCAATTGCATCGAGGAATTAAAAGGAAAATATTTGTAGGGGGAGACCATACCATGCAGAACGAGAATAAGAACAAGCTAGATTTGATCTTTCATGGGGCAGTGAATGCTACGGGTGGCGTATACAACAAAGTAGATGTGCAGGGTTACGGCAAGATTAATGGCGACGTAGAGTGCGAGTCGCTTCATTGTGCGGGACATGTCAGTATCACGGGAGATCTTACTGGCTCTTCGGCAAGAGTAGAAGGCAACGCGTCGATTAAAGGCAAAGTGAAAATGGATACGTTATCTGTATACGGACAGCTTGATGTTGGGGACGATTTGAATTTTACGAGTCTAAAAGTCGGTGGCAATGTCAAAGTACAGGGCAATATGGCAGGAGAGGATGTTAAGGTTCACGGATCATTGAAAACCGCAGGGGATTGTGAAGCCGAAGTGTTCCGGGCAAACGGTGCGTTTAGTATCGGAGGGCTGCTGAATGCAGGGCGAATCGAGGTACTTCTGCATGGCAGCTGTGAGGCAAAAGAAATAGGCGGAGAGTACATCGAGGTGCGCCGAACAGGCAATAGCACTTTGGGCAAGTTGTTGAAGCATTTTCTCAACAATACCTTGTCTGTAGAGACGATTGAAGGAGACGAAATCTATCTGGAAAACACAAAGGCCAAGGTCGTTCGCGGCAACAAGATCGAGATTGGTCCCGACTGCGAAATTGACTTGGTCGAATACAGTACAGAATGCAAGCAAGACCAAAGCTCACAGATAAAGACACTGACACAACGGTAAGGCTGACAAGGAAAATTCACATTCGAAACTGCATGCAAGTATTTACATGCATGCAGTTTCTATATATAATGGGCTTGGAAAAATATGAAAATGCAAGTAATTGCTTGCTTGGCACGGAGGTGCGTTATGGATCACCCAGATATAGAACAGAAGCTGGGGGGGAGAGGCGAAGAGGAACAGGAAACCCGTAAGCGAATTTTATCGGCCGCACGTCAGCTAATGGCACAAAAGGGATACAAGGGAGCGACTACACGCAAGATTTCTGAAATTGCAGGGGTTAATGAGGTGACGGTATTTCGTCACTTCAAGAACAAGGTAGGCATCTTGAAAGAGCTCCTGAAAGAAATCATGGATGTCCGAGAGCAGCTGGAGCAAGGGTTGCAAGGCGAGTTTTCTGACCTCAAGGAAATGCTGGTCAGCTACGCACGTACGTATTACGGCTTATTGGTCGAGCGCAAGGAAATTTTCATGATCTGCATGATCGAAGCGGATAACCACCCGGAAGTCGTACAGATGTTCAGCAGCCTGCCGATGACCGCAGTCGAGGTATTGTCCAACAAGCTCCTAGCGTTTCAGGAGCAAGGGCATTTGCCAAAGGCAGATCCGTTCACGGCAGCTCTTATGTTCGTCTCCACTTTCTTCTATGCCTTCATGGCGAAGTATCGGGTCAATCTCGATCTCGATATGGTAGAAGAAGAGCTTTTTGAAAATGCTTCTGAAATCTTGCTACAAGGCATCAAGGGACTCAAATAAACAGCATAGCTACATAGGGGCGGAGGAAGTCATGAAGAGAAGATGGCTTGTATCTGTAATGATGATCGGACTTTTGGCAACGACGGCTTGCAGCGAGCAACAACCTGCTTCGGCACCCCAGAAGGAAGTGAAGCATGTCGTCGTTGCACAAGTGAAGAAGGAGCAGGCTGTTAGCGTCACGGAGTTGTCTGGTACGCTGGCACCTTTGGAGGAAGCATTCGTCTCTTTTGAAGTAGGCGGTCGTATCGTAGAGATGAACCGAAAAGAAGGAGACACGGTCAAAGCGGGAGATGTGCTCGCCCGTGTGAACGCCACAGATTATTCGCTCCAGGTTGCTTCGTCCAACGCTGCCGTGCAGCAGAGTGCAGCAAATCTTAGCAAGGTAAACAATGGCGCGAGAGAGCAAGAAGTGACGCAGGCGCGTTTGCTTGTGGAGAAGGCAACAGTGGGACTACAAAAAATGCAGGATGATTTCAACCGGATTGAAAAGCTCTACCAGCAAAACGCCATTTCCAAAAGCGAGTATGAAAGTGCACAAAATGGACTGACGATTGCGCAAAAGGATTTGCAAAACGCACAGCAGTCTTATTCACTGGTTACGCAAGGGGCTCGTGCGGAAGACAAACAGTTGACGCAGGCTGTATACAATCAGACGATTATCGCCAAGGAAGTGGCAGCCAATACACTTGCCAAAACGCAGCTTCGTTCGCCGATTAACGGGACGATCATCGCCAAGCTCTCGTCTGCGGGCAATTTGGTCGGTTCAGGTACCCCCGTCTATCAAGTCGGCAACATCGACACATTAAAAGTCGTATTGCCCGTTCCTGACCGTGAGATTTCGGCATGGAAAACAGGCGAGACGATCTCCCTTGACCTGTATGGACAAAAACGGGATGGCAAAGTGACAAAAATATTTCCTGCCACGAACCAAAATACCGGAACGATTGGCGTAGAGGTCCAAATCGCCAACCCAGCTCGTGACTGGTTTGCTGGTCAGGTGGTGAAAGCGACCAAAACGGTAACGGGACAGGAAGGTGTCTACGTACCAGTAGAAGCAGTCATCAGCAGAGGAAAAGATGACGCGCATGTCTTCGTCAATGCAGGCGGCAAGGCTGTCAAAACAAGCGTAGCCATCGGGCAGATTGTAAGTGACAAGCTCGAGATCAAAAACGGACTAAAAGAAGGAGACCAACTGATCGTCAAAGGGGTGGACCGTTTGTTTGACGGTGATCCAATCGAGGCGGCAGGAGGTACACAACCGTGATTAAGTACATCGTACAAAAGCGCAAAATCACGCTCCTGTTTTTCAGCATGATCGTACTTGTAGGCTCCCTGAGCTTTTTTCAACTGCCCAAGCAAGAGATGCCGGATATTATCGTGAACATGGCGACGATCACGACGGTGTACCCGGGAGCTTCGCCGGAAAAGGTCGAGCAGGCTGTTACGAAAAAGCTGGAAGAGAAAATCAATGAATTGCAGGGACTTAACTATATATCATCCTCGTCTTCCCTCGGAGTCTCTTTTATCATGGTGGAAGCAAAGAGTGATGTAGACCCGAAGCAAAAATGGGATGAATTGCGGAAGAAGGTAAAGGACGCAGAGGCTGATCTGCCAGCCGATGCGAAACAACCGATCATCAATGATGATTTGAACCGTACGTTTGTCCAATCGTTTGCGGTCACTGTTGACACGCGTGAGGAATTGTACAGCATGCGTACCATGTTGAAATCGTGGAAAGAACAGCTGCGGACAATTCCGAACGTAGCGGATGTACTGGTGGAAGGTTTACCGGAGCAGGAAGTCCACATCGAGGTGGATACGCAAAAGCTGAGCCAGTATGGGATCACGTGGAGTCAGGTGATGATGGCTGTCAAAAAGGAAAATGAAAAAATCCCGCTTGGCGACCTGACCACAGAAAAACGGACCTACCAGCTCAAGCTGGCGGAAAATACAGATGTCGAAGAACTGAACAAAGTCATTATCTCCCGTTCAAATGAGGGCTTCCCGATCTATCTGAAGGACATCGGATCGGTCAAAATGACGACGGAGACGGTGAAAACGACTTCGTATTTCAATGGGAAGCCTTCGATCACGATCAGCGTCAACGCAGAGACGGGAAGTGATGTGCCGTCCTTGCAGAAGCGCGTAGACGAGATGATGGTAACTCTGGATAAAACACTTCCGGCGGGGGCCGAGAGACACTCGATTTACAGTCAAAATGAACGCGTGGATGAGCTTTTTAGCGACCTGACCCGGGAAATGATGATTGCCATCGTCGCTGTTTTGGTGGTGTGTGCACTCGGATTGAATCTGATCACATCGTTAGTAGTAGCGATGGCGATTCCGATTTCCTTGGCTGTGGGGCTTATGTTCCTGCCGTCTCTGGGTATTTCACTCAACATGATCTCGATCGTTTCCTTGATTATTGTGCTCGGGATCTTGGTCGATGACGCCGTGGTGGTCAATGACAATATCGAGCGGAGACTGTCTGTCCTGGGCGAAAAACCGATGGCTGCGGCGGTTAATGGTGCCAAGGAAGTATCGATTTCGATCACGACCGCTACGCTGGCTACGATCGCGTCATTTGCTCCTTTAATGTTTTTGAGCGGCAACGTAGGGCAGTTCATTCGTCCGGTTCCGGTGATTATTTCGATGACGATGCTGGCGTCGATGGTCATGTCGCTGACGATCATTCCGATCTTTCGCCAATGGTATGAACAACGAAGAAAGGCTGGCGTAGAAGGGTATCGCAAGCCGGCTGGACTGTTGGGGAAACAATTGTTGCAGCTGACCAAGTGGTATGCGAGTAAGCTCATGCCGAAGATTTTGAAGCGACCGCTTTTGGCAGGAATGATTGGCGTATTGATTGGAACGGCGGCATATGGATTAATACCGCTCACTCCAGTGGAATTGTTTCCGAACGATGATCGCCCGCAATTTCTCATTGATATCCGTCTCCCCGTGGGCCACAGTCTGGAGGAAACGGACCGAGTGGTGCGTGGGACGGCAGACTGGGTGTTGAAACAGCCTGGCATCGAGACAGTATCTGCGTACGCGGGAGGCAGTGCACCGAAAATGTTCGGTGGAGATACAGCTGTCGGAAGCGGCATTACCGTCGGACAGCTAGTGGTTCGTTATAATGAAAAAGAGACCCATCTCGAGAACATGCTGGAGCCGTGGACGGAGGAATTCAAAAAGCTGTATCCGGAAGCGAGTATCTTGCCGAAGCAGCTGGAGGCAGGTCCTCCGGTTGGAAAACCAGTCGTGATTCGTTTTTATGGAGAGGATATTGAGACGCTGCGCTCTCTTTCTGCACAAGCAAAAGAAAAGGTTGCCGGATTAGAGGGAACGTACAATGTGCAAGACGATTTCGGGGTAGAACGCTACACCTTGGAATTTGTCATCAATAAAGAGCTGATGGAGCAAAAGCTCGTCAACTACACGGACTTGTCCACGACATTGCGTCTGGTGAGCGAAGGCATTACCGTCAGCGAGTTTGATACGGGCTCAGACCTAATAGATATGAAGCTGTTCTTGCAAAAAGGCGAGGAAGATCCTGCCTTGCTGTTCCAGCGACTCAGCATCGCCAATGCGCGTGGAGAGCTGATTCCGTTGTCACAGCTCGCGGAAGTAAAACCGACTTTCAGTACACAGACGATCCCGCATCGCGATTTGTCGCGGAGCGTGACAATTACCAGTGATCTGAAAGGTAGAACGGCGACAGAAGTAATGGAAGAGATCAAGCCGATGCTCGATAGCATGTCCTTGTCTGAAGGATACCGCTATGAGATTGGCGGCGAGACTTCCGAGCAGACGGATATTTTTATCGACATGGGCAAACTCTCGATCCTTGTGGTTTTCCTGATCCTGATTTTGATCGCGATGCAATTCTATTCCTTGACGATTCCTGTACTGGTGACCAGTACGATTTACCTCGCTGTATCGGGGAGCTTGATTGGATTGTTCGTGACTCAGACACCCCTTGGCTTTATGACAATGATGGGGATTATTGCGTTGGCGGGTATCGTGGTGCGTAACGGGATCGTTTTGATCGAGTTCATCGAGGAGGCACGCCATACAGGCATGGAGCTGAAGCAGGCAGTTATTTCTGCGTGTGAGGCACGACTGCGGCCTATTCTTTTGACCTCGCTTACAGCGATTGCAGGTATGATGCCGCTAGCTATTTCGGGTGACGTTTTGTTCAAACCGCTTGCGGTCACCATTATTTCCGGCTTGGCGTTCTCGACACTTTTGACCTTGATCGTTGTTCCGTCCTTCTATATGGTTCTGACGCAGCACAAGATCAAAAAGCTGGCGAAAAAAGCCGCGAAGCGCCCGGATTTGTATGGGCCTGAGGCAGAAATGTTGTAGTTTGAGAGCAGCGACGACCTTTTGGGAGGTTCGTCGCTGTTACTTTTTTCTCTCTATGCTGTCGTATGATATGATAGAATCAAAATTCACTGTCAGTAATAGATAGAAAGCAGTACAGGAAGGGAGTGTCCAGGATGCAACAGCCCCAGCTTCTTCATGAAGAAAAGGTATTCAAAGACCCTGTCCACCGCTACGTCCACGTGCGTGACAAATTCATTTGGGATTTGATCAACTCGGCAGAATTCCAGCGTTTGCGCCGAGTCAGGCAACTGGGCACCAGTTTTTTTACCTTTCATGGTGGAGAGCATAGTCGTTTTAACCACTCGCTTGGTGTATATGAACTGATGCGCAGAATTTTGGAGACGTTCGAAGGCCGTATTCAGTTGACGTATGAGGAAAAGCTGCTGTGTCTATGTGCGGCTTTGCTCCACGATGTGGGCCACGGTCCGTTTTCCCATTCGTTTGAAAAGGTGTTCAAGTATCATCACGAGGATTGGACGCGCGCCATTTTGCTTGGAGATACGCAAATCAACCGAATTCTTCGTCGGTTTGATGATAGCTTCCCGAAGAAATTGGCAGAAGTGATTAATAAGACATATGACAATAAACTGATCGTAAGCCTTATCTCCAGCCAGCTCGATGCCGATCGGATGGATTACTTGCTGCGTGATGCCTACTATACGGGCGTCAATTACGGCAATTTCGAGATTGAGCGAATCTTGCGTGTCATGCGGCCGCAGGAGGATGGCATTGTCTTTAAATTCAGCGGGATGCATGCTGTCGAAGATTACATCATGTCTCGCTATCAAATGTACTGGCAGGTCTATTTCCATCCTGTGACACGAAGTGCAGAAGTAATCCTGTGCAAAATTTTCCAACGGGCGAAGCTCTTGTTCTCCCAAGGTTATCCGTTCATGCAGGAGCCTGTGATGCTGCTTCCTTTCTTGCAGGAAAAGGTAGAGCTCGCTGATTATTTGGCGCTCGATGAATCCATTATTCTTTTCTATATGCAGCTCTGGCGCAGAGAGCAAGACCCTGTGTTGAAAGATTTGTGCGCCCGATTTTTGGACAGGAATCTCTTTAAATACGTCGAATATAATCCGAGGGATTTCCGCTTGCTGTCTGAGCTGAAAGAACTATTTCAATCTGCCGGAATTGATCCGATGTATTATTTGGAGGTAGACACGACCTCCGATCTTCCGTATGATTTTTACCGTGCCGGAGAAGAAGAGGAGCGCATTCCGATTATGCTCCAAATGCCTTCAGGTGAACTGGTCGAGCTGTCACAGAAGTCAGAAATTGTACAGGCCATTAGCGGAAAGCGGCGCTTTGATTACAAGCTGTATTTTCCATTGGATAAAGTCATGGCTTTGCCGGGGGATCTCTCCCGTAAGATTCGAGAACGTCTGGGAGTGATGGAGGATGCTTAATCGTCACGCCAAGATCATACGCCTGATTGAGATAGTCGGCGAAGTGAGCGGGCGAAAAAAATTGCAAAAGATGGTGTACATAGGAAAACATCTGGAGATGGATTTCGATGAGCGCTACGAGTTTCACATGTACGGTCCATATTCGGAAGAGCTGACGCTTAGAGTAGATGAGCTGTGCAACATGGGGCTTCTGGATGAGCAAATGGAGAGTAAAGGTGCCATTCATATGTATCGTTATTCTTTGAACGAAACTGGTCATGATTTTCTCAAGTTTCATGAGGTTGACTTCGGTAGTGGAGAACGTGCCATTTTGCGTATGAACGAGGAGAATTCCCGTTTTCTCGAGCTGGTTTCTACGATTCTGTATTTCAACCACCTGCCTTATGAGGAAATGAAGGGCAAAATCTTTACGTTTAAAAGCAAGCAGCGCTACACCGAGGAAGAGATTCAAAAAGGGCAGGCGTTTATTGAAGAACTGCGTGCGCTGATGAAGGAAGACGGCGGCACTGCATTTATGCAATAGGGAACATCATACGAGGACAAGCACGGCGTACGAACTTGCAAGAGTTGTGGTACGTCTTTTTTTTATACATGTCAGCCAGTCCAATGGGGCTGGCTTTTTTTGTCTCAGTTCGGAGCTGCATAATACGGACATCGTTCTTTGACAAGTGCATAGGTATGAAACATTTTGCTTACCGAAAGGGAGATGGACATGAGTAGAAGCAAGCAATGGTGGCTGTGGATCGCGCTCGGTGTGGTTATGCTTGCCGTCGGTATAAGCGCGTGGGGTACAGCCAGTGCACATGAGGTAAGAGTGGTGTACGTCTATAGTGATAGCTGCGTGTATTGTACGGAGTTTGGGCCGACATTTGAGAGAGTCGTAAAGGAGTATCCTCCGGAAATGATCCAACGACTGGACATCCATAAGCAGAAAGAGCTGGATGAAGCGTCGCGCCTTGGTGCAGAGGCAACCCCCACTGTTTTTGTCGTCGAACAAGGTAAGGTGGTCGACAAGCTGGAAGGAGCTGTACCCGAGAATACGTTGCGAAGCTTTTTGCAAAGGAACCTAAATCAGACTCTTTCTAAAAATGGATAATATAGGTAAAATATCCGGTAAAGAGGGGGTCATTCCATGAACAAACATGCAATAATATCATACCTACTAGCATCTGTCCTTGCAGTGGCAGGGTTTACTGGAGTTGCTGACAGTCCTACCGTACAAGCGAAAGCGTCAGCGAAGGATTACGCTTCACATAAAGCAAAGGCAGCCATTGATTTCGGTGTACAGAAGAAATATTTGTGGCTGGATAACAAGGGGAACTTTTATCCGAATAGTCAAATCACGCAGGGGCAGTTTATTGCCAGTTTAGTAGCCATTCGCGGATTGAAGGAGGTAGCTCCCGTACCGCAGCTCCTAGATGGGCACTGGGCGAAGATGAGCTATGAGAAGGCGCAGAAAGCTGGGATTTTGGCGGGGGTGAAGGTAGAGCCGAACAGACTGTTGACGAAGGAAGATACGGCAGCGCTGGTGTATGCTGCATGGAAGCCGATTCGGGGTGAAAAGAATCCGAATTTAACCAATACCGGGGCGCTTATCACGTGGGGATGGATGAAGCCAGCACCTAGTGGTCAGCCTAAATTTCGTGAGGATTTGCCTGTGACGCGAGGGGAAGCGGCGGAGATTTTGCGTTATTTGTGGAAGGATAAGTGGCAGCTTGAGCAAGGGGCGAAGTTTGCGGATGAGTTTCATAAGAGCTTGAAGGTCGTGAATGGGAAGATTAGTGGGAAGGTGCCTAAGGGTGATAGTGATTTTATGATTACAGCAACATTTGTTACTAAGCAAAATGAAAGAGAAGGCTTCATAAACAACCAATCCTTTAATGTCCCAATAAATAGTGTAAGTAGTATGGTTTTTTTTGTGACAAATAAACACGACTCGACTGATGCCGGTTCTTTTAGGTACTCAAAATTTCCCGAATTGGAGCGAACAAGCATAAGTCAAAAATTCCATACACCAAGAGGTGTTAAATAATGCGTATAGATTTTATGAAGTACAGGAAATTGTTTTTTTCTGTGCTTTCTTTTTTTCTCCTGTGTGGATTAATTACTATTCAGCCTAATTTTACTGAGGCTGCTCCTAACCTTCACGGTATTGCTGTTGCGACTGTTGATTCAAATAAAGAACTTGCCCCAAAAGGGCAATACGACACTATTCAGATTACTGATATAGTAGGATATCTAGGTGCAACAGTTTCTCAAATAGAAGTGGATAGAGTTATTGATGGGACTAAAGTATTAGGTTTTGCTGATACAAATGCGAGAGCAGATAGGGGATGGTACTTTGTAGATAACAGTGAAGCTGCATACTGGATCAATCGGTTTGGAGGAAATCCAAATTATATTCTAGGTGGAACTGGTAATGTTTATAGTAAGACAGTTATCAATTTGACCGTTCCTAATGAATACCAAGCCTACAACCTCGCAGAACTAGCCTCCGCCTCAGGCGGCGCCGGCTACACCAAAGGAGACAACCTCGTCCCAGACGGCAAAGGCGGATACATCTCAGTAGGCCACTTCCGAACCACCCCGCAGCCAACTGGCAACATAACCACCAACAAAACCAAATACAACCTCAACGAAACAGTTGAGATTCATGCAAATGCCACGGACTTTTCTTACTATGACCGCGGCATTTTTGTATGGTCTTTAAACGTGATCAACAAGACGACAGGGCGTGGATACAAAAGCCTCTTGTCTAATCGATCATTCAACGACCCCAGTACCGCCGTTCCCAAGGTAAACGAGACAAGCAGTCCCCCAGGCTACAAGTGGACCTATAAAAATACCGAATATAAGCCTACTGAGCCAGGCGTGTATGAAGTATCGCTAACAATCACTGACCTGCATCAAAGAAGTCGCCAAGGATCAAGCAGCATAAGCGTTTCGACACCTTACACAGCTCAATTCACAGTGGGTGATGTAACCCCACCGGAAAAGCCTGATCCCGAAAAGCCTGACCCAGGTCCAGCCTGTTCGATCGGATCAACAAAAACCAAACTGAACATTCAAGTCGTTGGCGACAAGGATATAAAAGACCACAATGCTGTTGCAAGCGGTGGTTCTGATATCGCTGTCGAAAAAAATGCCGATATCACCCTCTATGCCAATAAACCAGGTAAATTCACGATGAATGGTTATGACATGAAGCCTGGTGCGAATGGCAACAGGAAAGTCGGGACCGGAAGCATCGGTAGCTCTGGACGGGTAAAAGTCGTCTACATCAGTGATGATGGAACAGAGTGCTGGGAGAAATATTTTAGAGTGGAGTCGCCAGATGGTGAAGATTCATGCCCCATCGTTACGCTGGCGGCGTCTTCAGTCAGAGACGGTGAAACGATTGAGATTATGCCGTTTGACACGCTGACATTCCGTGCCAAATACACAACCAAATACGGAGATAGCGAGGAAGCATCGCTCAAGTGGGACGTAACACTGCCTAACGGAAAAATCTATACCTTACCAGTCGAGGAAAGTGACAATGGCAGATGGCGATCCTATCATTCCCCCACCTTAAAACTACCGTACGGGAATATTCATGACCCGTATGATGTTCAGTTTGAGCGAGGAAAAACGTACAAACTGAAGCTTAACTTCGATGGGACACAGTGGAAGGATCGGCCTGACTGCAATTGGGAAATCACGATCGTAGTAAAAGATGCCTCCTGCACCATAGCGGACCAAAAAAAGGTTAAATTCCTGGTACATAGCGAGCCGCCGCTACCATTTTCCCCGGAAGGCGAACTGATGAATGGATCAGCCAGTTCAGGATATACACTGACAGACCCGGTATATTTCAAATACTTTACTGATGTCGGAGACCAGTACGATACCAATCTATCGTTTTCCTCAAAGGTATCTGGTACTTGGTATTTAAAGACCCCCGAAGGAAAAACGGCGTTAACCGACAAGCTTGCAGCGGACGAGCAATTCAGGCTCATGTTGCCAGTCACTGTGGATGTTGGTGATGAAGTTGTACTGCTGTTCGAGTCCGAGACGGGCTGCACGGGTGAGGTACGATTCACCATTGAATCTGACCAAAAATGCCGGGATATTTTGGTGTCTGTAGAAATTGATCTGAAAAACCAAAAGTGGAGCAAAGAAATTAAACGTGGAGAAACAATTGAAATAGCAGCAGATGAAATTCCAGACGGGTATCGTTTTCACATGTTTTTGTCCGAGGATAGTCACTTTTCGATGAGGTGGTTCGATCCGGCCACAGGAAACTGGGAAAGAAAGCGGAATGGAAAAGAACTGGATGGATCAAACACCTCCACAAATGGACATTGGGTATATTTTCCGGAAGATGGGAACGATCTTCTTCTAGAAGGTCTGTACAAGGTGCAATTTTATTCACCCCAGAGTGATGGCTGTGACGGACATTATTTTGTGCAAATCGGCAAAGGCGCTCAAAAGCCGGATGGAGAGAATTTGCTTATCTTGAAATCGAGCTTTCAAATTGATCCGAAGAGCCCTCAAGCCGCAGGAACTGATGCGACAATTACATTCAACGTGAAGAATGCCGGGAAATTAACGCATGATACGAAATTGGCTGTTCGGTGGGCTAGCTCAGAAAAGGAAACCAGCTTGGATGTGAAGGAATTCAAGCCGGGTGAGGTGCGTAAGATTACGGTTCCGACGAAGTATCCGCAAAAATCCGAGGATTTCATCGCCCATATTAACCCTGCGAAATCCATGCCGGAAAATGAGACGATCTGGACGGACAATCGTGCGGCTTGGCCAGTGAAAATAATTGGTGGGGAAGTTCCCGAGCCGCCTGGTGGTGGAGGCGATTTTGATGGCGGTGAAATTAGCTTAGAGATTTTTGACAGTGATCGTCGACAGCTACAAAAACTGCCGCTACATGCAGATGGCGTGTGGGAACGTGAGCCTGCTACGATTCGCGTGGTCATTGATCAGACGAAAATAAACGAAGGCTTCCAAAAAACAGAGCAGGAGCTCAATCAGAAGATAACGGAATTCAAAGCACAATTGGAGAGCTCAGTCAGCGGAGACAATATCAAAAACGTATCCGTCACTGCGAATCCAGGGTGGATTTCGGATGCCAAGAGCATGGCAGTCTATACACCACCCCAGCTTGATCTGAAGCTGACAGGCCCCGGAGCGCCGATGCAATGGCAGGTAAGCAGTGCATCTACAGGCGCAGAGGTCGTGTACACAGGAACCACTGTCCCCACGCAGACGACTTGGCGCCAAGTACTCCAATCCCAAAAGTACAAAGCAGAAATCAACGGCTTTGTTATCGTGATGGATTATCAGGTCGATTTTGAACTGTCCTACGAGAGCTGCGCAACGAACGACGAAGATGAAGCGGTGTGTGAACCACAGAACATATCCAAAACAATGGCAGGACGCTATACCATTACGGTCAAAGGGGGAGAGCGCTCCTTTGAAGTATTTGAGCCGAATGCAATAGGCTCGATTCGCCATACAGCCGAATGGGAAGGGTATCATGCCAGAGACCGGTATCCAAACAGCCAGCCAAACGATTACTACGCAGGGGAGCGCATCTTGACACAAGTGGAGCTGCAGGATCGACACCGCCATCCTGTGAGCAACCAGTTTCCTGTCGTGACATCTGCACGGGCGTGGATTTCAGAAACTGGCTTGCGCCAAACGCCGTTACAGTCGTTGTTAGCCTTGCAACAAGCGACTCCCCAGATCTGGAGAGGACCCTCCTATTCCGCTTCCAAGCTAGGAACTCGTGAAGTGGGAGTAGATACGCCTTTGATGGGGGATAAACAGCATGGCTTCCAAAAGGATGCGAGCTACGCAGTCTATTACTCCGTTTCCTTTCGTTTTGACGTGAACAAAGGCTTCCCCTATCAAAATAAAGCCTCCGGGCAAGGGCACGAGCTAAAAGATTACCAACTCCCCTTCCGTATCATTGCAAATGCATGGGAACGACAAGGAATCCACAACCATACGACTCAATAAAAATATTTGCACCCCCTCTCTGTCTTTTTCTACTGTAAAGCTAGAAAAAGGATGAGGGGGATTTTTGTGGGAATAATCACGCGGCGGTTGCTATGTGTACTTCTCCTATTCGCTTTATGCTTGGGAAATACAGTGGAACAGGGCTGGGCAAAAGAACAGGAGATATTCGTAGAGGAAGCGTGGGCATGGATCGACGAGGGAGAGGTGCGTTTTCAGGCACAATTATCGGGTGCTCCGGATAAAGTCGAGCTTTCTGTCAATCAGGACAGCGACAGCAAAACTCGCTCTTTTCACGAGGAGTCTCAGATTTCTCTCGCTGTAATGCCTATGGATGATAGCCCTATCCAGATAACGATGTTCATAAATGATTCAGACGAGCTGTTACGTAGCTGGGAGCTATCGTTGCCTGAACATATAGAGCTGACAGAAGACAAAATAAAAATCAAAAAGACGCCTTGGGATGAAATGGCTGCCGATCAGGAAGAACCACTAGAGTTGATCGAACTAGAGATCGAAGACACAAACGCAGCTCCAGCAGAAGAGGAAGAACAAGAACAGGTGCAGGATACCACCGATGAAGAGCTTTCGCGGCTGGCAGAGGAATTTTATGCGCATTTTTCAGGAGAGAATAAGCCAGGAGAAGCGGAACTGCGCAATAGAGAAGCTCGCTTTGAAGTAGAACCGAATGATACGTTGGGCAGCAAATCGGACTGGCTATTTGACGGAAAGGACAGCCATGGAAAGATTAGCAGCAATGATGATGTGGATTTTTGGAAAATCAGAGGAACAACAAATGGACAGATGAATATATCCCTCACAGATATTCGGGCAAGCGAAGACTACGATTTGTATGTGTATGATGAGGAGGAGCGGGAGCTGGCCCGTTCAGAGCAGCAGGGAAATGAGCCTGAGTTAATTGAGGGACTGGCACTGGAAAAAGACAAATGGTACTACATCAAGGTCGTTGGAAAGCAGGGTTCTTTTTCGAAAGATTACTACTACCGTTTGCGAGCTGATTTTTTCGCGGATCAAGGAGGGGGCAAGGCAGACGGATACGAGCCGAACGACGCAATGGAAGAGGCCTACGAGCTGGATGCGTATAACCGAAAGATCGTAGGAAATCTTCATTCAAAGACGGATGTGGATTTTTACAGCTTATCCTTTAAGCTTTCCTCTACTGTGGAGGTCTCCCTCAAGGATATCCCTGCTGGAATGGATATGGACGTATTTCTGCTCGACGAGACTGGAAAAGTAGTCGCCAGATCAGAGAAAGCGAAGAATTCGGATGAACATATTATCTTCAACGCCTATCCTGGAACCTACAAAGTCAAGGTCATGGCCAGCAAGCGCTCGGGATTTACCGCTAACTCGTACAGTCTTTATATAGGAGACAGAACGATTCCGGTTATCTTAATCCCAGGAGTAGGTGGATCGCGACTCGAAGTGGAGCAGAATGGAAAGAGATCGGAAATATGGTTAGCACTTGGCGATAGTCTCATTGGTATTAATGATCCCAAACACCGCAGGCTACTCTCTCTGGAGCCGATCAAGCCAAATAGTGTAGATGTACAGCCAGTCGTCCGTGATGCGACGATCCACCCGGAAAAAGATGATTTTTACGCTATCGAATATCTTTCCTATGCGCCATTTTTAAAAGAACTTACCGAACAGTATTACAGCATGGTAAAGGAACTGGAGAAGGCGGGGTACAAAAAGCACCGCACCTTATTTGCACTGCCGTACGATTGGCGATACAGCAGCACCAAAAATGCCAAACTTCTAAAAGAAGAAATCGATGCCGCACTGAAGGCAAGTGGGGCAAATCAGGTGCATTTGGTGGCACATAGCATGGGTGGGCTCTTGGTAAAAGAGACACTTCTATCCAATGTGTCGTACCAGCGCAAAGTGAATCGTGTCGTTTATATGGGAACACCCTTCCTTGGCTCTCCACGGGCATATCAGGCTCTTAAGCACGGATATAATTTTTCGATCCCTTGGCTGGATGAGGAAACAGGGAAAGTGATTTCTTCTTATGCACCTGCCGTTTACGAGCTGTTACCCTCCAAAAAATACTTTGAAACGGTTGGTTTCCTGAAAAAGAGTAACATTCAGTACTACACCTACGACGAATTTTTAAAGGACAAAAATATTCGCCTCGACTATGCGCCGCTCGTCAGACATGGCGGCAAGATGCATGAAAAGTGGGATAACAAAACGATCAATGTTCCACAGTATTCCATCGTGGGTACAGGCCAAGTAACACTGCTAGGTTACTTTTATGATTCTTTTTATAACGAATGGTCGCCGATTCACGATCCTGGCGTTGGGGATGGTACTGTCCCGTATATGAGTGCCAATTACGCCCAGAAGGATATGAAAAAACGATACTACGTGAAAGGCGAACACGCCAAGCTGCCGACCATACCAGAAGTCATTGATCAAGTAACGCGATTGTTACAGGGAGATGAGGAATCACAACCAGGATTGCGCAATGCTCCGGACCAACATGCTGACTACTTGTACTACATCATTGCACAAGATGACAAAAGCTTTCCTGAAGTGACGATACACAAATCCGGTCAGAGCTTTACGCTCGACGCCAATAAAAAAGAAGTACGGGAAGATCTGTCCATTGAATACCACGATCGCATCGTTGTCATCCATGTTCGAGATGGTGAAGACCTGGAATTCCAGCCGCCTGTAGCTGTAGAGGGAGAGGAGCCAGCGCGTTTTCTGATCAAACGTTTCTCTTCAGATGATTCGGAGCGTTACAAAGAAACAGGCAGACGTTACGTGCTCGATGAGCGTGGACTGGCAGAGGTAGAAGAATCTACGGATTCCAATGATGTGTAGTCATCAAAAGCAAGGAGAGTAAGACATGGATGATAATTGGTTTGTCTGGTTCATACTCGGTCCTTTCGTATTCTCATTGATGTTCGCGGGGCCTTTGATCGGTTTACTCATCGCCTCTTTCATTCGCTTCACGCTAGGATTTCGAGGTTGGTTAATCTTTCTAAGTGTCCTTTTTATCAGCTTTGTGTACTACTTGTTTATCGTTCCCTCCGACACGATGCTAGGTGAACTGTTAGTTATGAAGGTTGCCATGGCGGTACATACAGCCGTCGTAACGATCCTGGTCATGTCGGGCATCGAAAAAATCATCCAGCTCGTAAACAAAAACCGAAACACCCAAAAGCCTATGGATAAATAACTGGGCACATAGGCAAATTGCGTCATCGTACGTTTTTCGAGTAGAATAAAAGGAAGGAGAATGATTGTCTGGAGGTTATTCAAATGGATATTTTTGATAATAAAAAAGGCGGCTTTACCATCATGAGTGGAAAAACCGATGTACACGGAGGTTTTGGTCAAGGTGTACTCGACCTGAATGCTGTGTCCTCGGTCATTATCGATGGGGACGAAGCGTACATTGACATGGGCGCCTTGCATGCCAAAAGTTCTGTAGAAAAGGGCATCAAATGGACGACAAATAAAGAAGAAGTACCAAATGGAAAGCCTTATTGGCTCGTTTGGGTAACCGTTGATCGCAATGAAGCGGGTCCTTATTATGCAGGCGCAACTGCGTGCTACATGGAAATCGATCGGGAAGCGCGTCGGGGCTACAAAATTTTGGCAGATCACGTGAATCGCATGGATTACTCCATGAAGAGACGTATTATGCTGTCCGACCTATCCGAGAAGGAAAAAGCCGCTCTGAAAAAGCTTTTGATTGAAAATAACGCGGACATGTATGAGAATTCCTCCGAGGAATTAAAGCAAAATTTGTCCTAAAGTTGGAAATCGTGAACGGTCTGTGAACAAATCGTGAAATCAATTGTTCACACAATTGAAGTCAGGTAAACTTATTTCCATATCTGTGTACATGTACACTAGGTCAACAAACAGGGAGAGAGCCGTCACTCTTTCCCTGTTTGTCTTATATAATTATCATCGTTGATCATAGTTTTTGGGATATCGCGGAACACTAATGAGGATTGAACCAAACTGTTTGACGGAAGGGGCGGTACCCATTGGAAGAAGATCTCCGTGGTAATGAACAATCGCATGATCATTTTGTGAAGCACGGTGGCGTCCATTTCCGTACACACGTGACTCCGACCGAGATAAACAACTTTGTGCGCAAGCTCCCTGCTGGAAAAAGGGACAGCTTGTTTGAAGTATTGGAACAGCTTGATAATGCCGGTCTGATTACGATCGTCAACGACCATGTTTTTGCCGATGGAGATGGAGTCGTGGGCGGCGGGGACAATCAAAGCACGCAAGGTTAATAGGCACAACAAAAGGACGTACTCGATGAAGAGAAACGTCCTTTTTTCTTTAGTTATTCGGTTTCCACCAACTGCCCATTCGCTGCCAGAAGGTCGAAGAATCTGGCGGCTTTAAAGGCGTCGGTGTCTCATTGGTCGGGATGTGATCCGTGCAATAATCTTGAGGCTCTGTTCCGCTGGCGAAATAAAAGAGCTGTGGATTCGGACAATGCTCGGTCGCCAGTTTTCCAGAAGCGGGATCGATATAAACAGATACAACACCAGCTGGCATGTCAAAGAGTGCAGGGGGCTGACCTTTGAGCGCACTTTCCATGAACTGGGCCCAGATTTTTTTGGACAGGTACCCTTCCTTTACATCATCGACCTTTTGGTTTTTGTCGTAACCTACCCATACGGTCGAAACCAGCTGCGGAGTGAACCCACTCAGCCAAGCGTCATAATCCGTTGACCCTGTTTTCCCTGCTACAGGTCGGTTCATTTCACCAGCAACGCGATATCCGGTACCGCCTTGTTCAAATACACTTTGCATCATATTCACTAAGAGAGCGGACGCGACAGGATCGGCTACCTGTGTTTTTTCCGGTTTTTCTTCGACCAAAATATTGCCCTCGCTGTCCTCGATGGAGGTGATCGCAATGGGTTTCACTGCTTGTCCCTTGTTGACGATTGCTGCATAAGCTGCGTTTAACTCTAAGGGAGAGACAGGTGAAGTTCCCAGTGCCAGTGAGGGAACTGCTTGCATCGAGCTGGTGATACCTAATTGCTTTGCCTGATCAACCACTTTTTGCGGCCCGAGAAAATCAATGGTCTTGACGGCATAAATGTTGTCGGAGGTTTTGATTGCTTCACGCATATTGATCAGTGCGTTTGCATATTTTCCACCAAAATTGCCGGGAATGTACTGCTTATTGTTATCGTAGGTAAAAACGGTCGGTTCGCTTTTTATCAAAGTGAGCGGTGTATAGCCGTTTTGCAAGGCAGACAAATACATGATCGGCTTGAAGGAGGAACCGGGCTGCCGCTTGCCAAGCACGCGATTGTACTGGCTCACCTTGTAGTCACGTCCACCTACCATTGCTTTGATATAGCCCGTCGCAGGGTCCATGGCGACAAGGGCTACCTGCAAATTCGGATTATTCTTCGGTAAGACGGAGGCGACAATATCCTCGGCCTTTTTTTGTATGACTGGATCAAGGGTCGTATGGATTTTTAGACCGCCATGAATAAATTTTTCTTCTTCAATGCCATATTTGTTTTTTACCAAATTGGCGATGTAATCGCGGAAATAAGGAGCCGGCTCGGTTACGTTCTCGTTTGCTCGCTGTTTCAGCTTGATTGGTTCCGCGTAGGCTTGCTCTACTTCCTTCGCTGTCAGTAGATTGTCGCGCTCCATGGCATTCAATATGAGCTTTTGTCTGGCTTTGGCGCGTTCTAAATCGACAAATGGTGAATAATAAGTAGGACCCTTAGGGATGCCTGCCAGCATGGCGCTCTCTGCAACCGTCAAATCTTTGGCGTCCTTGCCGAAATAGGTTTGGGCAGCAGCTTGAACGCCATAGGCTGAATGACCGTAATAAATCTGATTGACGTACATCTCTAATATTTCATCCTTGCTGTAATTCAGTTCAAGCTGAATCGCAAGCAAGGCTTCTTTGATTTTTCGCTCCCATGTCTTGTCCAAGCTGAGGTACAAGTTTCTCGCCAATTGTTGGGTAATAGTACTGGCACCCTGACGCTTGTCCATGTTAATGACATCAACATAAGCGGCCATGGCCAATCGCTTCCAATCAAAGCCAAAATGCTCGCGGAACGAACGGTCCTCGATCGCGATGGTCGCATCCAGCAATGCGGGTGAAATCTCTGCAAGTGGCACAGAAATCCGGTTCTCGCCACGGTGCATCGTATCCAAAACCTCTCCATTGGAAGCGTAAATCGTTGTGGTTTGCTTCACAAACGTTTCCGGGAGTGGTTGTGAGCGTAAGTACAAAATGAGCAGCAAGATGGCAAAAGAGAAACATAATAGGCTGAGGATGGTGAATTTTACAAATTTCTTAGCCCAACGCAAATAGCGCAGCAATGGGGCTTCGCGAATGACTTCCATGTGTGCCTCTCCTCCTTTCTGCGGTTGAATCAATAAAATAGGACATACTACGTTACTAGTAGTATGTGTCGCTTGCAAGCTGGTTAAACTTTCCTCACTAGAAAAATATCTTGCAATTTGGAAGACAGCTACTATAATTTTCTTGTTATATTGTATTTTCATGCGGTTAATTGAAGGAGGTTACATAGCCATGAACATGGAATTGTGGTACACCGAAAAACAGACGGAAAATCACGGGATAACAACGAAAATTACAGAAACCCTATACAGTGAGAAATCCGAGTTTCAACAAATCGACGTCATTAATACGAAGCAGTTTGGTCGCATGTTAGTGCTCGACGGCATGGTTATGACTACCGATGTCGATGAGTTTGTCTACCATGAAATGATTTCTCATATCGCGCTGAATACGCATCCAAACCCGAAAAAGGTTCTGGTTGTAGGCGGCGGCGATGGCGGTGCTATTCGTGAAATCGTAAAGCACGCGTCTGTAGAAAAAGCAGTTCTGGCTGAAATCGACGGTGGCGTCATTGAGTCTTGCAAAAAATATTTCCCTGAGATTGCGAGTGCATTGACAGGCAATCCGCGTGTAGATGTACAAGTTATCGATGGTATTAAACATATCCATGACCACAAAGGTGAGTATGATGTGATCATGGTTGACTCTACAGAGCCAGTAGGACCTGCTGTAGGTCTGTTCGAAAAAGGTTTCTACCAAGGCATTCACGATGCTTTGAAACCAGACGGTATCATGGTTGCTCAAACGGAATCTCCTTGGTTTAACCGTGATCTGATCAAGCGCGTCTTCAAAGACCTGAAATCGATCTTCCCGGTTACTCGTCTCTACACCTGCAGCATTCCTACTTATCCATCCGGACTGTGGAGCTTCACCATCGCTTCCAAGCAACATGATCCGTTGGAAGTAGATCCAGCGAAAATCAAAGATTTGGGCACCAAATACTACAATGCGGAAGTTCACCACGCTGTTTTCAAACTGCCTAACTTTGTGGCTGAGCTGACCCGCGACTAATCGGGGGAGAACTACACCTATGCGTTTTGACGAAGCATACTCTGGAAATGTCTTTATCCGTAGTCACGGGAATTACGAAGAAAGCCAAGCGGTTATTTACGGTATGCCAATGGACTGGACAGTGAGCTTCCGTCCGGGCTCTCGTTTTGGCCCTTCCCGTATTCGCGAGGTTTCTATCGGTCTGGAAGAGTACAGCCCGTACTTGGACAGGCTGTTGGAAGACATCAAATACTTTGATGCCGGCGATATTCCTCTTCCTTTTGGAAACGTGGAAGGTAGCCTGGATGCGATCCGTACATTCGTGGCAAAAGTATTGGCAGATGGCAAATTCCCATTGGGTCTGGGTGGAGAGCACTTGGTTTCCTGGCCAGTTTTCCAAGCGGTTTATGAAAAGTACAAGGATATGGTCGTGTTCCACTTTGACGCGCATACAGACCTGCGCGATAACTACGAGGGATACGAATACTCCCACTCCACCCCGATCAAAAAGGTATGCAACCTGATCGGCGGTAAAAATGTATACTCTTTCGGAATCCGCAGCGGGATGAAGGATGAGTTTGAGTGGGCAAAAGAAAACATGCATCTGTACAAATACGATGTACTGGAGCCAGTGAAGCAAGTGCTGCCTACCATCGGCAACCGTCCAATCTACCTGTCAATTGACATCGATGTACTGGACCCTGCGCACGCTCCAGGTACAGGTACAACAGAAGCAGGCGGCATCACGTCTCGTGAGCTGCTCGATACCATTCACTTCATGGCAAACAACGGTGCGAATGTCATTGGTTGTGACCTGGTGGAGGTTGCTCCTGTGTATGACCACAGTGAAATGACGCAAATCGCGGCATCCAAAATCGTTCGCGAGCTGCTCTTGAGCTTTGTAAAATAAGATATCCGCGTAAATAAGCCTCCGGTTTTGCAAAAGGACCGGGGGCTTTTCCTATTGGTGGCAGACATTCAATTCAATTAATAAACATTTTTGTTTACAAAGTATTAAATTGTCAGTACAATCATAATAGTGAAATGATGTAAGAGTCGACGGAGGTTTTCTTACAAAGGAGTTGTCTGCATGAGAGAAGTATTTGCCTACGCACCATTTCGAAAGCTGTTCTTTTCCAATCTTTTCTCTGGCTTTGGGCAAGGCATGACGATGATCGGGATTGCCTGGTTCCTCGTGGAAACGACAGGCTCGGCTCAACTTTTGGGCTCGACCATGTTTACTTCTGCGGTACTGATGTTTTTCATTGGGCCGTATATCGGGACGCTCATCGATCGCTACTCCCGCAAAAAAATGCTGCTGGTAGAAAACTTGATCGGATTTAGCGTACTTGGCATGCTCGCGATCTGGGGCTTTTTTGGAGAGTACACCGAGTGGATGCTAATCGTGATCTATTTGACGACGACCTTTATGTACCAGATTCATTACCCGACGCAGTCCGCGCTGGTTCAGGAGACGTTCGAGCCCAAGCACTACAACAGCATTAACAGTCTGCTCGAGATCGAAGGACAGACTGCATCCGTTCTTGCTGGGGCGTTTGCGGGGATTTTGCTTAGCTCCTACGGGCTGCATGTGGTGATTATTTTCAATGCGATTACCTATTTGTTCGCCTTTACCTTGCTGTCTACCATGACGTATACCTTCACGCTGGAAAAAGAAGCGAAGCAAAACCAGGGTGTCGCGTGGACGGAGCAGCTGATGGAAAGCTGGCGGTACATTCGGCAAAAGAAAGGCTTCCTCCTGTTTGGCATATCGGCACTCATGCCCTTCATTGCTGTTATGGCTACGAACTTATTGAAGCCTGTTTACATAAGCCAAACGCTGCAGGCGGGTGTCTCGGTTTATTCGCTGGGAGAGGTCACGTATGCACTGGGTGCGGTGGCGGCAGGTTTACTCGTTGCTTTCGTCGTTAGCAAGATGGGGCAACTGGCAGCCATGATCGGCAATACGCTGTTGTTCGCGATTGCCATTGCCGTTATGATTGCTTTGCCGTATGGCTGGGCGCTGATTGCGGCGTACACGTTTTACGGGTGGAGCAACGCTTCTGTGCGCTTAATTCGGCAATCGCTCTATATGACAGTTGTGCCGAAGCATCAGATGGGGCGGGTGATGAGCTTTTTCAACTCAATCGGCATGATGATGCGTCTGGTCCTGATCGGCTTGTTTACGGCTATGATCGATTACACGGGGGCAGGGGTCGGGTACTTGGTGTTGGCGGGTCTGCTGTTGCTTGCGGCGATCGGGATTGCTGCTACCATGAGATATCTGCTGGCTGATGCCAAAGCGGAGGCGGCGGTTGCCACAGAAGAGCGATGAAGGGTAGAATGTAGGGATAAATGGGAAGCGAAAGAAAGTGGAGTGTGGAAGCAGCATGCAAGACATACAAGTGAAATTGACGGCACGGCATCATGTCGAAGGCAACTGGGAAGAAACGACCCACAGCTACGAAGGCAAGCGCGTACAAAAAGCATCGGCGTGGTACTTGACCTACAAAGAGCAGATGGAAGGCGTAGGCGAAGTAAGTACGACACTGAAGCTGACAGATACGTCCATTACGCTGGTTCGTCAGGGCGGAGTTTCAACCAGACAGCAATTCGAAAAAGGAGCCAGCACCCATTCTACCTATCAAAGTCCCTATGGTCCGTTTGCAATGGAGACGCATACGAACAAGCTGCGAATCCGCTACGAAGCAGAGGTTCCTGTACAGGTAGAAATCGCATACCAGCTATGGATGAATGAGCAGTACGCTGGCGAGCATGAGCTGAAAATAGAGCTAGGAAAATAAGCCGCCCTTTGCAAGGGCGGTTTTTTGCACGTACAATAGGATTACTTGCGGCTGAAGTGAGAGGGGGATACAGCATGTTTGTACTCGCAAATGGACTGATAGCCGGTCTGGGTCTTGCTGCTTTTTTGGCGCTCGGAGATGGTTTGTTTGATACCAATACCTTTCCCGTTTTAATTGATGTCAGCTATGTACCGGGTATGGAAAACCTGCCCTCTATTGTAGAACTATTGATTCATCTGCTGATTAGTGTGATCGTCGCCTTTTTTCTCATGCACTTTTACCCGCGGGAACGAAAAGCCCGATCGGTACGATACTTGCTGTACTGGATGCTCGGTTTTTCTGTCGCTTTTTTCCCATTTAGCCTGTTGAGTCAATCCGCGATGAGTTTGGCAGCGTTTCTCATTTGGGTATTGGGACATTTACTGTATACCGCAATGCTTGCCATTCAGGTAGGGCGTAATCGATAACATCGTAAAAGTGCCGAATATTCGGCGAAGTGATGATTTTTTGGCAGCATGGATGGAAGGAAGGAGTGAAAGCCAAGATGCCGTTGTCAGATACGGTAGAAATGTTGCAGGCGATCTTGGGTGCTATCGATGAAGGAATTCACGTTGTGGACGCAAATGGCATTACGATTTTCTACAATCACGTCGCAGCCAAGCTCGATGGGCTGACCTCAGAGGAGGTGTTGGGGAAGCCATTGTTGGAGGTTTTTCCTTCGCTTGATCGACAGTCGAGTACCCTGCTTCGTGTCATCGATAGTGGCGAATCAATCTACAACCAGACACAGACATATAAGAACTGGAAGGGAATGCGTGTGGAGACAATCAACACAACACTTCCGGTGAGAGTAGGCAAACGGTTAGTCGGTGCAGTCGAGGTGGCGAAGGATATTGGCAAGCTAAAAGAACTGTCGGAGCGCTTAGTCGATCTTCAGGCCAAGATTAGCAAGCCGAAACGGACAAAACGCACGGTAGATGAAACGACTTTCCATTTCGATGACATTTTGACGATGAGTGAAAAAATGAAACGCCTCAAAGAACGCGCTCGAAAAGCTGCCCGGACATCTTCTCCCGTGTTGATATACGGCGAAACCGGGACGGGAAAAGAACTGTTTGTCCAATCTATTCACCATGCGTCTGTCCGCACCAGTAAGCCATTCATCGCGCAAAACTGTGCCGCGCTGCCGGCTGCACTGCTCGAAAGCTTGCTGTTTGGCACGACAAAAGGAAGCTTCACAGGAGCCGATGATCGGCCAGGGCTATTCGAGCTGGCGGACGGCGGTACGCTATTTCTGGATGAACTGAACAGCATGCCGCTCGATTTGCAGGCAAAGCTGCTGCGAGTCCTCCAGGACGGTCAGATCAGACGGATCGGCGGGAGCCAATCGACCAAAGTGGACGTACGGGTAATCGCTGCAGTCAACGAGGCACCGCAGTCACTCGTGGAGCGAGGAGTCATGCGAACCGACCTGTACTACCGGATCAATGTCGTCTCTTTTGAATTGCCGCCATTGCGGGAGCGCAGAGAAGATGTGGAAATGCTGATCGATCATTTCTTGCAAAAGTTCAACCGGATCTTCGGTATGAATGTACGTGGAATCAGCAGCGAAGTGGCACGTTTGTTTGCTATGTATGATTGGCCGGGGAACGTACGTGAACTGGAACATGTCATAGAAGCAGCCATGAATATGGTGGAATCGGACATTATTTTGTTGGACCATCTTCCGACTCATTTGCTGGAACGCCCGCAGTCTGAGAAAAAAGAAGCGCCTATTTCGGCGCAACTCCTGTCAAAGGAAGGCTGTACGCTGCCAGAAATTTTGCGTGAGGTAGAGGAAAAAGTGATCAAAGACGCGATGCAGCAAACGGACGGCAATGTCCTTCGTGCCGCCAAGCTCTTGGGAATCCCGAGACAGACGCTGCAATACAAGCTCTCGCAACGAATGATCCCTCCCTGTTGAGTGCCGAAAATTCGGCAGACTCACATAGGCGCAAATCAGGATGAAGCGCTCACAAAACGCTCTATTCCTTATTTTCTAAATCTTTTGATTTGTTGGCATGGCACTTGCATCTCTTGTTGGTTGAGTGAAACGAAGAGGTTCACCATAAGACGAGAGGAGACGGGATGCACATGACAGTAGCGACAAAACGCGATTGGCGTTCGATAGAACTTTGGAAGGATGTCACGGACGAGCAATGGAATGACTGGATGTGGCAGCTTACGCACACCATCAAGACGGTCGATGATTTGAAGCAGGTAATCAATCTGACACCGGAAGAGGAAGAGGGCGTACGTATTTCTACGCAAACGATTCCACTCAACATCACACCGTACTATGCTCATCTGATGGATCCAGACGATCCAAGCGATCCGGTTCGCATGCAGTCTGTACCTTTGTCCTCTGAGATGGTTCGTACCAAATACGACATGGAAGACCCACTCCACGAGGATACGGATTCTCCTGTACCTGGTCTGACGCATCGTTATCCAGATCGCGTGCTTTTCCTAGTGACGAACCAATGCTCCATGTATTGCCGTTACTGTACGCGCCGTCGCTTTTCCGGCCAGATCGGCATGGGCGTGCCAAAGAAACAGCTGGATGCCTGTATCGATTACATCCGCTCAAGACCAGAAGTCCGCGATGTACTGCTCTCCGGTGGAGACGGTCTGTTGATCAATGACCGCGTACTGGAGTACATCATCAGCAGCCTGCGCGACATCCCACATGTTGAAATTATTCGGATCGGTACGCGTGCACCTGTTGTATTCCCGCAGCGCATTACCGAAAACCTGTGCAACATCTTGAAAAAATACCATCCAGTTTGGCTCAATACACACTTTAACCATCCAAAAGAAATTACACCGGAAGCGAAGCTGGCTTGCGAAATGCTCGCCAATGCTGGTGTTCCGCTCGGCAACCAAGCAGTTATTTTAGCTGGCATTAACGATTGTGCGAATACGATGAAAAAGCTGGTGCAGGACCTGGTCAAAATCCGCGTTCGCCCGTATTACATTTATCAATGCGACCTGTCAGAGGGCATTGGACACTTCCGCGCGCCTGTCAGCAAAGGGATCGAAATCATTGAGCACCTGCGCGGCCATACTTCCGGCTATGCAGTGCCGACCTTTGTAGTAGACGCTCCACACGGCGGCGGTAAAATTCCAGTCAGCCCGAACTACATTATTTCGCAAGCGTCCGATAAAGTCGTCCTGCGTAATTTTGAAGGCGTTATCACGTCCTATCCAGAGCCGAAGCAATACCACGAGCATGATGAAGAAAACTGCGAATACTGTGTGGCTGCAAAAGGCAAAGCGGTTGGGATCGCAGCACTCATGCAAGACGAGGTGGACAATCTGGAGCCGACTGATCTGCCGCGCAACAAGCGCATCAAAGCAACCAAGGTCAAATCACTTGCAGATGTACGTTCGGAACAAAAGGCCAAGAAAGAACAGACTACTGTCGAGACAAAGGAAGCTTCAGGAAAATAAGCAGGATCAACAGCTACCCGTATGAAGGTAGCTGTTTCTTTTTTTCGTAAGAATATTTCCAACTCTTCGAAGAGGATGGATGATTCGCAACTTGTGTGATAAGATCGAGTTATACCCAATATGAGCGGTCGCTCAGTATCGTTTCATTTTTCGAAAAAAATAAACAGACTGACTGAATACTCATTCATTTATTTCCATGATTCTGATAAGATAGAAAAAACGATTTCCACGTGCAAAGACAAACTCGCAATAGAGGGGAGTAGAAAACATGCTGGCACTCATTAATTTGATCGCCTTTTTCCTGGTTCTCGCTTACGGGCTGTATTTAGCAGGACATGTCGTGTACAGCAGATACTTGTTTATCAAGCTGGGGAAAAAGCCGGATGTGAAAAATGACTTTGGGGCACGCATCAATCTGATGCTGGACAACGTCATTTTCCACAAGAAGCTGCTGAAGGACAAAAAGAGCGGCGTAATGCACGTCGTGATGTTTTACGGCTTTATCACCCTGCAATTCGGAGCCATTGAGCTGATTATCAAAGGGCTTTCGAAAGGCTACGAGCTTCCTTTTGGCAGCGCTCACAAATACTTCTCCGTCATGCAGGAGATCACCACGTTTCTCATTTTGGCTGCGGTCGGCTACGCTTACTATCGCCGCTACATCGAAAAGCTCAAGCGTCTGAAGCGCGGCTTCAAATCAGGGCTCGTCCTCTTGCTGATTTCCTCCCTGATGGCGACTGTATTGCTCTCGCTCGCTTTTGAACAAATTTGGCTCGGACATGAGCCATCGGCGTTCGCTCCGATCTCTTCTGTTTTCGCGATTGTCTTCTCTGCGATTGGGGTAGGTACAACGGGTGCAGCGGTAGGCTTTTACGTTTTCTGGTGGCTGCATCTGATTATCTTGCTCGGCTTTGCGGTGTATGTGCCGCAGTCCAAGCACGCGCATCTGCTGTTTGCGCCCGTCAATGTGTGGTTCAAGAAGCTGGACCCGCCAGGCAAGCTGACCAGCATCAATTTCGAGGACGAGACGCAGGAGGAATTCGGTGTCGGCAAAATCGAGGATTTTACACAAACGCAGCTCATTGACTTGTACGCTTGTGTAGAGTGCGGTCGCTGTACGAATATGTGCCCGGCCTCTGGAACGGGAAAAATGCTATCCCCGATGGATCTAATTACGAAAATGCGCGACCATTTGACGGAAAAAGGTGCTTCGGTAACGTCGCGTACGCCATGGATGCCGAGCTTCGCTTTTTCGCAGACGACTGCCAATCAGATTGCGTTCCAAGCATCTGAAGTAGCGGCCACTGCCGAAGGAGCAACCGCTGTCTATGAGAAAAGCTTGATCGGCGATGTCATTACCGAGCAGGAGCTGTGGGCTTGTACGACCTGTCGCAACTGTGAAGATCAATGTCCGGTAATGAACGAGCACGTAGATAAAATCATCGATATGCGCCGCTATCTGGTCATGACAGAAGGAAGCATGCCAGCAGAAGCGCAGCGTGCCTTGAACAATATCGAGCGTCAGGGCAACCCGTGGGGAATCAACCGCAAAGACCGGACGAAATGGATTGAAGGTCTGAATGGCGAGTACGAGGTGCCGACGGTCAAGCAGGTCGAGGAATTCGAGTACTTGTTCTGGGTAGGCTCGATGGGATCGTTTGACTTGCGTAGTCAAAAAATTTCGCAGGCATTTGTGAAGCTCATGCACGAAGCAGGCGTGAAGTTCGCCATTCTGGGCAATGAAGAAAAGAACTCTGGCGATACCGCTCGCCGCATTGGTAACGAGTTCTTGTTCCAGCAGCTCGCCCAAGAAAATATCGCTTTGTTTGAAGCGTATGAAGTCAAAAAAATCGTCACCTGCGACCCGCATGCGTTCAATACGTTTAAGAACGAATATCCGGAGTTTGGGTTGAAGGCAGAGGTGTACCACCACTCTGAGCTGTTGGCGGAGTGGGTGAAGGAAGGCAGATTGAAGCCAACCAAGGAAATCAAGGAACGCATCACCTACCACGATTCCTGCTATCTGGGCCGTTACAACGAAATTTACGACAAGCCACGCGTCATCCTCGAAGCCATTCCTGGCGTAGAGGTGGTCGAAATGAAGCGCAGCGGCTGCGACAGCATGTGCTGCGGAGCGGGCGGCGGCTTGATGTGGATGGAGGAGCATGAAGGCTCTCGTGTCAACGTCACACGTACGGAGCAAGCTCTGGAGGTCAACCCGACGGAAATCGCCAGTGCATGCCCATACTGCCTGACGATGATGAACGACGGAATCAAGACCAAAGAGCAGGAAGATCACGTCAAAACACGTGACGTCGCGGAAATTCTCGCAGACGCCATCTAGGTTCATACCATGCGCAAGTCTCGGTGCTGATCAAGCGGCGGGGCTTGCGCATTATTTTATTGCAAAAAACTGTAAGATAAAGGAGCCAGCTGAATCTAAAGGAGTGGGAAGGGAGTGAGGAAGCTGGAGCTTGCAGAGAAAAGCTTAACCAAAACAAAAGAAGCATTATTTGATGAGTTGATCCGGCACTATTTGAAAAAGGTGTTGCGCCTGGTGTATTTGATGGTCAAGGACCGCAGCCTTGCTGAGGATATTACGCAGGAAGTGTTCCTGTCAGCTTACAAAAACTTGGGGAAATTCCGCCAAGAGAGCTCGATGCAAACATGGGTGTACCGAATCGCCGTCAACGAAGCGAAAAAACACCTGCGCTCGTGGTCGTTCCGTCACCTGTTTTTCAAACCGGAAGTGGACATAGAGGTAGTCGAGGGAGCAGAGTCGGCCGTTTTGCAAAATGACCTTCGTGCCCGTTTTGCTCATCTCGTTATGAAGCTGCCGCATAGCTACCGTCAGCTGATCGTCCTGCACTACTATGAAGAATTGTCTGTAGAGGAGATTGCGGTCATTTTGGACATGACCGCCGGAGCGATTTATACGAAAATGCACCGGGCACGTCAAAAGCTCAAAGCGCTGCTGGAAAAGGAGGGGATCGAATGAACCTGGATAAATTGCTGGCGGAATTCAAGGAAACGGCTGACCGGACGCTGCTTGGCGGAATGGAAGATACCAATGGCTTGGAGGAGCGGATTCGCATGAATATTGAGAAGAAAGGCAAGAGAAGGTTTCGGATCACCTACTCCGTAAGCGCTACGCTTGTTGCCATTTTGCTTGTCATCGGGTTCACTCCTTATTGGCTGCAAAAGGAAAACGCGAGTACAAACACCATCAAGGGAACGACAGCTCAACCAAGTCCGAATCAAATCCTCGATCCAAAGGTGACTGCTCTTGATTTTGACGATGAGGAGATTATGAGAACGGTAGATGAGATCGTCGGTTTCTTGCGTGTTGGACTGACACAAGACCAAATGAAAGAGGCTATATCCGTCCCTTACACAGCCATGGACGATTATGGTGGAGGCGGGGATGATGGCGCAGAAGAGTACTGGGGCTATTCTATTTTCGCAAAAGAAGGATATCAGCGAAAAGACTGGGCGATGATCGAGGGAGAAGGTCTGTTAAAAAGAGACGTGGGCTTGGAGCTATTAGTGGGATGGAAGGATAAAAAGCTATATTGGTATTCCTTGAGCTATGTCCAAGGCAAAGACGTTTATCTTTTCAAATTGAACAGCAACGGAACTGTCCAAGAAGATATCGTGAATGTCAATCAAGATGGTACCGAGACACCTGCTCCTCCGTCTATATTCGATTTAAAGCCGGGGGAAGAAGATCGTTACTACAATTACATGTATGAAAAAAAGGATGAGCTATTGCGTGGGCTGTCTCCGATTGACATCGTGAAGCTTTATGTAAGAGCAGTGCAAGATGGGCAGCTCGAAATGCAGTACGCCTTGCGTATCGTGGATGAAGGCGTAGTGAAGCCGACGTTGGAGCAATATTTGGAAGAAGTGAAGAAAGATCCGGCTAGAGAACGAAGTATCTGGAGAGGCAGTAAAAAAATGATTGAGATGGGGAGCAAAATTTGGGTTGAATATAATGACGACGAAACCATTGTCTGGACTGAGTACAAGAATAAAAGCCACGAGACAACGGGATATATCATGCGGCAAGACGACCAGGGTATCTGGAAAATAAGATGGAGACCGTAGCAGCAGCAAGAACAGCCTGACTCTCACAAAAGTCAGGCTGTTCTTTTTTTCATTATTGATTGACTATTCGTACGGAAGACGGCAAAATAAAAGTATGCAAAGTGAACGAACGCTCGATCAATTTAGTTTTTGTTGATGTGAAACACCATCCGAATGGAGGTCATTCGATGAAAACAGTCATTGTAGGGGCAGCGCGTACCCCGTTTGGTAAGTTTGGCGGAGCTTTGAAAGCGCTATCGGCAGTAGAGCTCGGCTCCATTGTAATCAAGGAAGCGGTAGAGCGCGCTGGCATTTCCGGCGATCAGGTGGACGAAGTGATCATGGGCATGGTTTTGCAGGCAGGTGCGGGTCAGGTGCCATCTCGTCAGGCGGCACGCAAAGCTGGACTACCGTGGAATGTAGCGAGTGAGACGATCAACAAAGTATGTGCATCCGGGATGCGTGCAGTGACGATGGGGGACCAGATCATTCGCGCAGGGGACGGAGAAATCATCGTCGCGGGCGGCATGGAGAGCATGAGCAACGCACCGTATGCATTGCCGGATGCCAGATACGGAATGCGGATGGGAGATGCAACGGTTCGCGATCTCATGATGTACGACGGTCTCACTTGTCCGTTTGATCAAGTACCGATGGCTGTTCATGGCAGCAATGTGGCAGAAGAGAACGGGATTACGCGAGAAGAGCAGGATGCGTGGGCGCTACGCAGCCAGCAGAGAGCCGCACAAGCGATGGAAAAAGGACTTTTTGCTGACGAGCTTGTCTCGGTGTCCATCCCGCAAAGAAAAGGGGAGGCACTGCAAGTAAATGTCGATGAAGGGCCGCGCCCGGATACCTCCAAAGAAGGATTGGCGAAGCTGCCACCTGTGTACAAAAAGGACGGAACGATCACGGCAGGCAATGCACCGGGGATCAACGACGGAGCAGCAGCGATGGTACTGATGTCAGACGCGAAAGCACAAGAGCTGGGCATCAAGCCGCTCGCCACGATACTGGGACACGCTCAGGTTGGTGCAGAGGCTCCTTATATCGCGACAACTCCGGGACTTGCGATCAACAAGCTCTTGGAAAAGACGGGAGTTTCCCTATCTGAAATCGATTTGTTCGAGGTAAATGAAGCCTTCGCTGCTGTCATTTTGACCAGTGGCAAAATCGTCGGGTGGGACGAAGAGAAAGTGAATGTAAACGGGGGAGCGATTGCGCTCGGACACCCGATTGGTGCGAGTGGTGCTCGGATTATTATGCACCTCGCCTATGAATTGAAAAGACGAGGTGGCGGTTTGGGAGTCGCGGCAATTTGCAGTGGTGCCGCACAGGGTGACGCCATCTTGATTAAAGTAGAGTAAGGGAGGCCTTTTTGCATGAACGTACAAACCATTATGGTCATCGGGGCAGGACAGATGGGCAGCGGGATTGCCCAAGTAGCGGCGCAGGCTGGCTTTCGCGTTTTTTTGAACGACGTCCAGCAGGCGTTTGTGGAACGCGGCTTGGCTACGATTGCAAAAAACTTGTCGCGCAACGTGGAAAAAGGCAAGCTCAGCGAAGCGGAAAAGGAAGCGATTCTCGGGCGTTTGACACTGTCTACTGATCTGGTAGATGCGTCTGAAGCAGATTTTGTGGTAGAAGCGGTGACAGAAAACATGGCGGTCAAAACGCAAATCTTTTCCAAGCTGGACGAGGTATGTCCGCCGCATACGGTGCTCGCGAGCAATACATCCTCACTGCCGATTACCGAGATCGCGGCAGTTACGAAGCGGCCGGAAAAAGTAATCGGGATGCACTTCATGAACCCGGTTCCCGTGATGAAGCTGGTTGAGATCATCCGCGGCCTGCAAACAGCCGATGAGGTTTATCAGCTGACAGAAGATTTGTCCAAGCAAATGAGCAAGGTACCCGTGAGCGTAAACGATTTCCCAGGGTTTGTGTCCAATCGGGTACTGATGCCAATGCTGAATGAAGCGATTTATTGTGTGTACGAAGGAGTTGCAACACCGGAAGCGATCGATGAAGTCATGAAGCTGGGCATGAACCATCCGATGGGGCCGCTTCAGCTGGCTGATTTCATCGGGCTGGACACTTGCCTCTACATTATGGAGGTACTGCACGAAGGGTTCGGTGATTCGAAATACCGCCCATGCCCGTTGCTGCGCAAGTACGTCAAAGCAGGATGGTTAGGCAAAAAATCCGGTCGTGGTTTCTACGTGTATAGCTAACCGATGATTTTCGCAGAAAGGTAGGACGGACATGGATTTCCGATTGAACGAAGAGCAAGAGATGATGCGCCGCATGGTGCGAGACTTTGCCCAGAAAGAGATCGCACCTTTCGTCCCGGTGATGGAAGAGACGGACCAGTTCCCGCGTCAGATCCTCAAAAAGATGGGTGAGATGGGGCTCATGGGCATTCCGATCGCCGAAGAGTGGGGAGGAGCAGGAGCGGACTTTATTTCCTACATTTTGGCCATTCACGAGATTTCCAAGGTGAGTGCGACAGTAGGCGTCATTTTGTCCGTGCATACCTCTGTCGGGACGAATCCGATTCTCTACTTCGGTACCGAGGAGCAAAAACGCAAATACGTGACCAAGCTTGCGAGTGGGGAATACCTCGGGGCTTTTGCCTTGACCGAGCCGCATGCAGGTTCTGATGCGAGCAGTATTCGAACCACAGCCGTGAAAAAAGACGATGTGTACATCCTGAACGGAAACAAGGTGTTCATCACGAACGGCGGAGAAGCAGATACGTATATCGCGTTTGCCGTTACCGACTCGGCGAAAGGAACCAAGGGAATATCGGCCTTTATTGTAGACAAGGATACACCGGGCTTTACGGTTGGGAAAAAGGAAAAGAAGATGGGACTTCACGGTTCCTATACGACAGAGCTCGTATTCGACAATGCGCGTGTACCGGCTGCCAACCTGCTGGGGCAGGAAGGGGAAGGCTTCTGTATCGCGATGGCGAATTTGGATTCTGGTCGAATCGGGATTGCTGCCCAAGCCCTTGGCATTGCCGAGGCCGCAGTCCAGTACGCGACAGAGTACGCGCGGGAACGCAAACAGTTCGGACAATCGATTGGCAAGCAGCAAGCCATCGCCTTCAAGCTGGCTGACATGGCGACGAAAGCAGAAGTAGCCCGGTTGCTGGTATACCGAGCGGCGTGGCTGCGCAGTCAAGGAATTGCTTGTGGAATGGAAGCCTCGATGGCAAAGCGTTTTGCCACAGACTCCGCAATGGAGCTCGCGACAGAGGCCGTGCAAATCTTTGGCGGCTATGGCTACACGAGAGAATATCCGGTAGAGCGTCTATTCCGGGATGCGAAAGTAACCCAAATCTATGAGGGAACCAACGAAATTCAGCGAATCGTTATCGCCAAGCATTTGCTTGCTGATTCATAGACAAACGAAGAACACATGGGGGAGTGATTCATATGAATTTCCAACTGACCGAAGAACATGACATGATGCGCAAAATGATTCGCGACTTTGCAGAGAATCAAGTAGCTCCGACAGCAGCCGAGCGCGATGAAGAAGAGTGCTTTGATCGTTCCATTTTTGAGCAAATGGCTGAGCTTGGACTGACAGGAATTCCTTGGCCGGAACAATACGGCGGAGCAGGTGCAGATTACCTGAGCTACGTCATTGCAGTGGAAGAACTCTCCCGTGTGGATGCCTCTATTGGTGTGACACTGTCCGCACATGTTTCCTTGGCGAGCTGGCCGATTTACAAATTCGGGACAGAGGAGCAAAAGCAAAAGTTTTTGCGTCCATTAGCAGAAGGCAAGAAGATGGGTGCGTACTGTTTGACCGAGGCGGGATCTGGCTCCGATTCTGCTGGAATGCGCACGACAGCCGTACGCGATGGCGATCACTACATTTTAAATGGTACCAAAATCTTCATTACCAATGCGGGTGAAGCAGAAATCTACATCGTATTCGCGGTCACCCAACCAGAGTTGAAGCATAAAGGCATCACTGCTTTCATCGTTGAAAAAGGCATGGACGGATTCACGATGGGGAAAAAGGAGAAAAAGCTGGGTATCCGTTCCTCGCCAACACTTGCGGTCAATTTTGAAGATGTGCGCGTGCCGGTAGAGAATAGACTGGGCGAAGAAGGCCAAGGCTTCAAGATCGCGATGATGACGTTGGACGGTGGAAGAAACGGTATCGCCGCTCAAGCATTGGGAATTGCACAGGGTGCATACGAGCATGCGCGGAACTATGCCAAAGAACGCAATCAGTTCGGCAAACCAATCGCATCCTTGCAGGCAATCCAGTTCAAGCTGGCAGATATGGCTACCAAGATCGAGGCATCCCGTTTGCTCACTTACCAAGCAGCGTGGCTGGAAGATCAAGGTCTACCCTATGGCAAAGCATCTGCGATGTCCAAAGTATTTGCGGGGGATACAGCAATGGAAGTAACAACCGAGGCTGTTCAAGTTTTCGGCGGTTACGGCTATACGCGGGAGTATCCTGTGGAGCGCTTCATGCGTGATGCCAAAATTACACAAATCTATGAAGGAACAAATGAAATCCAACGTGTCGTGATCAGCAATTTCCTGCTAAAAGAGTAGGAAGCTGTCCCGTCTTCCAACACGATGAAACACATAGAAAAGAAAAGTTTGGCTTTGTGCTCTTACTCGCGTATAATGATCTCCGAATGATACAAAAGTAGAGTGTTTGCGCCTTCTTTTCTATGAGGCGTCTGACCAAACGCTCAGTCGGTTGGAAAGGTGGATTTTGGAGTGTCTGACAAGAGAAAAACGATACCATCCCTGGTAAAGGACCCAAAACTGATCGAGAGAAGACGAGAGCAGATTATTGAGGCTGCCGTTCATCTCTTCATTAATAAAGGTTTTCATAAAACGACGACAAGGGAGATTGCCCGGGCGTCTGGATTTAGTATTGGTACGTTGTACGAGTATATCGAGTCAAAAGAAGACGTGCTCTATCTTGTTTGTGATGCCATTCATGCGGAGATGGAGACGCGCTTGCGTGAAGCGATCAACTTCAACGGAACTGGCTTGAAAACATTAAAGATTGCACTAAAGAGCCTGATCCGCGTGATGGATCAGATGAGCGACCGCGTCTTGCTTATTTATCAGGAAGCCAAATCATTGCCAAAAGAAACACTTCGCTACGTGTTGGGGCGTGAAGAAGCCATTTCGCATATTTTCGTCGAAATCCTAGAAAAAGGGATTGCTGACGGTTCGCTGCGCATTGATGAAAAGAACGTCAAGCTGATGGCGGACAATATCATGGTGCTGGGCGAAATGTGGGTGTTCCGCCGCTGGGCATTGAAAAAACACTATACCATTGAGGAGTACACAGAGAAGCAAATTGCCCTGTTGCTTCGCGATATCAGTGTCTCCGATTAAGAAGAAAGTTTAAAAAGTCTGGGAAACATAGGGTGCCAAGCAAACCTCGCGTCTACTTCGCCTTGATCTGCTTGGCCCTGTTTTTCCGCTTTTTAAACTAATGAAAAGGAGAGTGGAACGATGGAAACGGAAGTGTATCGTCCGCAAAACAAGGTTCGCTTTGTGACCGCAGCCAGTCTGTATGATGGTCACGACGCTTCGATTAATATCATGCGCCGTATTTTACAATCGTCGGGAGTAGAGGTCATCCATCTCGGGCATAACCGCTCTGTTGACGACATTGTAACAGCCGCTGTCCAGGAGGATGTGCAAGGGATTGCCATCAGTTCCTACCAAGGCGGTCATGTGGAGTATTTCAAATACGTAATTGATCTATTACGCGAGCGGGGAGCAGAGCATATCCGTGTTTTTGGCGGCGGTGGCGGCGTTATCGTTCCACGCGAGATTCGGGAATTGGAAGAGTACGGAGTCTGTAAAATTTATTCGCCAGATGACGGCAGACGATTGGGCTTGCAGGGCATGATCAACGACATGATCAGACATAGCGATTTCCCGACCGTCAAGCAGCTGGAGGAAGAAGTAGCAGGCTTGCGCGAGCAAAACCATCAGGCGATTGCCCGGCTTATTTCCGTTGCAGAGTATGCAGTGGACCAGCCCGAATGGACAGAACCGCTCCGTGAAAGTTTAGTGGAAGCCGATTCAACCATTCCGGTATTAGGGATTACAGGTACGGGTGGCGCAGGAAAAAGCTCATTGACCGATGAGCTTGTTCGTCGATTTATTCGCACTTATCCCGAGAAGACGGTTGCGATCTTGTCTGTCGATCCATCCAAGCAAAAATCAGGTGGGGCGTTACTTGGTGACCGCATCCGCATGAATGCCAATTCGACACCGCGCGTTTATATGCGCAGTCTCGCCACCCGCAAATCGGGCATGGAGCTGTCTGTTGCATTAAAAGACGCGATTCAAGTAACACGTTCTGCCCATTTTGATCTGATTATTGTGGAAACGAGCGGGATTGGTCAGGGGGATGCGCAGGTCACGGAAGTGTGCGACGTCTCCATGTACGTCATGACCAGTGAATTCGGGGCACCATCCCAGCTGGAAAAGATTGATATGCTCGACTTTGCTGATGTGATCGCGATCAACAAATTTGAGCGCAAAGGCTCAGAAGACGCTCTTCGTGAGGTTCGCAAGCAATATCGACGCAATCACCAGCTTTTTGAGCTGCCGGATGAGAAGGTTCCTGTGTATGGTACGATTGCGAGCCAGTTTAACGATCCGGGAACGAATGTGTTGTTTGCTGCCCTGATGCATCGAATTGTAGAAAAGACTGGCGTTGACTGGTCTGTGGAGCATTTGGATACAACTCCCGTAAAGATTCATAAAACTTCGTTGATTCCGACAGAGAGAATCAATTATTTGCAAGACATTGCCAACACCGTCCGCCAATACCGTTCTTATGCCGAAGAGCAGTCGCTGATTGCACGCAAGCTGTTCCAGTTGCAGGGCGCGAAGGAGACGGTGCTTGCCTCGGGAGATTCTGCAGCTGCCGAGCTGGCAGCGGTACTCGATAAACAAATCGTTCTCTTCGAAGAAAAGCTGCATCCGGAGTGCCGACGTATTCTTGAAAATTGGCCAAAGCTCAAGGAAGCGTATCGGAAGGATCAATTTGTTACGAAAATTCGCGACAAGGAATTGGTTACCAAGCTTTTCAGCGTATCGTTGTCCGGTACACGCATTTCAAAAGTAGCCGTCCCAGATTACGAGGATTGGGGCGAAATTTTAAAGTGGTCGTTAAAAGAAAATGTCCCAGGTGAATTCCCGTATACCGCAGGAGTATTTCCGTTTAAACGGGAGGGAGAAGACCCCAAGCGACAATTTGCCGGAGAAGGTACTCCAGAGCGGACGAACAGACGCTTTCACTTCCTGTCTCAAAATGATGAAGCGAAGCGACTCAGTACGGCTTTTGACTCGGTTACGCTGTATGGTGAGGACCCAGACTACCGCCCGGACATTTACGGGAAAATCGGTACGAGTGGAGTTAGTATTTGCACCTTGGATGACATGAAAAAGCTGTACGCCGGCTTTGACCTTTGTGCACCTAGCACTTCTGTGTCCATGACGATCAACGGCCCTGCGCCGATGATTTTGGCCATGTTCATGAATACGGCGATTGAGCAGCAGATGGATGCTTTTGTCCAAAAAGAAGGGCGTCAGCCTACCGAGGACGAAGCCAAGCAAATCAGAGCGTACACGCTGTCGACTGTTCGTGGAACCGTTCAGGCGGATATTTTGAAAGAGGATCAGGGGCAAAACACGTGTATCTTCTCGACAGAATTTGCCTTGCGGATGATGGGGGATATCCAGCAGTATTTTATCGACCATAAAGTGCGGAACTATTATTCGGTGTCCATTTCCGGCTATCATATTGCGGAGGCAGGAGCGAATCCGATTACGCAGCTTGCATTTACGCTGTCTAACGGATTTACCTATGTCGAGTACTATTTAAGCCGCGGCATGAACATTGATGACTTTGCGCCGAACCTGTCCTTCTTCTTCTCCAATGGTCTCGATCCGGAATACACCGTGATTGGACGAGTGGCTCGTCGGATTTGGGCAACCGTGATGAAAAATCGTTATGGTGCAAATGACCGCAGTCAAAAGCTGAAGTACCACATCCAGACATCCGGCCGTTCCTTGCACGCGCAGGAGATGGATTTCAACGATATCAGAACGACCTTGCAGGCGTTGATTGCGATTTATGACAACTGTAATTCACTTCATACGAATGCGTTCGATGAAGCGATTACGACCCCGACAGAGAACTCTGTGCGACGGGCAATGGCGATTCAAATGATCATCAACAAGGAAATGGGACTCGCGAAAAACGAGAACCCGCTTCAAGGGGCATTCATCATCGATGAGCTGACAGATCTGGTAGAAGAGGCAGTTATGCAAGAGTTCGAGCGGATCAGTTCTCGCGGAGGCGTGCTGGGGGCGATGGAGACCCAATACCAGCGCGGCAAAATTCAAGACGAGTCCATGTATTACGAAATGAAAAAGCATACGGGTGAGCTGCCAATTATTGGGGTAAACACGTTTATCAATCCGAATGCGTCTGAGGACGATTACGAGATTGAATTGGCTCGCGCAACCGAAGAGGAAAAAGAACAGCAAATCATAAATCTCCGTGCATTCCAGGAGCGCCACAAGGATGTGTCTGCGGCTGCGCTGCGGCGCCTGCAGGAAGTGGCCATGGCGGGAGAGAATATCTTTGCCGAGCTGATGGAGACGGTAAAAGTAGCATCGCTTGGACAAATCAGTGCTGCCTTGTATGAAGTAGGCGGCCAATACCGCAGAAATATGTAAGACAAATCCCTCGGTAGCGATTGCCGAGGGATATCTTTGGTTTTGATGTCGATAAGAATTAGTCAACCCCTGTTTGAAAGCCTTGCATTTTCGTCTAAAATAAGGAATACTGTATGATAGCCTTCTTATGTTGTACGATGTACAATCGAAGAAATCGATATCATTTATGAATGACTTATACAAGCCTGCGTCCCCCGAACAGGGCCCCGGGTCAGTATTCAAATCAATCGTTTTCATATGGAAAGGACGTGCCCTGAGTGAGTCAATTGTTTGCTCATATTGATTCCGAGAAACTGAGTGAGATGGCGTTAGTTGACATTGCGTATGAAATTTTGCGTCAAACTAACCGCACTTACAACTTCCGCGAGCTGATGAATGAACTGGTTGCAGTGCGCAAGCTGACTGATGAACAACTCATGGCAATCATCGCGCAAGTATACACAGAAATTAACATTGATGGCCGTTTCGTGTGCCTCGGTGACAATGTATGGGGATTGAAACGCTGGTACCCAACCGACACCGTGGAAGAAACCCAAGAGGGTGGCGGAACGAAGAAGAAGAAAATCGTCTTGGACGACGACTTCGACGATTACGATTCCGAAGACGAAAGTGTCGAAGAATACGAGGACGACGATGTTGTCATTTTTGAGGACGAAGAGGAATTCGTCGACGAAGATTCAGATATCGAAGAAGAAGAAATCGATGGAGAAATCGACGAGGAAGAACTCGAAGACGAAGATGATGAGATGTTCGAAGAGGACGAAGAGCTTGCGGAAGAGGAATCTGACGAAGAGCTCGATGACGAAGACGAGAAATAGGTCCTTGACTTCGGCTTAAGGGACAGATAAAATACTCCTTGGGCTTCACATGAAGAAGGATCAAATATGGGAAACTATAAAACAAAAGTGCCCCTACCCCATTTCTTTACGGGATAGGACTCGCTTTTGTTTTTCTTTTTTTTTGGAGCCGTCTTCATTCGATTTTTATAACAACTTAAGGGTGAGGGAAAGAGGGGACGTTAACGATGACGAAGTATATTTTTGTGACAGGCGGGGTTGTATCCTCGTTGGGAAAAGGAATTACAGCGGCTTCTCTGGGCCGACTCTTGAAAAATAGGGGTCTGAAGGTAACCATCCAGAAGTGTGACCCATACATCAACGTTGACCCGGGAACGATGAGTCCGTATCAACACGGGGAAGTTTTCGTAACGGACGATGGTGCGGAAACAGACCTGGACTTGGGCCACTATGAGCGCTTTATCGATATCAACCTGAGCGCTAACTCCAATATGACGACTGGTAGAATTTACTCGACTGTCATCGCCAAAGAACGCCGTGGCGATTATTTGGGAGGAACCGTTCAAGTTATTCCTCACATCACGAACGAAATCAAAGATCGCATTTTCCGTGCAGGTCGCGAAACCGGGGCAGATGTTGTGATTACCGAGATCGGTGGAACTGTTGGGGATATCGAGAGCTTGCCATTCCTTGAATCCATCCGCCAGATCAAAAGTGACATCGGTCGTGAAAACGTCATGTACATTCACGTAACCCTGGTACCATATATCAAGGCAGCGGGTGAAATGAAAACCAAGCCTACGCAACACAGCGTGAAAGAACTGCGCAGCTTGGGTATTCAACCAAACGTGATCGTGACACGTACGGAGCAACCGATGACGCAAGAAATGAAAGACAAGCTGGCTCTGTTCTGTGATATCGATAAAAATGCGGTAGTGGAATGTGTAGACGCTGACAGCCTGTACGATGTACCACTGCAATTGCAAGCACAAGGATTGGACGATTATGTATGCCGCCACTTGGGTCTGACTTGCCAGGAAGCGGATATGACGGAGTGGAAATCGCTCGTATCGAAAATCAAAAACCTGTCCAAAACGACTACCATTGCAATCGTTGGTAAATATGTAGAATTGCATGATGCGTACTTGTCCGTAGCAGAAGCGCTGTACCATGGTGGCTATGCGAACGACTCCAAAGTAGAAATCAAATGGGTGCACGCGGAAGAAGTTACGCCAGAAAATGTTGGCGAACTGCTGGGTGATGTAAATGGTATCCTCGTACCGGGCGGCTTTGGCGATCGTGGTATCGAAGGTAAAATCATCGCTACGCGCTATGCTCGTGAAAATAAAGTACCATTCCTCGGAATTTGCCTGGGTATGCAAATCGCTGTGATCGAGTTCGCTCGCCACGTAGCGGGTATGGATGGCGCAAACAGCTCCGAAATCAACCCGAATACAGCGTATCCGGTGATTGACCTCTTGCCAGAGCAAAAGGATATCGAGGACAAGGGCGGTACCATGCGTCTTGGTCTCGGTCCAACCAAAGTGGAAGAAGGCACGCTGACTGAGGCTGCATACGGAAGCACCCTGGTTTATGAACGTCATCGTCATCGCTATGAAGTGAACAACGAATACCGTGATCAATTGGCGCAAATGGGCTTGCGTTTTGCGGGTACAACTCCAGATGGTCGTCTAGTTGAAATCGTGGAAGTTCCAGAACATCCATGGTATGTAGCGACACAGTTCCATCCAGAGTTCACATCTCGTCCGAACCGTCCACAGCCACTGTTCCGTGACTTCGTGAAGGCTTCCCTGAACCTGAAAAAATAACGTAGATCGATAAATAAAAAGACGCACCCGCGATGTAAAGTCGCAGGTGCGTCTTGTGCTTTTTTTAAGCAGATTAATGAAACAAGGGAGAGAGCCAGGCTACCCAATAGGCGGCGGGAATGAGCAGGAATTGAGCCAAAATCGTTCCAATAAAACGTGAGATCATCAGCCATAGATACATGTCACGAATCGATTGCTGCGTGGTTTTCCCTTGCATTGCTTTTTCTGTCAAAAGGGCAATTTGCGGGTCTACCAGAATCGTCATGAAAATCGTGGCGAAACCGTTGATTAATCCAGAAGACATCAAAACGGTTGCTTTGTAATCCGGGGCTAGTAATGTCGCGTACAACACGGACAGTACGCTGCTTGTGTAGATCGCTGTCCCCAATGCATTTAATAACAGTAATCGTTTGGGAACTCCTTTGATTCGAAACCGAGAGATGGCTTGCCAGCTAGGAATCCGGACATGATGGTGGACACGTCGGATGGTTTCGACAGTAACTGCCGTGCGAATCATTTGCGGAATCGAGCCCGCTATTTCCAAGTGTGAGATCATTCGTTTCGATATTTGAACAAAAGTGGGAAACAGTACGATAGCCGCCAAGGTTCCGAGCGAGGACGATGCAATAATCACGTGCAATTGCGTGCTGGGATCAAAGTGCTCGATTGCAGCTTGATCCATCAATCCCCCAGTGAATGGACCTTGAATCAGGTTGGAAGTACGGGAGAGGAGCAATACGATCCCGACCAAAGACATCGCTACAGCTATCCTGCCCGTTTGTACCCCTGCAAAACGGATCCCGTAGGTAAGTGTCTCTGTCGTATGGATAATAAATGTTAACAAGCAAATCAGCCACAGAGCATCCATAGTGAGTATCTGGCTCCTTGTGTGTAGGGGAAATTGGTTTTTCCCATTATACTCGAAATGAAGCCTATGGGAAATTTTAAGTTGACGTTCAGCAAAAAAGGTGAAGGAGTTTCCTGATTTTAGGCGAACCCATAATAATTAAGAAAACGCATTCGTCAGGGGGGAATCAGAATGTTCGACAAACAAGATAAAAAGGTACTGGTTGTGGATGACCAGTATGGGATTCGCATTTTACTGTATGAGGTGCTGGGAAAAGAAGGGTACAAGACCTTTCAGGCAGCAAACGGGAAAATGGCATTGGAGATCGTGGAAAAAGAGTCGCCAGATTTGGTTATCCTCGACATGAAGATCCCTGGGATGGATGGTATTGAGATCTTGAAACACATCAAGAAGATCAATCAGGAAATCAAAGTCATCATGATGACAGCTTACGGAGAGCTGGACATGATCAAAGAAGCAACACAACTGGGAGCATTGACTCATTTTACAAAGCCGTTTGATATCGATGAACTACGAATGGCGGTGCATCAGCAATTAGCTTGTTAGGAACTGACTGCTAAGGTCAGGGTACAAGCGTCCCTGTTAACAAATGCTTGTCTGTGGTATAATAAGCCACATGACTGAAGTCTGCTAGAGGAGGATTTACAAAATGCCACTGGTACCTATGACCGCTTTTACCGAAGACGTCAAAAAGCATAAATACGCCGTCGGACAATTTAACCTGAACAATCTGGAGTTTACTCAAGCGATTACGGAAGCCGCGATGGAAGAAAAATCGCCTGTGATCTTTGGTGTTTCTGAGGGTGCACTGAAATACATGGGGATTGATTATACAGTAGCGATTGCAAAAGTGGCTGCTGAACGCGCAGGAGTTCCTGTTGCTTTGCATCTTGACCATGGTAGCAATTTCGACATGGTAATGAAGTGCATTCGCGCTGGGTTCTCTTCTGTTATGTTCGATGGTTCCCATCATTCGTTTGAAGATAACCTTCGCCTGACCAAACAGGTTGTAGAGGCTGCTCACGCTGTTGGCGTATCGGTAGAAGGTGAACTCGGTACCATCGGCGGGGTGGAAGACGACTTGTCTGTTGACGAGGAAGATGCTACCCTGGCAAATCCTGAGGAAGCAATCCGCTTCTGGGAAGAAACAAAAGTAGACTACGTAGCGATTGCTGTAGGTACAGCACACGGTATGTACAAAGGAGTTCCGAAAATCCGCTACGACATTATCGAAAAAGTAGCAAGCAACATTGGAGCGCCGATCGTTCTTCACGGTGGTTCCGGCGTACCAGACGAAGCGATTATCGAATCCATCCGTTTGGGCGTAGGAAAAATCAATGTAAATACAGAAAGCCAAGTCGCATGCACGGAAACAGTTCGCAAAGTGCTGGCTGCCAAGCCGAATGAGATCGACCCACGCAAATACCTAGGTCCTGCTCGCGATGCGATCAAGGAAGTAGTCAAAGGAAAAATGCGCTTGTTCGGAAGCAGCAACCGCGCGTAACTGGGAGGATAATCATGCGTTTTTTGATTGATACAGCAAACGTTGAAGAAATCCGCGAAATTCACGAATGGGGAGTTCTGGCGGGCGTAACGACAAATCCGTCCCTGGTTGCCAAAGAAGGACGCGATTTTGTAGAAACCCTGAAAGAAATTCTCGATATTGTTGACGGTCCGATCAGTGCCGAAGTCATCAGTACAGATGCAAAAGGCATGATCGAAGAGGGAGAGAAGCTCGCTGCTCTCTCGAAAAACATCGTCATCAAGCTGCCAATGACCGCAGAAGGTTTGAAGGCAACCAAGTATTTTGCCAAACGCAAAATCAGAACAAACGTAACACTGGTGTTCTCCGCGAACCAGGCACTTTTGGCTGCGCGCGCAGGTGCGAGCTTCGTGTCTCCGTTCCTGGGACGTCTGGATGATATTGGTCAAGATGGCATGCAATTGATCGAAGATATTGCAGAAATCTTTTCTGTTCACGGTATCGACACCGAAATCATTGCGGCATCTGTGCGCCACCCTGTTCACGTAACGGAGGCAGCACGCCGTGGTTCTCACTTCGCTACCATTCCAGCGAAAGTCTTCAAACAACTCATTGCCCATCCACTGACAGACAGTGGCTTGGAGAAATTCCTCGCTGACTGGGCAAGCATGCAAAAATAAGGACACGTGTTGAAAGTCCAAGCACCTTTTCCATTGGGGAAGGTGCTTCTTTCCCGATTACGCCTGAGGAGAGCAAAGCATGGATAAGCTGATCATCAACGGTGGAAAACCGCTCGCGGGGACGGTGACCATCAGCGGAGCAAAAAACAGCGCAGTCGCACTCATCCCAGCAGCGTTGCTGGCAGATGGACCCGTTGTTATTGAGAATCTCCCCCGTATTCAGGATGTAGGTATTTATCACGAGCTCTTGCAGGAAATGGGAGCTGACGTGCTGTTCGAAGAAGATTGGATGGAAATAGACGGACGCAGTATGAGGCTGATGCTCATGCCAAATGGTCGCATCAAAAAGCTTCGTGCCTCGTACTATTTGTGGGGAGCCTTACTCGCCAAGTTCGGTGAAGCGCAGGTTGGCTTGCCAGGTGGATGTGATTTGGGCCCGCGTCCAGTAGATTTGCATATCAAAGGCTTTGAAGCAATGGGCGCCGAGGTGGAGAACAAAAACGGCGTCATGACCATCCGTGCCCAAAATGGACGGTTGCAGGGTGCGCGAATTTATCTCGATCTGGTCAGTGTTGGTGCGACGATTAACATCATGCTGGCTGCTGCCAAAGCAGATGGTGTGACGATTATTGAAAACGCTGCCCGTGAGCCTGAAATCGTCGATGTAGCGACCTTGCTCAACAACATGGGAGCAAACATCAAAGGTGCCGGAACGGACATGATCCGCATTAAAGGCGTAGAACGATTGCGTGGATGCCGTCATACGATTATCCCCGATCGGATCGAAGCGGGGACGTATATGATTGCGGCAGCGGCTACGAACGGCAATGTTATGGTGGAGAATGTCATTCCAAAGCATTTGGAGTCTGTAACGGCCAAGCTGCGCGAAATCGGTGCGCAAGTGGTAGAACAGGATGACAGCATCCAAGTCATCGGACATGATTCTTATCGATCAATCGATGTGAAAACGAGTCCGTATCCGGGTTTTCCAACGGATCTCCAGCAGCCGATCACGACCTTGCTGACTCTTGCCAAAGGCTCAAGCATCGTGACGGACAATATTTACAGCTCGCGTTTTCGACATGTAGATGAATTGCGTCGCATGGGAGCTTCCTTGAAGATTGAAGGAAGATCAGCTGTCATCGAAGGCGGAAGCAAACTGAATGGTGCCAAAGTGGTAGCTTCGGATTTGCGTGCGGGAGCAGCTCTGTTCATTGCCGGCTTGGCAACGAACGGCAAGACAGAATTAGAAGGACTTGAACATATAGATCGTGGCTACGAAAACTTGGTGGGCAAGCTGCAAGCCTTGGGGGCCGATATTACTCGGGTAGGCCTGCAAAGTATGGAAAACCACCAGCGTTAACCAATCACCAGGAGAGGAGTCTTCCAGAATGGAACGCAGTTTAACACTTGAACTGGTACGTGTAACTGAAGCCGCTGCTTTGGCTTCTGCCAGTTGGATGGGTCTCGGAAAAAAAGATGAGGCTGACGATGCGGCAACGACCGCAATGCGCAATGAATTTATGAAAGTGCCGATGGATGGCGTCGTAGTAATTGGCGAGGGCGAAATGGACGAAGCGCCGATGCTGTACATCGGTGAGCGTCTGGGCCAGGGAGTGGCTCCGGCAGTCGATGTGGCTGTAGACCCTTTGGAGGGAACGAATATCCTTGCAAAAGGAACATGGGGAGCGATTTCGGTCATTGCCATTGCAGACCGGGGAAATTTATTGCATGCTCCTGACATGTATATGGAGAAAATGGCAGTAGGGCCTCAGGCAGTCGGCAAGGTCGATATCAACGCACCGATTCGAGATAACCTGAAAGCGGTAGCGCAGGCACAAGGGAAAGATATCAGCGATTTGGTCGCTATTGTGCTTGACCGTGATCGTCACTCTAAGGTGATCCACGAAATTCGTGAGGCAGGTGCGCGTATTCGCCTCATCTCAGACGGAGACGTAGCCGCTGCGATCAATACGGCTTTCCCGGATACAGGTGTAGACATTTTGTTTGGTTCTGGAGGAGCTCCTGAAGGTGTTCTGGCAGCTGTTGCCTTGAAATGCCTCGGGGGAGAAATTCAGGGCAAGCTCTTGCCACAAAATGAAGATGAGATTAAACGCTGTGTCAAAATGGGATTGACTAACCCTCATCAAGTGCTGTTCATGGATGATTTGGTGAAAGGTGATGACGCCATTTTTGCAGCGACAGGTGTAACGGATGGTGAGTTGCTCAAAGGAGTTCGCTTCCAAGGAACTCGTGCGACGACCAATTCCGTAGTTATGCGTGCAAAAACCGGAACGGTACGTTTCATTGAAGGGAACCACCGCTTAGAACGCAAGCCGATGAACGGTTTGTAAAAACAATTTTTGCATTTGTATGTTGAGCTAGTTTTTCAAGAGTAAATAAAGAGTGGTGGATGTATGTTACTTTCTGAACTAGAAGAAAAGAAGCTGACCGACCTCTATAAGCTGGCTAAGGAATACCACATTCCGTACTACTCCCAGCTGAAGAAGAAGGAATTGATTTTCGCGATTCTTCGGGCACGAGCGGAGCGGGATGGTCTCATGTTTATGGAGGGGGTTCTCGAAATATTGCCGGAGGGATACGGCTTCCTCCGCCCCATTAACTATCTCCCCAGTTCGGAAGATATCTACATCTCCCAGTCGCAGATTCGCCGTTTTGATCTGCGGATGGGGGATGTGGTATCCGGAAAAGCAAGACCACCGAAGGAGAATGAACGTTATTTTGGACTCCTTCAAGTAGAGGCAGTGAACGGAGAAGACCCTGAGACAGCCGCAGAGCGTCTTCATTTCCCCGCATTGACACCGTTGTATCCTCAAACCAAGCTTGTACTGGAGACAGCCCCTGCACGTGTTTCCACTCGCCTGATGGATCTTCTTTCTCCTGTTGGACTGGGTCAGCGTGGATTGATTGTAGCTCCGCCAAAAGCGGGGAAAACCATGCTGATCAAAGAAATTGCCAACAGCATTACCGAAAGCCGCCCGGATATTCACTTGTTTGTCCTGCTCATTGATGAGCGTCCGGAAGAGGTGACGGATATGCAGCGATCTGTCAAAGGAGAGGTAGTTGCCTCGACTTTTGACGAGTTGCCTGAGAATCACATCAAAGTTGCTGAGCTTGTCTTGGAGCGTGCAAAGCGATTGGTTGAGCACAAAAAAGACGTGGTGATCCTGCTGGATTCCATTACGCGTCTCGCTCGTGCCTACAACTTGGTTATTCCGCCAAGTGGTCGGACCTTGTCCGGTGGTATTGATCCGGCAGCCTTCCATCGTCCGAAGCGCTTTTTTGGTTCGGCGCGGAACATTGAGGAAGGCGGCAGCTTGACCATTTTGGCGACTGCTTTGGTTGAGACCGGCTCCCGTATGGACGATGTGATCTATGAGGAGTTTAAAGGAACCGGAAACATGGAGCTTCATTTGGATCGCAAGCTAGCAGAGCGCAGAATTTTCCCGGCGATCGATATCCGCCGTTCGGGTACGCGCCGCGAAGAGCTTCTGCTCACCAAAGAAGAGCTGGATAAGCTGTGGATGATCCGGAAGAACATGAATGAAACAAATGAGTTTGTAGACTCCTTTATTAAAAAGTTGGCAGATACAAAAACAAACGAAGAATTTTTGCAAACCCTTGAGTCTAAGCAACAGGGCAGAGGGAAAGCAGCTAGCACGACGGTGAGTTCATAATGACTCACCGTCATTTTTTTTGTGGTGCTGGCATACCGTTAGGAAGGGAGCTGGAAAAGAAGGAGGAGATGCTTCGTGGAGTACGTGCAAGTTAGCGCTCCGGTGGAGTCACAGATGGAAGCGAAAAAAGCAGTCGTGGAGCAAGCGCTATTTCAAGCATTTAATCCCTACGCCAGTCTGGCTTCGCCTGCACCAGCAATAAAAGGAAATTCAGTGGTGTACGCTGTTCGGCAAGGAGATACGCTATCCGGTATTGCCCAGCGCTACGGTCTTTCTTTAAAAAATCTGGTAGAGGCGAATACCATTACGAATCCCCATTTGTTAAGTGTGGGTATGAAGCTAATCATCAAGCGTGATGAAGTCGGACATATGGTGAAACGGGGAGAAACACTGGATTACATAGCAAGGCGGTACGGTGTGAGTCGGGAATCGTTAATCGAGCGAAATCCGCTGCTAAAATGGCTGTCGGACAACCTGTATGTCGGACAGGTCGTGTATGTCCCCATCGCGAAAGGCAATCCGATGTTGGGCAACGATCCGGAGCAGAAGCGAAGTGCCGTTCAAGCGGCAAGTCGACAAGTCGTCACGAGGATTCGCGGCGGTCTCAGTTGGCCTGTCAGAGAAGCTACGATTACAAGCGGATTTGGAGCGCGCTGGGGAAAAACACACAAGGGTGTGGATTTGTGGAATGAACAGGAATCAAAGACCCCGATCTTGGCAGCGAGGGCGGGAGTTGTGGTGGAGGCAGGCGCCAACCGGTCAGGGTATGGGCGGATGGTCGTGATTGATCACGGAGATGGCTTGCAAACCTTTTATGCCCATATGCGTCTCTTGCTGGTGTCACCTGGCCAAACCGTAGAAGCAGGTGAGATATTGGGATACATGGGGCAAACGGGTAACTCTACGGGCTACCATTTGCACTTTGAAGTGCGACAGGATGATGTGCCGATCAATCCACTTCCCTATCTTGCCAGGTAACCCTATACAATTTACATTGCTTTTTCAATGCGATACAATGGGCAAAGCAAAGAAGCGAGGCGATTTTCCCATGTATTTAGTTTACGCAGATGAAAAAGGCAATGTATACGACCACCCAGGTCTTTTTGCAGTGGCTCGTAACGGAGATATATTGACAGAAATTCTGGAAGAAGAACTGATCCCGCTTCCGGAAGGATCGACGCTGGTCAGTTTGCCGGACACCGAGCCGATCGGAATGGACCCTGACACAGGTGAAATGGTCAAGTTGGATGGCTGTACAGCAGTAGGCGCACTTGTGCCACAAGGAATTACAAGGCTCTTGCTGCCAGGCTACGTGAAAACGAACAAGGAAAGCAAGCTGCCTTTGTTTGGCTACTCCGCAGTGGTCTGGAAGGATAACCGCTTCTGGGTAACGGGGCGTGAGAGCGACGATATTTACAAATGGGACCCGTTGAACTTCCCGATGGATGAACTGCGCCAGCGAGTGGCAAAGACGTTGGAGACGTTTCCGCAAAACCGCATTTTGAACCACTTGTCCCACTGTGCGTTGGAGTACGAATGCTTGACGGCCTCCAATAACTTTTTCAACCGCTGGGAAGGCAGCTTGCCTGTTTCCTATACCTGTAATGCCGGTTGCTACGGCTGTATTTCCGAGCAACCAGATGACAGTGGATTCCCTTCTCCACAGACGCGGATGAACTTCAAGCCGACAGAGGACGAGCTGGTAGAAGTCATGTTGCACCACCTCAAGACACCAGAGAGCATCATCAGCTTCGGACAGGGCTGTGAGGGTGAGCCTTCTACGATGGCTTCCATCATTGTTCCAGCGATGCGTCGTGTACGGGAAACGACAGATATGGGCTTTATCAACATCAATACGAATGCGGGCCTGACGGATCACATCAAAGGCATTGTCGATGCCGGCCTTGATCTGATGCGTGTGAGTATCATCAGTGCGATTGACGAACACTATAATGCCTACTACCGCCCGCGCAACTATACGTTGGAAAATGTAGCGCGTTCTGCTGAGTACGCTGCATCCAAGGGTGTGTATACGTCCATTAACTACTTGTGCTTCCCTGGCGTGTTTGACCGCGAAGAGGAAATGGAAGCGATGATCGAATTCATCCGCAGAACAGGTATTAAACTGATTCAGTTGCGGAATCTGAATATCGATCCAGAGAGTTATCTGGCGATGATTCCAAAAGCGCAAGGCGAAGTATTCGGCATGAAGCAAGCCATCGAAATTTATCAGCAGGAGCTGCCAGATGTCGTAATCGGTTCGTTTACACATATTCCTCCAGATCAGCTCCAGCGCAGGAAAAACATGGCGTAATCGGCCAACCAGTTGCATTTCGGCAGTGTTTCATGCTACTATCTGATATGTGTTTATATAACTCTGTTTCGGCAAACGATTCAGGGCGGAAAGAGGTGTAGAAGAGATGAAACAAAACATTCATCCTAAGTACAACGTAGTAACAGTTAGCTGCGCATGCGGTAACGAATTTGAATCCGGTTCCGTGAAACAAGCGTTGAAAGTGGAGATCTGCTCCAACTGCCATCCTTTCTTCACAGGAAAACAAAAATTCGTTGATGCAGGCGGCCGTGTAGACCGTTTCAAACGCAAATACAATCTGTCCTAATCAGAATGTATGGGAACAACCAGGTAGAGCAATCTGCCTGGTTTTGTCTTTTTCTGGCACTGATTTTTTTCGGGAGGACAAACGATGACTGCCATAGTTTGGTTCCGTCGGGATCTGCGCTTGCATGATCATGTTGCTCTGCATGCAGCCATGCTTACAGACGACCCGATTATTCCTGTTTATATAGTGGAGGAATCGCTTTGTCGTTCTGCGGTTGTAGGAGATAAGCGACTGCATGCGCATTTTGCCGCGATAGCTTCACTCTGCGACGCTTGGGCTCAACTGGGAGGACGCCTCTTGATTCGCCACGGCAGCCCACAGCAAGTGCTCTGTCAATTAGTGCAAGAGACAGGTGCAGATAAGCTGTTTTTCAATCGGGATTATACACCAGAAGCTCGCATGCGAGATGAGTTGGTGTCAGAAGTGTTGAGCAGTCATGGCGTGTTTGTTCATACATGCAAGGATTTGGTTTTGCATGAGCCCGGGGAAATTATGACGAAGCAGCGGACGCCGTATGCCGTTTTTACACCTTATCGCCGCGTTTGGCAGACGCTGCCCAAAGACCGACCGTTCCCTCAGCCGACAACAGTGAATCTATTTGATCGGTTGAAGGAGTTGGCGAGTGAGACAGTTCCTACTGTGGAAGCGTTTGGACGAAAACGACCGATTGGCACCGAGTGGGAAATGGAGCAGTTCGGGGAGCGGGCGGCACGTAAACGATTGCAGCAATTTTTAGATGAAGACATTTATACGTATAAAGAAAAACGCGACATGCCAGGGGTGAATGCGACCTCCCGGCTATCTTTTGCCCTAAACGCAGGTACTCTGTCTATACGGACGGTGTATCATAGCGTACAGGAAGTGCTTGCTTCCGCGCAGGGTGAGCAGGTTGCCTCGATCGAAGCTTTTCTTACGGAACTCATTTGGAGAGAATTTTATCAGCAGGTTCTTTATTTCCATCCGCACACGACTGACCATGCCTACCTGCCACAATTTGAAACGGTCGCTTGGGAAAATAGGAAGGATTTTTTTACCCATTGGTGTCAAGGGGAAACGGGCTACCCGATTGTCGATGCCGCCATGAAGCAGTTGAATGAGACGGGATGGATGCACAATCGGCTGCGGATGATCACCGCTTCTTTTTTGACGAAGGATTTGCTTGTGGATTGGCGTTGGGGAATGGCCTATTTCGCACAGCAGTTGATCGATTTCGATGAGGCGGCAAACATCGGGGGTTGGCAGTGGAGTGCTTCGACTGGTACCGATGCGCAACCGTATTTTCGGATTTTTAATCCGGTCACACAAGGGGAAAAGTTTGATCCAGACGGTGCATTCGTCAAAAAATATCTTCCCGTACTGCGTGAAGTACCTCTACAATATATTCATAAACCGTGGGACATGCCGGAGCATATCCAAGAGCAAGCAGGCTGCAAGATTGGCTTCGACTACCCGATTCCTTGTGTGGACCATGCACAAAGAAGAAAGCTGGCCATGGCCTTGTTTCAGGAGGCAAAAGACCGCCATGCAAAGACTTAAGTAACGACTTTTAGGCAAAGGGAGACAGAGACGTGGCACAACTATATTTTCGGTATGGAGCGATGAATGCTTCCAAATCCATTCAATTATTGACCGTTGCCCACAACTACGAGCAATCGGGGAAAAAAGTAGTAGTGTTTACTCCAGCAGTTGATGATCGCTATGGCGTGGGAAAAGTTGCTTCGCGTGTTGGGATTAGCAGAGAAGCGATTCCGATTAACGAAGAGACCGATCTGTATCAAATCGTAGAAGCAGAGTCAGTCAAGCCGCATTGCGTGTTGGTTGACGAGGCTCAGTTTATCAGCCGCCACCATGTGGACCAGCTCGTCAGGATCGTAGACAAGCTGGGAATCCCCGTAATCGTCTATGGCTTGTTGAAAAATTTCAAGAATGAGCTCTTCCCTGGCAGCGCCGCTCTGTTGTGCGAGGCTGATAAAGTAGAAGAAATTAAAACGGTTTGTGTTTACTGCAATAAAAAGGCGACGCATATTCTCAAGTTCAAAAATGGACAACCCGTCTACTCTGGGGAGACGATTGAAATTGCTGGGAATGATACATACAGCAGCGTCTGTCGCAAGCATTACTATACCCCTCCAGTTACCGAATAAAGAAAGCATAAGCCACCCCTGTTTGTCCCGTGCATGAGCCCAAGAGGCGATGCGCAGACTAAGCAAAACAGGAGGTGGCTTTTTCATGTGGACACAACCTAATTGGCTTTTACGCAGCTCGCGTGTCGTTCTGGGCTTGGTTGTACTTACGACTGTCCTCACTGTCGGATGCGGGGGAAATACGGCTAGGCAGCAGGGCTACAGTCCGGATATGAGGAATACGCAGCACGATATGAAGATCAGAGGGGATCAAAGTGGCAATACTCTGCAAGGACGTGCGCCTGTTGCTGCGGATCGTGACCCGTTAATGGGGCGCAATCAAAATCCGAATATGGTTATCGGCCACTGGAACTCACGTAATACCCAAGTCTACGCGACCAATATGGAGAGGATCGCCATGTCGGTAGAAGGTGTGGAAAATGCTCGCATCACACTCAGCGATGCCAATGCATATGTTACTCTTGACCTTGTGCATAACATCACTGCGAATCAAGCGCGAACCATCGAGCAGCAGGTGATTTCGCTTCTTCAGGAAAGAATCCCGCGTTACGATTTTCACTTAACCTCGCATGACGGTTACCATCGCTGACAGGTGAGCAGGACTTATGTAGCAAGGCTCGGCATAGCCGGGCCTGTTTGGCATCGGTAAAACATTTCCAGTAATAATGCGCTTTGACTTCTTGCGCCATTCCTCCTATAATTTATCTGTTATAACCGTTTTTATGGTAGATAGCATTTTATCGCAATTCATATCTAACATACATGCTACCAAGGCTTCGCCTGCGCCAAAAGGCTATTATTCTTTGCGATGGGGTGAAATAAAAATGTTTACACGCTTATCTGCAGTCGAAGAGCGTTTTGAAGAAGTAACCAACCTCCTATGTGACCCCGACGTCATTAGTGATACAAAACGCTTGCGTGAACTGTCCAAGGAACAATCTTCGTTGGAAGAGACGGTAACGACATACCGTGAATATAAATCAGTGGTGAGTCAAATCGACGACGCGAAAGCGATGCTGGAAGAGAAGCTGGATGACGAGATGCGTGAAATGGTCAAGCTCGAGCTCAATGAATTGTCAGCACGCAAGGAACAACTGGAAGATCGCTTGAAGATCCTGTTGCTTCCTAAAGACCCGAACGATGAGAAAAACGTGATTGTGGAAATCCGCGGTGCTGCGGGTGGCGATGAAGCTGCACTGTTTGCCGCTGTGCTTTTCCGTATGTACACGCGTTTTGCAGAGCGCAACGCTTTTAAAATTGAAGTGTTGGAGGCAAGCCCAACAGATATCGGCGGATACAAGGAAATTGTCTTCTCGCTGTCCGGTCGTGGTGCCTACAGCAAAATGAAATTCGAAAGCGGCGCGCATCGTGTGCAACGCATCCCGGCTACCGAATCCGGCGGACGCATCCATACTTCTACTGCGACTGTACTGGTTCTGCCAGAAGCAGAAGACGTGGAAGTGGAAGTACACGAAAAAGATATCCGCATCGATACGTTCTGCTCCAGTGGTGCAGGCGGTCAGAGCGTTAACACGACCAAGTCTGCGGTTCGCGTAACGCATATTCCTACAGGGATCATGGTTTCTTGTCAGGACGAGAAATCCCAGCATTCCAACAAAGACAAAGCGCTGCGTGTATTGCGCGCTCGTCTGTATGATTTCTACATGCAACAACAAAATGCGGAAGCAGATGCTACGCGCAAAAGCTTGGTGGGTACTGGTGACCGAAGCGAGCGCATCCGCACGTACAATTATCCACAAAGCCGCGTGACCGACCACCGCATCGGTCTGACCCTGCACCGACTGGAATCGGTATTGGAAGGCGAATTGGATGAAGTGATCGACAACCTGATCCTGCATGAACAAACGGAGCTTTTGAAAAGCCATGCACACTCAGCTTGATTGGTCTGATGTCACGACGATTCGAGAAGCCCTCTTACGGGCTTCTTCCTTTTTGCGGGAAAAAGGGACAAAGGATCCTTTGTTCGAAGCGGAGCTAATGATTCGTCACTGTCTCGACTGGGATCGGACGCGCTTTTTAATGGCGATGACGGATTCTATCGATGCAGAAACATTGGGGAAGCTGGACGGACTGTGCATGCGCAGGGCGAATAACGAGCCATTGCAATACATGTTTGGCGAACAGGAGTTTTACGGGCGTTCTTTTACGGTGCGACCAGGTGTGCTGATCCCTAGGCCGGAAACGGAAATACTGGTGGAGCAAGTGATGGCTGCCGCTGCAAAGCTCTGGCCTGAGCGGGAAGAGCTGGCGGTGGTGGATATCGGCACAGGGAGCGGAGCCATCTGCATTACGCTCGCGTTAGAAAAACCGCAATGGCGCGTGACTACGGTGGACCTGTCTCCTGAGGCAACGGCAATCGCTCGGGAAAATGCAAGTCGTCTTGGTGCAGATGTCCGCTTTCTACAAGGGGATTTGGTGCAGCCGCTTTTGGAAGCAGGCGAAAAGATTGACATCCTCGTATCCAATCCGCCTTATATCCCGAGTCGCGATGTCGAGGAGCTGGACGATGAAGTGCGCGTACATGAACCTCGCTTGGCTTTGGATGGCGGCGAAGATGGTCTGGATTGCTATCGTCGACTGTGTGATGCGTTGCCGAAACTATTGAAAGAAAGAGCGGTCGTAGCGTTTGAGGTAGGCATTTATCAGGCTGGGGATGTAGCGGCATTGATGCGGGCATCCGGTGTCATGGATGAAGTAGAGATTGTTCCAGATTTGGCGGGGATCGAGCGGGTTGTTATCGGAGTGAGACGATAGCGCTGACTCGTCTCGCCTTTTTTACATAGGGAAAGAATGTTTGAAATCGTGTGAATCTGTCCATACTGATTGCTAAAGAGAGAAGATCAGTATAGAGGGAGACGGATAACGATGAAACGGATGTTGTTGATGGCATTTAGCCTGTTTATGCTTATGATGAGCTGGGAGGGACAGCTTACTTCGGCCAATGTGTTGGATAATGGGCCGATCCCTCAGGAATCCGTTCGCTTGCGTATTATTGCGAACAGCGATTCTGTCCAAGATCAATGGTTAAAGCGCGAAGTCAGAGATGCGATTATCGCTCAAATGAATACGTGGGCGGATGATATCAAGACTTTGGAGGAAGCAGAGCAAGTGATTCAAACACAATTGCCTGTCCTTCAACAAGTCGTAGACAAAACGATCAAGGAGCGCGGTTTTTCGTACAAAGCTGTAGTCGACTTTGGCCAAGTCCCTTTTCCGACGAAGCTGTACGGCTCCTATGTGTATCCTGCGGGTAATTACCGAGCAGTCCGTGTTCAAATTGGAGAGGCAAAAGGTCAAAACTGGTGGTGTGTCCTGTTCCCGCCGCTCTGCTTTATTGACATGTCCAATGGCGACGCTGTACAAGCCGAGCCAACTCCAGAGCCTGAAGAATCGGAGCAAACAACAGTAGCTGTACCAGAGGAAGAGGAATACTATGATGGGGTTGATAGAAAGTCAGTAGCGGTCTTACCCTTAGAAGAGAACGAAGTAGGGCGACATTCCGAATCAAATAGTGTGGACGCTGAGCAAACAAAAGTAGAGGCAGAAGAGTCCGAAGAGGTAGAAAAAGTAGAGGAAATAACCGCCTCTGCTCCTAAAGTAGAAGTGAGATTTTACTTATGGGAAAAAATTGAGAGCTGGCTCTCCTAAGCTGGACATAAAAAACGACACCCTCCGCATGTGCAGGTGTCGTTTTGAATTGCTATCCTTACTTTTTGAACAAAGCCTCACGAATCTCAGGCTTCAACAGACCTTGGTAACGATGAGCAGGGATCGCGAACTCTGGCATTCCTGCTGCATAAGCGGCAATTTCGTATTGACCAAAGTGGATCATCAAGTTGCCATCTTTAAAGGAGAATCCTTGATCCTCTCTGATGCTTTCGAATCCATCGTAAGGATTAAAGCCATCCGTCTGGGTTTTTTCTTTGATTTGTTGTGCAATGATTTGAGTGAGAATGGTACGGTAGTCATAGCCAGACTGGAACAGGTCAGCCAGCTTCAATTGTTTTGCCTTGGCTTGATTATCGATGGTGTAATACGTAACATCCGTCATGCCATGTGCTCCGCCTGTATAAATGTATGTCTGTACCGAGAAAGAAACGAGCTTGCCGGCATTGTGTACCTCATAGGAGATGTCGAGCGAATGAGGACGTGGCTCCCAGCCGTGTTTTTTCGCTTCTGCCGCATCTTCTTTGCCGGCTTTTTGTCCTTCCGCCAAGCCTGTTTGTGCTTCTTTCAGAAGAGTAGCGTTCAGTTTTGCTTCAAAAGCTTTATCCTTCATCCCGCTAATCACTGGGATGGATACTTTACCTTGAAATTCTTTCGTATCGACCGTAATGGTTTTTGGTGTGAACACGACACCGTTAGCTTGTGGCTTTGGCGCTTGTACAGCAGGCTTTGTGGAGGGTGCAGGTGAAGCAGGTGCTGCAAATACTGGAGCAGCGACGGCTGTTAACAATACAGCTGTGCCAAGCAGGCTGGAAGCTAAGGATTTAAAAGATGACATTTCATTCACGGTCCTTTCGATAAAGGGAAAGTTATTGTTTTGTTTTCGTATTCATTCTACTACAAGCCTATGACGGATGAAGTTAAAAAAAGGTAACAATGTTCCGTTTTCCACGCTGTTCAGAAAAGTTATTCACAAGTTACCCACAGCCTGTTGAAAACTTTTTGGTGCACATCTATACTTAAGGCACTCCTTACAAAGAAACGAGCTAGAGAAAGGATTTTTTAACGATGGAAATGAATTTTGTGACAAAAGTCTGGTCTGTGGATAACGATGTGGAAAATCAGCATAGTTGTGCACAGATTGTGGATGCAGCCCGTTTTCTTCGAGAAGGGGCAGTTGTCGCGTTTCCCACGGAGACGGTTTACGGCTTGGGAGCGAATGCATTATCAGATGAAGCAGTGGAAAAAATATTTACAGCAAAAGGCAGACCCAGCGATAATCCGCTGATTGTACATATTGGAGCGTGGGACCAGTTGTCCACGGTAGCAAGTGAGGTTCCGGAGAAAGGGAAAAAGCTGATGGAGGCGTTTTGGCCTGGACCCTTGACGGTGATTTTGCCAAAAACGGATCAGGTAGCTTCGCTGGTAACGGCAGGACTGGATTCAGTCGGGGTTCGCATGCCTGATCATCCGATTGCCTTGGCGCTGATAAAGGAAGCGGGAGTACCGATTGCAGCTCCGAGCGCCAATCGCTCTGGACGTCCGAGTCCAACGACAGCGGCGCATGTATTGGCTGATTTGGATGGACGCGTAGCAGGTGTGGTCGATGGTGGGGCAACAGGTGTTGGGGTAGAGTCTACTGTCATTGATGTGACGCAGGACCCGCCTATGATTCTGCGGCCAGGGGGCATCACACGGGAGCAAATGGAACCAGTGATTGGCTATGTGGAACTCGACCCTTCTTTTCAAGTGGGAGCAGCCGAGGCACCACGCTCTCCAGGGATGAAATACACGCATTACGCTCCTGAGGGGGAAATGTGGCTAGTGTCAGGAGAGAGTGAAAAAGTTCGGGGGAAAATGGAAGACATGCTGCAACAGGCGAAGCAGCACGGTCAAAAAACGGGTGTGCTCGCAACGGAAGAAACAGCTCCGTTTTGGCAAAGCCACGCGGCGGCAGATGTCGTTCTGGTGGTCGGATCACAAGCGGATCTGGAAGTGATTGCCCAACAGCTTTATGCTGTGCTGCGGGAATTCGACGACCAAGAAGTGCAGTATATTGTCGGTGAGACTTTCCCGCGAAACGGGTTGGGTATGGCTGTGATGAATCGCTTGGAAAAGGCTGCTGGAGGCCGTGTCTTGTCCGTGTAAACCTGTCCTAAACTCCCCCTTGTCCGCATAAGGTGAAGAGACGGGAGGGGAGCTGCTTGGACCAGGTGTTATTCCAATGGGGGCAATTTTTGACGTTGCTCATTATTGCTTTCGCCTTAAGTATGGATGCCTTTTCGTTGGGAATTGGCGTAGGAATGGTCGGGATTCGGTTACGAGAGATTGTCAAAGTAAGTATCACCATCGGACTGTTTCACATTATGATGCCGATCATTGGGATTGTCGTTGGAGCATACTTGTCCGATTTGGTTGGAGATATAGCCGTGTTTATTGGCGGCGGTGTCCTGATGATCATTGGCTTGCATATGCTATGGAATGGCTTCGTCCAAGGGGATCAAAAAAGTGTGTTGAAGACAAAAGGGTTCGGACTTATGCTCTTCGCATTAAGTGTCAGCCTGGATGCTTTCACCGTCGGCTTCTCGTTCGGCTTGATCGAGGTCAATCGAATTTTGGCCATCTCCCTTTTTGGAATCATGGGTGCCACCATGTCTTACTTCGGTTTATTGTTAGGCAGGAGTGTGGGAGGGTGGCTTGGGGATTATAGCGAATTAGTAGGTGGACTTATTTTGTTTGGTTTTGGGTTAAAATTTATGATATAACCGGACTAATTAAGAGGAGAGGAGGAACGATACGTGAAACGGATACTATTCGTCTGTACGGGAAATACGTGCCGAAGCCCAATGGCAGAAGCGATGTTCCGTGCGAAGACAGACGGACAGGGACTTGAGATACGCTCAGCTGGAGTGGCGGCATTTGCTGGTCAGGATGCCTCCTTGCACGCCAAGCAAGTATTAGATGAGCGAGGAATTGCCCACGATCATAAGGCCAGCAAGGTAGACGAAGGGTTGATTGAATGGTCTGATGTCATTTTGACGATGACGCACGGTCATAAGCGCGCGATCTTGACGTATTTCCCCTCAGCGGCTGAAAAGGTTCATACCCTGCAGGAGTTCGTTGGGATAGAAGGCTTTAGTGATATTGCTGATCCATATGGGGGATCACTGATGGATTATCGCAGGTGTGCCGAAGAAATCGAAGAGTCACTGGAAAGGCTCTCCATGATGTTTAAGGACCCAGGTCTTCGTAAATCAGTGGATGAATAAGGTGCTGGTGTATAGCCAGGGCCTTGTTTTTTATGAGAGTACGAACGATTTTTTAATGCCCTGATAAAAATGTTCACTTTTTACTTATTGTTTTTTGATGTATACTAGACGAAGATTATGAGACAAGCGAGGGATGACAGATGAAAGTAGCACTTGCTGCTGATCACGGTGGATACAAGCTAAAAGAGGAGATCAAGACTCTGCTGGCCTCCATGAACATCCAGACGGAAGACTTCGGCTGCACCTGCGAGGAATCGGTTGATTATCCCGATTATGCTTTGCCAGTAGCAGAAAAGGTGGCAGCGGGGGAGTTTGATCGAGGCATTCTCGTTTGCGGAACAGGTATCGGCATGTCAATCGCAGCCAACAAGGTTCCAGGCATTCGTTGTGCACTCGTGCATGATACGTTTTCTGCACGCGCTACCCGTGAGCATAACAACACGAATGTGTTGGCGATGGGTGAGCGGGTCATTGGACCGGGTCTTGCGCTTGATATCGTGAAAATTTGGTTGGAAACAGAGTTTCAAGGTGGTCGACACGAACGTCGTGTGGAAAAGATTTCCCAAATTGAAGCGAAGCATGCGGGAGTGAAGTAAGTGGATTTATCCGCTATCGAAAAACAAATCAGTGACATTGTCGCAGAAGTAGCCGATATGGCAGAGCTTGCAGCCGGACAACTCATGGTGATTGGATGCAGTACCAGCGAGGTGCTCGGGGAGCATATCGGAAAAGCTGGCAGCCAAGATGTAGCAAAAGCTCTGTATCGTGGAATCCAATCTGTTGTAGAGAAGCGCGGCTTTGCTGTTGCCTTTCAATGTTGTGAACATTTGAACAGGGCTCTGGTCGTCGAGCGCGATGTGGCATTGCGATTTGGACTGGAAGAGGTCTCGGTTGTTCCCGTTCCGACTGCTGGAGGCTCTATGGCTGCGCATGCATTTACACAGTTCACGGATGCAGCCGTTGTGGAGCAAATTCGCGCGCATGCAGGCATAGACATCGGCCATACGCTTATCGGCATGCATCTAAAGCATGTGGCAGTACCGGTTCGTCCGACATTGCGTCTCGTTGGACAAGCACATGTTACGGCAGCGCGCACACGCCCCAAGCTGATTGGCGGACCGCGTGCCGTGTATGAGAAGACACTACCGAATGAAAGCTGCACGTAAAAGAGGAGGAGAAACTACTATGCTAGATTTTTTGCGCAAACAAGACCCGCAAGTAATGGAAGCCATTCAATTGGAACTCGGAAGACAACGCGACAAGATTGAGCTGATTGCTTCTGAAAACTTCGTAAGCCGCGCAGTTATGGAAGCAATGGGAACCGTTTTGACGAACAAATACGCAGAAGGTTACCCAGGCCGCCGCTATTATGGTGGTTGCGAGTATGTGGATATCGTGGAAAACATCGCGCGCGACCGCGTAAAAGAAATTTTCGGCGCTGAACATGCAAACGTACAACCACACTCCGGTGCTCAGGCGAACATGGCTGTATACTTCACGATTCTTCAGCCAGGCGACACTGTACTGGGAATGAACCTGTCCCACGGTGGTCACTTGACGCATGGTAGTGCAGTAAACTTCTCCGGTACTCTGTACAATTTCGTTGATTACGGTGTAGATGAAGATACTCACCTGATCAACTATGAAGTTGTTCGTGCAAAAGCATTGGAGCACAAGCCAAAACTGATCGTTTGTGGTGCGAGTGCTTATCCGCGTACGATTGATTTTGCCAAGTTCCGTGAGATCGCGGATGAAGTGGGCGCATACTTCATGGTGGACATGGCGCACATCGCTGGTCTGGTTGCGGCAGGTCTGCATCCAAACCCAGTACCGCACGCGCATTTCGTTACTTCTACGACGCACAAGACTCTGCGTGGACCACGTGGCGGTTTGATTTTGTGCAAAGAAGAATTCGCGAAAGGCATCGACAAATCCGTATTCCCGGGCGTTCAAGGTGGTCCGTTGATGCATGTGATCGCAGCAAAAGCGGTTGCCTTCGGCGAAAACCTGCAACCAGAGTTCAAGGATTACGCAACTCGCATCATCAAGAATGCACGTGCATTTGCTGAGGCATTGACGGCAGAAGGACTGACGCTCGTTTCCGGCGGAACGGATAACCACCTCGTATTGGTTGATGTAAGCAAAATCGGCCTGACAGGTAAAGTCGCTGAGCATCTGTTGGACGAGGTAAGCATTACTACGAACAAGAATACCATCCCTTACGATACACAAAGCCCGTTTGTTACAAGCGGTGTCCGCATGGGTACGCCAGCAGTAACGAGCCGTGGTTTTGATGAGGAAGCAATGAAAGAAGTAGCAGCGATTATCGCTCTGACATTGAAAAACCCAGAGGATGCTGCGAAGCACGAGGAAGCACGCCAACGTGTGGCAGCTTTGTGCCAACGTTTCCCGATGTACGAAGGATTGAATATCTAAGCAAGGCAACGAGAAGCAGACCCAGTGGAAATTTTCCCATATGGGTCTGCTTTTTTTTCACTTGTCCACTGTTGATAGGGATCAAGGATGCGAAAAAGTACGAAGATTAGGCAAATTGACGGAGCCACTCTCACCAGCTATTATGGAAAGGATGCATTGATAGGGAAACGGAGGAAATGACATGAGCCGTGTATATGTGTTTGACCATCCGCTGATTCAGCATAAAGTTACGTATATTCGTGACAAGAATACAGGGACCAAGGAATTTCGCGAACTGGTAGATGAAGTGACTACTCTGATGGGCTATGAAATTACTCGTGATATGCCGTTGGAGGAAACCACCATCGAAACGCCAGTGGCTACCTGTCAGTCGAATGTAATTGCTGGTAAAAAAGTAGGGTTGGTACCGATTCTGCGTGCTGGTCTTGGTATGGTGGATGGCCTGATGAGGCTGATCCCTGCTGCCAAAGTAGGACACGTAGGTCTTTACCGTGATCCGGAAACCCTGCAGCCTGTTGAGTACTATGTGAAGCTGCCATCCGATGTTGCTGAGCGTGAGTTGATCGTAACTGACCCGATGCTGGCGACTGGTGGTTCTGCTGTTGCCGCTCTTACTGCTTTGAAAAAACGTGGAGCGAAAAACTTGAAATTGATGTGCCTCATCGCTGCTCCAGAAGGCATCAAGCTGGTTCAGGACGAGCATCCTGATGTAGATATTTACGTAGCGGCTGTTGATGAATATTTAAACGACCATGGATACATCGTGCCAGGCTTGGGCGATGCGGGTGACCGCTTGTACGGCACGAAGTAATCAGAGAGGGAAAAACGGATGAAAACTGTAAAAGTAATGACGGTATTCGGCACACGTCCGGAAGCGATTAAAATGGCGCCGCTTGTCCATGAATTGAACAAGTACAGCGAACAGATCGAATCGGTTGTTTGCGTGACGGCCCAACATCGTCAAATGCTCGATCAGGTTTTGGACATTTTTGATATTCAACCAGACATTGATTTGAACATCATGAAGGATCGTCAAACGCTGGTGGGTGTAACCACTCGCGCATTGGAGAGCCTGGATGAAACGATGAAGGAAGTAAAACCAGACATTGTCCTCGTACACGGGGATACGACAACCACTTTTGTGGCGAGTCTGGCTGCTTTTTATAATCAAGTCGCGATTGGGCACGTGGAAGCGGGCTTGCGCACATGGGACAAGTACTCGCCGTTCCCGGAAGAGATGAACCGTCAGTTGACAGGTGTAATGGCTGACCTTCACTTCTCTCCGACCAATGGATCGGCTGACAATCTTCGTCGCGAAGCAAAGCCGGAAAAGAGCATCTACGTGACAGGAAATACAGCGATTGACGCGCTGAAAACAACGGTTCGCGAGGATTACACGCATCCGGTGCTTGATCGCGCAGCTGGTCAGAAGCTGGTGCTGATGACGGCACACCGCCGCGAAAATTTGGGCGAGCCGATGCGCCGTATTTTCCGTGCAGTTCGAAGACTGGTGGACGAGCATCCTGAGATTGCTGTTGTGTATCCGGTTCACTTGAATCCTGCTGTACAAGAAGTGGCGCAGGAGATTCTCGGAAACCACGATCGCATTTCGTTGATCGAACCATTGGATGCCCTTGATTTCCACAACTTCGCTCGTCGTGCCCATCTCATCCTGACCGATTCTGGCGGGGTGCAGGAGGAAGCGCCTTCTCTTGGCGTACCAGTTCTGGTTCTGCGCGATACGACAGAACGTCCTGAGGGTATTGAAGCAGGCACGTTGAAGCTCGTGGGAACCGACGAAGAGCAAGTTTATGCAATGGCAAAAGAATTGCTGACCAACCAAGCGGCTTACGATGCAATGGCGCACGCTGTCAACCCGTACGGGGATGGCGAGGCTTCCCGCCGTATCGTAGAAGCAATCCTCTATCATTTTGGTTTGCGAGCTGAACCACCAGAGCCTTTCCAACCAGGTCAGTAACATACAGCTAGGAAAACCCGCCAGGTACCGTTCGTCAAAACTGGGCGGGTTTCTTGTTGGAGAGGGATATTTTAGTTTTGATGACTGACGATTTGGTATGTTTTTCTAATAGAGAATCGAGAGAATTGGCGAAACTATCCATGACCTTTTGCGTCTAATATTTAGTTGCTTGGCTTAGATGGTAGAAAGACAGAGTTTGGAATACGGAGAGGAGTTACCAACATGAGAGCGCAAAGGATAGTGACGCTGCTCACGGCCACGACCATGGCCTGGGGAGCTTTTGTTCCGTTTGTGCCGTTTGCGACCAATGTCGCACACGCCAGAGCGGAAACCAGTGCATTGAATATGATGTGGCAAACCCCAATTGGTGAAGGGACCACTTTGCAGAAATATACGAAATCATTTGCCAACCAAGTAGTCACGATCATGGTGACCAAGGTTGACATGAATAATCCTTACGTTGAGGTCAAACCGGTATACGGAACGAAAGGCAAGCTGACAGACAGGCAGACGGTTACACAAATGGCGCGTGAAACAGGAGCTGTAGCAGCGATCAATGCCGACTTTTTTAACATGTCGAAGCGGGGAGCGCCGTTTGGCATTGTCATGAAAGACGACGAACTCATTTCTTCCATGGGCTTGGTCTCCTACTGGTACGCGCTAGGCTTGACTGGAGACAAGATGGCTATCGTCGACAAGTTTGGCTTTGGCGGCAAGGTTACAGCTCCTAATGGCGCTACCTATTCGATTCAAGGAGTTAACAAGGAAGAGTACAACCCGAGTGATGGACGAAAAAGTCACCAGAACCAACTGAACGTCTATACCCCTTCCTTTGGCAAAAACAGCTTGGGGACCATATCGGGCTACAAAGATGTCGTCGAGATTCTGTTTGTAGACAACGTAGCCAAAGAAGTTCGTGTGAATCAACCTGGCGTATACATACCTTACAACGGCTATGTCCTTTGGGGACATGGAGCAGCAGGAGCCTTTCTCAAACAAAACTTCCCAGTAGGCGCTACTGCAACAGTTGAGTACCAAACAACACCGCAGACACTCGACTTGAATCATGCGGTGGGTGGCAATGTCCTTTTAGTCGATCAAGGGAAAGCACTTTCGTCCTTTCCAGCGGACAAGTCCATCACGAACAAAACGGCACGCACAGCGGTCGGTGTTTCCCAGGACGGGAAGACCTTGTACATGGTCACGATCGATGCGAGCCAAGGTGTTTATTTGGACGAACTGGCAAAAATCATGGCGGAGCTCGGCTCTTATCGGGCTGTAAACTTTGACGGTGGTGGCTCTACGACCATGGCAGCTCGCATGCTGGGTGAGACACACGCGAATCTGGCGAATAAGCCGAGCGGCGGTGCTGAGCGTCGAGTGCCTACTGGACTGGCCGTATACAACACGGCACCTGCTGGAGAATTGAAAGGCTTCCAAATCGATGTACCGGCAGATGTGCTTATCGGACAATCTATCCCGCTCAGCGCATCCAAAGGATATGACGTTCATTACCAGCCATATGCGATCAATGCAGGCGACGTGAGTTGGGATGCGAGCCAGTCCGAAGCAGGAACCGTAAATGGCAAGCAATTCACACCAGCTCGCTCCGGCAAGATCACATTGACAGCGCGATTGGGCAATGTGACGCAAAATAAAGACATTCAAGTCATTTCCGGCAACGATGTCCAGCAAATCATCGTTTCCCCGAATCCGATCACGATTGCACCGGGACAATCCCTTAATCTCGATGTCAAAATCAAAACGAAGAAGGGCTCTACCGTACAAGCAACGCCACTTAGCGTAAAAGCGAGTGTCGATTCTTCTGTAGCAACGATTAACGACAATCTGCAACTGGTAGCAGGCAATGAGCCGGGCAACGGAAACCTGACGATTACGTATGATGGCGTGGCGACAACCGTACCATTTGCCGTCGGACAATTTGAGCAACCATGGCTCACCTTCGATAATCAGACAGGCATGTACCATGCGGCAAATCCATCCAGCATCAGTTCCGCTGGCTCGTTCGCGCTCGTTTCTGATCAGACATTCCGCACGAAAAAGGCAGCGAAGCTGGTGTACAACTTCTCTGGAGCACCTGCGAACAACATGCGAATTTCGTACGGCGTTCTGGGGGCAAAGCCTGTGACCATCCCTGGCAAACCACTCGGATTGGGCTTGTGGGTCAATGGTGACAACAGCGGACATTGGCTCCGTGCAGAAGTAGTCGATGCAAACGGCAAGCCGGTCTATGTCGATCTGGCAAAAGAGATCGATTGGACAGGCTGGAAGCAGGTCAAAGGCTACTTCCCGAGCAATGTTGCGTATCCGTTGCAGCTGAAGAGTGTGTATGTCGTTGACCAAGCCAATGATGGCATTACACACGACAAAGGAACACTGTACTTCGACGAATTCTCGCTCCTCTTGGGCAACCAGACAGGTCAACCGAGCGATGCGGCCGTTGTTCCTGAACTGCCAGGCAGCATGTCCCTCGGAGCGGAGCTCGATCTCCATTATTCCTTTGCAAATACTGCACCATACCTGGATAGTGCGCTCATTGATGTGGAGTCGATTGTGACCCAGCCAATGCCAGGATATGTGCCTGCTGATTATTCGTTTACGATTAAGCCGGGCGAACTAAAAGCGGGACAAGAGGACGCGATTTCCACTTCTTCGATTCAGTTGACCTTGGCACCGAAGCAATGGCTCGCTGGAAAAGGCGTTGGACTCTTGTACGTAAACGAAGTGAACAATACATTGGATCCGCTGCTTGGAACCATGAATGCTCAAGGGCAGTGGGTATATGAAGTCAACGGCTACGGCAAGTACATTCCGTACTACCTGGACAATGCAGGCACGAGCGGCGCTGGATTTACCGATATCACCAAGCATCCAGCCAAGGCAGAAATCACCTACATGGCGGAAAAGGGCTACGTGAAGGGTTTGACGGAGACGACGTTCGGTCCAGAGGTTTCCTTGACCAGAGCACAGTTCGTCACCCTGCTCGCGCGCACTTTTGAATGGGACCTCCCTTCCTCGCCAAAGCTGAAATTCAAGGATAAGGTGCCTTCCTATGCGCAAGGTGCCGTACAGGTTGCTGTTTCCAAAGGCCTGGTGAAAGGGTATAAAGATAACACCTTCCGGCCGGATCAGCCGGTCACTCGCGCAGAGGCTGCAGTCATTCTCGATCGTCTCGTGAATAAAAAGGGAGCGACGAAAAAGGTATCCGATAAAGGGACCTGGCCATCCTGGGCATCTACATCCATCAACAATATGGTCGGACTCGGTCTGATTGATCCAGTTGGAGGAAATTATCAGCCGAATAAACCGACGACGAGAGCAGTGTGTGTCGTAGCGCTTTATCGCATCCTGCATCAAGATAAATAGACGGAGTATAAAAGGTCAAGCTTCTCTAACGAAGAGGAGCTTGGCCTTTTTCTGTCGCCTTCCGGAGTTTTAGAAGGTATTGATGAACTGACAAAGCTGGTGAGAAGAAAAAGTGCAGGGCTCGTAGACCTTGACAACGCCTACCCAGTCGGAACTTGCAAAAGGGGACCACGCTTGTCGAACACTTCTTCCTTGAGAAGCTTCCGCCCGTAGGGTGGCTTTGGCTCGGCGGTCCCCTTTTGGAAGTGTAGACGGACAGTAAATCCCCCCTGCTGGCGTGTCAGAGTCGAAGAGAACTGCGCTTTTTCTTCTCCTCCACTATGTTGACTCAAACCAGAAGGACCTTCTTGCTAATTTTTCAAAGTCGAGAAAAAAGCTTTGCCAAAATAGGTTAACCAATTTAAAATAACGGTTAACAAATATATGTTAACCAAGGTTGTGATTTGGTTGTTAAATAATTATGCAGAGCTCTCCGCCAAAAACAAGCAATACGTTTGGCATCCCTTCACCCAAATGAAAGACTACGTCGCACAGGAGCCGTTAATTATTGCGAGAGGAGAAGGGATCAAGCTGTTCGATGTGAACGGCAAGGCTTACTACGACGGTTTTTCCTCTGTGTGGTTGAACGTCCATGGCCACAACGTTCCCGAGCTGAATCAGGCGATCACGGACCAGCTCGACCAGATTGCCCATTCTACCTTGCTCGGCATGGCAAACGTCCCATCCATTTTATTAGCGGAAAAGCTGATCCACCTCGCTCCAAAAGGATTGAGTAAAGTCTTTTACTCCGACAACGGGGCAACGGCGGTCGAAATCTCACTGAAAATGGCGTTCCAATACTGGCAAAATCGCGGGCAGACCGGCAAGCATTCGTTTATCACGATGAACAATGCCTATCACGGGGATACGATTGGAGCCACCAGTGTGGGAGCCATTCCTCTCTACCATCAGGTCTACAAACCGCTGCTCTTTTCTCCACATGTCATTCCATACCCTTATCCATACAGGCAAGGCGGAGAAGAAGCAGCCGTTCAGGCCACATTGAGCAGTCTGGAAAGTTTGCTGAAGCAAAGAGCTCATGAGATTGCGGCGATGATCGTGGAGCCTGTCGTGCAGGGAGCAAGCGGCATGATTATCATGCCGGACGGTTGCTTGAAAAAAATCGCGGAGCTGTTGCGCGCCTACGATGTATTGCTGATCGCCGACGAAGTAGCGACAGGATTTGGACGCACGGGCAAAATGTTCGCTTGTGAGCATGATGAGGTCGTGCCAGACATCATGGCGGTCGCAAAAGGGCTCACGGGAGGGTATCTGCCAGTAGCGGCTACCTTAGTAACCGAGCAGATTTATGATGCCTTTTTCGCCGACTATGAGGAACAGAAAACCTTTTTCCACGGGCACTCGTTCACGGGAAATCCACTTGGCTGTGCAGTTGCTCTCGCCAACCTGCGGCTGATGGAGGAGCGTGAAGTCGTTCAACAAGTAGCACAAAAAGCAATCGATCTAGATCAATTGCTAAAGCCACTTCGCGACCTGCCTCATGTAGGAGAAATCCGGCAAAAAGGCTTGATGGCGGGAATCGAGCTCGTTCGGGATAAAGAGATCAAAGAGCCTTATCACTGGAATGAGCGGGTCGGTGTACGTGTGTGTCAGGTAGCGAGAGAAAAAGGGCTTCTGACACGACCGTTGGGCAATGTTATCGTTTTTATCCCACCGCTAGTATCTACAACCGAAGAATTGGCTGACATGGTTCGGATTTTGGCGGAATCGATTCAGGAAGTAACGTCAGGTGATACGGAGGAGTGATTGGTATGGCTGATCGGCCCTTTTCCGGATTGTTCATCACAGGAACAGATACAGGGGTGGGCAAAACGGTTGTGACTGCCGGAATCGCATCCGTGTTGCGTGAGACAGGAGTGGACATAGGGGTTTGGAAGCCAGTCCAGTCAGGTGCACGAGCACATGATGAGGGCAGTGACGCTATGCACTTGAGATCGTGGAGCGGAGTGCCTGACGCGTGTGAGGAGATAGCCCCGCTCTGTTTTGAGGCACCGCTTACCCCTTTTTTGGCTGCGGAAGCAGAGGGGAAAAGCTTGACTATGGAGGAAGTACTTGCTGGAGGGCGACCTCTGATGGAACGTTATCCGGCGCTCCTTGTCGAAGGAGCAGGTGGTCTGATTGTTCCATTGAATCCAACCGAAACGATGGCGGATCTTGCTGCTCGACTGAACCTGCCAATGCTCATCGTGGCTCGGGCTGGGCTCGGCACGATTAACCATACGCTCTTGTCCGTTTGGTATGCACGGGAACTCGGAATCGAAGTTGTAGGTGTCATCCTGAATCAAACCAACTCAGCTGGTGTCATCGATGAGAGTGTCAAAACAAACGCGAGCATGATTGAGAGCTATGGGGGAGTTCCCGTATGGGGCGTGCTTCCATGGATAGACCAACCGTTTGAGCGCCAGCAGTTGACACAGCTAATCCGAGAATGCGTAGACATCGGTCAGTTGTGTCAGTGGAGCCATAAATAATAAGAAGGGGAGACGAGAAAATGAAGCAAAGCACCTGTCTGGATTGGAAGGGATACGCTCATAAAGCGATGAACAAAGAAGAGTTTACGCAGGAAGAAGCAATGAAGGTGTTGCAAGCGCCAGATGATGAGCTGCTGCTGGTCATGAACGAAGCTTTTCGCGTCAGAAAGCACTTTTTCGGAAAAAAGGTCAAACTGAACATGATCATCAACGCCAAGAGTGGCCTATGCCCGGAGGATTGCGGTTACTGCTCGCAGTCGATTGTCTCGAATGCACCCGTATCCAAGTACACGATGCTGGACAAGGAGACATTGCTCGCAGGTGCGCGAGAAGCCATGAATCGAAAAGCAGGTACATACTGTATTGTCGCCTCAGGGCGTGGTCCCACGGAAAGAGAGCTGGGCCAGGTCATCGAGGCAGTCAAAGAAATCCGCGAGACGATGCCGCTGAAAATTTGCGCGTGCTTAGGGATATTAAGCGACGAACAAGCGACGCGCTTAAAAGACTCAGGTGTTCACCGCTACAACCATAATCTCAACACAAGTCGCAACCATTACGAAGCAATTACGACAACGCACACATACGATCAGCGTGTACAGACGGTTGATACCGTAAAAAGAGCAGGGATGTCGCCATGCGCAGGCGTGATCATCGGCATGGGAGAGAGCGATGAGGAGATCGTCGAAATGGCGTTTGCCCTGCGCAATCTTGACGCAGATTCCATCCCGATCAATTTTTTAAATGCGATTCCAGGAACCCCGTTGGAGGATAAAGGACGCACCCCGGCAATGAAGGCTCTTCGTGTTCTAGCCTTGTTCCGGTTTATTTGCCCGGATAAAGAAATTCGCGTTGCAGGTGGTCGCGAAGTGAATTTGCGCACCTTGCAGCCGCTCTCCTTGTATGCAGCTAATTCATTGTTCGTGGGCGACTATTTGACGACGCCCGGGCAAGAAATCACGACAGACCATCAGATGATTGAAGACCTCGGGTTTGAAATCGAGCTGTGTGCGCTGTAGGACAGTAGGTCTGCCATGAACAAACGATACACATGGTTGGAAAAAGAATACGATTCATTGCGGAAACAATCGTTGGCAAGAGAATGGAATACCGTAGAGTCAGCCAGTGATCGCACAGGCACGTGGATTCAGGTCGAAGGAAAACGATTATTAAACCTGTCATCGAACAACTATTTGGGCTTGGCCCACGATCAACGAATCGTGGAAGCTGGCAATATGGCGGCAGAGGAGTGGGGGGCAGGAGGAACTGCCTCTCGTCTCGTCCATGGCAACTACGCTTTGTACGACGAGCTGGAAAAGCAACTGGCGGTGTGGAAAGAGCGAGAAGGTGCACTTGTCTTTGCGAACGGCTATCAGGCAAATACGGGGGTAATTGCAGCACTTGCCGGAAGAGGCGACGCTGTTTTTAGTGATCGGTTGAATCACGCCAGCATTGTCGATGGGATCGTGCTCAGTCGGGCGGAGCATTTTCGGTACAGACATAACGACATGGAGCATTTGGAATTTTTGCTGAAAAAGCACCAGGATGCAAGACGGAAGTGGATTGTCACGGACAGCATATTCTCCATGGATGGTGATAAAGCCCCTCTTCTTGAATTGGTACAACTGCGAGAGCATTACGATGCCATGCTGATGGTTGACGAAGCCCATGCAGGGGGAGTGCGTGGTGAAGAAGGGCAGGGCTTGTGCCACGAGCTGGGCATCGCCGGACAAGTCGATGTTTTGATGGGAACCTTCAGCAAGGCATTTGGTGTTTATGGGGCATACGTATGCGCAGATGAGTTCATCATTCGTTATTTGATGACAAAAGCGCGCTCACTGGTGTATTCGACAGCTCTGCCCCCTGCTGTGATTGGCTCGAATCTGGCGGCGTTGTCTGTGGTGCAAACAGAGTCTTGGCGAAGAAAAGCAGTGAGGCAGAATGCGCTCATGTTTCGCCAGTTGCTTCGCTCACGCGGGTTTACCGTAGACGAAGAAGATACGCCAATCATCCCGCTCACGTTAGGAGAAAATGAGTGGACTTTGCAATTCAGCAAAAGGCTTCGGCAGCGAGGGATTGCAGCAGTGGCGATTCGACCCCCTACCGTGCCAGCAGGAACCGCGCGTATCCGTTTTACGGTGATGGCTGCCCATACGTTCGAAGAGCTGGAGTGGGCTTGCGAGCAAGTGAGCGATATCAGAGACGAGCTTCATAGAGGAGGGGCGATAACGTGAGAAAAGTGATGCTGTGGCTAACCGGGTGGGGAATGCCGGAATGCAGTTGGGATGCAGTTCGCTCACAATTTCCTTCCTATCAGCACATCATTCCTACTTATTCGGACGTCACTGACTCCTTGCAATTTTACGAGAGAGTAGAAGAGGCAGTCCGCTCTCTGTCGGCGCAGGAACTGATTGTTGTGGGGTGGTCCATGGGAGGCATGCTCGGAATACGCCTCGCTGCCCAGTACCCAGTCTCAGGACTTGTTTTGATCGGCACCACAGCACGTTTTACCTGCGAACAGCAAGACCTTCGCAAGGGGTGGCATCCTGTTGTTTTGCAAAGGATGAAAAGGCAGCTTTCAGTAGCACGCGAGCGGGTGATGGACGTATTTGTCGAACAGATGCTAACACCAGGAGAGCGTGTGCTAACAGACTTGCGCGTGGGGGTGGATAGCCAGAAGTGGAGTACGGCGGCATTGATTGCGGGCTTGTCCTATTTAGAAGAAGAGGATTGCCGCCCGTTCCTGTCTTCGCTGACTACTCCCACTCTCGTTATTCATGGAACGGAGGATGCTATCTGTTCGCTCGCAGCCGGAAAAGAACTGGCGAGTAGCATTACGGGTGCGAATTTCGTGCAAATTCCTGACTGTGGTCATGCTCCGCATGTATTTGTTCCGGAGGTTGTAGGAGAATCGCTAAAGAGGATGGTGGAGCAGCTTGCAGAAGAGGGCAATCAGCAGACGATTTAGTGAGAAGGCTGTCTCATACGAAAAATACGCACGCGTGCAAAAGAAGATGGCCGATCATGTGAGTCAAATGGTGACAGAAATAACGAACGAGAATGAGGTGCGAAACATTCTGGAGATTGGCTGCGGGACAGGGGGATTAACCCGCGTCATTCGCAGCCATTTTTCTGATGCCCATTACGAAGCGGTAGAGATGGCGTCAGGTATGCTGGAGCAGGCAAGGAACAATCTGGAGCAGCACGGCCTGATTTGCTCATTTTTTCAAGCCGATGCCGAAGAATGGGTTTGGGAACAACAGGCGAAGTCGAAGGATTTGATCGTTTCAGGAGCGTGTTTTCAGTGGTTTGCCAAGCCAGCGCATACGCTAAGAGGATTGGGAAGAATCCTGAAGCCCGGAGCACCTTTGGTATTTTCGACATTTGGACCCGATACTTTTTGGGAGCTGCATGATTCGTTTGCGAATGCACATGCGATTTTGGGGGAAAAGGGAGTACGCCATGGTTTGGAGTTTCTTTCTGCACGTGATTGGCACGAGCTTCTGGAGCAAGCAGGGTTTACGGATATAGAGGTGATTAGGAAATATGAACGGCTAACTTATCCGGGGGTACGGGAGTTCTTGCATGCCGTGAAAGCAGTGGGCGCCAGTGCAAGTATGGAGCAAGGGAGCGGTCTTGGGCGCAGAAAACTTCTTGGAGAAATGATTCGTTACTATGAGCAGACGTATAAAAGAGAAACGGGGATTCCAGTCACCTACGAAGTTATTTACGTTCGCGCCGTTTCAACGATGTAGTGCGCTTTCTATGATATTTGCTATAGAAATGAGAATGGTTATCAAATAGAATGAATAGAAGAACGATGGGAGGGCTATCAAGGAGTTGAGTGTAGGACAATGAACGTGGATGATCATATTTTTCTATGGAATCAGGCAAGTGTGCGATTACACGATGTACGGCATATCGTCATGCGAGCTGGAGAGCAGCTGCGATCCTATCAATTGCCGGCTAGTGCCTTTCTATTCTCGGTGAGGGGCAGTGGGCTGATTCGTCTTGATGGGAATGCGCATGCTATTAAGAATTGCTATATGGCCCATGCTGGCAAAGGTACTTACGTGGATATCGAGGAAATCAAGGGTGAGCTGGAATACTATCTGATTTTATACAAAGCTCATTTGCCGTTGCCTTGTCGGCAAGAGCTGCTACGTTTACTGGAGCAAACACAACCTTTTCACATCCAATACGGCTTTACTCCCATGCATCAGGCAAATGTATTTGTCGCAATATCACGAATGCAGCAAGCATGGAATCAGAACGGCAACCTGGACAAGCTGCGAGCCAAGGCCCTGCTTTATCAACTCGTATGTGAGCTAATGGCACAGATGGAGTCGCAAGGAATCGGAGTAACGGTACCGAATTTGGTCGTTCAGGCCGTCAGGTATATCGAGGAGCATTACGCAGAGGCTTTCACACTCGATGATTTTGCCGCGCTCTTAAACTGTAGTCCCCGATCCCTGCAACGCACTTTTAAAGCCCAGCTAGCGGTCGGTCCTATCGACTATCTGATCCAGGTGCGCATACAAAAAGCGCAGGAACTGCTGCGTCAAACGAATTTGGGGCTTAAAGAGGTAGCGGAATCAGTAGGTTATACAGACAGCTATTATTTCAGTCGTATCTTTAAAAAATATACAGGCTTCTCCCCTTCTGTGTATAAGGAAAATCAGCTGACATCGGAAATTCGTCGCCAAAGTCCATCACTCTTGTCGCGATATTCCATTGCTGGTCAAAAGCTGTGGAAATATAATGATCACATTGAAAATGAAAATCAAAGTCATTTGCGATCAAGAGATGGGGGAGCCGTACCGATGTATAAGAGTACAAAAGCGATGCTGGCGCTGAATCTGATGCTTAGCCTTACCTTGCTGCTCGGAGCCTGCTCAGCTGGCGGCACGAATACTAGCAATACGGGGAGTACAGCCACTGGCGCTACGAATCAGGTAGCGACGCAGTCGAATACAACGCAACCCGCCACGAATCAAGAAGCGAAGAAAAGCGAACCGCGTACGATTAAGCACATGAAAGGCGAGCTGAAGCTTGATTTTAAACCAGTGAGAATCGCCGTGCTGGATACACAATATGCAGATCAAATGATTGCCTTGGGCGAATTGCCTGCAGGCAGTGTGATTACAACGGGGGACGGTACGAAGTTTCCCGAGTATCTCATGGACAAGCTAAAAGATGTACATGTACTCGGGACAAAGGACGAGCCTAATTCCGAAGCGGTCGTAGCTATGGAGCCTGACTTGATTATTTGCACGGAGTTCCAGGATAAAATCTATGATAACCTGTCCAAAATCGCTCCAACCATTATGTTTGGTCGAAACGAGGACTGGCGGGAGACACTGCTTACATTCGGAAAAATTCTTGAAAAAGAACAAGAAGCTGAGCAAATCGTAAAGGACTACCAGGAGAAAACGAGCAAATTGAAAGCGGAACTGGCAACCAAACTCAAGGGTGAGTCTGTCGCACTGATTCGTCCGCGTGACAATGCAATTCGACTGCATACCATTGAACACCGTACAGCTGCCATCTTATATACCGATTTGGGGCTGACTCCGCCTAAGCAAGCCATGGATAAATCAGATACTGCTACGATGATTTCGCTAGAGGTAATGCCAGAGCTGAAGGCTGGTCACTTGTTTGTCGTAACGGACAAAGCCAATCAAGCATTGACAGATGAGTACAAAAACAGCTCCATTTGGAAAGGCTTGAAAGCTGCCAAGGAAAACAAGGTCTACGAGGTAAACACCACGGTGTGGATCGCCTATTACGGCCCGATTGCCATTAATAACGTCGTCGACGAGATTGCAGAAGCACTCCTGTAAAAAACGGGACCGTCACTCTCTTATTCTCATGAGAGGTGACGGTTTTTTCATCATGATGGAAAGAAAGCGATTTCTTTGCAGGAATTATCCGCAAAAGATGGAATTTTAAGAAGGTTGCCTATCCTGTGTATTCGAGGGGTGTGTGGAAGATGAGTCAAAGAGAAATCGTCATTGCGAGTGCTGTGCGCACTGCTATAGGTAGCTTTCAAGGAACGCTTGCAGGTGTCAGCGCGACAAAGCTGGGCGGGATTGTACTGGAAGCAGCGCTAGAACGTGCAGGTGTTTCCAAGGATGCGGTCGATGAAGTGATTATGGGGAATGTACTGTCAGCAGGCTTGGGTCAAAATCCGGCGCGCCAGGCTTCTATTCACGCGGGCCTTGCTCATGAAGTTCCCTCCCTGACAATCAACAAGGTTTGTGGTTCAGGTCTAAAAGCCGTTCATCTGGCCGTTCAGTCAATCCTTGCAGGTGAGGCAGAAGTTGTCTTGGCTGGTGGGATGGAAAATATGAGCCAGGCACCATACTTAATGGAAGGTGCGCGCTCAGGCTACCGCATGGGAGATCAGAAAGTTGTAGACTCCATGATTCGTGACGGGCTGTGGTGTGCTTTCAACGACTACCACATGGGCATTACAGCGGAGAATCTTTGCACCAAATACGAAATCGGACGCGAAGAGCAGGATGAATTTTCAGCGTGGAGCCAGGAAAAAGCTCAGCAAGCGCTCACTAGCGGCCGTTTTCAAGAAGAAATCGTGCCGGTCCCGATTCCGCAGCGCAAGGGTGATCCGGTGCTGTTTGCCGTGGACGAATTCCCGCGTGCTGGCGTGACAGCCGAAGCGCTAGGCAAGCTGAAGCCTGCATTTAAAAAGGATGGAACTGTGACAGCTGGAAATGCATCCGGCATCAACGATGGAGCAGCAGCTCTCTTGATTATGACACGCGAGAAGGCAGAAGAGCTGGGAGTGAAGCCTCTAGCCCGTATCGTAGCCAATGCGAGTGCAGGTGTTGATCCGAGCATTATGGGGTACGGTCCTGTTCCTGCGACTAAACGCGTACTGGAAAAAGCGGGACTGTCGATTGCTGACATCGATTTGATCGAAGCAAACGAAGCTTTTGCCGTCCAATCGCTGTCTGTTGGCAAAGCATTAGGCTTTGATCGCGAGAAGCTGAATGTCAACGGCGGAGCCATTGCTTTGGGACATCCAATCGGTGCGAGTGGCGCGAGAATTTTGGTCACGCTCGTGCATGAATTGCAAAAGCGCGAAGGGGCAAAATATGGGTTAGCGACTCTTTGCATTGGTGGTGGACAAGGGGTCTCCACAATTGTCGAGAAAATTTAATTTTTAAATTGTGAACGCTTTGTGTACACAGAAACGCTTGCGTTGACAAAGGGAATAAATCTTCGTTAATATGGATGAGGGCATTTGGAAATTGTGTGCCCTCTCCTTATGTGAAAGGAGAAGGATAAACTGGCGAAACTTGACAATCCATGGCGAGCACTTGGTTTGGTCAGCGTACTTGGTCTTGACTTTGCCATTTGTGTGGTTGCCGGTTTTATGATCGGCAGATACGCGGATCGCCTACTAGCGACTGATCCTTGGTTCTTGCTTATCGGCTTGATTACAGGGATTGCTGTTGGTGTATACACTGTCTATCGACTCATTCGCCCGTATCTGTAGGGGGTGACGAACGATGGAAGCGTTTGCTTTAGCGATGCGAAAGACTTTTCGCTATTCTTTTTGGTGTTTGGCCTTGTTTGTAATCCTATTAGTTTTATTGCCTGATCACAAAGTTTTCTTACAGAGTTTGTTACTCGGAACCGTGGCAGGAATCATTAATACCATCGTTCTGGCTGGCAAGGTCTGGGTCGTAGGGCAAATAGCAGATAACCCTGATGTAAGACCAAAAGGAACAGGGACGATGCTCCGGTTTATGATTGCCGGCCTTTCAGCCTATCTTACCTTTCTTTTTCCTCACATCTTCATGTTATCTGGGGTCCTGCTTGGATTGTTTTTGATCCAAGGGATCGGCTTTCTACTCGTATACCGCAATTTCAAATAGATTTGGTACAGCTTTACTAAACATGAAATGAATTAACAGAGAGCGTTCGATAGCAGTGCTTAGACAGATGTTTCGGACAACCTCTATCTATTGATGGAAAGGGGTGAAAAGATGGGTCATCATTATACGTTACGGTTTGAGTGGGCTGGCATGGTATTTGACATCGCTACTATTCTTATGATGCTTCTTACCGCACTGCTTGTGTTTGTTTTCCTAGTTGTAATGACGCGGAAGCTGGAAACCGGAGTTCCGGGTGCCAAGCAAAACGCAGTCGAGTGGATTTTTGACTTCGTCAAGAATGTTTCCGCAGGATACATGGATCATAAGAAAGTCATGATGATGATGACGCTTGGTATTACGCTGTTCCTCTACATCTTCATTGGGAATCAGCTGGGTGTTATCGCCAACGTGACTACAGTGCACAAAGGTGAGATCAGCGAAGGCGTTATGAAGATGCTGACTGTTGCTACTACGCCAGAAGCCGAAGCGAAAAAGCGCGAAACCGTTGAGCACGAGCTAGCTGACAAAGGGGCTCACGTTGTCTGGTGGAAATCGCCAACTGCTACGCCAAGCGTAACATTTGGTTTGGCATTGGTGGTATTGCTTTACTCCCACTACCTCGGTATCAAGAAAAGTCCAGGTGGTTGGTTTAAGCACGTATTCCTCAACCCGATTCACATTCTTGAGGAGTTTATCATTAAACCGTTGACGCTTCCTCTGCGTTTGTTCGGTAACCTCTTTGCAAAAGAGATCATGATTGCCTTCCTGTTGAGTGGGGGTATTTTGGCCGCAGCACCATTGTTTATCTGGCTCGGCTACTCCGTCTTCGTAGGTGCAATTCAGGCGTTCATTTTCTTGACTCTTTCTATGGTTTACATTTCACAACTTGTGAATGATGAACACTAAAATCTAGTTTTGGTTAACAACAATTTAGGGAGGTATTTTTAACATGGAAGTTATGGGTGTAGCTATTGCTATGGGTCTTATTTTCGGTTTGGCAGCACTTGGTGGTGCTTTTGGTGCAAGTAACGTAATCTCTAAAACAATTGAAGGTGTTGCTCGTCAACCTGAAGCTCGTGGTAACCTGATGGGTATCATGTTCCTCGGTATGGGTCTCGTAGAGGCGATTCCAATTATCGCTGTAGCTGTAGGCTTCATCTTGATGGGTCGTCTGGGCTAAGCGAACAGTTGAACAGTATTAAATAGGCGGAGGGTCACCTTCGCCTATCTTTTAGTAGGGAAAAATCAGGCTTCGGCCACAAGCTTGGCATGGAAGTCTTCTAGTAATAATTCTGGTAAGTACGCAAAGAACTTATTGCAGAATCTTTCGTTTGTCAGGAAGGAGTGAACTAAAAATGGTTGAGTTTGGAGCCGTATCCCTGGAATGGGGCACATTACTACTCCAGGTGATTATTTTCGTTTTGCTGTTGATCGTTGTTTCCAAATATGCAACAGGACCGATTGCGAACGTATTGGAAAAGCGCCGTGCTCATGTTGAGAACGAGCTCGCTACTGCGGAACGCAACCACAAGGAATCCGAAAAGCTTTTGGCTGAACAACGCCGTCTTTTGGATGAAGCTCGCGCTGAATCTAAAGCGATCATCGACCGTGCTGCAAAGCAAGCGTCTGATGAAGCAAGCAAAATCGTTGCTGAAGCACAAGCAGCTTCTGAGCGCATGAAAGCAGATGCAAGTGCTGAACTGGCTCGTGAAGTAGAAAAAGCAAAACTCGAACTGCGTGAGCAAATGACTGGTCTTTCCGTGCTCTTGGCTTCCAAGATCATTGAGAAGGAACTGGACGAAGCAGCTCAAAAGTCTACTGTTGACAAATTTCTCGCACAAGTGGGAGATCGCCTATGAGTAGCGCAGTAGGAAAACGTTATGCTCGCGCTCTCTTTGAAGTAGCGAGTGAGCGTAGCAAGATTGATCAGGTGGAAGCAGACCTGGGTGCAATCGTAGAAGCGGTTGAAGGCAACGAAGATCTGAAAAAGATCATGCTGCACCCGCACATCGCAGCAGATGCAAAAAGCCAGCTCGCTGACGAATTGTTCAAAAGCCATGTAGGGGAAGAAACCTTTAACTTTGTGAACGTCCTGATTGAGAACGGACGTGAAGTTGATCTGGTTGATATCTACCGTTCTTTTGTACAATTGGCGAACGAAGCTCGTGGATTCGCAGATGCGATTGTGACAAGTGCAAAGCCGCTTTCTACTGAAGAGCAAAATGAGCTGGCTGAGAAGTTCGGCCAAACGCTGAACAAAAAGCTGCGTATGACAGCAGTCGTAGATCCAGCGATTCTCGGCGGCATTATTATCAAAATTGGCGACCGTCTGTATGATGGCAGCCTGAAAACAAAGTTGGAAACCTTTGCGCAAAAGGCGTAAAGTTCGATGGCTTTTAAGAAGTTGGATGAATGGGGTGAATTAAGTGAGTGCAATCAGACCAGAAGAGATTAGCTCCCTCATTAAAGAGCGGATCGCTAACTTTAAATCTGAAATCGAAGTTGTGGATGTAGGCACAGTCATCCAAGTAGGTGACGGTATTGCTCGTGTTCACGGTTTGGAAAAGGCCATGCAAGGGGAGCTTCTCGAGTTCCAAAATGGCGTAATGGGTATGGTACTCAACTTGGAAGAAGATAACGTGGGTGTCGTTATTATGGGACCTTTCCGCGACATTAAGGAAGGCGATACTGTAAAACGTACCGGCCGCGTTATGGAAGTTCCAGTAGGGGAAGCGCTGCTCGGCCGCGTTGTAAACCCACTGGGTCAACCAATCGATGGTCAAGGCCCTATTGCAAATAATGGTTTCCGTCCAATCGAGAGCCCAGCTCCTGGCGTTATGGCACGTAAATCCGTACACGAGCCGCTCCAAACAGGTATCAAAGCGATTGACGCGATGATCCCAGTTGGTCGTGGACAGCGTGAGTTGATCATTGGTGACCGCCAAACTGGTAAAACAGCAGTGGCGCTCGACACGATCATCAACCAAAAAGGTAAAGATATGATTTGTATCTACGTTGCTATCGGTCAAAAGCAATCCACCGTTGCAAACATCGTAGAAACTCTGCGTAAAGCAGGGGCTCTGGAATACACAATCATCGTTTCTGCTACTGCGTCTGACCCAGCTCCAATGTTGTACTTGGCTCCATATACAGGTGTAACAATGGCTGAGTACTTCATGTACAAAGGCGGACACGTTCTGTGCGTATACGATGACCTGTCCAAACAGGCTGCTGCATACCGCGAAATGTCCCTCTTGCTCCGTCGTCCTCCAGGTCGTGAAGCATATCCTGGTGACGTATTCTACTTGCACTCCCGCTTGCTGGAGCGCGCTGCGAAACTGTCTGATGATCTGGGCGCTGGTTCCATTACAGCTCTGCCATTCATCGAAACCCAAGCGGGTGACATTTCCGCATACATTCCAACCAACGTGATCTCCATCACGGACGGTCAGATCTTCCTGGAGACAGACTTGTTCAACGCAGGTCAACGTCCAGCGGTTAACACCGGTCTTTCCGTATCCCGTGTAGGTGGTTCCGCGCAAATCAAGGCGATGAAAAAGGTAGCAGGTCCACTCAAGCTCGAGTTGGCTCAATACCGTGAGTTGGCTGCGTTTGCTCAGTTCGGTTCCGATCTGGACAAAGCGACCCAAGCTCGTCTGACCCGTGGTGAGCGCTTGATGGAAATCATGAAACAAGGTCAGTTCGATCCAATGCCTGTTGAGAAGCAAGTTGCTTCTATCTATAGCGCTACAAGAGGTTACCTGGATGACATTCCAGTAGCAGAAGTGCGCCGCTTTGAGAAAGAGCTGTTGTCTTTCTTGGATTCCAACAAACCGCAACTGTTGGAGCACATCCGCACAACGAAAGACCTTCCAGATGAAAAAGAATTCAACGCAGCGATCGAAGAGTTCAAAAAAGGCTTTTCGGTAACTCGCTAATCGTTAACCTGATAGACATCAGATGCATGCCGGGGCTAGTCGCCCGTGCATGCGTCCTCAAGGTGGTGAAAACGAGTGGCTAAAGGAATACGTGAGATTCGACGCAGTATCAAAAGTAAAAAAGATATGCGCCAAATCACGAAAGCGATGAAAATGGTGGCGGCTGCAAAGCTTCGCCGTAACCAGGATAAAGCTGAGGCGGCACGCCCGTATGCTGACAAGATCCAAGAAGTGATCGCAAGCATCGCGAGTGGGAACTCTGGTTCCAAACATCCAATGTTGCAAAATCGTCCGGTGAAAAAGACTGGTTATATTGTCATCACTTCCGACCGTGGACTTGCTGGGGGTTACAATGCCAACATTCTCCGTAAAGTGGTAACTACCATTAACGAGAAGCACAAGTCCAAGGATGAGTACGGTATTTTTGTGATTGGCCGCAAAGGTCGTGACTTCTTCAGCAAGCGGAACTACCCTCTGTTGGAGGAGGTTACAGGTCTGCCAGTCAGCCCAGCCTTTGCTGATATCAAGAAAATTGCCGGTGCAGCAGTCCAAATGTTCGAGAATGAGCAGATTGATGAACTGTACCTGTGCTACAACAAGTTCCAAAGTGCAATTTCGCAAATACCTACCGTAAAACAATTGCTGCCTTTGGAAGCTCCCGAGAGCAACAATGCGCGCGAATTGAATTACGAGTATGAGCCGTCCTCGGAAGAAGTATTGGCGGATCTGTTGCCGAAATATGCGGAAACACTGGTTTACAGTGCACTTCTCGAAGCAAAAGCTTCCGAAGAAGGTTCCCGTATGACGGCAATGGGCAACGCGACAGACAATGCTACGGATATGATCAACCGTTTAACGTTGAGCTACAACCGTGCTCGTCAGGCAGCCATTACACAAGAGATTTCCGAGATCGTTGCAGGTGCAAACGCACAGGCTTAGTGGCAGCGAATAGCTCCCAATTTAGCTTTACAGGAGGGAAGAAGTAAGATGGCGAATGGACGCGTGGTTCAGGTAATGGGTCCGGTTGTTGACGTCGAGTTCGACCGCGGACACCTGCCTGCCATTTACAATGCGATCAAGATTCAACATAAAGCACAAAGCGCTGGTGAGCGCGACATCGACTTGACTGTTGAGGTTGCTACTCATTTGGGCGATAACTTGGTTCGTACCGTTGCAATGTCTTCCACTGACGGTTTGGTTCGTGGCATGGAAGCAGTTGATACCGGTGCAGCTATCTCCGTTCCAGTGGGTGCAGTAACCCTCGGACGCGTATTCAACGTATTGGGTGAGCCGATCGACCTGCAAGAACTCGGTCAAGTAGATCGTCGTGACCCAATTCACCGTAAAGCTCCTGAGTTCGTAGACCAAGCAACGACTGTTGAGATCCTGGAAACAGGTATCAAAGTTATTGACCTTTTGGCTCCGTACATCAAGGGTGGTAAGATCGGTCTGTTTGGTGGTGCGGGTGTAGGTAAAACCGTTACTATTCAAGAGCTGATCAACAACATCGCGCAAGAGCACGGTGGTATTTCCGTATTCGCAGGTGTAGGTGAGCGTACCCGTGAAGGTAACGACCTGTACCACGAGATGAAAGACGCAGGCGTACTGCCGAAAACCGCGATGGTATTTGGTCAGATGAACGAGCCGCCTGGTGCACGTCTTCGTGTAGCGTTGACTGGTCTGACTATGGCGGAATACTTCCGTGATGAAGAAGGCCGCGACGTTCTTCTCTTTGTTGATAACATCTTCCGCTTTACTCAAGCGGGTTCCGAAGTTTCTGCTCTCTTGGGCCGTATGCCATCCGCGGTAGGTTACCAGCCAACACTGGCTACCGAAATGGGTCAGCTGCAAGAGCGTATTACTTCCACGAAAAAAGGTTCCGTAACGTCCATTCAAGCGATTTACGTACCAGCGGATGACTATACTGACCCGGCTCCTGCTACTACGTTTGCTCACTTGGACGCTACAACGAACCTGGAGCGTTCCATCGCTGAGTTGGGTATCTTCCCTGCGGTAGACCCACTCGCATCCACTTCCCGTGCTCTGGCTCCTGATATTGTAGGACAAGAACACTATGATGTGGCTCGTAGCGTTCAGAAAATCCTGCAACGTTACAAAGAACTGCAAGATATCATCGCGATTCTCGGTATGGACGAGTTGAGTGACGATGACAAGCAAGTAGTTGGACGCGCACGCCGCATTCAACGTTTCTTGTCCCAGTCCTTCCACGTTGCCGAGCAGTTCACTGGTAACCCAGGCCAATACGTGCCATTGAAAGAAACCGTTCGCAGCTTCAAGGAAATCCTCGAAGGCAAGCATGACCACCTGCCAGAGGGCGCGTTCCTGTACGTAGGTACAATTGAAGAAGCGGTAGAAAAAGCGAAGAAAATGGCGTAAGACACCCTGGAAAGGGGAGACGAGTAAGTGAGTAAGATGACAGTTGAAGTCGTAACTCCTGAACGGGTTGTCTACAGCGGTCAGGCTGAAATGGTGATTGCTCGCGGCTTGCAAGGGGAAATCGGTATTATGCCGAACCACGTGCCGTTGGTAACCCCGCTGAAAACAGCGCCAGTTCGGATTAAGACAGAAGGCGATAAAGAAGTAAAGATGGCTGTAAGCGGCGGCTTCATGGAAGTGCGCGGCGATAAAGTAACCATCCTTGCTGAAACGGCTGAATTGCCGGGAGACATCGATGTTGAACGCGCGAAGTCAGCGAAAGAGCGTGCTGAAAAGCGTTTGGCTGAGAAATATGCCGAGCTCGACGTCAAGCGTGCAGAACGCGCGCTGCAACGTGCGATGGCACGTCTCGACGTAGCGAAGTAAAGCGTAAGCTTGATATCCCCGCGCCCATGTGGCTGCGGGGATTTTTCGGTTATAGGACGATGAATGATGAGCCATGGAAATCGGGCATGATATTTCCAGTTGGTAATTGCCTAATGTTTCTGTGTATAATAGACCTAATGCCCTGCCGACGAGCTACGTTAGCATGAAAAACAGCGGGAAAAAGCGGCATTGGCTATTGGGATTAAAGGAGAGTGTAATTGATGCAAACCGTTCGCGATATCCGCCACAATCAAGATGGCGTAGTGATTCCTAGCAGCTTTGCGGCTAATGGCTGGACAAGCGTGCTATCTCATGAAATGAATGTTCTTTTCCAGGCAATGTGCTATGTAGTAACGAAGCATGAGACAAAAGAAGAAATGAGAAAAGCTCTGGACGAGTTCGATGCATTGAAAGGCACATTCACCGAGCCTGTTCAAGAAGGCTTTAAGTCTGAAGCAGATTTCAAAGGCTACGTGAACCTCTTGAACAGATTCAAAGCGTTCATGAGCCGTTCCGATTATGCATATCCGACATCTCTTGATGAAGCGATTGGGCTTTTCGTGAAGTGGGGTCTGGTAATTGATAATGGAGATGCTTGGGATGTACCGGTTTATCCGTTCCCAGATGCATCTGAGTTGTTCAAGTTGAGTGAAGCAGAATCTCTTGCATTGGCTCATGTTAAACTGGAAGCATTGGTTCATCCGATGTTTAGCCGCCTCGTGATGAAGCTGCACGAGGAAGAAGAAAATACGTTCAGCATGTCCAAAGCAGAAATGAAGCAATTGCTGAACACCAATGACCAGATGCTGGCAGAGGTTCTGATCAAGCTGACTCCATATATGGAAGATGCGATTGAAAATATGCTGGAGATCCCAGAAGACGAGAAGATGAACTTCACGATTGTATGGGAGCGAATTTACGAGGACTTCCTCGGACAGCAATTTTCAAACAACGTTCAATAATTAAGAGAATAAGAGAGCCAGACGGGCATATTCGTTTGGTCATCATACTATGCTGGAAAAACTCAGGGAGAAATCCCTGAGTTTTTTCCCTTTATATGGCACAAAAGGAAGGCTTTCGTTAGACACCCTATTGGCAATTTGCTATAATGATAAAGGTATTTTTTTCTAGCAGCGACAGCGTTCATACCTACACCTTGATGCTGCGAGCAGTACCCTTTTGAGGGAGTCTCGACTTCTTCTGGAGGACAGCGCAAGACGATTCATACCTTTCTCAAGAGCGGAGGGAACGTGGGTGAGTGACATCTATACCAACAATTATGTGATTGTCGCGATCTTTTTGATTCTAGGTGTGTTGTTGCCCGTGGCTACAGTCAGTTTTGTTGGTCCATTGCTTCGTCCAAAGAAACCGACACGGGAGAAGCAAACTACTTATGAAAGCGGTAACATTCCTGTTGGTGACAGTTGGGTGCGTTTCAACGTGAAGTATTACATCTTTGCCCTCATGTTTGTCATCTTTGATGTAGAAACACTCTTTCTGTATCCGTGGGCCGTCGCTTACAAAGAACTGGGGCTCTTTGCCTTAGTCGAGATGGTCATCTTTATATCCTTGCTCGTCGTAGGATTGATTTACGCGTGGAGAAAGAAGGTGCTGGAATGGAACTAGACCTGACAAGCATTGCGCCTGAATTGCAAGAGGAATTGAATCGCAACGTCATGTTTACGACATTGGAAACAGTGAAGGGATGGGTTCGCAGCAACTCGTTGTGGCCGTTAACCTTTGGCTTGGCCTGTTGCGCGATCGAGATGATGGGAACGGGTGGAGCGCGTTATGACCTCGACCGGTTCGGCGTTATTTTTCGAGCATCCCCAAGGCAATCTGATGTCATGATCGTAGCTGGAACCGTCACGAAAAAGATGGCACCACTACTGCGCAGGCTGTATGATCAAATGCCTGAACCAAAGTGGGTGATTGCCATGGGCTCCTGTGCGACAGCGGGAGGTCCGTACGTGCGCTCGTACAGCGTGGTAAAAGGTGTAGACCAGATTGTGCCTGTCGACGTATATATTCCGGGTTGTCCGCCTAACCCTGCCGCTTTGATCTACGGAATCAATAAGCTCCAAGAAAAAATCCGTTACGAAGCGAAGACTGGGAAGCAGGTGACCAATCTATGAGCGACGAGAAACGCAAGCCGACGCCGGAGGAAAAGGCAGCGGCAGCGGCTGAAGCCCGTGCCAAGGCCGAAGCTTTGCGAAAATTAAGAGAACAGGAAGCGCAGGCTTCCCAAGAGGCGAGCCCAGTAGAGGCATCTCAAGAGCCACAAGAGGAAGTCTCTGCTCCGGAAGCAAAACCTGTGTCAGAAATGACACCTGAGGAAAAAGCCGCAGCGAAGAAAGCAGCAGCGGCCGAAGCGATTGCCAAGGCAAAAGCGGCGAAGGAACAGACAGAAGCTGCTTCACCACCAGCAAAGCCTGTGTCGGAAATGACGCCGGAAGAAAAAGCCGCAGCCAAGAAAGCAGCAGCGGCCGAAGCGATTGCCAAAGCAAAAGCAGCGAAGGAACAAGCAGAAACTTCCCCACCACCAACAAAGCCCGTGTCCGAAATGACGCCTGAGGAAAAAGCCGCAGCCAAGAAAGCCGCTGCCGCAGAAGCACTAGCCAAGGCAAAAGCAGCGAAGGAAGCAAAAGAAGCAGCGGAAAACGGAGCCGATACAGCTGATTCAGCTCCAGATGCGGATGCCAAGGCGAAGGCCGCAGCTGCCGCAAAAGCCAAGGCTGCCGCAGCAGCCGCTGCTAAGGCAAAAGCCGCACGTGAAGCAGGCGGCGATGATTCCGGTGATGATGACGCCAAGGCAAAGGCCGCAGCTGCAGCAAAAGCCAAAGCCGCGGCCGCAGCAGCAGCGAAGGCAAAAGCAGCGCAAGCGAGTGGGGATGAGGCTCCGGCAGAGGAAGTGCCAAAAGCACCTTCCAAAAACCAGCCCTATCTTGATAAATACGTGTCACGAATTTCCGAAGCATTTGGACAGGAAGTCATCGAGGCTTCGTATATTAACGAGCTGGGAAAGGAAGTTCCGACCCTCACCATTCAAAACGAGCGTTGGCATCAAGTTGCCCAATTTTTAAGAGATGACGAGCAATTGAGCTTTGAGTACCTGTCTGATCTTCACGGTGTCGATTACGAGGATCGCCTGGAGGTATACTACCACTTTTATTCCTACAAAAATCGCCAAAGCTTGGCAGTAAAGGTCAAAACGAGCAGAGAAGAGTCAAAAGTTGCTTCTGTAATGGACCTCTGGCATGGCGCAAATTGGAATGAAAGAGAGACTTTTGACCTTTTGGGTATTCATTTCCCGGGACATAAGGATTTACGTCGAATCCTGTTGCCGGATGATTGGGTTGGGTATCCGCTGCGCAAAGATTATGTGCAATACGACGAGGAGGTTTAGCAGATGAACCATAACATCCTCACGACTCATGTTGATACCTCTTCTGAAACAGGACTTCGTACGGAAGAGATGTTATTAAACGTAGGTCCACAGCATCCGAGTACACACGGGGTATTTCGCTTGGTAGTAAAAATCGATGGGGAAACCATTAAAGAAGCGATTCCGGTGATGGGCTACCTGCATCGTGGTACTGAGAAGCTGGCAGAAAACTTGACCTATACACAAATTATTCCCTATACAGACCGTATGGACTACGTGTCTGCCATGACCAACAACTACGTTCTCTGCCATGCAGTAGAAACGATGATGGGGTTGGAGATTCCAGAACGAGCTCAGTTTCTGCGATTGATCGCAATGGAACTGAACCGGGTGGCGAGCCATTTGGTTTGGTGGGGAACGTATCTTTTGGACATTGGTGCGATGGGGCCCTTCCTGTATGCATTCCGTGATCGGGAGACGATCCTGGATTTGTTTAATGAGCTGTGCGGGGCGCGGATGACATTTAACTACATGCGCGTAGGCGGAGTGAAATGGGATGCACCTCCAGGCTGGATCGACAAAGCCAAAGAATTTGTCCAGTACATGAAGAAAGAATTGAATAACTACCACCAGCTGGTGACAGGGAATGAGATTTTTATCAACCGTCTCAGAGGGATTGGAAAGTTCGATACAAAAACGGCATTGGATTACTCGCTATCAGGTGTCATGCTCCGCTCGACAGGTGTCAAATGGGACCTGCGCAAGGACGAACCGTATTGCATTTACGATCGTTTTGAATTTGATGTGCCGACAGCAACCGAGGGAGATTGCATGGCGCGCTATCATCTGCGCATGGCTGAAATTGAGCAATCACTGCGAATTCTTGAGCAGGCATTGGAGCAGTTTCCGAGTGAAGGCGAAGTCATGGGGAAAGTACCACGTGTGATTCGCCCGCCTGCTGGGGAGACTTATGTGCGCATTGAGTCACCGCGGGGAGAAATTGGCTGCTACATTGCCAGTCAAGGCAAGGATAAACCGTGGAGATTGAAGTTCAGACGGCCTTCGTTTACCAATCTGCAAATTCTGCCTAAGCTGTTGCAGGGGGAAAACCTCGCGAACATGGTTGCCATTCTGGGCAGTATCGACATCGTGCTCGGGGAGGTTGACTGTTGATGAATACTCTCTTGCAGCAAGCCCCTTCATGGGGGACCACGCTTTGGTTTATCGTAGCGGCAGTATTACTGCTTGCAGTCGTGTTGGGATTCGTTACGTACGCCATTTACTTTGAGCGTAAAGTGATTGGGTGGATGCAGTTGCGCATCGGGCCGAATCGAGTAGGACCATTGGGACTTCTCCAGACGGTTGCGGATGTTGCCAAGCTGCTATTAAAGGAAGATGTCCGTCCGCAGCACGCTGACAAAGCGTTGTTCACTCTAGCACCAATATTGGCCTATGCCCCTGCTTTCGCTGTATTGGCGGTCATGCCTTTTTCGGAGAGCATTCGGTTCGCTGATCTGGGAATAGGGCTGTTGTACTATATCGCCTTGTCTGGGATTACCGTATTAGGCGTGATCACGGCTGGCTGGGCCTCGAATAACAAGTACTCGCTGATCGGGGGTCTCCGCTCCGCTGCGCAGATGATCAGCTATGAAGTACCGCTGGTCATGTCCGTGGTGGGTATCGTTCTATTGACGGGCAGCATGAATCTCGAGGATATTGTCAATGCACAGCAGGATGTCTGGAATATTGTTCCGCAGTTTATCGGATTTGTTGTATTTATCATTGCTGCCCAGGCTGAGCTGAATCGTACGCCGTTTGACTTGCCAGAAGCAGAGTCGGAGCTTGTTGGCGGTTACCACGTCGAGTACTCCGGTTTCCGTTTTGCGATGTTCATGCTGGCGGAGTATGTGTACATGTTCGGGATGGGTGCCTTAATCACGATTCTCTTTTTTGGTGGATGGCTGCCGATTCATCCATCGCTGGACTTCATTCCGGGAATCGTTTGGTTTATCCTTAAATTTTCTGTTTACGTCTTCCTCCAGTTTTGGATTCGCGCCACGATGCCGCGCTTACGTGTCGATCAACTGATGTCGTTTGCCTGGAAAGTGCTGTTGCCCGTGGCATTGTTCAACATCCTGCTCACAGCCGTAGTGGTTTCTTACCAAAATGGCATGTTCTAGTAGCGACTTGATCGAAAACGACTACGTCCCACTGTTTTCATAGCGCAGGCTTCGCCATAGGCTTGCTTCGCCAAAAGCTTGCTTTCATTAAAAACGTGGTGCAGCCAAGTTCTCAAATCCTGAGGGGTGACACACATGCTAGGACTGGCCAAAGGCCTGGGGTATACATTTAAAAAGCTCACGGAGAAAAAAGTAACCCACTTCTATCCGGATGTGCCCTTTCCAATGCCGCCTCGCTTTCGCGGTATTCAGCACTTTTCTCCTGAAAAATGCATCGTCTGCAACCAATGCGCACGCATTTGTCCGACGGAGTGTATTCAACTGACAGGGAAGCCCCATCCTGATCCGGAGAAAAAGGGAAAGATTATCGATACGTACGATATCAATTTTGAGCTGTGCATTCTATGCGATCTGTGCACAGAGGTTTGTCCGACAGAAGCGATTGTCATGACAAACAACTTCGAACTGGCTGCCTATAGCCGGGACGAATTGTATAAGAACTTGAAATGGCTCGACGACAACAATACGAACGTCAGGGAGGAGAATTAGTATGACAGGCGAATTCGTTGCCTTTTTTATCCTGTCTCTTCTGACGATCGGTGGCGCGGTGTTTATGATCAGCTTTACGCGCGTCGTCCACATGGTCATCTCATTGGGCGTTACGTTTATCAGCATTGCAGGTCTCTTTGTTTTGCTGGGAGCGGAGTTCGTCGGGGTCGCACAAATTCTGGTTTATTCAGGGGCTATCTCCATTCTGATGCTCTTTGGAATCATGCTGACAAAGCACGATGCGAATGATGAGGGAACAGGCCGGACATGGAAAAACCGTTTTATCCTGCTCTTCGTAATCGTTCTGTTCGGATTATTGTTCTGGGGTGTGCAAAATACACCGTGGCCTGCGCCACCGCCACCTGCAGAGGCTCCTGTAAACAATGCAAAAGAAATCGGTATCGAAGTATTCACCAAATTCGTCATACCATTTGAGCTATTGTCTGTTTTGTTGTTGGTCGCGTTGGTCGGTGCGATCGTCATGGCGAAAAAGGAGGGGGATAACGAATGACTGTAAGCATTTCCTCCTACTTAATGGTCGCGCTGATTCTCTTTTGTGTAGGCTTGTACGGCGCATTGACGAAGCGAAATGCAGTCGTCGTCCTGTTATCAATCGAGCTGATGCTGAATGCTGTAAATATTAACCTGGTCGCCTTTTCCAAATTCGGACTGTATCCATCCGTGACGGGACAAATCTTTACCTTGTTCACGATGACGGTTGCAGCTGCCGAGGTTGCCGTAGGGTTAGCGATTCTGATTGCGCTGTACCGCAACAAGGAGACCGTGAACGTAGATGAAATGGACCAAATGAAACGATAAGAGGGAAACCTGAAAAGGAGGACAAAGATGGATACTCTAATGCACTATGCCTGGCTGATCCCTCTGTTTCCGCTTCTTGCTTTCATCGTGATCGTCTCATTTGGTCGCCAATTGAAAGAAGGAGCGGCCATAGTGGGCATTACCCTGACGGCTGTTTCTTTTGGAATCGCAGTGCTCATCTTCTGGGAGAGATTCCAGGGTGGGGGAACCGATTACAATTATGTGATAGATTGGCTGCATATTGGCGATATCGTGATCAACATGGGATTCGAAGTGAATCCGCTGAATGCCATGATGCTCGTCATTGTGACATTGGTCAGTCTGTTGGTCCAAATCTATTCCAAGGGCTACATGCATGGGGATGAACGCTTTCCGGTGTTCTATCAATACCTGGCGCTGTTCACGTTCTCCATGCTGGGATTAGTCATCTCGCCAAATTTGTTGCAAGTATATATTTTCTGGGAGCTGGTCGGGGTATGCTCCTTCCTGCTCGTTGGCTACTACTACTTCAAGAAAGAGGCAAAAGCAGCAGCCAAAAAGGCTTTTATCGTTACGCGCATCGGTGACCTTGGTCTGTTCATCGGGATATGTCTGTTGTTCTGGTGGACCGGAAGTTTCGAGTATGGAGCGATTTTTGAAAGCATCGCACTCGGACGACTGGAACCGTGGATGATTACGCTCGCGGCAATCCTCATTTTCGTTGGGGCCATGGGAAAATCAGGTCAATTTCCGCTTCATACGTGGTTGCCTGATGCTATGGAAGGTCCAACACCTGTGTCTGCATTAATTCACGCGGCAACGATGGTCGCGGCTGGTGTTTATTTGGTCGCTGCTACCTATCCGCTGTTTATCGCATCCGATACGGCTTTGACAGTTGTGGCGTATGTAGGAGGATTCACCGCCATATTTGCAGCTTCGATCGGCCTGACCCAACGGGATATCAAGCGTGTCTTGGCTTATTCCACAGTCAGTCAGCTCGGGTACATGATGCTGGCATTGGGTGTAGCTGGTGCTGCTGGTTATGTAGCGGGTTCCTTCCACTTGATGACGCACGCCTTTTTCAAAGCACTGCTCTTCCTTGGAGCAGGTAGTGTCATTCATGCGGTACATACGCAGAATGTATTTGAAATGGGTGGCTTGTGGAAAAAGATGCCGATCACCGCTTTGACTTTCTTGATCGGTTGCTTGGCGATTGCAGGGATCTTTCCGTTCGCTGGTTTCTGGTCGAAAGAAGCGATCCTGGGGGCTGTTTACGGAGCACATCGCTACGATTTGCTGTTCATCGCGCTCTTAGCAGCATTCTTTACCGCATTCTATATGTTCCGTCTGTTCTTCCTGACATTCGCAGGGAAGGCACGTGGCAAGCACGAAGCGCACGAATCTCCAAGAGTCATGACAGGACCGCTCTTGGTCTTGGCATTGCTTGCGGTTGTCGCAGGCTTTGTGAATACACCGTACGCGCCATTACTCTCTGATTGGTTATTGTCTACGAACACAGGGACGGCAATCACGAGCATTTTTGGGGAAGGCAGTGAGCACGCGGCAGCTTGGTTGCAGATTGTGGCACTGTTGATCTCTATTCTCGGAGTTGTGCTGGCTTACCTGATGTACGGCAAGAAATCAATCTCCTCGGACACGATTCCAGAAGCAATGCCGTGGCTCTATCAGCTCTCATACAAGAAGTACTACATCGATGAGCTGTATCACAACGTCATTGTTCGTCCATTAGGCTGGCTTGGATTTGTCCTAGATGTATTTGACAAGTATATTGTGGATGGTTTGGTTGGATTGACAGCAAAAATCACCCAAGGAATTGGATCTTTGCACGCAAGAGTACAAAGTGGGCAGATTCAGTCCTATGGGGCAATGGTCATATTCGGTCTGTTACTCTTGATCATCGCCATCAGTTTGACGGCCAAGGGAGGTGGACTCTTTGGGTAATATCCTTTTGTCATCACTGGTGTTCTCTCCACTGCTGGCGATTCTCGTCATGGCTTTTATTCCCGGTCGACATGCTGGTGTGATCAAGCAGGTCGGGATTTTTGGAACGTTGCCAGCACTTATCTTGGCAGGTTGGATGTTCGGCATGTTTGATTACGAGACAGCCAATCTACAGTTCGTAGAAAAGCACAGTTGGATTTCGATTCCGATTGGAATGGCTCAGGCAGGCACGGTTTTTGCTTTTGAGATCAACTATGAACTTGGTGTAGATGGTATTTCGATGCCATTGATTTTGCTGACGGCGATTATCGGTACTCTCGCAGCAATTGCTTCGTGGCAGATCAAGAAGAGGCAGAAGGAGTATTTTATCCTGTTTCACCTGCTATTGATCGGCATGCTGGGAGTCTTTGCTGCAGACAATCTGTTTCTGTTCTTCATTTTCTTCGAGCTGACACTCGTACCGATGTACTTCCTTATCGGAATTTGGGGTTATGGGGAGCGCGAACAAGCAGCGAACAAATTCCTTTTGTATAACGGAATCGGTTCAGGGATCATGCTGCTGGCTTTCATCGTGATCTTTGTCATCATGCGGACGCTCAATATGGATGAAATCACGGCGATCCTGGCGACACCAGGGCATCCGATAACCGAAATTCTTACGCCGGAAATGCGTTTTGGCATCTTCCTAGCGCTATTTATCGCTTTTGCGATCAAGCTGCCAGTATTTCCGTTTCACACATGGATGCTGCGCGTTCACGTACAGGCTCCACCTTCTATCGTCATGATTCACTCCGGTATTTTGCTGAAGATGGGGGCATACGGTCTTTTGCGGATGGGAATCGGCTTTTTCCCAGAGCAGGCCTATGATTTCTCTACGTGGATGGCGGTTTTGGGGATTATCAACATCTTGTATGGGGCTGTGCTGGCTTTCGTACAAAAGGATTTAAAAATGGTGCTGGCTTACTCCAGTATCAGCCATATGGGTATCGTCTTGCTCGGTTTCGCATCGATGAACACGATCGGGTTTCAGGGAGCGATGTTCCAGGTGGTATCCCACGGCTTTATCTCAGCACTGCTCTTCTTCTTGATCGGTGTCATTTGGGATCGGACGCAGACATCGATGCTCGATGATTTGGGCGGTTTAGCCAAGTCCATGCCGTTTGTCAGCGGCGTGTTGTTGGCAGGCGGGATGGCTTCACTCGGACTTCCGGGCATGTCCGGATTCATTAGTGAGTTCTTTGCCTTCCTCGGTCTGTTTGGTCGTTTGCCAGTAATGGCAGCAGTGGGAGCGATCGGGATTGTCCTCACCGCGGTTTATTTACTCAGAGCGATCTTGAAAACGACTTTTGGCCCTACTCCAGGTAGATGTACAGGACTTGCTGATGCACAGCCGATGGAGGTCATTCCGATGGTAGTCCTATTGGGATGTATTATTCTCATCGGGGTTTATCCGGCAGTTCTGGGGAATCCGATGCAGCAGGCGCTGAAAACGATCGTACCTATCGTAACGGGAATAGGAGGGTAATCCATGGAGGTTAAAGATATTTTCTCATATGACTGGAGCTACCTTCTGCCCGAGTTTATCATTCTTGGCTTTGCTACCTTTTTATCACTGCTGGATCTTTTTGCGGGCAAGCGCCTTGGCAAACAGGTGATCGGTTGGCTATCCTTCCTGGGAACGGTCATAGCGGCGATCTTTGTGATCATCAATATGAATGCTCTCGATAAGCCATACAGCTACATGATCGACATGATCCGAATCGATGATTACGGCAATGCCTTCAAGCTGATTTTCCTGGCAGGGACAGCTTTTGCCATTCTCATCTCGCTGTCCTATCTGAAATCAGGGGAAATCCAGCACAGAGGCGAGTATTACTATTTGCTGCTGACCGGGCTTCTCGGGGCTATGGTCATGGCTTCGTCGGCTGACTTGATTACATTGTTTGTGGGACTGGAGCTATTGTCTCTCTCGTCGTATGTACTGGTCGGTTTGCGAAAAAAATCACGGCTTTCCAACGAGTCGGCGTTCAAATACGTCGTTTCGGGGAGTATTGCCACGGCTGTGCTCCTGTTTGGGATGTCGTACGTGTACGGACTTACGGGAACCACACATATTTATGAAATCTCATTCCGATTGGCAGAAGCGGGAATGGCGGGCTATCAGTTCCTCGTCTATACGGCATTTGCGTTTCTCGCAGTAGGTCTTGCCTTCAAAATATCTGCAGCGCCTAACCACATGTGGGCGCCAGATGTCTATCAGGGTGCTCCTACTCCGGTCACTGCTTTCCTGGCAGTTGTGTCAAAGGCAGCAGGGTTTGCGTTGATCTTTCGGGTGATGATGATCTCGTTTTTCAACGTTTCCGATGGAACGGGATCAGGACGGTTCTTTTTCGAAGAGGGAAGCCTCTATCTGGGGCTGATGGCGGCGGCCTCGATGATTATCGGGAACACGATGGCGCTCAGGCAGACAAACGTCAAGCGTATGATGGCTTACTCAGGTATTGCGCAAGCGGGCTATTTGCTCGTGCCGTTTGTACCGCCGACCTCTCTCTTTTTCAGCGAAGTAATCTTCTATCTGTTCGGTTACTTGCTGGTCAGCTTTGGTGCTTTCGCTGTGATTATGGTTGTATCTCGTGAACAAGAGACAGAGGATTTGAAAGGATTCGCCGGATTGTATCATCGCTCACCAGTGATGGCCGTTGCGATGAGCATCTTCCTCTTATCCTTGGCAGGTATCCCGATTACGGTTGGCTTCTTCGGGAAGTTCTATCTGTTCATGGGTACATTAGTGGTAGAAAACTACTGGCTGGCGGCGATTATGATCATCACCAGCGTCATTTCCTACTACTACTACTTTGGGATTATTCGTCAGATGTACATGCGTCCTGGGACAACCGAAGCACCTATGGTTGTGCCAAAAGGCATTTGGACGTTTATTCTCATCATGGCAATCGCTACTGTATTCTTCGGTGCTTTCCCGGGTCTGGTCACCGACTATATCCAGATTCATTTCAATCCGTCCTTTGATTTTGGGAACATGCTCTCTCCCAGCTCTCAGTGATACTCGTAACTGAATAGCACTTCAGGTACAATAGAAGGGATGGCTCGTGATCGGGCCGTCCCTTTTTCTATGATTCTCGGAGGGCAATGAGGAGGTAACTAGCATGCCACAAGAAGTATATGGCTTGTTGAGCATCATTTTATCGATTGCGTTTATTGGGCTCGCTTGGTGGGCGTTGCAATCCTTTCGCTTTGATAAGATTTTGAAAAAACCAAATGGTGTTCAGGCGAAGCTGTTGCAAATTTTTCTTTCCATTGTGATTGGATATGAACTGTCCCGCTTTTTCCTTGATTACTTGGGCTGGTCCCTGACATTCGGGAATTTGTTCAACTAAATACGAGAAAGACGACGATTCGCTGGTATATCCACCCAGCTACATGTACAAAATGAGAAGTACAAAGAGATACATGTAAGCATAGGGAGAGGATATCAATGGGGAAATGGTCTGGTTGGTGCGTGCTGGCTCTATTGCTCGTGATGGGGGCCGTGTATTGGATGCCTGCACAAGCAAAGGAAGAAAAGCCGGTTGTGACAGAAATGATGAAAGTACTAGAAGATACGGGCGCAACGGGTGTATCGGTTCAGGTACGTATGCGTACAGCGATGGAAGAAGGCCTGCGTGCTGAACAAGTAAAAGAGTTGGCGACGAAATGGGCACAACAACTTGAGATTCCGTTTTCCCCAAGCGAACAATCGGGTAAACACAACATACTCGCATATAGGACTACATACACACAAAACGGCGTGGATCTGAGCTACGAGGTGACAGGAGTGCCTAAAAATGGAGCATTTTCTGTATATCTAGTACTTCAGTTATCTGGAAACCGTGATTCGCTACTATATATTGGACAAGTACAGGAAACCTTCACGAATGCCCTGCAAAGCGCCGACTTTATTCCGCAAATTAGCACTTGTATTCGCGGATTGTACAATGTTAAGATGGGTGTTGACCAACAGGAGGGTAAAATATTGTCGATTTTTGGTACTCTCCAGGCGACAGAATTAGAACGTTTGCAAGATGAGACGGTTGTCAGTATTTCAGGGTATACCCCTATGTCGGAATCATTCATCGCGTTAAACGGTCAAAAGATGAATCTACAGGTGGCTACGCATCGTGATAGCCATTCTGGAACATGGATTACGGTAGGTACACCAATCATCACTGTGGAATATTAGCACGCGGAGGGGTACACATTGGATAAAATTATTGTCCGTGGTGGTAAGGCATTGGCTGGAAATGTAAAAGTATCTGGCGCCAAAAATGCCGTACTCCCTATTATTGCAGCATCTATCTTGGCAGAAGAAGGGACTTGCGTCATCTCAGACGTACCAGGCCTCGACGATGTCCGGACGATATGCGACCTTTTGAAATCGATGGGAATCTCCCTTACATATGATCATGAAGTGCTGACGATCGATGCTTCCAAGCTTACGAGTGTAGAAGCGTCCTATGAACTGGTCCGCAAAATGCGTGCATCTTTCCTCGTGATGGGGCCGCTTTTAGCCAGAAAAGGACAAGCTCGCGTCGCTCTTCCGGGTGGATGTGCCATTGGTACGCGCCCGATCGACCAGCACCTAAAAGGGTTTGAGGCTATGGGAGCCAAAATCGAAATCGGACAAGGGTTTATTGAAGCGACGGTAGAAGGACGATTGAAGGGTGCAAAAATCTACCTGGATATTGCTAGCGTCGGTGCAACAGAAAATATTATGATGGCCGCTGCTTTGGCAGAGGGAACCACATTGATCGAAAATGCAGCAGAAGAGCCGGAGATCGTTGATTTGGCGAACTTCCTGAACAGAATGGGAGCAAAAATCCGCGGAGCCGGTACAGGCTCAATCCGTATCGAAGGCGTGGAAAAGATGAAGGGCTGCACACATTGTGTCATTCCTGACCGCATTGAAGCAGGAACTTTCATGGTTGCTGCAGCGATTACTGGCGGGGATGTCTTTGTGGAAGGTGCGATTTGCGATCATCTTAAATCCGTGACCGCCAAGCTTCGTGAAATGGGCGTGGACATTGAGGAGCAAGAAAACGGCATTCGTGTACGCCGCACAGGCCCACTGAAAGCAGTTGACCTCAAAACGCTGCCATACCCTGGCTTCCCGACGGATATGCAGTCGCAAATGATGGCGCTTTTGCTTGTTTCAGAAGGAACGAGCATCGTGACCGAAACGGTATTTGAGAACCGCTTCATGCACGTGGAAGAGTTCCGCCGCATGAATGCGAACATCAAGATCGAAGGCCGCAGTGCCATCGTCGAAGGCGGTTCCCAGCTGACAGGCAGCAAGGTAGCAGCAACCGACTTGCGTGCGGGTGCAGCACTTGTACTGGCTGGGCTCGTATCCGAGGGAGAGACGGAGGTTTCTGCCCTGCACCATATTGACCGTGGCTACGTGAACTTTACGGAAAAGCTGCTGGCTTTGGGCGCAGATGTAGAACGCGTAGTTCCAGAAGAAAAGGCTCGTGAAAAAGCAGTTACCGAAACCATCAAAGTGAGCTTCTCTCCTAATTTTGCTTGATAAATGCGTCAACCATATGGCAAAACGAAAGATTCTCTGCGTATGCAGGGGGTCTTTTTTTCGTTCTCTCGACTCTCTCATTCTCTCGTTCTACCGCTCTGTTGCAGAACATAGACTTTAGTAGGTTATTCAGACTTATCGTGTCTAGTACGTAACGGGGAGGATCTCTTGCATGAAACGCTATCTACTCATGTGGTTTATCGCTTTGCCGATCTTGCTCGTCCTGATGCCTGCTGCTCTGGTCTTTTGGTTTTCACCAGCAATTGGCCCTGTCAGTCAGCCAACTGTGGCCGTCTCGGAGCCTGCGATACCGGCGATGAAGGAATCAGCTTCCTCTCTGCCAGTAAAGGTGTACCGTACAGAAAAAAAGGCCGTGGAAACATTGCCGCTAGAAACGTATATTACCGGAGTCGTAGCGGCGGAAATGCCAGCCGAGTTCGAGCTGGAGGCTTTAAAAGCACAGGCGTTGGCGGCCAGGACCTATATCGTGCGCCGATTAAAAGAGGGCAAGTTTGATGATGTGCCATCAGGCGGTCAGGTCTTGGATACGGTGCAGCATCAAGTCTATATGGATGAGCAGCAGCGGCGTGAGCGTTGGGGAGACCAATACGAATGGAAAAACAAACGCATCCAGCAAGCAGTTATGGCAACAGCAGGGGTTATCCTGACCTACCAGAACGAGCCCATTGACGCGACGTTTTTTTCCACCAGTAATGGCTTTACAGAAAACTCGGATGAATATTGGGAAAAGCCCATTCCTTATTTGAAGAGCGTTGCGAGTCCTTGGGATATTCAATCTCCCCGCTATGAGGAAACAGTCGTCTTGTCCACTGTGGAGCTGGAAAAGAATTTGGGCGTCAAGCTCACGCAGGATGCTTCTACCGATGGTTCCTGGTATCGGATCGAATCGCGTACAACCGGAAATCGCGTAGGAACCATCAGCATTGGCGGCAAAGAATTTACAGGAAGAGAGTTTCGTGAAAAGCTCAATTTGAATTCTTCTTCCTTTACGTTGGACTTGCGCGGCAATCAGGTTTTCATTACGACCAAAGGGTACGGTCATGGTGTCGGGATGAGCCAGTGGGGAGCAAATGGAATGGCCAAAAGCGGCAAAAGCGCGGAGCAAATCGTCAAGCACTTCTATCAAGGAATTAGTCTGCAAGAGTATACAAGAGTGATCCCAGCGTAAAAGAAAAGCAAATTTTTACTTTTCCCTACTCTCTCAGGTTTATACGCCAAAATTCTGGCGATACTGAGGGATGAGGTGATGAATAAAATGGAAGATCAAAAAAATCAAAATCAACCGATTCCATTCAAGAAGGCAAGTTCTTGGAAAAAAGTTTTGGGCAAGAAATGGGCGTTTCCTGCAATCTACATCGGCACCGCAGCAATCATTCTCGCTTTTGTGATGTGGTATCAGGGCAATGTCATGGACACGGTATCCAAAATGACGAATGGCACAGATGGCGTGGCAGTGACAACTCCTGCAGCTCCTGAGACGACTACACCGCAAAACGAAGAAGCGGTACCTGCTACAAGTGGCGTACAACCACTCGCTTGGCCAGTAGGAAAAGGCGTACAGTACAATGTGGGCATGAACTACTACGATGAGAAAGCCTCCAAGGACAATCAGCAAAAAGCATTGGTGAGCTTCGACAACTCCTTCTACCCTCACACAGGTATTGACCTCGTATCCACGGATGGAAAGAGCTTTGATGTCGTCGCAGCTCTTGCGGGTAAAGTAGTAAAAGTGGTGAACGATCCACTTGTCGGCAACGAGATTGAGATTGAGCACGCAGACAAAATGATTACGGTATATCAAAGTCTGGAAAGCGTAACAGTCAAACCAGGCGATGAAGTGACACAAGGTCAAGTAATCGGGTCTGCTGGGCGCAACACCTTTGAAAAAGACGCTGGCGCACATCTTCACTTTGAAGTACGCATCGATAACAAGCCTGTCAACCCGGAGCAATACTTGATTCAGGCTGAAACGGAAGTAAAAAATCAATAACCAATGAATGTAGAAAAACACCTGCAAAATACAACAATTGCGGGTGTTTTTTTGTGTGTAGTACAAACTGTTGAAAAAAGATGCGGCCGTGCTGGCTTGTCAGGCTTGGAAACGTAGAATATGTGTCCCTACGCACCCATATATTGTATCAGACAATGTAGATACAAGGAGGCGAGTAATGTGCACGACTACATCAAAGAGCGGACCATCAAAATCGGCCGATATATTGTAGAGACAAGAAATACGGTTCGGATGATCGCCAAAGAGTTCGGTGTTTCGAAAAGTACTGTGCACAAGGACTTGACTGAGCGGCTGCCTGAGATAAATCCAGAGTTAGCGAACCAGGTTAAGGAAATTTTGGAATATCACAAAGCCATCAGACATCTACGGGGAGGCGAAGCAACCAAAATTAAGTACAAACGGCGTAGTAAAAAAGTACGAGTAGAACAGGAGGAAAGTGTGTAAGAAAGAATTTCCTTGTCCTCTCACGTAGAAGAGCCTATGATATTAGGTAGAAATGTAACTGGTAATCAGGGAGGACCTTTCATGTTTGGCAAAGATATCGGAATCGACTTGGGCACGGCCAATGTCTTGGTTTTTGTAAAAGGCAAGGGAATTGTCCTAGACGAACCATCTGTCGTGGCAATAGATAGTAAAACCAGAAAAGTTTTGGCCGTGGGAAATGAAGCCTATCGCATGGTGGGCCGCACCCCAGGAAATATCGTAGCGATCCGACCTTTGCGAGAAGGGGTTATCGCGGATTTTGAAATCACAGAGGCCATGCTGAAGCACTTTTTGAACAAAATTGGTGGAAAGAGCATGTTTGCCCGTCCGCGCATTTTGATTTGCTGCCCGACCAACATCACCTCTGTTGAGCAAAAAGCAATTCGCGAAGCAGCTGAGCGCAGCGGTGGAGCAAGAGAAGTATTTATCGAAGAAGAACCGAAAGTTGCCGCAGTCGGGGCAGGAATGGACATTTTTCAGCCGTCCGGTAATATGGTAGTGGATATCGGTGGGGGAACGACCGATGTAGCGGTATTGTCGATGGGCGATATTGTCACGTCTTCCTCCATTAAAGTAGCAGGCGATACATTCGATGTGGCTATTATGCGTTACATAAAAAATAAATACAAATTGCTGATTGGGGAGCGTACGGCTGAAGATATCAAGGTTCAGATTGGAACCGTATCCGGCGGACGCCAGGACGAAATGGACATTCGGGGTCGAGACATGGTAAGCGGTTTGCCGCAAACGATTACCATTCGCTCCAATGAAGTCCAGGAAGCCCTGGCTGAGTCGGTGAGTGCGATTGTACAAGCCTCAAAATCTGTTTTAGAACGAACACCTCCGGAGCTTTCTGCCGATATAATTGATAAGGGTGTTTTCCTGACCGGTGGCGGCGCATTATTGCACGGTATTGACGAGATTCTGGCAGAGGAGCTGAAGGTTCCTGTGTTGGTAGCGGACGAGCCTATGATGTGCGTTGCAAAAGGAACAGGAATGATGCTGGACTATTTGGACAAGATGCCGGCTCACTCGAATAAGCGATTATTCAGGGGGTAAGATTTAAGTGATCAGAGGCTTGTATACGTCTGCATCTGGCATGCTGGCTTTGCAGAACAGGCAAGAATCGCTGGCGAACAACTTAGCAAATATCAATACACCCGGGTTCAAACAGGACGTGGGTGTCATGCGTGCATTTCCGGAGCAATTGCTCTCCCGCATGAACGATCAGGAGGGACTGGATGTTCCGGGTGTCCCTACTATGCCTGGACAACCTGCCATTATCGGGCGTTTGCACACAGGGGTGTACATGTCGGAGGCGCTGCCGAATTTTGCGCAGGGGGATATTGAAGAGACACGGAATCCGTATGATCTTGCGTTGATGGACAATATTCAGCCAGATCAGGATGGGAATGAGAGACGGTTGTTTTACAGTGTGGCGCGGATTGAGGATTTGACGCAGCCAGCTCAAGAAGAGAATATTCGCTACACGCGAAACGGCAACTGGAGCGTGAATGCGGATGGCTACTTGGTAACGCCCGATGGGTATTATGTTCTGGACAATCAAAATCAGGCGATCCGAATCAATGACCCAGTAAGCGGAATCAATGCTGGACAAGATTTGAAGATTAACGAGGCTGGCGAATTGCTGTACAAAGACCCAACGACGAATGAATATGAATCGTTGGCAGCGCATCCTCGATTGGGACTGGCTGTAGTAACCAATCCCTTGATGCTTGTTCGGGAAGGGACCAATGTATTCCGTTGGGAAGGCGACACAGACGTCGAAGCGATTGATGTTGCAGAAGCGAACGATCAAGCAGCTCTGGCAGCAGGTACATACGCTACACCTACGGTTGCAGGCCGATACGGTATGCAACAAGGTTGGCGTGAGCGTTCCAATGTAGACCCTGGTCAAACCATGACGAACATGATGAGTGTACTACGCGCTTATGAAGCAAACCAACGGGTCATTACAACAATTGATGGTACGTTGGATAAGGCTGCTAATGAAATCGGTCGTGTTAACGGATAATAGGAGGTAGGAAAGATGCAGTCGCTTAATATTTCCACATCAGCTATGCGCGGTATTCAGCAAGCGTTGGACAATACAGCCAACAATCTGGCGAATATTGATACAATTGGGTACAAGCGCCGGGTCGCATCGTTTTCCGAGCTTCTCTCCGATTCGATGAATGAACAGCCGGCAGCAGACAATCAAAATCGGAATACGCCAGTGGGGATTCGGATCGGAAGCGGTGCCCGTCTTGGCATGACCAAGCTGGATCTCGGTCAAGGTATTGTGAAAGTCACGGATGTGCCAACAGATGTGTTGGTTGAGGGAGACGGGTATTTTCTAGTCACTCACAAGATCAAGGACGCATCTGGCGTTGTGATTCAAGAAGAAAATAGATTGACTCGGGACGGCTCCTTCAAGATCTCATTCGATGATGATGAACAAGGTTATGTATTGCACACTACCTCTGGTCACATTTTGACTGACGAAAACGGCGTAAATATTGTATTGCCCGAGCCAGTTACTAATATTCAAATTACTGCCGAGGGAGCGCTTACTGCTAATGGAGTGTCTTACGGCAATATCGGCCTTTGGAAAGTAGACAATCCTGATCAGTTGCAGCAAGTCGGTCAGAATCTGTTTGATGCCGAGTTAGATTCCGGTGCAAATCCAACTACCAAATACACCAATGCCCTCATTGCAGGCGATGCTACACTTCGACAAGGAGCATTGGAAGGCTCCAATGTAAGTATGACAGAGGAAATGTCCCAGCTGGTGAACATTCAGCGTGCATATCAATTGAACTCACGCGCAGTCGGCATCAGTGATCAAATGATGGGCATTGCCAACCAACTGAGAAGCAGATAACCCATAACAATCAACATGACGGAGGAGAGGAGCATGGAACAAGGGAAGAGCAAACGTTTCCCGCGTCAGACCGAAGAAGTTAAGTCAAAAGGAAAAGAGCGGGAACGGAGCGGCAAAAATTGGCGGCTGAGAGTTGCCAAGATGGTGCTGGTCCCACTCCTGCTGTTTTTCTCACTGGTCATTGGTTTGATGATCGGATACGGTGGGGTTGGCAAGAAGCCAATGTCTGATGTATTCGATCCAGGAACCTACAAACATATGTGGGATTTAATGTTTGAAGAAACCTAAAAACCTTAGCTGGACAAGCCCGAACCTATGGTTGGGGCTCCTATTTTTTCGAGGACTTGTTGTGGTGTTTGTCCACAGAGTATAATAGGTCGAGTGGTTGAAAAAGGAAGTGACGATTTGAATACGGAGGGATGTCCGTGAATCTTCCTAATTTGCTTACGATCTTTCGCATCGTGCTCATCCCTTTGTACCTGTATGTCTTTTTTTCGGAGTTTCCGTATCATGTTGAAATCGCTTTAGGCATTTTGATTTTGGCGGGAGTGACCGATATTGCGGACGGGTACATCGCGCGGAAGCATAAGCTTGTGACCACCATCGGAATGATGTTAGATCCTCTGGCAGATAAATTAATGATGCTGGCGGTCATCGCCTCATTATTTTTGACGGATCGAATCAGTGTATGGGCCGCCCTGTTTTTCTTTGTGCGCGATCTGGCAATGATAGTAACAGGAGCTGTTTATCATTTCCGTGGCAAAAAAACTGTCCCGGCAAATGCCTATGGTAAGCTGACAACCGTTCTTTTGTATCTGGTCATTCCGCTCGTTATGTACCGTTATGAGTACAGTGAAGCGATACTTTGGTCGGTTATAGCGTTCTCATTTATTGTGAGCGCGATTTATCTGGCAAAGGCTCGACTGTTGAACCGCGTGTAAGGTTGAAAAAGAGCACTTCCCGCTCTGTGGGGAGGAAGTGCTCCTTTTATCTTAACCCCGCTTGTCCGTTCAACTGGGGCGGGAGTTATCTATATTGTTTCGTTAGTCAAAGGGTATTCATGCATAGACAAGTCTAGTTAAGTATGGAAATGGAGCGATACATAATGGAAATCAAAGCGCCTTTGGATATTATGCAAATTCAGGAAATCATCCCGCATCGTTACCCGTTTTTGTTGGTAGACAGAATTGAAGAGCTGGAGCTAGGAAAAAAAGCGGTTGGAGTGAAAAACGTAACAATCAATGAACCGTTTTTCCAAGGCCATTTTCCTGGTTATCCAGTCATGCCTGGTGTCCTGATTGTGGAAGCGTTGGCACAGGTTGGGGCAGTAGCGATGCTCAGCATGGAGGAACATCAAGGAAAAATCGGACTGTTTGCAGGTATTGATGAATTCCGTTTCAAAGATCAAGTGAAGCCGGGAGATACGCTGGTACTAGAGGTTGAGCTTACTCGTGTGCGTGGAACCGTCGGCAAAGGGCATGGCAGAGCACTGGTAAATGGGAAAGTAGTAGCAGAGGGTGGATTGATGTTTGCCCTGACGGCAGGAAATAAGGCACATTCATGATCATCTTGAATGTGCCTTTCTTTTCGGGTAGAATGGCTAATGGGCAACTCCATGCATGAATAGGTAGTTTAAAAAGTCGTCTTTTTAAACATTCATTTACTAACAAGCACTTGAAGGTGAAGAAATGACCAAACAGGTCGCAACCATACTAGATGTGCCATTTACGACTCGCGGTTTCCGTGAGACTGTCGATCATATAACAGAACGCATACAAAGCGGTCAAAAGACCCACGTGGTCACCGCCAATCCGGAAATCGTCATGGTAGCGAGAGAGAATCGCGCTTTCCGATCTATTGTAAAACAAGCCTATGTCGTTCCAGATGGAATTGGAATCGTATACGCTGCCAAATGGACGAATCAGCCGATTTATGAGCGCGTTACGGGTGTGGAGCTTCTGGAAGCGTTCATGACGAAAGCCGATCAACATCAGTGGGGCGTGTATTTACTCGGCGCCAAGCCAGATGTTATTCATTTGGCAAAAGACAAACTGAGTGCTCGTTATCCGAACGCTCGAATCGTCGGATGTCGGGATGGCTATTTTCGCCCAGAGGAAGAACCTCAAATTGTACAGGAAATTGCCGAAGCGAAACCGCAGCTCCTGTTCGTCGCACTGGGTGCGCCCAGACAAGATGAATGGATGGCGAAGTATCGCGATCAGTTGAATGCCTCCCTGATGATGGGGGTAGGCGGAAGCTTTGACGTCATTTCCGGGAAAGTGAAGCGGGCTCCCGAGATTTGGCAAAAACTGCATTTGGAATGGTTTTATCGACTTGCTTCCGAGCCTACTCGCTGGAAGCGTCAACTGGCTATTCCGCGGTTTGTTCTAACCGTACTGAAAGAAAAATGGAGTAGCCGTTCCTAGATGCATCCGTAGAGAGGAGAACAGTCGATGTCTACACTAATCCTCGGATTTCTGACTTCGCTGATCATATCGTTTATTGCAACACCGTATGTAAAAAACCTGGCTGTCAAAGTAGGAGCAGTGGATGCCCCGAACCAGCGCAAGGTACACACACGAATCATGCCACGTATGGGTGGTTTGGCTATTTATATCGGATATCTGGTTGCGTTCTTCCTATTTGTCCCGTATACAAGCCTATCGGAAATGTTGGGAATTTTCCTCGGAAGTACGATCGTTATGGTCGTCGGCATGCTCGATGACAAATACCAGCTCTCGCCAAAGTGGAAGCTGCTCGGACAGCTAGTCGCAACAGCGATTGTCGTCATTCCTTTTGGCTTGAAGATCGGTGTCGTGAATCTGCCGTATAGCGGAAGCATTGATTTCAGCAGTGGCTGGCTTTTCTGGCTCGCGATTCCGATCACGATGTTTTGGATTGTCGGTGTAACCAATGCAGTGAACCTGATTGACGGTCTCGATGGCCTGTCGGCAGGTGTTTCAGCGATTGCTGCAGGGACAATGGGTGTCATGGCCTTGTTGATGGACGATTACAAGGTAGCGACCTACTGTTTCGTGCTCCTCGGAGCGATCCTGGGCTTTCTCTACTTTAACTTTCATCCAGCTCGCCTGTTCATGGGCGACACCGGTTCGCTTTTCTTGGGCTTTAACCTGGCTGCTCTGTCGATTATGGGCTTTAAAGAAGCGTTGTTCGTTTCCTTTATCATCCCAATCGTCGTGCTGGGTGTGCCGCTTTGGGATACGTTCTTCGCCATCGTGCGCAGGATCGTGAACAAAAAGCCGATTTCGAGCCCAGATAAAGGGCATTTGCATCACTGTTTGCTGAACATGGGTCTGTCCCATCGTTCAACTGTACTCACGATTTACTCCATTAGCATTTTCTTCGGAATGATGGCGATCTTGCTGACGAAGACGACGAAGTGGACCACGATTATCGTCATGGTCGCGCTACTGATTGTCATCCATCTTGGAACGGAGATCGTTGGCCTCGTTAGCCGTCGTCATCGCCCACTGATTAATACGTACAGACGGATCAAAATTAAGCAAGCCGAACAACAGCGTCGGACGAATTAGTAATACGTAAAGCCCTGGCATCATTTTGATGCTAGGGCTTTTTTTCACCAAAATTTGGGGGGAAACACTTAAGTACAGAAGGGAATTGTCCGATAAAGAAAAGGGAGAAGTATACTGCCCGATCTTTTTTGGAGCGGGACAAATAAGAATTTCAGAATAATATGGAGAGGTGAAAAAATGAACAAGTCCTATCAACAATTCCGTCGCTGGCTGGCAATGTGCCTGACGATGATGCTGATTGTTACAGGTGTTCTGCCTGCCGTACCTGCTTTTGCGGCACTTGGTTCCAACTGGAATACTGGGGCTGGTATCAAGACGCCAACTGACTATCTTGCGACTGGTAGCGGTAACGGTTATGCGTACAGTACCCCACTCAAGACCAAATCGAAATTGATATATGGTGTCGAGCTTTTTTACAAGGATACCTCGAAAAATGGTCAAGGTGTTGATGTAGCAATTGATGGGGTTCCCCTTGCGAATAACCAACTGTTCGCAAACGACAAAATTACACTGCCGGATTTTCAACTGAACAGCAGTGGGGCAGTGACTAAAGTTACGGTAAGACCAAAAGTAACGCTAGATCCAACAAACGATACAACAGAGATATACTTTCAGTACACACCAACGCCTCTCCCTTCGGGAACAGGCCCGCTAAAATTTAAGAATTCTGGGCAAGGTGAGCATCAAAGCGATCCCAAAAAGGTTACAAGCCGAACAGTAACTGGCTTGGAATACGAGTATACCATCTCAGCTGCAGTAGATAAAACACAGGCTGTCGAAGTCCAAGTAAACGGAGTGACCGTTCGAACTGTAACTGGAGCAGGAGGCGTATTGCCAGATATTGATTTATCTCCTGGTCTGAATGCTGTACAGCTTTTTGCACCGAATACAGGTGAGCGTGACGTCATTTATTACGAGTACAACTCGCAGAATAGCCCGATTTCGATTACAAATTTCTCAGGTGGAACGACAGCCTATAACCCTGTGGTTTATGGCGACTCCACAATCACACTGATTGGTACGTATGGCAGTGGTGTAACCGGAAGCAGCTTGCGAATCAAGCTGATTACGAACAACGGCCAGACCGTCCAGGATTTATCGAATACGGCTCCATCAATTAACGGAAGCACTTTTACATTTAGCAATATCAGCCTGAAACCAGGTCTGAATCAAGTCGCCTTCTATGAAAAGGTGGGAAATGTAACAAAAGAGCACTACCAGTTCTTTGTTCAATACAACAACACACCACTCGTTAGTGATTTGAAAGTGAATGATACACCACTGAACGATCCGAATGTCACTTCGAGTCCGACTTATATCACAGTTCCTTCGACCAACCGTCTGAATTTGAACATGGACGGAAAAGCACTCAATGCAGATACAGTTGAAGTGAAAAACCTGCGTACAGGTGATGTAGTCAAAACACAGGTGAACCGCACCGGATCTTTTGGATTGAGTGTACCATCGCAGCTTGGTGAAAATACCTTGGAAATCAGAGTATTTAACGAAAATAAGGAAGTAGGGACATTCGTCCGCAAGCTGTTGGTCACCACTACATCATCCGGAAGCTCTGATCAGTTTTACAAAGTAATGCTGGGTGGAGTATCACTACAGCCGAACCAACTATCTACGGTAACAGGCGCAACATATTCTCCAGCCATGACACTGAATGGTGCGGCACTTTTGAAATTTGTAGATATTGCTGGTGAGCAGCAGTTCCAAGAATTCAAGGTCACGATTTCCGAAGGTGGAAGTAAGACTGAATACAAGAGTGGAAGTGGATTAACATTTACACCGATCGGCAATCCGCAAAGCGGCTTTACCGAATATGCGGTAACTCTGGGGGTACCAGCAGGAGTCTTCCAGGATGGAAAAACGTACAAAGTATCGTTGAGCTACCAGTACTTGACAAAAGCATCGAACAATACCGTAACTTCTCCATCTGGCTTTATTAATGTTGCGAACTACGAGTACGAGTTCAAGTACTTGGACAGCACGAAGCCGAATATTACAAAAGTGATCAATTTGGCGAATGCACAAGAGTTGTCTCCAACGGCTGCAAATACGATTGTTACTTCGCCGCTGGAATTGAAGGTCGTCACACAAAATATCTCGAATCCAAACTCTACTGTAAACATTACCTACAACGGACAAACATTGGCTGCAGGAACTGACTATGTTATCCAGGCAGGGTCCGATGGATTTACACTTACGCTGAGAAAGCTTCCACAGGGTCAGGGTAAATTGGTAATTGGATATAATGGCGGTACAGCATCGACATCTGCTGCCTATACACTGGATATTCGTATTACTCCATATGCGCAAATCACCTATGTAGATGCAACTGGACAGGTTCGCAGCTTCGAAGACGGATATCAAGTGAAGAGTGAGAACGATATCCGAAATCTTGACGGGAAAGTGTACAACTACGTATTGAAGTCAGGTAACATTGAGGCGACGTTGAACGGAGCCACTATCAACATTACCGATATCGATACCAACAAGGGCACATTCCTGATCCAAAAAGACCAACTCGCTTATAAAAAGGGCAACAACGTCCTGAAAATCACTTTGAAGGACGATCCAAAAACGGTTTTCACTTATAATGTTTCCTACAACACATCCAAGACGCCATCTGTAGAGGATGTGAAGCTGGAGATCATCTCCAATGGTAAAACCGAAGAGCTGATGAAAAAAGCTGGAGACCCATCCTATAAGACGGGTGCCAACTTCTTGAGCAGCCTGAGCTTTACCGTGAATGATGCAACACATGTATATATCGAAAAGAACGGAAAACGGATCAATGATTTCCGCTACAAGAGTGGGGATTGGGATCAAGACACAACGAATCAGGAATACGTAAAGACTCGTCTGGAAGCAGCTTTGAATAACGATTTGGAAGACCTGTTCGATGAGCACAACATTGATTCACAGTCTCGTTCCCGATTTGAAGGGAAAATGAGCACGAAGAAATATGGGGATCTTGTTGAAGAAGTACAAGATGCTGTAACCGATGCGAAAGATCAGGAACAAAAACTGGCGCTCTTCCCTCTGACTCTGAAAAAGGGTGGAACAACAGTCTACACAATCGTAGCAGAAGATGACAATGGTACTGTCATTCGCTATGACATCAACATCGATCAGAAATATTCCAGCTGGGAAGTTCTGTCCCCAGTAAAAGCAAAAGAAAACGATCCATACATCATCGTTAATAGCAACAGTGCAGTTGTAAAAGTGTTTGCGGAAAATGCGGACAAAGTTTTGTTCGGCAAAACAGAAGCGAAAGTAACGAATACAACAAACCCTGATTTCTATTACGACGATGACCAAGGAAAAACAATTCCAGAAACCTACTACGTGTTTATATCTACAGTCGCTCTTAAAAAAGGTTTAAACACAGTGAAATTCTCGGTTGTAGTAGGCGATAGCACCTATAAAGACGAAATCAAGATTTACAATGCGAGCTCGAATGTAAATGGTGCTGAATATCGTGATGTATTAGGGAAGAAAGTAGCGTTTAGCGTATTTGATAAGCAATTTGATCTGAAATTCCCAAAAGGTACCGTATTGCTGTCGCCAGATGACAGCCGTGCTGGCCAAGAAGTGAAGAATCCAAACGGAGACATTTTTGTCGATGTGCCTCTCTATTTTGGTATGGCAGACCGAACAACAGGACAAGTAACCATTGAAGAAGACAATTTGGAGGACAGGCTGGTACTCGAATCCAACTTTAACTACGCAAGTCCGTTGTACTATGTCGATGCAGGCGACACAGAGGCTCCGGGTGGACGTGATCCATACTACGATGAAGGCGATGCTCAGGACTTTAAGAGCCGTTGGCAAGACAATCTTGTTCCAAGTCTCCGTGGAACACTTACCATCAAGTATGATCCATCGATCGTAAATGCTGCGAACAACATCTTGACCATTTACTATCACAATGGTGACGAGTGGAGAAACATTGGTGGTGTAGTGAATACTGGCGCGAAAACCGTACAGGTGCCGTTTGCTGGATTTGGTTACTACATGGTCATGAAAACAAGAGAATCCTACGATGATGTCATTACCCATGATTTTGCTCGCGATGCGATTGAGACCTTGTATGCAAAAGGCATCATGCCGGCATACAGCGGAAGCAGTTTTGGTGCAAACCGTGACATGACTCGCGGTGAATTTGCCACAATGCTGGTAAAAGCGTTGGCACTGCCAATTAACGCAGGGCCATATAAGGATAGCAATGAGCGTGATCCGTTAGAACCAACCTTCACGGATGTCCGTCCTAATCGCAATACGTGGGATTATGAGTACAAGTACATCGAGACGGCTGCTCGTGCTGGGATTATTCGTGGAAAACAGCCAGGCTACTTCCGTCCAGACGATTCTCTGACGCGTGAAGAAGCAGCAATCATGATTGCGCGTGCACTCAACATGAAATTGGCTACGCTCGATGCATCCAAAGTGGCATTGAATAAAATGTTTACAGATGCAAAAGATGTAAGCTACTATGCGGCTCCATCTGTGCTGGCTGTCAGCAAAGGTAAGCTGATGAACGGTGAAGTCGATGACCCATCCGTGAAAAAGCCGACTTACAGCTTCAAGCCAACTCATAATTTGACTCGTGCAGAGATGGCTGTTATCACCGTACGTGTGATGGTCCAACTCAAAAAACTGCCTAAGCAGTAATGTGAGATATTTCGCTATATATAATAGAAGAAAAGCTGAAGAGGTCATCCGCCTCTTCAGCTTTTTTTGTTGAGAAATTACTCTTCTTCCACATCTCCAACCGCGTCCACCGGAACCTCCACATATTCCTTATCACCGAGCATGATCTGGGCTTGTCCGTTCGTCAAATCAACCATTTGCGCGACGAACTCATCCTGTTCACCCTCAGGAATCAACACATGCGCGGTAACCTTGTCTGTGAAATCCGTACCACTCACGCGATGTTCGCCTAGACGCAGTTCGTTCTCTACCTTGCCCCACCATGTGTAGTCGACGCTGACCGAAATCGTTTGATGCAAGGTATGAACCACGATCTTCGCAGCCTTTAGTGCAGTGACCGTTCCAGCTGTATAAGCCCGAACGAGACCACCAGCCCCAAGCTTGATTCCGCCGAAATAGCGGGTGACGACGACGACCGTATCCTTCACACCGTTTTTCTTGATACACTCGAGAATCGGTTTGCCTGCTGTACCGCTAGGCTCTCCGTCATCACTTGAGCGCTGAATCTGATCGTTTTCGCCAATGACAAAAGCGGAACAGTTATGGGTAGCGTCCCAGTGCTTCTTTTTTATCATCGCGATAAACGCTGTCGCCTCTTCTTCGGTTGTAACCCGCTGGGCATACCCGATAAAACGGGAGCGTTCAATAACGATATAGTCCTCACCGTAGCCAGCGATCGTTTTGTATTGGGTAAGCATCGTACAATCACCTCAAGAAAAGGATAGCATGCAAAAGAAATGTTGGCGAACACTGAAATGTTTTTGACACATAATCGTAGTACTCTATGTGGTGTTTGTGGAATAAAAAAGGAAAGGGAGGAGCTATCTATGATTCCCTTATGAAAATGTTGGTATGGTATATTTTTGCGTGTGAGAAGTATAACTCTGTGATATAGTGATCTTGGGACAAACCACATATTTAATGTGGTTAATAATTTTATACTTAACATAAAATGAAGGAGTGGAATTCAGTGAATTTTCCATATTCGAAAAAGAAATGGATGTCCATCAGTTTGGCGGCAGTATTAACAACAGCACTAGGCGCAGGAAGCTTGACGGCATCTGCGAATACAGGCTCCGATCAAACAAAGGCACCTACGACTGTACAAGCATCAAATGATAAAGCAACAGCACAAACCGGTACAGAGAGTCAGTCTACTCCTGAGGCTGAGGCTGCTACAGGAGCAGAGCTGACTTTGGAAAAAGCCATTGAACAGGCTTTGAAGACAAACGCCGTGCTCAATGAAACACGTCTGGATGCAAAAAATGCAGACCTTAACCAAACTCTTACCTATGTGAGCAACTCTGATCTGCCAAGCGATGCGATCGAATCGTTGGAAGCAGCACAACAAAAATATTATAACAATGCAAAAGGAGTACAAACCAAGAAGCTCAACGCACTGTACGTAAAATCGGCGGAATCTAAAACAAAGCTTGGCGCGCAGGATGTCTATTACAAGCTAATTTTTGCTCAAGATGATCTGAACTTGAAGAAACAAAGCTTGGCGCGTTCAGAAGCACAGCTTAAGGTGGCAAAGGCTGCATTCGATGTAGGAACGAATGCTAAGACAGATGTTCTTGAAGCCGAGATGGGGGTAGCAGCCGCAAAAGCAGAATTGAAAACTGCAGAAAACAACTTGGAAATTGCCCGTATGAATTTGAACGACTTCCTCGGAGTCGATTTGACTAAAGAATGGAAGCTCATCTCGTCAAATAAGCAAACGGCTCCTATTAACATGACACTGAAGGAAGCCGAGGAAAAGGCGCTTTCCAATCGAAATGAAATAACACAGGCTCAGGAAGAGCTCAAACTGGCTGAATTGAACGTAAAACTGATCACTGATTTTACAGCTGCATCTACTCTCCAAGGCCAAATGGCTCGTAACAGCGTGGAAAAAGCTAACCTTGAAATTGAAAAGCAAAAGCGTGCTGTTACCAAAGATGTTACAGAAGCCTATCTCAATCTGAATGCAGCAAGAGAAGCGATTGAGTTTTCTAAGTCGGCAAAGGATTCCGCTGCGGAGAGCTATCGACTGAAGAATTTGCGCTTTGAAAATGGACTCGCAACTACTTTGGATGTCATCCAATCAGAAGAAGCGTTGTCTAAAAGTGAGAATCAATACCAAAAAGCTGTTCTGACTTACAACCTGGCTGTTGTAGCGTTTGAAACTGCACTGGGTAACTAGCCAAAAAACAAGATTTGTAAGCTTTTGAATCAAATTGGAAAAAGGTTCAGTCGTGACAGCCCGCCCTGTGTACCCTATAATACGATTGTGGCGGATGTCACTTCGTACATAACTGACAGGTGAATAACGAACCACGAAAAAAACTTTAATTTTTTTTCGAAGGCGCCGCAACTTTTGATTCGCTCAGGCGTTTAATAGGATGTCACACGAAAAACGGGGAATTGTGTAAAAAAGATTCACGAATTCTAGCAGTTGTGTTACACTAGTGATTGTTGCATTTTACACAATACTGAATATACTAGAGATTTTTAACACAAAAAGCGAGGCTTTCCTGCGAAAGGAGGTGACACGCGCTTGCAGGATTCGGGCTTTAAAAAGAAAGATAGATTAACAACAAATATTCCCCAAGAACAATTTGTTTATACTAGAGGAGGAGAACACAAGGTTATGAAAAAGGTCGTTAACAGTGTATTGGCTAGTGCACTCGCACTTACTGTTGCTCCAATGGCTTTCGCAGCAGAAGAAGCAGCAACAACTACAGCTCCTAAAATGGACGCTGATATGGAAAAAACCGTAAAACGCCTGGAAGCTCTTGGCCTGGTAGCAGGTTATGGCAACGGCGATTACGGTGTAGAGAAAACTATCACTCGTGCAGAGTTCGCTACTCTGATCGTTCGCGCTCGCGGACTGGAGCAAGGTGCGAAATTGGCACAATTCAGCAATACTTATACTGATGTTAGATCTACTGATTGGTTTGCTGGTTTCGTAAACGTAGCTTCCAACGAAGAAATCGTAAAAGGTTTCCCGGACAAATCTTTCAAACCACAAAACCAAGTTACTTATGCAGAAGCAGTTACTATGATCGTTCGTGCACTGGGTTATGAGCCATCCGTTAAGGGTGTATGGCCTAACAGCATGATCTCCAAAGCTTCCGAGCTGAACATTGCTAAGAGCATCACTACTCCTAACAATGCAGCAACTCGTGGCGACATTTTCAAAATGCTCGACAACGCTCTTCGTGTAGACCTGATGGAGCAAAAAGAATTCGGGACTGACGTTCGTTATGAAATCACGAATGAAAACCTCCTGACTAAATACCTGAAAGTTACTGTTCGTGACATGGAGTGGGCTCAAGAAGCTGGTCGCGATGGCGATGACTTGCCATTGGTAACAAACGTACCTGCTATCGGTCTGGGCAAAATCAAAGCTAACGAAGTAACTTTGAATGGTAAAGACGCTGGTATCGGCAACACTACTTACAAAGTAGCTGACGGTATCAACTCTAACGAATTCGCTGGTCAACACGTACAAGTGTGGATCAAAGACGACCGTGAAGACGTAATCGTTTGGATGGAAGGTTCCACAGACGAAGAAGTTATCATGGACCGTGTGAGCGAATGGGAACTGAAAGGCAAATCCTTCACAGATGCTAAAGATCTGAGCAGCTCCGATCTGAAAGATCTGAAACTGGTTCTGGATGCTAGCGAGAAATCCTACCGTCTGAACAAAGATACTGTTGTTACTTACAACTTCAAACGTTTCACTGATGCAGTTGACGGTTTGAAAGAAATCATCAAAGATGGCGATGGCTTCACTTTTGGTGTGAAAGTTGTTCTGGATGACAACAACGAAATTGCTTACATGCACGTAATCGACGATCAAACTATGAACCAAACTGACGAAGGTCGTAAATATGGTTCTGAAGTGATCAGCAAAGTCGATGTTGAAAAGAAAAAGATCACGAACATTGACAACGACAAGTTCAATGAGCTGGAAAACAAAGATGAAGGCAAAGACTTCCTCGTATTCCTCAATGGTAAACCAGCTAAATTCAGCGATCTGAAAGAAAACATGGTTTACAGCGTTTACTATCCAGAAGGTGACGAAGACAAGTTCCTGATCTTCGCTACTGACACGATTGTAGAAGGTAAAGTAGACAAAGTTGTTATGCGTAACAGCAACGACTACCGTCTGACTATCGGAGACAAAACATACCGTATCTACAAAGGTGCTACTTACTCCGATAACGGAAACAAAGACGTTGAAGATACTGATGGATCCAACTGGGATCTGATCAAAGATCTTGACGGCGAAACAGTAAAACTGTACCTGGATGCTTCTGGTCGTGTTCGTCACGTAACTACTAAGGATCCAATCGACGATCGCAAACAAAAAGCAATCGTTACTCGTGCAGCTTACCTGGACTATGGTAAAGACAAATGGCAATTCACTGTATTGACTCAAAGAGGCAAAAAAGTGAATGTTGAGTTGGAAGCTGAAGACATCTATGATGTAAACGGCAAAAACTTCGATAAAAACGGTAACGAGAGCGAACTGGAAGACCTTCTCCAACCTAAGAAAGACGACAGCAACGTCCTGCTGGAAGTTGAACTTGACAAAGATGGTAAAGCAGAAAAAGTTCGCATCCTGAAAACAGATCTGATCCGTTCTTCTGGAGCTGAGTGGGACAAAATTGCTGACGAAGACGACGAAATGGTTGACGACTACGAAGTAAATGATGATACTGCTATCTTCAACATGACTGGTGAGATCAAAGACGCAAACAAACGTCCTGAACTGAAAAACGCTAAAGCTGCGAAGTTCAAAGACATTGCAGACGAAGACGATCTGACTGTATACTACACAGTTGACGAAGATAAAGATGAAGTTGAAGCAATCTTCGTAGTTGAAGGTGACGGTTTGGGTGGCGATTCCCAATACGGTATGGTTTGGGATTACGGAAGATCCGGTGGAGATGACACTATCCAAGTTCTCACTAAAACCGGTGACAAAGTCGAATTGAAAACTTACCCATTGGACAAAGATTCTGAAGATCTGAAAGACGATCGTGGTATCAAACGCGGCGATTTCATCGCATTCCAACTGGATGCTAACGATGAAGTAGTTGTGGACGATGTTGTTGAAGTAGTTAACAACAACCTCCAAGATGAAGACGAAAAAATGCTCGCTAAAGTCATTAGTGATAAAGATGATTTGAACCAAGCTAGCATCGACAAAATCAAAGTGGGTCTGGTATCTAACGTAGATGGTAACACCATCACTGTTAAAGATGCTGATGACAAAAAATCCACTATCAACACTAAATCTTCCACTGCATTCCTGGAGATCTTCGATGATCTGGAAGGCGTTGACGGCGTGAGCAAAGGCGACTACATCGTTGCTATCGATAGCTCCGACGTTTCCGGTAACAAATACGACTACGTATTGATCATTTCCGACGAAGATGAAGTAGAAAAAGAAGGTTGGGAAGATGAAGCGGAAGCGTTCCTGAGACAAACACCTGGCGAAGACAATGGTGGGGACAAATGGGATGTTGTCGCTGACTCCGCAACTGGTAAACAGTTCGCTATCGGTCCAGTAAACTCTTACTCTGTAACTGTAGAAATCAAAAACGGTAAAGAATCCGAGATTGATAAAGCAGTTATCAAAGTTGGTGGCGAAACCTTCACTGGTAAAGTAAGCAACGGAGAAATCGTATTCGAATTCTCTACTGACAAAACAGATGCTACTTCTGGTGTAATCACTGTAACAAGTGAAAAAGGCGAAACCGACAAAACAAACGTAACTTTCAAAAAATAATTTTGTAAGTTAAAGCCTTTTACGTGAGTCGAGCAGCGGAGGGAGTCACCTCTCTCCGCTGTTCATTACATACTCACTCACAAAAATAGACTTCCTATCAAACTTACGGAGGGGTAGTACGTGAATAAAAAAGTAGCTCTTTCCATCCTTTCTGCTACAGTAGTTGCTAGCATGGCATCTTCCGCTTTTGCAGCACCAAAATCTGGTGTTTACCTGGGTGGAGACGTAGACAGATACTATGAATTGCGTGACCTGTTCAACCTGACAGATGCAGGTAACAAGAAATTTGCAGCTGACATGGCAGCAACTTCTTTCGACAAACTGATCTACGTTGACTTCGACGGTAAAGGTGCAAGCCTCCGCGAAATCATGAACGGTGAGTTTAGCAAAGTTAAGAGAGACCTGAAAGAGACTGATTTCGAAGGCGTTTATACGAAATCTAACCTCGATGGTTCTAACGGTGCAACTTACGATCCTCGCAAAGATGCAGTTCCAGGTCCTGCGGGCGAACTGAAAGTTGAAGCTGTAGATGCTCTGAACGCAAATGAAATCGTTGTTGACTTTGATGACGAGTTGGATACTGTAACTGCTGAAGATGCGTCCAACTATGAACTCAAAGTAAATAACCAAGCAGGTCCTGCGTTCACTGTAAAAGTTGACAGCGTTGATAAGACCAAAGCTGTGATTACTTTGACAAATGCTAACATCAAAACTGGCGACTATGTATCTCTTACTGTTAAAAAGACAGTATTGAACAAAAACCTGAGTGGTTTGGAGAAGGATGAGACGAAAACATTCTCCTTCGTAGATACTGCTGCTCCAGTTATTAAGTCTGTACAAGTTAAAGGCAATGATGTAGTTGTTTCCTTTGATGAGTATGTAGGCTCGATCGGATTGATCACAATTGATAACAAAAACGTGAACGTTCCTTCTACTAACCCTGCGGTTAAAGAAATTACGCTCACAGGTGCTGCTACTGGCTTGACTGCTGGTCAACACACTATCGCATTTGCTAATGTGAAGGACCTCCAAGCTACACCTAACAACGCTCCTTACCTGACAAAAACATTCGATGTTACTGTTGATGCTGCTGCTCCATCCGTAAGCAAAGTAGAAGCTGCTGGTGAGTACAAATTCAAAGTAGTATTCGATAAAGAAGTTACTAAACCAACTACAATTTCTGTTAAGAAAAACGGATATGCTGTGAATGCAGACATCCAACCTGTAGCTGGTACTAATGATGATGAGTACTATGTAACAGTAGCTGACAACGGTCAAGTAAAAGTATATGGTGATAACGAAACCACTACTAATCTGTCCGTAACAGTTGGCGGTTATAAAGCTACGAACAACAACATGTTTGGTAACGAGTTCACAACTTCTGTGACTCTGTCTAAAGATGGTGCTGCTCCTACAATCGTTAACCGTTTCAGCAAAGTTGTTAACAAGGGTACTACTGAACTACCAAATGAAGTATTCCATGTTCAATTCTCTGAAGAATTGATTGATGCTGTTGGTGCAGTAGATACGACTAAGATTGTTTTGAAAGACAAAGATGGTGTAAGAAAAACTGTTGAGTCTGCTCAAGTAGTAACGGATGCTTCTGGCAAGAAAACAATTCTTGAAGTAGCGTCTAACGATGTTAAAGCTAATGGCGCGATCAACGCGGGTACTTACACAATCGATTTCGGTACAGGTGCTGTTAAAGACCTTAGCCAAAACCCTAATGCTGCTGCTTCCGTAAGCATTGTTAAGTCCGGTGCAGTTACAGGCGAAATCGATTTGAATAATAAAGTTACAGTTGCAGACAATAAAATTACCATTGATTTTGGTAGAGAGATGAGTGCAGCAGCTACTTCTCTTTCCAACTACCAATTCAACGGTGCTCCTATTAAAGCAACCTCTATTTACTTCAAGGACACGAAGGAAAAGGTTGTTATCGAATTACAAGATGAAACAATTCCTTCTTCTGGAAAAGCAGTTCTTACAATTGCTGACAGCGTAGTTGCAGTAGATGGAAGCAAATTGAATGCAGCAAGTAAAAACCTTGTAGTTGGCGAATTCACTGACAACGTTGATCCAGTTCTTGTTTCCGCTAAGAAAGAGTCTTCTACTGCCTTGGTTCTGACTTTCAGTGAAAATGTTGCAGTTGATACTACTGCTGACTATCTGGATGACTTCGTTGTAAAAGTTAACGGAACTACTGTTACACCGGAAGCTATTGCAGGTGGCACTGACAAGAAAACTGTAACTTTGACTCTGCCTACTTACAATACTGCTCAAACAGTAACTGTTGCTACTTACAAGTCCGATCTGAACACTAAGGATGAGGCAGGCAACACGCTCAAAGTTAACACAACACCAATCACTGCTAACTAATGAGCATTAAAAAGAGCCTAGTAATAGGCTCTTTTTTTTGTTTTCAGCAACTAATTAATAGGAATGTGCTAATATAGAATGGTATCTGAGTATTGTATTTTCTAGAATATGGAGGACCTAACGTTCATGAAGTACGTACATTTAGTGGGTGTATTCCTATTGTCTTTAGCCGTTATTACTGGATGTGCAAAGGAAACCGAAGCACCTGCACCTATAGCTCAAGAAAAGAAGTCTGAAACTTCAAATCCTGTTAAGGAAAAGTTTGATGCTGCATTAGCTCTTTACAATTCTGAAAAAATGGGTGAAGCAAAGTCAGCGTTTGAGGAATGTGTAAAGCTTGACGCTTCAAATGGTATCTATGAGTACTACCTGGGTAATATCTCTCGGAAACAAAATGACCTCAGTAAAGCACTGAGTTATTATCAAAATGCAGTTACAAAGTCACCAGACATGATCGAAGGCTACAACAATATTGTAGCAATTCAAATGTTAAATCAAGATTTCGATAATGCGCTTCTCACGGCTAACAAAGGCCTTCAAGTAAAGCCTGATTTTGCAGATCTTAAATTTAAGCTCGGACAAATCTACTTTGTTCAGAATAAATTTGAAGAGTCGGTAAAAGTATTATCGGAAATCACGAATGACCCTAAGTATTTTGAAGCTTACCGTTTTATCGGATTCGGGTATATGCAATTGAACAAAAAACAAGAAGCGGTAACCAGTATGAAAAAATACTTGGATCTTGCTCCTGAGGGAACGAATACTAAGGTTGAGGTCGCTAACCTAGTAAAAGAACTTGAATCTAAATAGGAAAGAAGCAAGCCGGAGGTCTAAAATGCAACAATTAGTGAAATGGGGGCTATTTGCAGCTTTAGCCCTCCTATTTTTATGCACGCCATATCTGCGAGGATTATTTTTTGATACTGATTTTTATTTAATCGAAGTAAGTCTAATTCTACTATTTTTGATCGCAGCCATATGGATGATCAGGAAAAGCCAACAATATGGACAAATAATCTATTTGATTGTATTTTTCATTCCAATAACACATGTATTATCACTACTCGGTGCAGAAACTCCCATGGGAGCTTTGGACAACTTATTTCGTTGGTTTACCTACGTGATTCTTTTTATCATGTTAATTTGGTTACGACAGATCGATCACAATGATAAAGTGGAAAAGCTGCTGCCAATCGTTTTTAACGCAACGGGCGTATGGATTAGTTTTTTTTCGCTTGCTGGTTTTTGGAATTGGATTGTATTTAAGGATATAGTCCTTTCGGGAAGGCTAGCAGGGCCACTCCAATATCCCAATACATTTGCAACGATTATCTGTGCATTTTGGCTGTATGCTCTTGTCTATTTGGCAAAAAAAGAAATCAAAGTCTTGACTACACTTTTCTTCAGCTTGCCCTTGGTAGCATATGGCGTTTGTTTTTTCTTATCCTACTCGCGTGGGGCAATGGTCGTTTTTCCTGTGGCATGGTTCATCGGAGTACTCCTTCTCAAGGGAAAGGAACAAATTCAATACCTTGCATTTACGGTTTTCTCTCTAGTAGCTTCACTCCTAGTGTTTCAAAAAATGACTTCAGCTGGGTCTGAAAATGTAGATGATGCAGCTTTACTCGCATTCGTTGTAGCAAGTATTATCGTAAAGGTACTGGTGCTGCTTACACAAAGGATCATTAAAAATAGTAGTTATCTGAAAGAAACGAAGAAACCTCTGATTCGCTTTGTATTGCCGGGTTTCATTTTATTAGTAGGGTTATTAACTTTGCTGGATTTCAAAAACCAGGGATTACTATACCAGGCTATGCCTGAGTCATTGCAGCAGCGAATCACTGATATTAACTTGGGTACTTCTAGTGTATTGGGAAGAACCAATATGTATATGGATGCTTTTGCAGTGAGTAAGGAGGCGCCTGTGTTCGGTTTTGGTGGCGAAGGATGGAGAGTTGTTTATCCTGCTCATCAAGAGCTCCCTTACTATAGTAATGAGGTTCATAACGGTTATTTGGAGATTTTGCTTAATACAGGATGGTTGGGGCTCATTGTTTTCATTGGGGTGATATGCTTTCTGGTAGGGAAGATACTCATTCGCATTAAGAAAGAACAAGAGGAGAATAGCGATTCGACTATTGCAGTTGCCTCCCTAGTATCCTTGTCCATTATATTGATGCATGCTTTCATTGATTTTGATTTCTCTTTTGGTACGGTATGGTTTATTGTTTTCTGGCTGATAGCAATTGCAGTACCAGTACAATCAAAAGATATGAAACCAGGCTTCCAATACTCGCGGTTCTTGATCGCTTTTATCGCTGTTTGTGTAGGAATAGTCGGTGTATATTCGGGAAGGATTCTCTTTGCGCAAAACAATATTTCTGCGTTAGCAAGTGAAGTAGATGTAGAAGCTGCACAACCGATATTGGAGAAAGCAGTTAAGCTTAACCCTTATCATACGGAATATGCGATGAACCTGGCTAAAGTGTATGCGACGAAGTATATACAGTCACAGCAGAGCGAGTGGAAATCTAAAGCAGAAGCAACGTTAAATGGTATTGAGCAACTCGAACCCAAAGCATCAGAGGTTTTATACAAGATCGGCAACGTATATCTCTTCATGAATGATTGGGTCAAAGCCGATCAATATTTCCAAAAGGCTTGGGAGCAAGATCATTTTAATGTTCACTTCTACGATGCAAGCATTCAGGTAAATGCTCAGGTTGCATCTCAATTGGCAAAACAAAATCAAAAAGATCAAGCGACAGTACTTGCTAGGAAGGCTTCAGATAAATACAAGGATTACGTAAGTCGGATAGAACCTTTCAAGGCAGAGGCAATCCCTGACAAGAGGCCATTAGATTTGAATGCCTATACGTATTTTTATCTTGGGCAAGCGAATATTATTTTAGGGAACTATGCAGATAGTCTTGAACAACTTAAATTGGTTACTGATCCGAGTATTACACTCGAAGTGCAGGCTCTAATGATCATTGCATATGAGAAGTTGGGGCAAAATAGTGTAGCAATAGAATTGACTCAGAAATTACAAGCACAGTCCCCGAATTATAAGCAGCTTTTGGATGACTATCGGGCAATGTTAATAGAATAGATAGGTAAGGATAAAAGGATGTTGAAATCATATCAACATCCTTTTTTTACCGTATTGGAAACTATGTAATTGTCGACTTCTGTATAATAATGAAACTTATATTTGCTGTGATATGATGTTATTCTACAAATATATTTTTGTTTCATTCATGGTATAGTAATACAAGAAGAATAGAATGGAGATAGAATCATGATACATTTCGCCATAGTAGGCTGCGGCCACATTTCAAAGAAACACATTGAGGCGATCGAAAATGTCGAAAACGCGAAACTTGTCGCAGTTTGTGATACGTCGGTTGAGAGATTGCAGGAGACTTGTGAAAAATATCAAGTGAATGGGTACAAAGATTTAGGTGAAATGCTGGATAATCAGCCAGAAATAGATGTTGTATGCATCTGTGTACCAAGTGGGCTGCATGCAAAATTGGCAATTCAAGCGGCTAATGCTAAAAAGCATCTGATCGTAGAGAAACCAATCGCATTGACTGTTCAGGATGCGGAGGCGATTGTACAAGCATGTAAGGACAACGGCGTAAAACTATCTGTCGTGCATCCAAATCGATTTAGACCTGCCATTATGGCTCTTAAGAAAGCAATGACAACTGGCCAATTTGGAAAGATAAGTCACGCTAATGCAACGTTACGGTGGAATCGTAATCAAGCCTATTACGATCAAGCAGCGTGGCGTGGAACGAAGGAAATGGACGGCGGAGTTTTAATGAACCAAGCTATACATAATTTAGATTTACTATTGTGGTTAATGGGGCCGGTGGAAGAAGTACAAGGATACTCTGCAACACGTCTTAGAAATATTGAAGCTGAAGATGTTGCAGCCGCAACAGTTCGATTCCAAAATGGGGCATTAGGGATCATCGAGGCTGCTGCTACCATATTCCCAAAGAACTTTGAAGAGTCCCTCAGTATTTTTGGTGAGAGCGGAACAGCTGTTGTATCTGGAACTACAGCTAACTGGATCAAGCATTGGGAATTTGAGTCTCTTCCAAAGCAACATGCAGAAGCGCTCATTCAAGAGGTTGAACATGATCCATACGGTACCCCTGGGCAGGAAGAAATCATTAGAGACATGGTTGATGCAATACGGAGTGACCGGGATCCGGTTGTAAGTGGAGTAGATGGGCTAGAGGCTTTAAAGCTTGTATTAGCAATCTATAAATCAGCAGAATTAGGAAAGCCAGTTAAATTAAATGAAATAGTAGAAGAGGAGAATCGTCAATATGAATACAACCACTCATAAGGTACCATTGCTTGATTTGGTAAAGCAATACAGAAGCATCGAAGCTGAGATAAAAGCAGCTGTTGATGATGTATTATCGAGTGGTAATTATATTATGGGTAAGCATGTTGCTGACTTTGAGCAAAAGATGGCGGATTACTGTAACGTAAAATGCGCTATCGGAGTTGCAAATGGTACAGATGCATTGCTTCTCGTACTTGATGCACTTGGAATAGGGCCAGGTGACGAGGTTATTACTACACCATTCACTTTCTTTGCATCTGCGGAAGTGGTTTCTCAACTAGGTGCTAAACCGGTATTTATTGATATTGATCCAAAAACCTATAATTTTGATGTGAGTAAGCTGGAGGCCGCAATAACGCCAAATACGAAGGCAATCATTCCCGTACATATTTTTGGACAACCTGTTGATATGGACGAAGTTTTGGCATTGGCTAAAAAATATAATTTATACGTAGTCGAAGATGCGTGTCAAGCAATTGGTTCAAAATACAAGGAGCAAGAAATCGGTTCATTGGGTGTCGCCGGTTGTTTTTCATTCTTTCCAACGAAAAATTTGGGGGGATATGGAGACGGCGGTATGATTGTAACAAATGATGAAGAACTGGCCAAAAAAATAAAAATTTTACGTGCACATGGTAGCAATCCCAAATACTATCACTCCATGATTGGTTACAACAGTCGATTGGATAGTTTGCAAGCTGCAATGCTGAACGTAAAGCTTGCTTATATTGATCAGTGGAATGCAGCTCGTAGACAAAAAGCAGCTGTTTATAACGAGGCACTGAAAGATTTGCCGATACAGGTTCCTTTTGAAAAAGAGAACCGCTATGCAGTTTATCATTTGTACATTATTCAAACAGACCTTCGTGACGAACTAATGGCCTTCTTGCAAGAGAAAGGTATATCTTCTGGTGTCTACTATCCTGTCCCACTGCATTTGCAAGAAGTATATAAAGATTTAGGCTACGATAGAGAAAGCCTGATTGAGTCTGAAAAAGCCGCGAAGGGTACTATGGCTTTGCCACTTTATCCAGAAATGACTGAGGAAGAGCAACAGTATGTAATTTCTGTTGTGAGCGAATTTTTCGAGATGAGAGGAGCAACTTCATGAGTAACTTGCTAGAACAGGAAATACCTCTTTTAGCCGAAAAATTGATTCGGAAACTTGATGAAAGAACTGCTGTCATCGGTGTAGTAGGATTAGGTTATGTTGGATTGCCTTTAGCAGTAGAGAAAGCGAAAGCAGGATTTCAGGTAATTGGATTTGACGTGCAATCTGACAAAGTAGAGATGGTAAACCAAGGGATTAACTATATTGGTGACGTACTGAATGAGGATCTTCAGTCTACTGTGAAAGCGAATAAATTGAGGGCTACTGCTGACTATTCATTTATCAACGATGTAGATGCTGTAGCGATTTGTGTACCTACTCCTTTGGATAAGTATCATCAGCCCGACACGAGCTATGTGAGCTCTTCGGCACGAGAAATCGCTAATCATCTAAAACCTGGAATGCTCGTGGTACTAGAAAGTACTACATATCCTGGGACAACAGAGGAATTGGTTAAGCCGATTTTGGAGGAATCCGGTTTAAAATGTGGAGTTGATTTCTTTTTAGCCTATTCACCAGAACGGGTAGATCCGGGGAACAAGCATTTCAATACAAAAAATACCCCTAAAGTCGTTGGGGGTGTTACTCCCGATTGTACAAGGGTAGCTGCGACTATGTATCAAGCTGTGCTCGAGGGTGAAATACATGTAGTATCAAGTCCAGCAGTCGCGGAATTGGAAAAAATATATGAAAATACATTTCGCCATATTAACATCGCACTTGCAAATGAAATGGCGGTTCTTTGCAACAAGATGGGTATAGATGTTTGGGAAATGATTGACGCGGCAAAGACAAAACCGTATGGCTTCATGGCGTTCTATCCTGGCCCAGGTCTAGGAGGGCATTGCATCCCAATCGATCCCTTCTACCTTACATGGAAAGCAAGAGAATTTAACTATCATACTCGCTTAATAGAATTAGCAGGTGAGATCAATAGCAGTATGCCTGATTTTGTAGTTACTAGAATGATGCAGATACTAAATCAGGATAGAAAGTCGTTAAATGGTTCAAAAATACTCGTATTAGGTGTAGCTTACAAGAATGACATTGATGATTACCGGGAATCTCCGGTTCTTGAAATACTCTCTATCCTCGATAAAGAAGGTGCTGAGTATCAGGTAGTTGATCCTCACATTCCTAACTTTAAGTTTAATGGGAAAATGGTAGAGACAATCTCGTTGACTGCTGAGGCTTTAGAAAAAGCAGACTTGGTTTTATTGACAACCAATCATTCGCAATTCGATTACGACCTGATCTGTTCCTCTGCCCGTGTTATTTTTGATACAAGAGACGGAATAAAAAAGAAAACAAATGTTAAAGGGAAATATTTCAGACTGTAAGAACGGAGTAAATTATGAAAATAATAACAGTAATTGGTGCCCGTCCACAGTTTATTAAAGCGGCAGCGGTTTCCAGAGCCATCCGGGAATTTAATCGGACGAGTAACCATTTGTTTAATGAGGTTATCGTCCATACTGGTCAACACTATGATCGGAATATGAGCGATATCTTCTTTGAAGAACTTGACATTCCTCATCCTCATTATCACTTAGGAATCGGCTCTTCTAATCATGGTCAACAAACCGGGGAAATGTTAACTGCGATTGAGGCAGTATTATTGAAGGAGAAGCCAGACTGCGTTTTGGTATACGGTGATACAAACTCAACATTAGCAGGGGCTTTAGCGGCATCAAAACTCCATATTCCCATTGCCCACGTCGAGGCAGGACTCAGAAGTTATAACCGAGCAATGCCAGAGGAAATCAACCGAGTAGTGACTGATCATTTGTCTTCTATTCTGTTTTGCCCAACCAACCACTCTGTCAATAATTTGGAAAAAGAAGGAATTGCGAACCGAGTACATTCAGTTGGGGATGTTATGTATGATTGCATGCTTTATTACATGAATAAGGTAGGTAACGATACAGGCGTGTTGGATGGTTTCAATGTTAAGCCAGGACAGTATGCCTTGGCGACTGTGCATCGTGCAGAAAATACGGATAATCCTCAACATCTGAGTGAAATCTTTGGTTCCTTTAATGAAATTGCAGATGAAATTCCGGTTTTGGTTGCATTACATCCACGAACAAAAAAGTATCTACACCAATATGGTATTGAAGTTAGTGATAAAGTATCACTTTTAGATCCCCTATCGTATTTACAAATGGTAACTTTAGAAGTAAACGCTAAAACCATTTTGACAGACAGTGGTGGGGTTCAAAAAGAAGCGTACTTTGTTGGTAAACCGTGTATTACATTACGTAATGAAACAGAATGGGTCGAAACAATTGAAGTAGGAATGAATGTGTTAGCTGGGCCGTCTAAGGAAAAAATTCTCGCATCTTTTAATGATATACATTCAGGGATGGACAGGACTGTCAGAGAGGGAATTTATGGAGACGGAACTGCTTCCAATAAAATTGTTAATCTCTTATGCGCTTTTAATCATTCTGAAAGGAGTTAATTATGAATAACCCTTTCTCTCAACTAATCAGCTATAGAAAGATTCTCTTTAATATAACGGTAGACGATATTAAGAAAAAATATGCAGGTTCAATCATGGGAGGGACGTGGATTTTATTAAATCCACTCCTCTTTCTTTCAGCATATTTTTTGGTATACATAACCATTTTTAAAATCAAACTAACTGGTATATCTACTTTTGACTACGTCTTGATTATTTTTTCAGGTCTAATACCGTGGTTTGGATTTTCTGAGTCGATCGGACTAGGGGTTAATACGGTGACAAGCAATAGTTCATTGATCAAAAATACGATCTTCCCCATTGAGCTGATACCTGTAAAAGTAGTTTTGGCTAGCATGGTATCGCAGTTGATTGGTTTAATCATGTTGCTAATTGTAGTAGGATTCAACGGGCAACTAGGATTCTATGTTCTACTTCTTCCTTTTGTATTGGTATTGCAAATATTATTTACAACGGGTTTAGTGTGGATTCTGGCAAGTATTAATGTTTTCTTTCGTGACTTATCACAGATCATAACAGTGATTTTGATCTTACTTATGATGGTTTCACCAATTGCCTATACAACTGATATGTTAACCAGTGAACTGGTGTATTTCATGCAATTCAATCCGATGTACTATATGATTAGTTTGTATAGAGAGATTATAATCTACAACTCCTTACCAAGTTGGGATATAACCGTGATTTTTGTAACATTGTCCTTAGGAGTGTTTTTTTTAGGACATTACGTATTTACCCGATTGAAAGTGGTGTTTGCAGATTATGTATGATAAATACGCTGTTCAAATTAATAACGTAAACAAATTATTTAAATCTTACAAGCATCCTAGAGATCGTATACTTGACGTCCTTGGATTTGGCTTTCTTACAAAAAATAGATACGAAGAATTTTGGGCGTTAAAAGATATAAATCTTAACATAAAAAAAGGCAGTAAGATAGCTTTAGTCGGTAGGAATGGTGCTGGCAAAAGTACTCTGCTCAAAATAATTGCCGGTAGTTTGAGACCAACTGATGGAGACATAAAAATAAATGGGAAGGTCTCTGCTCTAATGGAGCTGGGTACAGGCTTTCATCCAGAGTTTTCTGGGCGTGAGAACATTTTCGCCTCATTGTCGTATTCTGGTATCGTCGGTAAAGAAGCAAAAGAGAAATTTGAAGAAATCGTGGATTTCTCAGAACTAGAAGAGTTTATTGATAAACCTGTTAAGACTTACTCAGCAGGTATGTATGCACGGCTAGCTTTTGCTACATCAACTGTTGTCATTCCTGAGATCCTTATTGTAGATGAAATACTAGGGGCTGGGGACGCATACTTCATCAATAAATCGATTGAGCGAATGAAAAAATTAACGGAGGGTGGTACAACGGTTCTCTTTGTATCACACGACATATCTTCTGTTCAAAAAATGTGCAACGAGGCTGTATGGATTGATAAGGGAAAAGTGGTGATGGAAGGAAATATTTTAGATGTTACTGCAGAATACCTAGCATCAATTCGGAAACAGGAAGAGAGAAGACTAAAGGCTAGAAATGTACGATTAAAACATAATAATTTTAAAACCTTAGAGGAGGGAATTGAAGATTCACTTGTTTACTTTCACTTCATCACAGAGAATGGGGCTCCATTGGAAAAGCATCCCATATCAGAGGTGAAGTTTTATTGTAAAGATAAGGTTATTGAGTGTCTGCAGATTGGCGACGCCGGTGATACAAATAATGGAAGTGATTTGTTTTTAATTGTGGATAAAGAAATAATTAACTGGTCTTCGCCTGTTGAGCAAAATGGAAAAAGATATCGATCATTTGAAGACGTAGGTGGAGAATACCAGCACGCTTTATTTGTATTTAAAGTACAAAATTTAGCTGAATTGAGAAACTATGAACTAGAAATCGTTTATCAGGATATATCGACTGAGAAAGTGAAAATTGAGTTTTTTGATGGCGAAAACTATGTTGAGATTGGTCATCTTGAGGCAAATGATGATTCCGAGTGGAAATCAAGTGTATTTAATCTGAAAGAAGTTATTCATGATGAAAGTATGGATAATGAGACAGTTAAAACGATAAATTATCAGGAACTACTCGAAGAGAGGGAAAGTAATAGTCGAATATATGGTTCAGGTGAAATGGTTATTACTTCTGTAGATTTTTTAAATGATAATAATGAAGTATCGCATGTCTTCCAAAACCTCGGGTATAAAAAAGTAAGAATCAATTATTTTGCGAAAGAAAAAGTGAGAAACCCAATTTTTGTGCTTGCTTATTACTTGTTGGATGGAACTTGTGCTATGCAAGTGTTATCGAATAAAGATGGATATGAAGTAAACGAGGCATTTGGCGAAGGTTTTGTAAATGTATTCTTTAATCCTTTACTTTTAGGGAAAGGCACTTATCTCGTATCGGTAGCAATCTTTAAAGAATTAAATTTGTTAGATAATGTTGAACCGCCTGCTTACGATCTTCACGATAAGATGTATGAAATTAAAGTGGAGCAGCCTTTTGGGGTTAATGTGTCTTTAGGATTAATTAATCACCCTGTCAGATGGGGAGGGAATGAGAAGGGGGCTATCTAATGGAAAACAGTAACATTATGAAATATTACAATTCCCCGGATATTTGGGAACAAGATCCAACTCAACACCAAGTTGAGATCACTGAGCTAATCTTGTCAAAAATTCCAAATGGTGTGAAGTCAATTTTGGACATAGGTTGTGGTAACGGAATTGTTACAAATCGTTTGGCAAAGAAATATGACAGAGTTTGCGCAGTGGATATAAGTGAAGAAGCACTTAAATATGTGCAAACAGAAAAAATAGTAGGGTCAATAGATAAGCTGCCATTCAAGGATGGGGAATTTGATCTCATATTAATTTCTGATGTGCTTGAACATTTGCCAACCGAAGTCTTCGAAAAAGGTATTCAAGAATTACAAAGGGTTACTAAAAGATATATTTTAATTGTCACTCCGTTTCAAGAAAAGCTAGAATTTGGCATGATGACCTGCAATAATTGCTTGTGCCAATTTCATGTGAATCTGCATATTCATTCTATTAACAAAGAAACGATTGTGCATGGGTTTGGAGCGAAATTTATCATAAAGCAAATGAGTTTCGGCGGAGATGAATGGAGTCATATTCCATCATATGCAAAACAACTAAAGAGCTTATATCACTACTCCAATAATTGGGATAATGCTGTGTGTCCGCAGTGTGGTGTAAAACAAGGTAACCTTAGTGATTCCAATCAAAAGATGATCACTAATCCCAAGTTTTACGATGCAATTGCAGACTCCGTACATAAAGTGATGGATCAGTTACGCTTAGAGGAGTTTCTTCATAACGAAGCGCTTTTTCTGTTAGAAAAAGATTCTGGTTCCAGAACCGAATCAACAAGCAAAACATTATTAATTGAAAGTGACGTTCGATTGAAAAATGTGAAGCTTATTAGTGATGATAAGTGGAACTTAGATTTTACGAATCCTTTCTTTCAAAGATCTCATACCGTATATTTTGGTTACAAGCCATATATAGTAGTTGGCGATAGCTTAAATATTTCGAACATCATAACGGAGGACACACACAGTTATCGATTAGTTGGGCCAAAGGAAGATGGTTCCAATCATGCGATTTTTATCATTCCGAAATTTACAGATGAAGAGTTTTGCTTATTCATTGAATATCAGGATATCACCATTGAGCCTCTATTCGTGAATGTATTTGACCGAGAACGTTCTTATATACCAATTGGTCAGTTAGAAAATAAAGCAGATGGGGAATGGAAGAAACAAAGGATTATCGTACCATCTGGAATCAATTGTCCAGCAGAAGGTTTCATATTCGAACTGACTTCGAGTGACAAGATACAAGAATTACATCCGATTAAATACATTTATGTTAACAATGATTCTCAGAATAACCCAATCTATTCCGTAATTCCTGAAGAGCAAAATGTATCAATAGACCTCAGTGAATGGATCGAGACATTGATTGAATCAAACTGTTACTTTATCTGTGATGCAGATTGCAATGGATCAGAGCGATTTATGGCATCTCTTCAAGTAGGGGCTACACGGATTGATTTGAGATCTGCTCTGATGAATGGTTCTTATGTTATTGAAGTACCATCTGAATTGGTTAACCTATTCGAGAAGGCTTCAGTGAGTACAACAGAAATTCCAATTAATGATCTGTTGGATATACTGGCTGAACAAAAAAAGAAAGAAATTTCCTCTGAACAAATACATTCCGAATTGAATGCACTTCAATTTGAGATGAAAAATCTACATGAAAAGTATGATAGATTGCTAGTCAATCTTCAAAATGTAGAAGCAGAGTTGGAAATACATAGAAACATTAAAATTGAGAATGAAAGACAAATCGTTTGGTTTCAGAACCGTACAGCCGAACTTGAACTTCTGAATGAGCGCTTTCAAAATGACTATAAGGATATAACCGAAAAATATAAGAACCTAACAATTGACTACGAACAAATCGCAAGGTTTCAGAGTCGAGTGGCTGAGCTAGAAATAGAGAAACATCGATACGTAAGGGAACTAGAACAGCTAAATGAGAAATACGAGGGTATTTTAGGAGAGAATAGACAGCTCTTGCGTGAAGTTGACAATAAAATAGAGGCGTTGCAAGACCTAAACACAAAATTGGAAAAATTAGATAAGATGAATCTTGTGCAATTCTTTTTAAGAAAAAAATAACATTACGCTACAGTGCCATTTCGGAGGGGTCATCTTGAATATATTAGTTTTAACTCCTGATACAGATATTGATCGAAGAATTACATTGCAGGCGAACTCCCTGGTGAAACATGGGTTTAAAGTAACCATTATAGGCGTGCCTTTCTCTGGTGACAATTTCTTATCGGGAACGATTGACCCTAATATTGCGATTAAAAGAATTGATCTTCAAAACATTGAATACCACTCAAAAATCGTAAAATTTTACAGAGGTATTCATAAAAAAATTATGAGTTTTGCTTATAAAAGAAACGATTTTATTAACCAATATGCAAATAAAAACATGGTAGCCATTGAAGAGAACACTTCTTATAAACTTGTTCGAAAGTCTAAAAATAAGATGGTTTCTATCAATACTAGGTTGTTAAATTGGATAACGACCAAATGTATAGCACTTGTACAAAAAATGGTAAATGTTTTTTATAACCTGGTTTTAAAGTTCTTTCGTACATTTAACATTAACTTTTTTCCGCTATTTGATAAGGCCTTCTATAATGCGGGTATTCAAGAAGAGTTTGATCTAGTTGTGGCTAACGACTTACCAGCATTAAAGGCAGGATATATGCTTGCAAAAGAAAGAAACGTCCCTTTAATTTATGATGCACATGAAAATTATACGGAACAATGCACGCTTCCAAAAAAATATGCTCTGTTATTGGAAGAGATAGAAGCGCAAATCTTACCTGAAGTTGATTTCTGGATAGTGCCAAATGAATTACTAGGTGAACAAATTATAGAGAAGTGCCAGAAGAAGTATAATGTGACAGTAAAAGAACCATTGGTTATTCAAAATGCCGTGAAACATTGGGAAGAGTATCTTAACTACCAGCATTCTGATTTATTTAGGGAAAAATTGGGGATTGGTCGAGAGAAGAAGATTTTATTGTTTCAAGGTGGCTTTTTGGGCAAGAGAAACCTTGAAAACCTTGTGAAGGCAATGAAGTATGTAAAAAATGAGAATGTTGTTTTAGTTATGCTTGGGTTCGGTACTTATGTCGAAGTCCTAAAAAGCATTGCTAGAAAGTTAAATGTCGAGAGTAAAGTTTATTTTATGGAAGCTGTTTCTCAAGATGAACTACTGAAGTACACTTGTTCGGCAGATGTAGGGATTATCCCGTACCCTGCAGTGGATAAAAACACATATTACTGTTCCCCAAATAAATTATATGAATTTATACAAGCGCGTTTACCGATTTTAGCCAATGATCTACCTTTTTTACGAAAAGTAATCATTGGAGAAGAGATTGGTATTGTTCAAGACTTTTCTAATCCTAAATTCATTGCAAATGCAATAGATTTGTTTTTTGAGGATGAGAGTAAGTTGCAGCATTTTAAAGAAAAATTAAATGATGCAGCGAGAAGAATCAATTGGGAAGTAGAGGAACAAAAGTTAACTAGTGAATATTTAACGATGAGAAAAACTGAAAAAGTACTAGAGAAGGTATTCGTTTAAGGAGGACTTGCGTCGTGTGTGGCATATATGGAATTGTTCGTTCAGAGAAGAGAGTATATGAAAATGAATTAAGAATCATGGGAGAAAAACTCAAGCACCGCGGTCGTGATGATGAAGGAATTTTTTTGCATGACAATATCGGTTTGGGGCATAAGCGGTTAAGCATTATTGACGTAACAAACGGGAAACAACCAATGACAAACGAGGATGGAACAGTCTGGATTGTCTTTAATGGGGCAGTATACAACTACTTAGAGCTACGGCAAGAATTAGTACAAAAAGGGCACAATATTAAAACCTATTGTGATACAGAAGTCATCATTCATGCCTATGAAGAATATGGAAAAGACTGTGTAAGTCGTTTCAATGGTATGTTTTCATTTGTGATATGGGACCAAAACAAACAAGAGATATTTGCTGCTAGAGATCGATTCGGGGTTAAACCATTTTACTATTCCATGGAAGATGGCGAGTTTATTTTTGCGTCTGAGATTAAAGCGCTCCTTTCCTATAATCCAGCACTGCGTAAAGTAAATATGAAGGGTTTAAAAGATTATTATGTTTTTCAGTATACATTAGCCGATAAGACGCTATTTGAAGGGGTTAAAAAACTGGAGCCAGGATACCATTTGACTATAAAAATAAACGATGGTTTCCGAGCAAATATCGAGCAGTATTGGGATTTTAATTTTAATTATGACTTGTATCATACAGAGGATTACTTCGTCGACAAAGTGAGGTTTTTATTAGAAGATGCTGTGAAGATTCGGTTAAGAAGTGATGTGCCCGTGGGAGCACATCTTAGTGGTGGCTTGGATTCAAGCTCAGTTGTTTCTTTTGCAGCTTCTCTTCTTGAGGGAATGAATATAAAGACGTTTACTGGAGGCTTTTCAGACAGTAAAGAGTATGACGAAACATATTACGCTAAATTAGTTGCAAAGCATTCGAAGGCTGATTACTATGAGATTTTTCCAACTGCTAGTGATTTTGCTGATAGTATCCAAGATATCATATATTATTTGGATGAACCAGGAGCAGGCCCAGGTGTATTTCCACAATACATGGTTTCGAAGCTTGCCAGTCAGCATGTAAAGGTAGTTCTAGGAGGACAAGGTGGCGACGAGATATTTGCGGGATATGCACGTTACATGGTTGCTTACCTAGAAGAAAGCTTGAAAGGTGCAATTGAAGATACGGCGAATCGTGGGGAATTTGTAACTACATTAAGTTCCATCATCCCAAATCTTAACCTATTGAGCAACTATAAACCAATGCTTCAGCATTTCTTTAAAGAGGGACTTTTCGGTCCACAGGATCAGAGATATTTCCGGTTAATTGATAGAAGTGAAGGCATGAAAGATGTATTAGACTCCGATTTGTTTACGGAGAGCAGTAGCTATTCTGTATTCGATGACTATCAAAAGATATTTAATCGTTCAAACGCAACTTCTTATCTCGACAAAATGCTATATTTTGATGTAAAGGCATCTTTGCCAGCATTACTGCATGTTGAGGATCGGACCAGTATGGCAGTAGGCTTGGAATCGAGATTACCACTACTTGATTACCGACTAATGGAGTTAGTTGCTACGATTCCACCTGTAATAAAGTTCCAAAGTGGAAAATCAAAAAATATTTTGAAACAAGCTGTTAAAAATCATGTACCAGACGAAATCATTAATCGGAAGGACAAAATGGGCTTCCCCGTACCATTAAATGAATGGTATCAAAAAGATCTAAATGGATTCATAAAGGAAATACTTCTTGATCCTCGTACTGCTAATAGGGGATATTACAATGTTACTGAGATCGAACAAATCTTGAGCAAGCAAACAAAATTTAGTCGTGTGATGTGGGGACTCCTTTGCTTGGAGCTGTGGTTTAGGGAATTCATTGATTAAGGTGTTAATGAAATATAAACCCTGGGGACATAATTATCAACATGGGAGGATACTTTTGTGATAAGACTAACGAAGTGGATAGTTGCCTGCGGGTTATTTATTTTTGCTTTGGTTACTTCAATATACTTTGCAAGTGGAAACGAAGAATCTATGAATGTGAACCAAGGAGGCATTATTGATTTGAATGATGTACAACAGACGGATGTGGATAGAGCAAAACAATTATTTGATCAGAATGGTGTACCTTATCTTGAAATAGATGGTGTTGGTAAGAAGATAAATCCAGCAGGAGTAGGTGTTTACGCGCTTGAGTATTTAAACAAAGGTGATATGAAAAAATATTGGGCTTGTATAAATTGGTTAGAAGAAAACTTAGTCGAGTATAACAATAATTATATTTGGTACTATGATTTTGATAATACTTATAACGATCTCCAAATCAAGTCCCCTTGGTATAGTGCCTTTGGACAAGCACTCGGTATTGAAGCATTTGTATCGGCATATAATGAAACTAACGATCCCAAATATCTCAATTTGGCAGAGAAAGCAGCGCAAATACTTTTTATCCCCCTGAATAATAAGGGACTGCTTTTTGAAAAAGATCAAGACATTTGGTTTGAGGAAGTAGCAGCTCCTGTAGAAAATCCTTCGCATATTTTAAATGGGCATATGAGAACTCTTATTGCAATTAAGCAACTCGCTGATGCATCTGGAGAACAAAAGTATAAGGATTGGTTCGACAGAGGAATCGCAACTTTGGAAAAATGGCTACCTCTGTACGATAATGGGTACTGGTTAAGATATGATCTTAATCCGAAAAAAGATGAGTTGTTGTTTCGGTTTAACAACCCTTATGGGTATCAATTATTGAATTTGGCTATTGATAAGATTATACTCAGAGATCCTATAAACGGTGAAGAAGTCTCTATTGACATTGGGAGCCAAGGTGATGCTGAGGGACATGTACGTATTGCAGGTAACGACTGGGGGCAAACTGAACTTCTAGATAATCGAACGATAAGAAGACTAAAACCAGTTAATCCTGCTACAAGCCAAGAAGATGCGGATGGTCAAATGAATGCTCCAGGCACTTATTTTTACCTTACGTTACCTTCGAAATGGACGGATAATCTGAGAAAAGATTGGTTTGAATTGAGTATTGTATACAAAGATGAAAAAGCAGGGAATGTATCGACACAAATAAGATCCATTTCCCCAGGGACATCTTTTCGTAATTTGCATGATGGTGATTTGCTGCTAACTGGCTCTAATGAATGGGTAGAATGGAAAATACCTGTAAGAGCTACGGATTTAGGTTGGTGGACAGGTATTTCATATGCTGAAAAGCATACTGATTATTTATCTCAGCTAGCTAACTTTTCTCCATCATTAGAAAAATGGGAAAGAAAAAATAGGGGATATGTTAATTCAATAAAACAGTTTAATGAAAATGAAGTGAAAGTTGTAAAGGCTGAACCACAAGTTTTACCACAACAAACTCCAATGCTATCCCTTTTTTCTTTTGATCAGGATGGGGTTTTAAGACAGCATCAAGCAAGTAAAGAGAATAAATTTACTCCAACAGGCTGGGACGGAAAGGGGAGACCAGGGCCAGCAGTATACAGTCCATTTATTATTGCAACACAAGCTATCAAAGGGAATATGTTTTTTAGTGACTACAGTAAAGGGACTAAAGAAGAAATCATTAAAACCTATGGAGTGAACCCTGAATTAGTAAGTTCTGAGGCGGCATACAAATGGATAGAAACCAACGGAAAAACAGTTGCTAAAGACGCGAAAATATGGGAATTCGGTTTTGATAACGCATATAATGATGTGGTCTCAAAAAATCCATGGCAATCGGCATTTGGACAAAATTATATTATTGAGGCTCTACAAAAAGCTGTAAAGAAGGGCAAGCCTAATTCAGAAGTAAATTATCAAGAGTTACTTCAACAAGCTGTAAATGCCTACAATGTACCTGTAGAAAATGGAGGCCTCTCAACGCAAATTGGTCAAGACGCACTGTTTTTTGAGGAAGTCCCAAATAGCACGCATGTTTTGAATGCACATTTATTTTCCACTGTAACATTGTTAGATAGCAGCCGTGATTTATCTGAAAAAGGGATAAAGGCATTAAAAGATACATTGTGGCTTTTTGATAACGGTTATTGGTCAAAATATGATCAAAATCCGAAAAAAGAGTTTCTACTGCAACTTGATTGGGTGGATGGAAATAAAAGTCCAGCAATTGATGAAATTTATATCGAAAACGTTGAAACAAAAGCAGTAACACATATTGATGTTGGAAGTAATAATGATTTCAACTCTCATCCTCGAATATCTGGCACCGATTGGTCTGAGGTTGTGAATGTTGATGGGAAGACAGTTCGCTACTTCAACAATGGATATCTCTATAATAAAGAACCGATTAAAAATGGACATCGACATAATGTTTTTATTGTAGGTGCCCTTCCGGAGAAGCCTATTGATAATTACTTTGATCTTCCTATTCATCGAATAATTATTAAGTATAAAGATGAATCAAAAGGTCAATTTGCTGTAAAAATTCAATCCATTAATGAAGGGAATTACCTTGAGTTTACACCAATTCAAAATGGAGTAATTAGGACTACTGGAGATGGTAAGTGGAAAGAAGCGGTTCTAACTATTCGCCCCCAAGATTTAGGTTGGTTTATGGGGCCTGATTATCAAAAGTTTCATGTACAACAATTACAGGAGTTAGGTAAGAAAACAAACGATTGGTTCTTTACTCAGTATGCTGAAAAATGGTCGTATTATCTTAATAACACGCTTAACGGGAAGAGTTCAATAATCGAAGAAAACTCGCAAAGTCAACTCGTGGACATTACTGGAAATGTAAAAGTATCATCGTCATCAAAAACCTATCCAAAGCATGGTGTTGAAAATGCTCTTGATAATGATCTTAATGATGATTATGGTGCATTCATTGAAGGTGAGTTACCTCAATTTTTTACTTTACAATTAGAGAAAGAGGTCCCTATTCAAAGCATTGAACTGACGTGGGAAAGCGATAAAAACTATGGAGAAGAGTATATTATTGATTTCTTAGACAGGACAGGGAAAAGTTTCAAGCAAATAACTAGGACAAAGCAGCAGGGAAAAGTCCAGCAAATTAATGTAGGTGGAGTAAAAGCAAGTTCAGTAAAGGTAACGGTGAGGAAAACTGTAGGGCAACCTCGAATATTAATTCGAGGGATCAAAATGTTGGCTCTTGAAGAAAAAAAATAATTTGCATGGTATAATTTTAGGGCCAGTCTATCTGGCCCTATTTTTAAGGAGGACACAAATTATAAAGATGTCAAAGATTTTGGTACTAAGATTAACGATAAACACAGAGGCGGAAGAATCGAGTTTCTAATTCACTGGAGGTAACAGCTATGAAATATAAATTTGCTAAACTTACACTAGCTGTGATTGTTTCTTCTTATAGTTTATTTTTTCCATCCCATTCTATTGCAAATAATAATGTAAATAATAATGAAAACTTTTTTCTTAGGGGTGATGATCCAAATAACCCGTTACGACCATTTAAACAGCCTGTTACCAACGAAATTGTAAACGTTGCGAACAGTATTTTAGCTGATAAGGGTAAGCTATCTCCTCATCAAAAAGTGGTTGCATTCATGGATTTTATTGCTGATTTTGAGGTAGGAATCGCTAGTAACTCTAGTCCTGAAGCCACAGTTAATGAACGGATAGGTGCATGTGGAACTTTTACAAATTTACTATTAGCGTTAGCAGCTACTCAAGGGATTAATGGTAGAATTATTAGTTTAGGTAACTATCCAACAGATGATGGACATGCTGTTGCAGAGCTATGGATTAACGGCAAGTGGAGTGTCTACGATCCAACTTATGCATCTTATTATACTGATACTTTAAATAATTCAACGAATCCCAATGTCTTATCTTTTGAGGAACTCAGAAAAGGAGAAGGAAAAAGGAAAGATGTTGCACTAATTCTTAATGGGAAACAACGATTTAATCAATCTCCATTACTAGCAAAAGACTATGTTGGAACTGATATTTATGAAAAGGCAAATCCCGCTGGGCCGATTGGACCAGAAAATCCATTTATATACCCATTGTGGTTAGATGTCAATCAAAAAGTTGAAATCCGAAATAATGACTTCGGTCCGAAAAATCAAGGTGCCCAGTATATTGGAGCGGCAGGAATAAATAACTATCATAACTGGAAGTTGACCTCATTAATACCTGGCAAAGAATATGAACTTGAGATTGTTCCGGATTGGATTGGAGGAGATTTTCTAAACAATGAGACGGATTTTCAGCTAACAGCTGAAATGAAAGCAGGAGGACGGCTCCTTGGCGAGGCAAATAAAACGTTTTTCAGTAAAGAATTAAATCCTTGGACCATTAGGTTTAAGGCAGATGATAGTGTAGTTAATATTCTTATAAAGCATCCTTACTTTGGACCAGAGTTAAAATATATATTTCTGAAAGAAATTCGTATTAAAAACATTTCTTGATCGAATATTTTATTTTGAATAAACAAGTTGATTTTGGAGGGTGTATGTGTGGTTTTGTAGGAGTTTTTAATCTTGACCAAAAAACGGTAAACCCTGATAAGCTAGTTAAGATGCGTGATATCATCGCTCACCGAGGTCCTGATAGTGATGGGATATTCCTCGATAACAATCTCGGACTAGGTTTTCGTCGACTCAGTATTATTGATCTAGAAGCGGGCCATCAGCCAATGACAACGGTTGATGGCCGTTATACCATTGTGTTTAATGGGGAGATTTATAATTACATAGAATTACGTAAGCTTTTAGTCCAAAGAGGAGTGATCTTCCGTACTGAGTCTGACACGGAGGTTCTACTACAGTTGTTGGCCCAAGAAGGGAAAAAAGGTTTATCACAAATAAATGGAATGTTTGCCTGTGCTGTGTGGGATAAACAAAAGCGTGAGTTATTTGTAGCACGAGACCGAATAGGAATAAAACCGTTCTACTATTACTTTGATGGAGAACGGTTTGTATTTGGTTCAGAAATTAAAGCTATTATTGCCGATCGCACAATTAAAAGGGAGCCCAATTACCAAGCTATTGTAGACTATCTATCATTCATGTACGTGCCAGATGATAAGACGTTTTTTAATAACATTAAAAAATTGCTGCCAGGTCATTGTGCAACAGTGTCCGAAAAAGAAGGTTTGCTCATTGAAGAGTACTGGGACCTTACATTTGAAGCTGCTTCTAGAACAGAATCTCAAACGGTTGAAGAGCTTAGGTTTTTAATAAATGACTCCGTAAAATTACATTTACGAAGTGATGTTCCATTGGGTTGCCACTTAAGTGGTGGGCTTGACTCAAGTACGGTTAGCTCTTTATCGGCTAAACATCTAGAGCAGCGAATAAAAACGTTTTCTGGAAAGTTTAATGAAAGCGATTTTTATGACGAAACAAAATATGCAAAAATAGTTGCGAAAGCATCAGGCACCGAATATCTTGAGATCGTTCCGGATATGAAATTTTTTCAAGATTCATTAGCCAAACTAATATGGCATATGGATGAACCAGCAGTTGGACCAGGTATTATCCCGCAATTTTCTGTTTGTCAGTTAGCGGCTGATAATGTCAAAGTAGTTTTAGGTGGTCAGGGAGGGGATGAGATATTCGGGGGGTACACACGTTATTTCCTTGCATATGAAGACCTTCCTTTGAATGGGCAACCGTCATCCCCCGTAGCCTCAATGCAGAAGTCATTTTCAAACAGCTTGAAAAGAAGGGCTCTGCTCATTTACGGGTATGCCAAGCAACATGGAATCAAAACAACAATTAAAAAGATAGGACAACGAATACAGGAAACACCAACGCAACCGGGGACATTTGAGGAGATATGGCGAAAATATTCTACATCGATGGTGCTTAATCCTAATTTATTTGGTTTGAAGATGCAGGATGTCCTTTCAAATTACGATATGAATGATACGTTCAATAGGTATCTCCGCAAAGATGTGAGTGAGGACCGTTTCGACCTAATGCTCTACCATGATATCAAAGCATATCTCCCAGGACTGCTTCAAGTCGAAGATCGAACGAGTATGGCGGTATCGTTAGAATCAAGAGTACCGCTGCTAGATTATCGGATTGTGGAATTTGCTGCTTCTATTCCGTCTTCGGTAAAGGTAAAAGGATTAGAACCAAAATATATATTTAAGCAGGCTATAAAGGGAATGATACCCGATGAAGTCCTAAATCGAAAAGACAAAAAAGGGTTTCCAACACCAATCAATGTCTGGTTTAAAAAGGATCCGCAATTTGTGAATAAAATCTTGCTAGATGATTCAGCAAGACAAAGGGATTTATTTAATGCAGTGGGGATTTCAAATATGCTATCCTCAAACGGTGATTTCAGTTGGCAGCTATGGTCCTTATTGAATGTTGAGCTTTGGTTTAAAATATTTATTGATGAAGATCCCCGATTTGTAGATTCAAATGGATATATACAAAAAAGGGTTGAACTCGCATGAAAAAGAAACACATTTGCATGCTTGTAAGCAACGAGGTAACCTCTGATCCTAGAGTGACGAAGGAAGCGAGTTCACTAAGTAATCTCTGCCAGGTAAGTATTGTAGGGATACGCAAAACTTCAAGCGTCCCAAAGCATGAGAAAATTGGAAACTACACCGTGTTTCGTGCAAATGGGTTAACAAATAACCGCTTAAAAAAGAGCACGACGACGCTGGGTATTCTAAAGATCGCAATGAATAAGTTAGTTGCTTTTTTGGAGATGGGTAAGATTGCATTTGGACAAAAAGCAGACGTCTATCATGCTCATGATTTTGATATGCTGCCATTTGCCTATGTGGTTGCCAAATTAAGAGGAGCGCTACTTGTGTATGACTCACATGAGCTGTGGGCTGAGCAGAGGGCTGATTTTCCCCAATGGTTTAAAAAATTGGTAATGTTGATAGAAGGGTATGTTATCCGACGGGCAAATCAAACGATAACGGTCAATGAATCAATTGCTCATGAACTTCAAAAGCGTTACCGGTTAATCTCCTTGCCTGTCATTCTACACAACTTTACGATGCTCCAAAATGAAAAAAACCTTCAGATTCATGATAACCACTCAAAAATAGTGATACTGTATCACGGGGGGTATCTGAAAGATAGAGGATTGGAAGAGTTAATAAAGTCTGTGAAGTTTCTCCCTTCTCATATTGTGATCCGCTTAAGAGGGATGGGACCTATGGAAGAAGAACTCCGATCACTTGCTGCACCATATATAGTCAGCGGTCAAATTGAATTTTGTGAGCCAGTAGCTATGATGGATTTAGTTAAGGAAGCAAGCGAAGCTGATATCGGAATCATCCCGTATAAACCAACTTGTTTAAATAACTTATTCAGTCTTCCAAATAAACTGTCTGAGTATATGATGGCTGGACTAGCCGTCTGTGCCAGTAATCTCCCAGAAATTCGGAAGTTGAATGATAGAGTGCATTTTGGGGAGCTGTTTGACCCTACTGATCCAAAGAGTATTGCAGAGGCAATAGTCCGTTTGTCTTCTGAAAAAGAATATTTGCGTCAATGCAGCGAAAACGCAAAAACATGGGCAAATAGTGAAGGGAATTGGGAGAAAGAAAGTGAAAAGTTGATCTTTCTCTATACCAATCTGTTAGGTGAACGATATGAAAAAAGTTTGGATCGTTAACCAGTATAGTGTTACGCCCGAATATCCAGCTAGTACACGCCATTACGAATTAGCCAAATACTTAGCAAAGCGACACACTATCACTTTATGGGGAAGTAACTTTATTCATCACAACAAAACGTATCGTTTTTCCAAATGGACATTGATAAAAAAAGAAGTGCTAGAAGGTTTTCGTTTTCTATGGATAGGAGCGATATCTTATAAGGATAACGGAGTACTTCGATTTATAAACATGTTTCTGTTTGCTATTTGTTTTTTTGTCGCAGGATTGTTCCAGCGTGAAAGACCCGACGTCTTGATAGGATCATCGCCTCCATTGTTTACTGCCTTCTCCGCCATGTTGCTAGCAAAGGTTAGGAAAGCTGTATTTATTTTGGAGGTCAGGGACTTATGGCCGGATTCATTAATTGATATCGCTGGAGGAAGGCACAAACTGCTAATCAGACTGTTGCGCTGGATGGAACAAGTATTGTATAGGGAAGCGGATAAAATTATAGTACTTACAGAAGGTATTGGTGATCGAATACAACAAAAGGGAATATCGCAGGATAAACTCTTTTTTCTGGCTAACGGAATTGATATAGAAACTGTTACGTTGCCATCTGATCCCTCCCATGACAGACAAAAAATGCGAGAGTCGCTGGGGATCTCAAATGAGGATTTTGTCTGTATGTATGCAGGTGCGCATGGACCCGCCAATGATTTGGTTCAACTCATATATGCCATGGAAATGCTTAAAAAGGAACAAAGGATCAAAATTGTACTAATGGGTGAAGGTATTGAGAAACCGAAACTCCAACAGATAACGAAAGAAAAGGGATTAGGAGAAAGTGTCCTATTCCTCTCAGCAGTTTCAAAATCTAACGTTCACAAGTATTTAAATTGTGCGGACGCTTTTCTTATTTGTTTAAAAGATGTTCCTTTATTTGAAGGGGCACTTCCAAACAAATTGTTTGACTATCTGTTACATGAAAAATTGATTATTACTACAGTGCGAGGAGAACTTCATAACTTTTTACAACGTTTCAATTTGGGTGTATATGGGAATATCAAGGAAACTGGTGAGCACTATCTACCTGAGGTAATACGTAAGCTTGCGTACGGGAGATTTCCGGTGTCTAACATTTCAGGAAAAGATATCGTCTCGAAACAATTTTCGCGTGAGAATCAGGCAGATACCTTAGCAGCGATGATGGAGGAGTTAATCAAAAATGGAAGGTGACCAACAAATGAGTTCATTTATCAATTCGCAAGCGAAATTAGGAAATCATGTTACATTCGGCTATAACTGCATTATTGAAGAAGATGTAGAGATTGGTGACAATGTATCTATCGGCCATAACGTTATCATTTACAAAGGCACGAAAATCGGCGAAGGATGCCAAATACATGACAATGTTGTGATTGGAAAAAAACCAATGCGTGCCGCAAGATCGATCTTAAAGGCACAAACAGATCATCCACCAACTGTGATCGGAAATCGTTGTACAATTGGAACCAGTGCGATTGTTTACGTGAATGCGCAACTGGCAGATGAAGTATTCGTTGCTGATCTTGCTACCATTCGTGAAAAGGTAACAATAGGCACCCAAACGATTATCGGTCGTGGAGTCGCTGTAGAAAACGAATGCAGCGTAGGCGCATATTGCAAGATTGAGACAAATGCATACATTACTGCTTTTTCTACTATTGAAGATTATGTATTTGTTGCACCTGGTGTTGTAACAAGTAATGATAACTACATTGGACGTACGGAAAAAAGATTTTCTGCTTTTAAAGGGTGTACAATTCGAAAAGGCGGCAGGGTAGGAGCAAATGCCACTCTGTTACCTGGACTGATTGTGGAGGAAGATGGAGTTGTTGGGGCGGGAAGCGTGGCAACTAAACAGGTAGTCTCTGGGAAGATTGTTGTCGGTAATCCGGCAAAGCCGTTAAGAGATGTGGAAGAGGACCAACTCTTAATAAATCAGCCTAAAAAATCGTAAGAATCGACATAGACATATGAATGTGTGATGTTTGGAAAACAGTAAGTATGTTAAAATACCTCTAGCAATTGATATTGTTAGGGGTTTTTTTATGTTTAATATATTGGATAGACGCATTGATAAGTTTATTTTGTTAACGGTCGACTTGTTCATCATTTTTTTTACATATGTTCTGGCTTTTTTCTTAAGGTATGAAAATATAACGGCTAGAAACTGGGAATCGTTTCTGGCGCTTGCACCTTGGATTCTCTTGATTAGCTTGTTTTTTCTAACAGTCTATGAGCTCTATACATTGAATAGAAAAAGCATATGGGATGTTGTGAGAAGTATTTTCGTTGCGACTACTTTCATTACGTTCTTAACAATGGCTGCTTCTTTTATTTTTCGTGAGTTTGCACTGCCAAGATCTGTCATACTGATTTCGTATTTTCTGATGATTGGATTACTGTCAGGATGGAAATTTATTTATCTGAAATGTAAACGTGATTATAAATCAGGTACAACATTGTTAATTGGTTCACAGGTTGAATTTGCAAAGATCGGCATGTCATTCCTTGGTCCTATAAAGTGGAAACATATTCAGCCTGATCAAAGCATTGAAGAAATCATTACACAAATGAACAAGGTAGATTCTGTCATCATAACGCCAGAATTATTGGAAGAAAAGAAAGCTCAGATCATTTACCAAGCTATGAAACAGAATAAGATCTTATACGTTGTTCCATCCTTGTATGATTTGCTGCTTTCTAAATCGATTATCACATCATTGGATGACACGATGGTCCTAGCAGTCAAGCCATTTGGTCTTCCCGCTGACCAGCGATTGATCAAGCGGGTTTTTGATATGATTTTCTCTTTTCTTTTTTTGGTGCTCTTATCTCCCATTTTTCTTTTCGTGAGTTTTCTGATCAAGTTTGAGGAGCCAAAAGGAAGGATCATTTTCAAGCAAAAAAGGATCGGACAACATGGAAATGAGTTTCAAATTTATAAATTCCGCTCCATGATAGAAGATGCAGAAGTACATACGGGACCAATCATCGCTAAGCAAAACGATTCTCGTATTACGCGGGTCGGAAAGTTATTGAGACTAACCAGAATAGATGAACTGCCCCAATTGTTTAATGTACTCATAGGTGATATGTCACTTGTAGGTCCAAGGCCGGAGAGAGAATATTTTACAAAGCAGTTTGTCGAACAGTTCGAGTCTTATGAATACCGACATGTTGTAAAACCAGGGATTACGGGATATGCCCAAGTTATGGGGAAGTACACGACGGATGTCGAGGATAAGCTGCGATATGACTTGCATTATATTAGAAACTACTCTCTTCTGCTGGATATAATCATTATGTTACGTACGATCATTGTCTTGCTTGATAAAACCAAAGCAGAAGGACGAGAAAAGCCTGCAAAGGTGAAAAAAGGCGACAGGAACTTTCCTGTTAATTATTGAGAAGATAGAAGCCGTCACAAATGCGTGAAGAGGAGACTTTAATGAAAGTACTCGTAACTGGAGGGGCAGGTTTTATAGGTTCCCATATTGTAGATGAATTAATTGAGTGTGGACATCACGTTGTCGTGTTGGACAATTTATCTGTTGGGAAAAAGGGGAATCTCACTAGGGACGTTCGAATCATTAAACAAGATATTAGAGCTGATTTGCATTCGCTCTTTTCTAGAGAAAAGTTTGACATTGTCATACATCAGGCTGGGCAGGTTAGCGTACCAAATTCTTTAAGAGACCCGATTACAGATCTTCAGGTGAATTTAACAGGGCTACTCAATCTTTTAGAAGCAGCTCGGAAGCATCAAGTAAGAAAAGTAATATTTGCTTCGACAGCTGCTGTATACGGAATGCCCATTGAATTGCCTATTAAAGAGAGTCATCCGTTGAAGCCAGTTTCTCCGTACGGCTTAACTAAAAAGACATCAGAAGAATATTTGAGGATGTATCATGACCTGTATGGTATCGATTTTACTATTTTACGATATGCCAATGTGTATGGCCCAAGGCAGTCTTCAAATGGAGAAAGCGGTGTAGTCTCTATTTTCACTGATTTATTCAGCAGAGGAGAATCACCAATTATATATGGAGATGGGAGCACCACACGTGATTTTGTGTTTGTAAAGGATATCGCTAGAGCAAATGTACTTGCACTGCAAGCAGGAGATGGAGAAATCTTTAATGTTTCCACAGGAATTTCCACAAGTTTAAACGAGCTGTACAACCTGTTTAACAATTTATTAAGTGGACAGGGAGCACCTATTTATGTAGATTCAAGATTAGGTGACATTAATCATTCTGTTTTATCTAATTCTCACATTATGGATAAAGTAGGGTGGGTACCTAAAACAAGTTTAACTGATGGGATTCGAGAGACGTTGGATTGGAAACTGCAATTAGCGATTATGTAATCCTTCGGTTTAAGTAAATAGTAAACGGTGGTAATCAAATCTGAAGGACCAGCCAGTAAAAGGCAGGTCCTTTATTTTTTGTACGAATATTTGTTTATCCCCATGATAGAAAAAAGACCAACTGAGCTGGTCAGTTGGTAAATGGTGCTTCCCCAAGTTATTTGTTTAGACACTTATATTCTAGCAATATTGAATAATAATGTAAACTTTAACATCTAATAGGTGTCGATCTTTGAAGTAAGGATAGCTTTCCATTCCTTGACATCATCTACTTCATACGGGTATCCTAACATAACTACTATTACGAATAGCTCTGTTCTATGGTTGCAAAAACCGTTTCATTGCTGCTTGTAATGCCAAGTTTTCTATGTTGCAAAAGGATGTCACTATGCTATAGTGGATGACGAATGCAAACTGTATATAGATGTAGAGAAAAGTTGGGAGCGACGATATGTTATCCTTCTTGAAGAATTTAATGGGGAATAAACCAACAGCGAGAGAGGTACAAGAGCAGGTTCAGGAGGAATCGATCTTGTCCGCTTCTGATACCGCACAGTCACATCAAGAAGAAAGCCAGGTACAGGATGCATCTTCTGGCGTCATCACAACGCTCTCCCTGCATAAATCATGGGAAGAAAAGCTTAGTCCACAGGAGAAGTATTCGCTCTCCTTTATGGCTCAAGAACTGACTCCATTGCAAGCCGGGAATATCTCTCTGGCAGGGACTTCTCTTGTTCCGCATGATGAAGGGATTGAAGTGACAGCGTTCATCCGGAACAGTTCTGATGAACCTGTACACCTGAATGAGACGACACTGGTGGTACTGTTCGGTGATCAGGAGCTGTTTACCCGCCAGACGTTCGATCTGAGCGAGATCGGGGAAATTCCACCGCGTTCCGCAAGGCCGTGGTCGTTTGTATTTGATAGAGAACACTTCCTGAAAGTGGATGTTCTTTTGGCAAATTGGAAAATTGCTTTTGAATTGGCCGAGAAGAAAATGGTTCTGCCACAGCAGCTAGAGCTAGAGGAATCCTGGATTAAGGCGTTGTCTGAAGAACAGAAAACTTACTTGATTCAGTTAGCCAAGAATCTTCCTGCATTAAAAGAGGGAGAGGTCAATATCCAGAGTGTACAGCTTGGTCGTTCGTCAGAAGGCGATCTTCATGTCATGCTTCTGATACGCAACGGCTCTGCGCAGTCCCTTTCCTTTGAAAAATTGCCGTTGGTGCTGTTTGATGCGAGTGGAGATAAAGTGGCAGAAGGCTTATTTGAACTGGATGGCCTGACTGTCAATGCAAATACCAGCAAGCCGTGGGTGTTTATTTTTCCGCCGGCAAGCATCCAAAAGGAAGCGCCAGATTTGTCTCGTTGGAAAGTGAGCGTACCCCAAGGAGCTTGAGTTTTCGAGAGACCAATTTGCATGGGCTAGTCTAAAACGTTTATGATGATAAGAGAAGCTTCGTTCGTGCCCGGACGTGTGAGGAGGTATCATATGTTTTCCTTTATGAAGAATTTGTTAGGTAAAGATCAGCAGAAGCGCTCCCTGGAGGATCTGAAAAAGGAGATTCAGGAAGAGTCGACAATTGATTTGGCTTCCATGACTAGCAACGAAGTCGAAATGGATAGCAATGGTGGACCGGAAAAGTCTGCTATGAAGGCTGAGAAAATTCGAACCGAGCTATCCTTGAGCCCGATATGGGAAAGTGAGCTGGATTCGGAGAAAAAGTATACTCTCCGCTTTTTGCAAGCAGAATTGCCTGAAATGGTACCAGGCATGATTAGCGTAACAGGCTTCAGTATGATTCCACAGCCAAACGGAATGACTGTCGCTATGTTTTTCCGCAACGCCACAAATAAACCTGTACGCATTAAAAACGTAGGATTAGCGATTTATCTAGACGACAAGCCTTTTGCGCGAATCAGAGTGGATTTGTCAGATATGGGGGCTATTCCACCGCATTCCAGCCGTCCATGGGAGGTTTTATTCCCGGAAGAAAGCTATTTGCATGAGAATTTCACCTTTAGCCGTTGGAAAGTAGTAATGAAGGCCGGCAGCAATACACATGTTTGGCCTCGTACACTGGAGCTTGATCCTGAAATGGAGAAGCGCATGACTGATCGTCAAAAGGATCGTCTGGAAGCATTGACACAGTCTTTGCCGTTGGTTCCTATTAATACGGTGGAAGTAACCGGTTTTGACATCCGAAAAACCGACGAAGGAAACCTGGTGGTAGCCATGCTTTTCCGAAATGGACTCAGCCATGATTACCGTCCGGAAAAACTCAAGTTTACGATTTCCGATTCGGATGGAGATGTAGTTGCGACAGGTTCTCTGGATGCAAGCTCCATTCGGGTGAAGCCTGGAAACAGCCGTCCGTGGCTGATTGTATTCCCGCCTAAATTTGTGAAAAAGCCTGATGCCGACCTGAAAAGATGGGCGCTTACTGTAGAGTAGAACGCACATTTTTTCAGGATGGGAAAGAGGAGGTTGCTATATGAGTTGGTTATTGGAAAATTGGTTTGGTTCCAAAGAGAGCCTGGAGCAAGTACGCGAAGATATTCATGAGAATCTTCATAGAGAGTTTTATCTGGGTGTATCCGGACTGGATAATCCGCAGCAATCTGCGAACCGTGTGGACTCGAAGGAACTGTTTTTGGTGATGAATGGTCCTTGGGAAAATCAATTGGATGACGCTGAGCAGGAGCTGTTGCAATACGCGCATGATGAAATGCCTCCGGTTGTTCGTGACGAAGTCGGTATCATTCCGTTCTTCACGCAGGTTACTAATGATGGTTATCTGGTCCTTACCTACATTCGCAATGCGACAGAGCGCAGCGTTTTGCTTCAAAAGCTCCCGTTGTCTTTGGTTACGGAGGACGGAGAAGAGGTCGCGAGAAAAACGTTTGACCTGATTGCCTCAGGACCAGTAGGAGAAATGTCCAGTCGCCCGATGGAATTTATGTTCCGTTGGGATGAGTTCGACCGGATCCCTGAAAAAGAGATCCCTCTGATGCTGACTTTTATCAAGCCTAAAAAGCACGGAGTAGAGGACAACCAAAATTATAACTGGGGTCTGAGTGCAGATGAGTCGGAGCAGTATTTGCAACAGGCTGAAGAGGCGAACCCGATTGTTGAGGGCGAAGTAGATTTGCAAGTCCTCGATATCAAGCCTGGTGAAGATAACGGCTTGAAGGTTATCGTTGCTTTCCGTAACGGATTAGGAAAACGTCTGGAGTTTACCGAAGTGCCAATTATTGTTCATGATAAAGCGGGCGATACGGTAGCACGTGTACACTTTACGTTGGAAAACATGAAGGTAGAAGCGAACAGCCATCGCGTGTGGGCGTTCGATATTCCTTCCTCTTCCTTTAAAAAAGAAGCGGTAAATATTGCTGAACTGACTGCCTTTATTCCCAAAGCGCAACAACGAAAAAAAGAAAAAGCTCAGGTAACACCTGAAGTAGAAGACAATAAAGGTTTGTTACAGTAAGGAGAAAAACCCTTTTTGCCGATGGTGAAAAGGGTTTTCTTCTGTGAAAGCGTTCCAAATATTGGAGAATGAGGGTTGCGTGTCCCCCTTTTCATCCGCTATGCTAAAGACCAGATGACAAATACCTGAATTCCTTTTAGACTGCTACTTTTGCAGGGGAGAGAAGGAAGGACTGTTTTACATGAAAAGATCAGTGAACATGTCAGTGACTGTTACATTAATGGTCACGCTCATTATGGCAAACAACCAATCAGTCTTCGCAGCAGCGCCTCCGGCATCCAATGACTACTATTTGACCAACCAGCTGCATCTAAGTCAAATTAAAGCAGATAGAGCTTGGCCAACGGTAAATAGCAATGAGCAGATTATTATTGCTGTATTGGATACTGGGGCAGATTATAAACACCCTGATTTAAAGGGCAACCTTTTGCCAGGTGTGAATCTCGTCAATCCTGGGAAGTCAGCACAGGACGACAACGGGCACGGCACAGAAGTAGCCGGTGTTCTTGCTGCTAGTGGAAATAATAATATCGGTGTTTCGGGTGTTCTTTGGAATGCCAGGATTTTACCGATTAAAATCTTGAATAGCAAGGCGTCATCGGATGTTGAACTGATTGCGAAAGGCATCAATGTAGCTTTGGATCGTGGTGCCAAAGTCATTGTGATGTCCTTTAGCAGTATGGCTTACTCTAAGTCGTTGGCAGCTGCTGTACAACGAGCGGAGAGAAGCGGAGCCGTTTTGGTTGCAGCGAGTGGTAATGAAAGTAGCCGTGTGGCGTATCCAGCTGCGTATCCAACTGTCGTAGCGGTAGGGGCTGTGAGGAGTAACAATGAAGTGTTGTATCAGGCAAATACGGGGCCTGAACTGAATTTGGTAGCTCCTGGGTTGAATGTATACACAACAAAGCTCGGGGGAAAATACGGCTCGTTTAGTGGTACTTCAGCGGCGGCACCGCAAGTAGCTGGTGCAGCTGCGCTCATTCTCGCTCGGCATCCTAATCTCAGTCCATTTGATGTGAGGCAATTGCTTTATCAAACGGCTACTGACTTGGGGGAGAAAGGATGGGACCGGAAGACTGGATACGGCTTGTTAGATGTCAACAAAGCAGTAAAAACGGCACTTTCTTACGACTTTTTAGAGCCGAATGATTCTTCTTCCAAAGCGAAGGCGTTTCCGATTGAGTCACAAATACGTGGCAATTTGGGTCCAAAAGATACCGTAGATTGGCTAAAGATGGACATCCCTTACGATGGAAAGGTCAGCTTTACGGCTACAGTGACATCGGGTATTTCTTCGGCGATGGCTGCTACCTTTTACCCTGAGAATCGTCAACCGATTACACAGTACTTCGGGAATGGCGATACGATAACGGTTCCGGTCAAGGCAGGAAGAATGAACATCCGCTTAATGCGCAGTGGAGGCGTCAACAACGCTTTTACATACGTGTTGACGAGTAAATTTTTGATCAATCCTGACCGAAATGAACCGAACGATACACAAGAAACGGCCAGACCGCTTGTAGGGAACCAAATCAGTGTGACAGGCAATTTTCATGATGAAGGCGATCAGGATTGGTTCTCCTACTACGTTCGTGAGTACGGGCATTTAGATGTTTCTGTTAGCCCTGACAACAAGCGAGTGGATTTGTTGCTGGGTCTTGGTAAACAAGCGCCCGGCCAGAAATCAGTAGTCTGGGATCCTCTATACGATAATGGGACAAAGGACAATCCGACAGAGCGGGTTAGTAAAGAGGTTTCCCCGGGTAAATATTACATCCGTGTGAGCGAGTATTCGCGGAATGCAGTCAATGGCGAATACCAGCTGGATTTGGGATACACGCCAGTTAAAAAAGATTTCAATGAGCCGAATGATACCTATCAAAAAGCGTCTCCGTTAAGCGGTGGGACAGTGATGTCAGGAACAATTCCGACAGCAACTGATTCCGACTGGTTCCAATTTACTGTCAATAGCGAATCATACGTGACATTCCGAGCGCCGTATATTCCTGTGGAGAGTGGCTTTCGTTTCGCACTCTACAGTGATCGAAACATGAACTATGCACTTGCTTCGACGAATGAGGTAGCCGAGCTTTCCAATAGTGGGAAGGACATTATCGGGGTGCGCTTGCAGCCGGGAAAATACTATGTACGCCTCAATAGCGGTACTGCGTTCAAATATGATTCGTACCGACTCACGGTGACGCAGCAGAAATTGGTAGCTGGGTATCGCGATATTTCGGACCACTGGGCGCGCTCAGAGATCGTCAGACTAAGCTCTCGCGGTATAGTAAATGGATTTAATGATGCGTCGTTCAAGCCGAATCAGGCAGTGACCCGTGCAGAGTTTGCGACGATGCTGCTTAAATCGATGCGTGCGACCGGTTCCAAGGTAGCGACTACCTACACAGGAAAAACGGCCTTCCGGGATATGCCAAAGCGGCACTGGGCGTATCACAATCTAGGTGTAGCCTATCAGTTAGGAATATTGAAAGGGTACCCGAAGAATGAAATGAAGCCGGATCAGCCGATATCGCGTGCAGAGATGGCGGTAATGATCGCGCGGGCACGTGATGTTTTGATGTATAACCGTGGTACCTCGAATTATCAGGATGTGCCAACGAGTCATTGGGCTTCTCCTGCCATTGAGGCTTTGACATCTAAAAATTGGCTCAGTGGGTACGGATCTTCCTTTAAACCGAATGGAAGGGCAACTCGCGCCGAGGTAGTTGTGGTACTTTCCAAAGCTTATCAATTATAAGTAAAATTTTTCCTATTGACATCTCTGAAAAAAACAATTATTCTATTATCCGTAATGGATACTCTTATCCAGAGCAGGCGGAGGGACTGGCCCTATGAAGCCCGGCAACCGATCTCGAGCGGTGCTAACCAGCAGAACGGACATCTGTTCTGGCCGATAAGAGGATGAAGGAAGCAAAAAACGCTCAAACCTTTTCCTCCTAAAAATGGAAAAGGTTTTTTATTTGCGTTTTCGTAGATAAAATCCTGACTCGGCTACCACACTATTTGTATGAGGTCAAAGGAGGTATTTTCTCATGGCTTTGCAAAAAGGTCGTCGTCTGTTTACATCCGAATCTGTAACTGAAGGACATCCGGATAAAATTTGTGACCAAATTTCCGACTCCATCTTGGATGCGATCCTGTCCAAAGATCCAAACGCTCGCGTAGCTTGCGAAACTTCCGTAACTACTGGTTTGGTTCTCGTAGCAGGTGAAATCACTACAAACACTTATGTGGATATCCAAAAGCTCGTTCGTGAAACCATTCGTGAAATCGGTTATGACCGTGCAAAATTCGGTTTTGACGCTGACACTTGCGGTGTTATTACTGCAATTGGCGAGCAGTCCGCTGACATTGCACTTGGTGTAGACCAAGCATTGGAAGCACGCGAAGGCAAAATGACTGACGCTGAGATCGAAGCAATTGGTGCTGGTGACCAAGGTTTGATGTTTGGTTTTGCTTGCAATGAAACACCTGAGCTGATGCCACTTCCGATCAGCATGTCCCACCAATTGGCTCGTCGTTTGACTGAAGTACGTAAAAACGGAACACTTGGTTACCTCCGTCCTGACGGAAAAACACAAGTAACTGTTGAGTACGATGGCGACAAACCAGTTCGTATCGATACCATCGTTATTTCTACCCAACATGCTCCTGAAACAACTTTGGAGCAAATCAAGCAAGATCTGGTTGAACACGTAATCAAACCAGTTGTTCCAGCTGAACTGTTGGACGCTGAAACCAAATACTTCATCAACCCAACTGGCCGTTTCGTAATTGGCGGACCACAAGGGGATGCTGGCTTGACTGGCCGCAAAATCATCGTAGATACTTACGGCGGTTATGCTCGTCATGGCGGCGGTGCGTTCTCCGGTAAAGATCCGACAAAAGTTGACCGTTCCGGTGCTTACGCAGCTCGTTATGTAGCGAAAAACATCGTGGCTGCTGGCCTCGCAGACAAATGCGAAGTGCAAGTTGCTTACGCAATTGGTGTAGCACAACCAGTTTCCATCGCAGTAGATACATTCGGTACAGGCACTATTTCCGAAGAAGATCTGGTGAAATTGGTTCGCAAACACTTCGACCTGCGTCCTGCTGGTATCATCAAGCAGCTTGACCTGCGTCGTCCTATCTACAAACAAACAGCTGCATATGGCCACTTCGGACGCAATGACCTGAATGTTCCTTGGGAGCAAACAGACAAAGCAGAAGTTCTGAAGCAAGAGGCTGCTCAACTGTAATATTCAACGACATAAAAAGAGCCTGGTGTTGCTACTGGGCTCTTTTTCATGTTAGGAGCTAAGTCATCCAATTATTGGGTCAAATGTTGCACAGGAATTTGTATGACTGTGTCGAATCTCCTAGTGAGGAAGTAGAGGAGGGGTTTTTTTGCCGAACAGAAGGCTCTTCCTGATCGTGTTTCTAACTTTTTTGTTTTTTGCAGTGGCTATTGGGTTGTTAGGCGAATCTTTTCTGGAAAAAAAGAATAAACAAGAAGTGCAACCTTTTCCCCAAGTGGATACGTCTATAAGCATAAGTGAGACAAAAAATGCTGAGCCAAACGTCACACCAATTGAAGAAGCAGCCGTTCAAACGAAAAAGTGGTATAACAATCAGGTTGTGGTTTTGACGTACCATCATGTCACGGATCAATCGAATCAGCGGTATGTCATAGCTCCTGATCAATTTGCCCGACACATGAAATTTTTACATGATAACGACCTGAATCCGATTTCGTTGGAGGAGTTCCTGCGATTTATGGAGACGGGTACCTTACCGACTGAGAATGCTGTTTTGATTACGTTTGACGATGGGTATGAGAGTTATTACACAGAAGCATTTCCGATCTTACGTACATACGGCTACCCTTCAGTGAACTTCGCGATTGCGGGGCGCTTAAGAGATGTAGCTGACCGAAAACGGGAGCATATGACGCCACCACTTACGCGTCAACAGGTTAACGAAATGACTCATTCGGGACTGGTTACAATCGGGTCCCATACGTACAGTCTGCATGAAGAGGAAGAACGAAATGAGTGGGGCGATCTTGGCCCAGAAACAGCTCCGGTCTATCTAAAGGACTTGCAGCGTTTAGAGGACGAGAAAGAGTACAGGGACCGCCTCTATGTGGATTTCAGTATATCTCGCGTCGGTTTAAGCGAATGGATGAAGCAAGAGATTGAAGTCATCTCTTTGCCGTTTGGCTACACAAGTCCAATCGTACTGGAGACAGCTCGTCAAGCTGGCTACCGCTATGTATTTACATCCAATCGTGGATTCGTAAAGCAGGAAACAGATCCGTTTGCCATTCCACGCAATGACATGGGACTGCGAGATGTAGAAGAAGAGCACCTCCAACAGTTGTTCACGAAGGCTAAAAATGAGTTTGAAGGAGAGCAATCATGAACAAAGCGATTGACATCAGCGTGCTGGACGGGGTGATCAAGCGAACGATTGAAACCGTAGAAACGAGTAAAACCCAAATATTTGATATAGCTGAAAACGCCAGACAGCATGGCAACTCATTGAAGTTTGATTTGCATGAACTTCGACAAGAAATTTCCAAAGTGATTCAAAAAGTCGATGCGCTTGAACTTGCGTATCGCAAATCGCGCAACAAGCTCGTCTTGGTCAGTCGTAATTTTCATATGTACACGGAGGAAGACATCCGGGTTGCGTATGAAGAGGCGAGCCGTATTCAGGTAGAACTGTCCATTTACCGCGAGCGGGAAAACAATTTGAAGCGCAGAAGAAATGATTTGGAGCGTCAGCTGCGTACCTTGGAAGAAACCATCGTCCGTGCAGAAAAGCTGGTTTCTCAAATGGGCGTCGTGCTTGGTTACTTGACAGGTGACTTAAGCAAGATAGGCGAGGCGCTGGAATCGGCTAAGCAGCATCAGTTGATGGGCCTAAAGGTAATCCAGGCTCAGGAAGAAGAGCGCAAGCGTGTCGCACGAGAGATTCACGACGGTCCAGCTCAATCGATGGCGAATGTCGTGTTGCGTTCGGAAATTGTAGAACGCATGTTGAAGAACGAGCGCATTTTGGAAGCGCAAATGGAACTGCACGAGCTGAAGGAAATGGTACGCTTGAGCTTGGCGGATGTTCGACGTATTATTTTTGATTTGCGTCCAATGGCATTAGATGACTTAGGGCTAGTACCTACCTTGCAAAAATATATTCAAACGTGCGAAGAGCGTATTCAGTCTTCCATCGATCTGGTAGTATTTGGTGTGGAGCCTCCTTTGCGCAGTTCGGTAAAGGCTGCGATCTTCCGTTTGGTTCAGGAATGTCTGAACAATGTGGAGAAGCACGCAGGCGCTTCGACAGTCCAAGTGAAGCTGGAATTTGTACAAGATTCGTTAAGCCTTGTCGTCAAAGACGATGGGGTCGGATTCGATCTGGAAAAACGCATGGCGAATGGCAACTCTTTTGGACTCTTGGGAATGCGTGAGCGTGTACAGCTCTTAGAGGGCAGTGTCGAGCTGCAATCCGCTCCGGGAGAGGGAACCAAGGTTATATTCCAAATACCGATAAAATTGTGACATGATACGTAAATAAGTACTGGGGGATGAACCATGGATAAAAGACAGCAAGAACTCCGCATTGTGATTGTGGATGACCATCAATTATTTCGCGAAGGCGTAAAGCGAATATTGGAAATGGAAGAAGATTTCAAGGTCGTCGGGGAAGGTGCGGACGGAGGAGAAGCCACAGTATTGGCGGAAGAGCACAAGCCGGATGTCTTGTTGATGGATATTAACATGCCGAACATAAATGGTGTTTCTGCTGCAGAAAATGTGATTTCTGTAAGTCCTTCTACTCGTGTGATTATGCTCTCGATTCATGATGATGAGGGATATGTGTATCGTACACTCCGCTCTGGAGCTTCTGGCTACTTGCTGAAGGAAATGGGAACGACAGACCTCGTTGACGCTGTGCGTGTAGTGGCGAGTGGTGGTGCATACATACATCCGAAGGTGACGGGCAAGCTGATTGAAGAATTCCGTCGTCTGAGCGAGCAGGAAGGGACGGCAGAGCGTAGCTTCTCCGTAGATGAATCGCAAGCCATCGATCCAAAAGTGATCGAATCGCTTACCCGTCGCGAGCGGGAAGTATTGCAGCTGATGGCAGAAGGGAAAAGCAATCGTGCCATTGGGGAATTCTTGTTTATTAGTGAAAAGACGGTTAAAAATCACGTTAGCAGCATTTTGCAAAAGCTCAATGTTCAAGACCGGACACAAGCTGTTGTCATCTCCATTAAAAACGGCTGGGTGAAATTGTAGGAAGCGCTTCCTATTTGCACTCTGTTCAAGCCGTGCGGCATACCTTGGTATAGGAGGAGGTATGACCGTGATGGAAGAGCTGATTGTATGGCTTTTGGCAGCATTTGGCTGCTCCTCTTTGTTGGTAATGATCGCGGAGCGCTGGACCAATCGGACGGATAGCGCGAGCGAGCTCCCGCATGAGCATTATCGGTTGTTGGTACGCAATTCGGAACAGGTGCTGGAACGTGTAGTGAGGAGTCTGCTGTTTCGTTCATATTGGAGTGGCAGACCTATCCGAATTACCTTGATAGATGATGGATCTGACGATGATACGAAACAGATGGCAGCTGTCTTGAATCGTTATCCGTACGGCTATTGTTTGGGAGATGTACAGGAGGAGATTGCGGCTGGAACCATCGTCATTGATCTGCGGGAGAAAAAAGAGGGAGCATAAAGGTTTGTTGAGCGTAAATATTACGAGCTGTCGACAATAGATCGGCGGCTTTTTTATTTTTCTACGGCCTGATTTTGGTTCCGAAATTTATTTGCCGGACCTGTCTGTCTTTTTGCACACTAAGGGCAAGAGGGCGGAGGAGTGATCGCATGCGTGAGTATTTGCTGTATATCAAAGCTTCCGGCGGATCAATACCACAGGTGCAGACTTATGTTACGCCGAGCTTTTCTGTAGATCGTTCTTTTTGGCAGGAGAGAGAAGGGTGTGTCCTGCATGTCATCGGGAAGACGTCTTCGCTTGCTCTGGCTTTTTCCTTGCGTGCGAAAGTGAACGGGTATTTGATGGATCAAGTTGGTAAAGGACGGGTGCTGACTGAGGGATATGTAAAAGAGTTGAGAGCGTTGGCAGCAAGTAGCGTGTGCGAAGCGAGTAGCTTATATGGGCGGGAAGCAGTGAACGTACAGGATCGTCGAGGGCAGGGGTGGTTTTCTTGGGAGTCAGTCGAGGAGACTGTAGAAGTTTCATATCGAGGTAGCAAAGAATCGGGGAAGTTGCCGGGTTCTCGGTTGAGCTTTTTAGGTGGTCGCGAACTTCTGCGAAGGAGCTCATCCCGCGAGAAACCTCAAGAAGCTGTTTTGAGCGAGATTTTGGACGGGCGTGCGCTTCTTTGGGATGAAGTAGAGTCCTTGCTGAAAAAGCGAGGGGTAGACGTGCATGATTTGTCAGCCATTTTGCATTCATTCGTGCTTGCGAACAAAGCGGAGTGGCGACCTGGCATTCGTTTTGTGGTCACAAAAGGATGGCGGCGCAATCGGCTGGAGTTGGTCTGTGAACGCTGCGGAAGCGCAGGAGCGAAGGTGGAGCTTACTTATTGTCATACGTGTGAGCAAGGTTGCGCTTATTGCACAGCCTGTTTAGGGATGGGCAGGAGCAAGTGTTGTACGCCGTATTTTTTTATGGATATGGGGGTATCCCTTATCCGTAGCGCAGACCATTTGCAGAACGTGGCGAGATTGGAGTGGGCGGGGAAGTATTCAGCAGATCAATCGCGGGCAGCTGAGCGAGCGCGTTGCTTTGTAGCCAATCCGAGACCAGGATTGTCAGAGTTTTTGATCTGGGCAGTTTGTGGAGCGGGCAAAACAGAGTTGTTATTCCCTTCTGTTACTGAGGCACTTGCTGCTGGCGGTCGCGTTTTGATTGCGACACCTCGAAAAGACGTCGTGTTGGAGCTGGCTCCGCGGATTCAGCGAGTCTTTCCAGGGGCTAAAGTGATCGCCGTCCACGGTTCGAGCGCGGAGAAGTGGGAAGAGAGTGACATCACGATTGCGACCACGCATCAGGTCATGCGCTACCATCGGCGTTTTTTGCTGGTGGTTCTCGACGAGGCCGACGCGTTCCCTTACCATAATGATCCTATTTTGTATCGAGCTCTATCCAGAGCGGTGAAAACGAATGGGAAGCTCCTCTATTTAAGCGCGACACCTCCGGGATATTTACAAAAGCGGCTCGTTAGGAAAGGGCGCTCAACCCTAGGCTCGTCTGGCGCGATACCGCTCTTCTCTGATACGCATGTTCTGTTGCCCGGGCGCTATCATGGTGCTTCGCTTCCAGTCCCCAAGATTCTCACGGTACAAGGCTTACATAAGCGCGTTCAGAAAAAACAAATCGTGGCACCGTTAATAGAAGCGGTAAGTACTTCTCTGAATGAAGACCGACAAGTTTTTGTTTTTGTCCCGCGCGTTGATGAAATTGACAGAGTGCTATCGTATCTTCAAAAGTGGCTTCCTGCTCAGGCAGGGGAGATGGCCGGTGTCCATGCGGCAGACCCTATGCGGGAGGAAAAGGTACTCGCGTTTCGAGAAAAACGTTATACCGTCATGGTGACGACTACGATTCTGGAGCGGGGTGTGACTATACCGAAGAGTGACGTAGTAGTGATAGGTACGGAGGCACCCGTTTTTGACGAGGCATCTTTGGTGCAAATAGCAGGGCGAGTAGGGCGGTCACTCGATGATACGACGGGTAGCGTTCTGTTTTTGCAAACAGAACGCGCTACTTCTCCAAAGCGGGCTGTCAGACAGATTTCACAGATGAACAACTTGGCTCAAAGGCTCGCGGAACAAAGAGGCCTTTCATGACCAGTGGGATGTGTGTCCGTTGTGGTGGACGTATCATTGCTCTTCAAAAGGAAACGGTCGCTCGAGAAAAAGGGCGACAGCTATCGGATCAGATGAGCTATCCGGTCATCTACCGGATGTTAAAAGGGATTGTGGTGTGTGGAGTCTGCCTTGATGCTTTGCCGTTGATTGGGCATGATATTTGCCAGCGGTGCGGGCGTGATAGGAAGTGGCAGGCTAGTATCGGCAGCGAAGGGTTATGCAGGGATTGTGTTCATGGAGAAGATGGTCAGATTTTGGTGGCAAATCGGAGTTTGCTTCGCTATGAAAAGGGAGAGAAGGATTTGCTCGGATTGTTCAAATATCGCGGTGATGAAAGGTTAGCTTCATACTACGGTACGCTTCTCGCCGTTACGGTTCAGCGTTATTACAGGTCTATGGGGTTTACCTGTATCACGACGGTCCCCCTACATCCACAACGATTGCGGGAACGCGGCTTCAATCAGGTTGACTTGTTGGCTCGCCATTTAGGAGCAGCGATCAAGATTCCCGTGAGATCTTTGCTGCGTCGAACGAAGGACACCCCGAAGCTAAGCAAACAGAGGGGGCGTGTGTCCCGACAAGAAAGCATGCGTGAAGCTTTTGCGTGGGGTGAGCAGAGTATACCGTCTGCCTCTACAGTCTTGCTCATCGATGACATCTATACAACTGGTGCCACGCTGCGTTCGTGCGCGAGGACAATCAGAGAACATTTGGGGCCAAGCTGTGAAATATATTCCTTGACAATATACCGATAGCCAGTTTGGAAAAATTAAGCTATGATGTAGGCATACAACGGATATGGAACCGTATGAACTTTCTGAACGGAAAAGGGGTTGTCCGATATGTCTATGGGCAAGTTGGCAAACTGCTCGCGGTGTGATGCTGTATTTGTACAAGCAGTCCGTGACATTTGCCCCAAATGTTATAAAGAAGTGGAACAAGAATATGAGACATGCGCCCAGTTTTTACGAAAGCGTGAAAATCGCGGATCGAATATTCATCAAGTGAGCGAAGCTACTGGCGTAAGCGTAAAGCAAATCACGAAGTTTATCAAAGAAGGGCGCATTTCGGTTGCTGGCAATCCCAACCTTGGCTATCCATGTGAACGCTGCGGTTTTTTGATTCGGGCAGGCAACATATGCGAATCTTGTCTAAAAGGCTTGAAGCACGAAATCACGCAAGAAACCGAGGTAGAACAGAGGTTGGAGGAATTCCAACGAGCCCAACTAGCCCAAGCGGCTTATCGAAGAAAGCAGAATAGTGACGAATAGTTTTATGCAAAAAAACTAATCGTACATCATGAAATTGCCGATGATACTACTAAGAGGTGTCATCGGTTTTTTCTATGAAAAGACCGTTGGTATGAGAGGATGGTAATCAGATGCGGATTAATGAACCTAACCGTGTCGGGATGATCAATGCTTACAACAAGACAGGCAACAACCAGGTAGGCAAAAGCGGCAAAATCCCGATGGGCAAGGATGAAGTGAACATTTCCACAGAAGCGCTGGAAATGCAAAAGCAAGTAGAAGATGTCAACTCTCCACAACGTCGGGAAAAAGTGGAGCAGTTGAAGAAGCAAGTGGAGGAAGGAAAATATCACGTCTCAAGTGAGCGGATCGCTGATAAGCTCCTGTCCTTTTGGAAAAAGCTGTAACAAAGAGCTGAAGAGGGCTTTTTGAACAGCCTCTTTGAATAGTTTTCGATGGAAGATGAGGAGAAGCAAGGAATGAATAGACTCTACGATCTGCTCGACAACTTGATCCAGTTGCACAAAGCCTTGTACACCTTAGCCATGCACAAGAAAGAAGTGCTGGTAAAAGGGAATGTGGATGAATTGATAGCCATTACACGCCAGGAGCAAAAACTGATCAAGGGCGTCACAGAAGCTGAAGCAGCCCGCCAGCAAGTCGTAAAAGAACTGACAGCACAGAAGGGCTTTGCGCTGCAAGAAGGCACACTGGCTGAATTGATCAAGTTGACGACCAGTGCGGAAGAGAAGATGCGACTCACCTCCTGTCGTAATGAGCTAAGCCGGATTGTGACCGAACTGCGCGATGCTAACGACCTGAATCAGCAGTTACTGGAGCAATCCCTTTCTTTTGTAAACATGACGCTCGACCTGATCACAGATACGCCCGAGGACGACTACATTTACGGAAGGCCGACCTCGGATACGTATCGTCAGGCTAATCGAACTTTTTTCAACAAAAAAGCGTAAAGAGGTGTCGAAATGCGCTCTACTTTTCATGGAATTGAAGTCAGCAAACGCGGCTTGTTCGCTCAACAGTCCGCGCTAAATACAACGGGACACAATATCTCCAATGCAAATACGGAAGGGTACAGTCGCCAGCGCGTGAATATGCAGGCTACGACTGGCTTGCCTTATGTAGGATTACAAACAAATATCGAAGCGGGATTATTAGGGACAGGTGTGAATGTCGTTGGTATCCAACGAATGAGAGAAAACTATCTGGACCTGCAATTCCGTAACCAAAATAAGGATTTTGGTTATTGGGAAGCTCAAAGAGATGCTTTGGGTAAAATTGAAGGAATCATGAATGAACCTTCAGATACGGGCTTGCAAAAGGTTATGGATGAATTGTGGAAGTCCTGGCAAGATTTATCCAAAGAGCCAGAGAGCCTGTCTGCACGTGCAGTAGTAAGACAAAGGGCTGTTGCGGTTGCAGAGACATTTACGGCACTTACTACTTCTCTGACTGATTTGCAGACAGATTTGGATAATGTGGTCTCTACAAAAGTCATAGATATTAACTCAATATCAAATCAAATAGCTAATTTGAATAAACAAATTGGAGACTTGGTGCCGCATGGTTACCAGCCTAATGATTTGTACGATCAACGTGATTTGTTGTTAGACAAGTTAGGTAAGCTGGTTAATGTAAGAGTTACCGATGCTGGAAGCGGGATGATTAATGTAACTGTTGATGGAAGGGAACTAGTCAATGGTTCACAAGCTGTTGCCATGGGTGTAGTGAGGAATCCAACGACTAACTTATTTGATGTGACACTTGGTGGCGAAGCGTTTGTGCCGCAGTCTGGCGGACTGTTGGGTACGATGGAAGCACGCGGGCTACCAGTAGTCGATCCTATCACTGGTCAATCAAAAATAAGTGGGCCAGTTGCAAATATGCTTGACCGCTTAAATATTCTTGCGCTGAATATGACAAAAGAAATTAACGATCTACATCGCAAGGGTATGAACCTGAATGATATTGAAAACAGAAAAACAAATCCTGGTGGGCCTCTTGCAGATTTGCCGTTTTTTGTAGATGCTGACGCTGTAAAAGCAGATCCAAATACAAAAACGTATCCTACGAGCTCTGCTAAATTACAAGTAAATCCAGCCATTATGGCAAGTCTAAATTCGCTTGCTGCGGCATCAGTCGAAACGACAGGAGCGTCAGCGGGAACTTCATTCCAAGGTGATGGTTCCAATGCATTGGCTATTGCAGGTATTAAATACAAGTCCCTTTCTCTTTCCATTGGCTCAGCTACTCAGCCGGAAACTACTACATTAGATGACTTTTACCGTTATGCAATCGCTCAACTAGGTGTAGATAGTCAAGAAGCTCAACGTATGGAAAAGAACTCAGAATTGTTATTAGGGCAAGTTGATACTCAGAGACAATCGGTTTCAGGTGTGTCCATCGATGAAGAAATGTCTGATCTAGTAAAATACCAGCATGCCTATAGTGCTGCTGCACGTGCAATGACGAGCTGTGATGAGGTATTAGACAAGATCATTAACGGAATGGGACGGGTAGGACTGTAAAATTACTGTAGGTAAAAGAAGAGGTGAGGAATATGGCAATTCGTGTCACGCAAAATATGCTCAATAATAACATGATGAGAAATCTAAATAACTCCATGGGCATCATGGATAAATATCAAGAGCAGCTTTCTTCTGGACGTAAAATCGCCAAGCCATCTGACGATCCAGTGGTGGCAGCGAGGGGGATGCTCTATCGCTCGTCGCTTATGGAGAATAATCAATACCAACGCAACGCAACAGAAGCCCAATCATGGCTGGAACTGTCAGATGATTCGATGGATCAAGCGACCGATGTATTGCAACGTGTTCGGGAGCTTCTGGTACAGTCCGGGGATGCTAGCTTGGCGGATGATTCGTTGATCGCCATGGGAGAAGAGATTAAACAGTTGAAGAACCAACTTGGAAGCATTGCGAACGCAACGGTTGGTGGGCGTTACATATTTGCGGGAACAGATACTCTGACTGCACCTTATCAGGGTGGAGATTTCGTAAATCAAAACACATCGGAGATTCGGTTGGAAGTTAGTAAACAAGTTTACGTTCCAATCAATGTGAATGGTCAGACAATATTCAATAAGAAAGATGCCGATGGAGATAACGTATTCAAGCTTCTGGATGCTGTTGTTTCAAACTTGTCAACAGGAGCTCCGGCGAATGATATGCTAGAAAAAATGGATTTTCAAATGGATAATTTAATGGCGGAAAGAGCGGCATTGGGAGCTCGAGTAAACCGGATTGAATTGGTGCACGCTCGTTTGGCAACCGAGGAAGTCAATGTGAGCGGGCTGATGAGTACCAACGAAGACGCTGATGTTGCTGAAGTGATTACAAACTTGAAAACTCAAGAAAATGTCCATCGTGCAGCTCTGGGAGCTGGTTCGAGAATCATCCAACCTACCTTGCTTGATTTTCTGCGATAGTATTTTGGGGAAAGGAGCGTATGGATGATGCGTATTCCTCAGATTCAGATGCAACAGACGTATGCTCAGTTAGGGTTGAATATTAATCGACCAGTGCAGGATATTCAACAGCCACAAGCAGAACTTAATTTGCGCCAAGAGGCAGCGATTATCGAAATACGTCAAGCGAAGGGCTCACTGACGATAGATTCAAGTGAAGCTCGTGAAAATATCGATATGCGCGGACCGCTCAGACGAACGCGAGATAATGCAGACTACGGATATCGTATGGCTATGGAAGCGATTGCGAACATTAGTCAAGAAGGCGACCAATTAAGAGCCATAGAAAATAAAACGGATGCTGTTGTGGCAATTTCTGAACAGGAATCAATGCCGAGAGATTCGGAGATCATAGCTGCAGGTTCTTTGGTTGGGGATGGAATCGAGATGCGATATGACTTGCAACCACTTGATATTCAAGTACAGGAACGTGGAGCCACAATGGATCCGGAGATTAAGAAGCCTATTCATAACTACACGCCTGGCAAAGTGGAACCGTATATACTCCGTTGGAATAGCTTGCAAATTGAAGTTGCCGGCTTACACGTGGATCAAAGGATATAAATAAAGGAGACATGTAAATGTCAGGAATCCAAGATATCTCCGTTGGTAAGCTTTTTTTTGAAGATGGGCTACCGGGTTTCCCCGAGATGCAATTTTTTCAAATTAGCAAAGAGGATGCAAATGTACCGTTTTTTCAAATGCAGTCGACAGAAGATGAGTCTATAGGCTTTTGGCTAGCAGATCCATTTGTTTTTGTACCAGATTATCAATTTGATCTGCCAGATTATGCAAAAGCGGCTTTGCGTTTGGACGAAGAGGAGATATCCGTTGCTGTCCTCAACATTATTACGCTTCGGGAAAAAGGACAGGTAACCATCAATCTGAAGGCACCTATTGTAATTAACCGTAATAATCGGATGGCCAAACAGGTTATTCTAAATGAAGAGAAATACTCATTGCGTCATCCCCTGTTTACATAGCAGGATAAACCGGTTAAAGGGGCAGGTGATTATTGATGTTGGTATTGTCTCGGAAAATGGGCGAGTCGATTATGATCGGGGATCAAATCGAAGTGAAGGTAGTATCAGTAGATGGGGATGCGATACGTTTAGGAATTAGTGCCCCAAGGGAAATCAGTGTTCACCGCAAAGAGATATATATAGGAATCAAAGAAGAAAATGAGCTTGCCTCCCAGTCCAAAGTAGACTGGGAGACGATGAAAAAGTGGATAGAAGAGAAAAGCTAACTCATAAATCTGGCGAACCTACAAATTTCGTCAGATTTTTTTATTTCTAGTAATAAAAATGCTAAACTGCTGCTCATGCTTAGCCGATATATATAGTGAGAGGGAAATCACACAAGCGCGCGATTGGGTGGTATCCCTAATTAAAAGAGCCACATGGACGTGGCCTTAATTATCAAGGAGGAAAAACACATGCGTATTAATCACAACATTTCTGCAATGAACACTCACCGTGCTCTGTCTGCAAACACAGCAAACTCTGCTAAATCTTTGGAGAAACTGTCTTCCGGTCTGCGTATCAACCGTGCTGGTGACGATGCTGCGGGTCTCGCAATCTCTGAAAAAATGCGTGGTCAAATCCGCGGTTTGGACATGGCTCAAAAGAACTCCCAAGATGGTATCTCCCTGATCCAAACAGCTGAGGGTGCGCTGACTGAAACTCACAGCATTCTGCAACGTATGCGTGAACTGGCTGTTCAATCTTCCAACGATACTAACACAGACTCTGACCGTGCAGAACTGCAAAAAGAGATCGACCAATTGATCGAAGAAGTTGATCGTATTGCTAACACAACTGAGTTCAACACGCAAAAACTGTTGAACGGTGCTAAGAGCGGTATTAACACTGAGGCTAGCACCGTTGTAATTAATGAAAAAACATCTGATGTCTTCAAAAGTGTTAAAGCTGCTGGTGGCGCTTCGACAGTAGCTGACTCTTCTTACAATATTCGTATTTCCGAGAAACAAGGTACTTCTTCCTTCAAAATTGAATGGACTGATCAAAGAGGAAAAACTGCATCTACCATTATTAATGGTGCTGCTGCTACTTCGTTTGCAATTGGTGGAGCCACTTTGGGTGTAAAACTCTCCTTGGCGACTTTGTCTACCTTGAGCATTGGTAAGGAAGCAACTGTTACTTCCCGTGCTGCTGTAAATGACATTTCTGATTCTTCTTTGACTTACCAAATTGGTGCTAACTCTTCTCAAACTATGCGTGTTAGCATTGAAGACATGAGAGCTAAAGCATTGAACATTGATGGTATCTCTGTAAAAACGACTTCCGCTGCTGAAGCATCCATCTCTGCTATTAACAAAGCTATCGAAGATGTATCGACTCAACGTGCAAAATTGGGTGCATTCCAAAACCGTTTGGAGCACACAATCAATAACTTGGGTGCAGCTTCTGAGAACTTGAGCGCTGCTGAATCCCGTATCCGCGATGTAGACATGGCGAAAGAAATGATGGGCTTCACGAAGAACAACATTCTGACGCAAGCTGCTCAAGCGATGCTGGCTCAAGCTAACCAACAACCACAAGGCGTACTGCAACTTCTCCGTTAATTTTACGTCTTGAATATTTATAGTAAAAGCCAACGTGATGTTGGCTTTTACTACCTTTTAGGAGGAAAAATGGAAAATATTTATTTGCTTGCACGTACTTCAAAAGAACTGATAAACAATCTGAAAGACAGATGTTTGACCATTGCCGACATGTTTAGAAAAGGTGAAAATCAAGAAGGTAATGAACGACTGTTATTCTTCTTGGAGGATGTAAATACATTGTTGGAAGCATTACCTCACATTAGCTCCACCTATCCAGCTATTTCAATTGAAGAGCTAAATGAAAAACTAACTCAAGTACTTGAGCAGATGGAAAGTAACGATTACCTCTATGTTGCTGATCTATTACATTACGAACTACAACCATTATTAGACCTCTGGAGTGGGACGATTAACGATGGATAAGAAAATTAAGCTCAGCATTTGCATGATCGTAAAAGACGAAGAAAAAAACCTGGATAGATGTTTAGTCAGCTTGCAGCCTTTGATGGCCCGATCAGATGTGGAACTAGTAGTTGTTGATACAGGTTCAACTGACAAAACGGTTGAAATTGCCCAGCGTTATACGCAAAAAGTTTACTTTCATGCTTGGAACGGAAACTTTTCTGAAATGCGTAATATCTCTATCTCTTATGCAACGGGGGAATGGCTATTCATCATTGATGCAGATGAAGAATTGCAAGATCCCGAGAAGCTGAGCTTATTGCTTGATCGACCCGAACTCCTTCAATTTAATACCATTGTAATTAAAGTTAAAAATTTCATTTCTTCTGACTATAGTATTTTTATAGTGAATAAATCAGAACGTCTGTTTCGAAATAATGGTTTCTGTTACCAAGGTTCTGTGCATAATCAACCACAATTTCAAGGGCCGATTTTATCTATCACGGATGTATTTTTAAACCATTACGGTTATAACAGTGAAGATGCAGAATTGATGGAAAAAAAGTTTCAAAGAACAAGCACCCTGCTTATTAATGAATTAAAGAAAGATCCACAAAACATCTACTATCACTTCCAACTGTGTAGAACGTATTCCATGCATGACGATTTACAGAAGGCATATGATCAAGGGAAGGTTGCTTATTCCTTATTAAAAGAAAAAGATACTGATACACAAGCAAAATACATTTATGTATTTAATGAATTTGTTAGAATGGCTTGTCTTTTAGGTAAGTATGAAGAGGCAAGAGAGGTATGTTATGAAGGATTGAATATTAACGAGAATTATATTGATCTTCAATATTATTTGGGATATTGTCACGAAAAGCTCCGTGATGAAGAAGCGGCTTACGAATCTCGTACTAAGTTTTTGCAGCTCCATAAAAAATTTACTGAAGATGGATTCGAAGACAATGGATTAATTGAGTTATACAAATTGGATGATAATTCCAAGTATGAGATTTTATTTAAAATCGCTCATTATCACTACAATCAGAAAGATTATGTGAAAGCTGAAGAGCATCTACAAAAAGTTATTGATAACGAAGCCAAAATCAGGTTGTATACAAAAGTACTTCTAGATGGAAGACAATTTACTCGTTTACGTGAATACTATGACTCTTTACCAGAAGAGTTTAAGAATAGATTTATTACAGATTTAGAAACACACCGCAAAACCGTAGATAAAGAGGAACAAATTCAATTGTCACTCGCTTTCAAGGAAGGTGAAGGGCGATATTACCAATTTAACAATGTTCGTGCAGCTAGTACAGATAAAGCGTGGGTAGAAGCTAAAGCATTTTTAGCCAAATACGATATGAACGAAATTCCTTTGTTCTATGCAGAGGTATTCGAACCGTTAATGCAAAATAGCACGACTTTTTGGCAAGAGTTAAAAAAATTAAAGAGTACAACAGTAAGAAAAGTCATTAAAGAGTTGATTGACCTAAATGCAGAAAGCAAAATTCCCCTTAGAAAATTGCTGTCGGAAGTCAAATTAAGACAAGACGATTATCAAGGGAATCGAATATATATATGCGTTTCATATGTTTTGCTTATTGTGGCACTAGAGGACGATACTGAAGTAGGACCTGATAAGGACCAACTTTTTAGTGGCTACATTGAACATGGATTGAACTGCATTCAATTTTACTATCAGATGGACCGAATTCGTCTAATCTATAAGACACTTGAAAATGAAGAAGAACAGTTTTTTATACTTATGTATTTATATAAACAAGCAATCGAAACAAACAATATGAAGGTAGCTATAAAATATATTAGTGAAGCCACGAGTGTTTACCCAGTTATGAGTCCATTTTTGAAATATAAAACCAATCTATTAAATGTAAGGGTTCAAAAAGAAGGCATCATTCACTCCATTGAGGTAGATGCAGAAAAACATGACTTTGTTAATAGTGGCAGTATGGCATCTTTATCTGTGTTGCATGGAACAATGGAAATTGCAAATCAAATGAATCATTTGGTAACGGGTCTGAAAAATAATAACGTGTATGCACGGTCTTTGAACTTTTCTCCGAGCTATCTTGGTTATCAATGTGACTATACGATGGATTTATCTAAGATTAACGATACCGAAGAAATACAAAAAAGCACTTTAGAAATCCTTGAAAAATCTGTACAACACTTCAACGTTTTTCATTTTCACTTTGGAACCTCGATGCTGCCTAATCTTTCAGACTTGCTGCTATTAAAGCAGGCTGGGAAGAAAGTGTTCATGCATCATTGGGGATCAGATGTACGTATGAAATCAATCGCAACAAAGTTGAATCCGTTCATAAAAGTAAAAGACCAAGATGAAGAGCAAATAAAGAGACTGCTATCTTACCTTGGACAGCATATAGATCATTGCATTGTTGCCGATGCGGAACTGTATGAATATGTAAAAGGGTACTATAAGAAAGTATCTTTTATTCGCCAAGCGATTGATACAACAGTTTATCGACCAGCAGAAGAATATGAACCGAGAAAAAATAAGCCAACAATTGTGCATGCACCGACTTCACCTGAATATAAGGGTACGAAATACATCATGCAAGCAATTGAGAATTTAAAGAGTAAGTATGATTTTAATTTTACATTGATTCAAAATACCTCTCACGAAGAAGCGAAGAAAATTTATCAGGATGCCGATATTATTCTGGACCAAATACTTGGTGGAAGTCATGGTTTATTGTCATTGGAGGCCATGGCTATGAGGAAACCGGTGATTTGTTATATTGCTGATTTCATGAAAGAGTTTTATCCTAAGGAACTTCCGATTGTCTCAGCCAATCCAGAAACGATTACTGAAAAAATAGAAATGCTGTTGAAAGACTTTGAACTACGAAAAGAACTTGGAATGAGTGGCAGAAAGTATGTAGAGACTTATCATGATTTAAATAAGGTGAGTGCTGAGTTAATAGATTTATATCTAAATGAAGGATAAGAGGGGACACCATGTATTCTCATGACATTCAAGGAGAAACGATTTTTGTAACCGGTGGGGCTGGATTCATAGGATCGACGTTAATCGGCAATCTGATTCAAAATAACCAGGTGATTGTTTACGATAATTTTGCTAGGAATGCGCTAGAATCGAAGGATTTTTATAATCATCCAAATCTTACTGTCATTAAGGGTGACGTTCTGGATTTGGATGCATTGAAACAATCCATACAGGGCTCAACGTATGTAATTCATGCTGCTGGAGTTGCAGGAATTGATACTGTTATCAAAAGCCCAATCACAACAATGAAAGTAAATATGATCGGATCAGCAAATGTGTTGGAAGCAGCGGCTACTTTATTAACTTGCAAGCGTGTCGTTTGTTTTAGTACAAGTGAAGTATTTGGTCAAATTGCATTTCGCTCAGAAGAAACAAGTTCTACTGTTTTAGGAGCTGTGGGCGAAGCACGATGGACATATGCAGTTAGTAAATTAGCGGAAGAGCACTTGGCATATTCGTATTATAAAGAACAGGGCCTTCCAACAGTAACGGTCCGGCCTTTTAATATTTATGGACCTGGACAAGTGGGCGAAGGGGCTATTCGCAACTTTATTGTCAGAGCTCTAAGAGATGAAACATTGTATATTCACGGAGATGGGACACAAATTAGGGCATGGTGCTATGTAGACGATATGGTAGAAGGAATATTAAGATGCATGACTTCTCCTAAAGCGAAAGGAGAGTCGTTTAATATTGGAAATGAAAGAGCAGTTACAACGATTTATGGTTTGGCAAACACGATTATTCGAGTTTTGAATTCAAAATCAACTATTCAATTTGTAAAACAAGAACATGCAGATATCGAGCTTCGTGTACCTAAAGTAAACAAAGCAAAAGAACTGCTAGATTTCGAAGCAAAGGTGGATCTAGAGGAAGGGATTCAATACACAGCAGACTATTATAAGGGGAATTACTGATGATAAGGTTAACACAACCCTATATTAGTTCAGATGAAATTCATGCAATGACTGAGGTATTACAATCTGGAATGCTTGTCCAAGGGCGACGAGTCCAGGAATTCGAACAAAATTTAGCGACATACATGCAGGCTAATTATGTGTCTGTTGTTTCCAGTGGAACTGCTGCGTTGCATCTTGCCTTAGCTGCATTAGAATTGGGACAAGGCGATGCTATTATTGCCCCATCCTTTACTTTTCCAGCTACCGTAAATGTTGTCGAATTACAGGGAGCAAGACCAGTTCTCGTAGATGTTACAAGTGGAAGTTTTAACATAGATCCCAAACAGTTAAAGGACACAATAAAGACTTGGACTGGTCCAGAAAAATTAAAAGCAATTATAGTAGTTCATGAATTTGGTGCACCCGCAGATATGGAAATCATCATGAATATTGCTAAAGAGCATGATTTGTATGTTATTGAAGACGCAGCATGTGCTTTAGGTACAATTAGCAATGGCAAACACGTAGGGTGCTTAGGGGATATCGGATGCTTTTCTTGGCATCCACGAAAGTCTATCACAACGGGCGAAGGTGGAGCTATCGTTGCGAAAAGTGAATCTCTTCATCAAAAAATAAACATACTTAGAAATCATGGAATCCAAAGGCTTGAAGATGGATCAATTGATTTTATAGTCCCTGGATTCAATTATAGATTGACAGAATTTCAAGCTGTTTTGGGAAATCTTCAGTTACAAAGATTTCAGTATAACCTTGAGAGAAGAAAGCAGCTTGTGAAAGTTTATAAAAGAGAGCTTGAAAGTGTAGAGGATATTAGCCTACCAGAAATGATAGATGGCCACTCTTGGCAGACTTTCATGATAGTTCTAAACTCTAAGCATGAGCGAGCAAAAGTGATAAAATGTCTAGCGGAAAAAGGAATTGAAGCCAATTTAGGCGCTCAAGCAATTCATATGATGTCTTACTATAAGGATAAATATCACTTCGGCTTGAATCAGTTTCCAAATGCTAAATTGTTCTATGAAAAAGGCTTGGCCCTACCATTACATCCTTTATTAACGGAAGAAGAGATCACATATATTTCTCACACATTACGAGAGGTGCTTAGGTGAAGAAAATTATTATTATCGGAGCAGGTCCTCTTGGAATAGAAGTGTTAGAAACAATTAACCTTATTAACTTCCTCTCTGGGAAACAAGAATACATTTGCCAAGGCTTCTTAGATGATGACAAGGAAAAGTGGAATAAGAGTATACTTGAGATTCCTATTTTAGGACCGATAGCGGAAGCTAACAAATTCAGAGACTCAGTTTTTGTGTTTGCTTTAGGTAGTCCGAACAATTATTACAAGAGGGAAGAGATATTTACAAAAATTGGAATCGGCCAATTCCAGTTGGAAACGATTATTCATCCAAGTGCTGTAGTATCTCGACTAGCAAGAATTGATAAAGGCTGCCTCATTATGCCGTATTCTGTTATTGGGCCAGGTGCTCACCTAAATTGTTGTGTGATTGTTTCTCCACACGTCACTGTTAATCATGGAGTGGAAATTGGCGATTTTACAATTATTGCAGGAAATGTAAGCATTGCTGGAGAGGTCACGGTCGGGAGAAGTTGCTATTTGGGAATGGGAAGCCAAATTAAAGGTGATCTTACATTGGAAGACTACTGTTTAGTTGGTATGGGAAGTAATGTATTGGATGATGTGGCAACGAGAACGGTAGTTGCGGGAAACCCTGCGAGAATATTAAAAGGAACTTAATGTTAATCTAATTTGATCGACAAGGGTGATAGAGTATGTCTCCTTTCACAGAGATTTTAACAGATAACTTAACAGATATTTTAATAGACAAAATAAAATTGCGAAAAGCATCTTTAGGCGTCATTGGTCTCGGCTATGTAGGTCTCCCGTTGGCTGTTGAAAAAGCGAAAGCAGGTTACCGCGTATTTGGTTTCGACATTCAGCAAAAAAGAGTAGATATGGTCAATCAAGGCATCAATTATATTGGGGATGTTGTAGAAAACGAATTAAGAGAATTGGTCCAGACAGGCATGATAACCGCAACGACAGATTACTCATTCATTCGCGATCTGGATGTCATTTCGATTTGCGTGCCTACTCCGTTAGATTCATACCAACAGCCTGACATTACATATGTTAAAGCTTCTGCTGAGGCAGTAGCTGCGCACATGCACCCTGGAATGCTCGTTGTACTGGAAAGTACCACATATCCAGGAACGACAGAGGAAATCGTCTTACCAATCCTCGAAGAAACTGGTTTAAAATGCGGTGTAGATTTTTACTTGGCGTACTCACCTGAAAGGGTAGATCCAGGAAACCGCGTATATAATACGAAAAATACTCCAAAAGTAGTCGGAGGCATTACAAAGGATTGCACGCAAGTTGCCGCCATGCTCTATGAACAAGTTTTAGAGGGGAAGGTTCACCAGGTATCCAGCCCTGCAGTAGCGGAGATGGAAAAAATTCTGGAGAATACGTTCCGTAATATCAACATTGCTCTAGTAAACGAGATGGCAATTCTATGCAATCGAATGGGCATAGACATTTGGGAAGTAATTGATGCGGCTAGCACAAAACCCTATGGTTTTATGCCCTTCTATCCAGGTCCAGGTCTCGGAGGACACTGCATCCCGGTAGATCCTTGGTACCTGACATGGAAAGCAAGAGAATTCAACTATCACACCCGGCTTATCGAAGTCGCAGGGGAAATTAACAATAGCATGCCAGAATTTGTTGTGGAAAGAATCGGCGGCATATTGAACCAATTTTGCAAGCCGATTAATGGTTCAACAGTATATTTGCTAGGGATCGCATATAAAAAAGATATTGATGATTACAGGGAGTCTCCAGTAATAAAAATCATTGAGATACTTAAGCAAAAAGGTGCTCATGTTGTGTTTAGTGACCCTAAAATTCCGCATTTTAGTTACAAAGGTACGGATTACGAAGGAATAGAAGTATCAGAAGAAAATCTACGCTCTGCTGATATTGTGGTTTTAACTACGGATCACTCCGATTATGATTACAAGCTGATTGGAGAATATGCGGAAGTGTTGTTTGATACGCGAAATGCAATGCAGGCCATTGAACATAAAAACCACTATTTCCGGTTATAAAAAAGTTGGGAAGTGTAAGGAAATGCAAAAAGTTATAGTTGTAGGGGCAGGGCATTGGGGGATTAATCATGTGAAAACATTTTACGAACTAGGTGCGCTTGCTGGTGTAGTAGAAACTAATGTTAGTTCACATGTAGAGTTGATAAAGGAATATCCTGATGTATCAATATTCTCTTCACTTGAGGAAGGACTTGCAGTTGAAGCCAATGGGGTTGTGATTGCAACTCCTGCGCCTACTCATTATACATTAGCGGTACAGGCGATGCTCGCTGGCAAAGATGTACTGGTAGAAAAGCCTATGACACTTTCTATGAAAGAGGCTAAATCACTGGTTGAGGTCGCCAAAAATACAGATCGAATTCTAATGGTCGGACATCTTTTGCTGTATCAACCGGCTATTCAGAAAATGAAAGAGCTTCTAGACCAAAATGTAATCGGCAAAGTTTGCTCCATTCATCAAGAGCGCATGAAGCTTGGAAGAGTTCGTTCCGTGGAAAATGTGCTGTGGAGCTTCGGTGTCCATGACATTGCTGTTCTCTTGTATTTAATTGGGAAAGAGCCTGTTTCTATACAAGTAAACGGCCAAAGCATCGTTCAACCGACTGTCGAAGACGATACGCATCTTCATTTGAACTTTGCAAATGGTATCCAAGCACATTTACGTACATCCTGGCTCTGGCCAATACAGAAGAGATCAATGGTTATTACCGGAACGGAAGGGTTTCTGGTATATGAAGAAGATAAACAGATCGTTACCTTATACAAAAAGGGTGTAGGAAGCGATTTACAAAACTGGTCTACCGGAGAGGAAATCGTTTACCAGGGTGGTACGGAAAATCCGCTAAAAAACGAATGTGAACATTTTCTTGCTTGCATACAAAGCCGAGCACTACCTCTATCAGATGGAAAGAATGGAATGGAAGTTGTTCGTATTTTGGAGCAAGCATCCAGACTCCTTGAAAAGGAGGAGAATAGCATTGAGCGACGAGTTCTTCAAGCATGAGTCAGCATACGTCGATGAAGGGGCCAAGGTCGGAAAAGGAACACGGATTTGGCATTTCTCTCATGTTATGGGTAAAGCAGAAATTGGTGAAGGATGTAATCTTGGACAAAATGTCTTTGTTGCGAATCATACACGAGTAGGAAATCATGTTAAAATCCAGAATAACGTTTCATTATATGAAGGGGTGATTTTGGAGGACTATGTGTTTTGTGGTCCAAGCATGGTTTTTACAAACGTCAAAACACCGCGCTCGGCTTTTCCACGCAACACGAGCGATGATTATTATGAAACAACAATCAAGTACGGAGCTTCTATTGGAGCCAATGCAACTATTGTATGTGGCGTAACGATTGGGAAATGGGCGTTCGTAGCAGCTGGTGCGGTTGTTACAAAAAATGTACCTGATTATGCTTTAGTGGCAGGAGTACCTGCAAAAATTATTGGCTGGGTATGCCAGTGTGGTGAAGCTTTGGCGGTTACTGCTGATTCGGAGACCGCAAAGTGTGCTAGCTGCAATCGGACCTATCGAAAAGCGGAAAGTGGAGAAATGGATATCTATCATGAAGAAGCGGAAGTGGGACAATGAGCAAAATTCCTATTCTTGACTTACAGCAAGAAATACAATTCCTTCGTGAAAAGTTGTTCACAGCATTTGAAGATGTTCTGCAATCAGGGCAGTTCATTATGGGACCACAAGTAAAAGCATTGGAGTCTGAACTAGCAGATTTTTTAGGTGTTAAGCATGCGATTACACTTAATTCTGGTACAGATGCATTGGTTATAGCATTGAGGGCACTAGGGATTGGGGAAGGGGATGAAGTGATAACGACACCCTTCACGTTTTATGCAACGGCAGAAGCGATTCAACATGTCGGTGCTAGCACAGTTTTTGCAGATATCGATCCTGTCACTTTCAATATTAAAGTAGACGGTTTGGAAGAAAAAATAACAAATAAAACGAAAGCAATCATACCAGTTCATTTGTTTGGACAAGCTGTACAAATGGATGCGCTTATGAGCTTAGCTAAAAAGTATGATTTGAAAATCATAGAGGATGTGGCCCAAGCATTTGGAGGTACATTTGGGGATTCCATGCTAGGGACTATAGGCGATGTTGGGTGCTTCTCTTTCTTTCCTTCCAAAAATCTCGGAGCCTATGGTGACGGAGGATTGCTCACTACAAATGATGACAAAGTGGCTGAAGTCGCGAAAATGCTTCGATCTCACGGCTCGAAAAAGAAATATTACAACGAACTGGTGGGTTATAACTCGCGACTCGATGAAATGCAAGCGGCAATCCTTCGGGTAAAATTGCCGTACATACAGGAGTGGAACGGAAAAAGAAGGCAGGCAGCTTCGTATTATACAGCTGCATTAAAGGACTTGCCCGGAATTGTAACGCCGGAAGAGAGTCCTCAATGCACTCATGTTTTTCATCAATATACGATTCGGGTTTCCGATGATCAAAGAGAATTGCTAAAGACTTACTTAGAGGAGCAAGGAATTAGCACAATGGTCTATTACCCTACACCAGTGCATAAACTTCCGATTTTTAGCGAGATTCATGAGTCTTACTCTGAGTCTGAGCAAGCTGCTGCAGAAGTGCTGAGCCTTCCTATATGGCCAAATATTCAAACCGAAGTTCAAGATCAAGTAATTACGGCAATTAAGAACTTTTTCAAACGATGAGAAATTAGCCCTATTGATATAGGGCTGATTTTTTTGTTATCGAACCAGTAAACCTTTCCTACACGTATGCCGATATCAATAGTAAAGATATTCCGCTGGGGGGAGAAAGGGAATGGATATAAAAGGGATAAATGATCCTGGAAGAGGTGCAGTTGGTTTAGAGTTGAAAAATGCAGGGGAACAGAGTACAAAGGACAATAAAACAGCTGATTCGGCAGATACGTACGGGAATGAAAAGAAGTACTCAAAAAAGGAACTGGAGAAAGAAGTAGATTCTCTCAATGATTTTTTGAAGGGAAGCACGACACATCTAAAGTTCAAATTGCATGAAAAGCTGGGTGAGTATTACGTACAGGTGGTCAATGACCAGTCCAATGAGGTTGTCAGAGAAATACCTTCAAAGAAAATGTTGGACGTTGTAGCCAAAATGTATGAAATGGTAGGAATATTGGTTGACGAAAAAAGATAGAGGTGAGTAAAAGTGGCAATTAATCGTATTTCAGGTATGGCCAGTGGTATGGATACGGAAACAATGGTTAAAGACCTGATGAAAGCTGAACGAAAGCCCTTAGACAATTTATTACGAAAAAAACAATTGGATGAATGGAAGCGCGATGACTATCGTGATATGAATTTGTTGCTTGCTACGTTTCGTGACACGACGATGCGCGATATGCGGATGCAATCTACGTACTTGAAAAAGACTGTCAGTTCTACTAACGATGCCATTGTGACAGCAAAGCAAAAAGGAAATCCTAGCTTGCCATCTTATGTCGTCGAAAATGTTCAACTAGCAATAGCTGGGAAACCTCATGCAAAAACATTTGATGCTACTGGAGTAAGTAATCCTGAGGCCTCATTAGGAAATAAATTTGAGCTTAAAATTGCTGGTGACTCAGGTGTAGAAAAGACGATTCAAGTGGCATCAACCGATTCTATGAATAGCATTATTAGTAAGATTAATAGTGTTTCCAAAGACACGGGAGTCGTTGCGAGTTTCAATCCTACTGACAAAAAATTGGTGTTTACTGCTACAAAGACTGGCGAGACAAATATGAAGTTAACCGTAGACACTACAAATGGTGGAAAGAACACAATTGGTTTGGTGGACTACCAAGGCAAAAGCGGAGTAGCAGACATACCAGGAAAAGCCACCATAAATGGAACTGAACTTAGTATCCCAAGCAACAATTTTACATATGACGGGATGGAATTCAATTTTAAGCAAAGCACGGCACCTGGACAGAATTACACCATTACTTCTAATCCTGATGAGGATGCAATATTTAAATCCATTACGAAGTTTGTTGAAGATTACAATACACTAATTGATAAGCTTAACAAAAAAATATCGCAAGCTCGTTATAAAGACTATCATCCACTTTCTGATGAAGAAAAAGCGGCAATGGATGAGAAAGTAATTGAGAAATGGGAAGAAAAAGCGAAAAGTGGTTTGCTTCGTCGTGACCCCATGATTACAGAAACGCTTAATCAAATGCGTGGGGCTATCTTTAACCCTGTTTCGGATGTAAATAAAAAGTTTGACTTGCTAACAGAAGTGGGGATTTCTACTACCCGTCCAGGTGCTGAAGGTTCTGCAACTAACTATCTGGACAAGGGAAAATTGTATATAGACGAAACAAAATTGCGTAAAGCAATCCGTGAAAACGGTACAGATGTAATGGATCTCTTCACGAAAACCAGCTCTTCGACCGATCCTAAAACCAAGTTTGAGGAAAGTGGAATCGCTCAGAGACTATATAGTACATTAGGCGAAATTACAACGAAGATCACGAAAAAAGCCGGTTCAGTTGGCATGACAGATGAATCCGAATATTTTACAATGGGAAAAGACATGAAGAATTTAAAAGATCAAATTAAGCAATGGGAAAGACGCATGGATAAAATAGAGGATCGCTACTGGAGAAAGTTTACTGCACTTGAAAATGCGATGAACAAAATGAACTCTCAAAGTGCGTGGCTCGCACAGCAACTTGGTGGATGACAGATGACAGTAAAGGGGCGGTAATGATATGAGTATTAATGCAGCGCAAGCATATCAAACGAATCAAGTTACAACAGCTCCGCCTGAAGAACTAACCTTAATGTTATACAACGGCGGTATTAAATTCCTTCGTTTGGCGAAGGTAGCGCTTCAAGAAAAAAAACTGGATAAGACGCATGAGAATGCAATGAAAGTCCAAGCTATTTTAGGAGAACTCACTAGCACTCTCAATCTTTCTTATCCAGTTGGTGAGCAAATGGCAGCTATGTATGACTATATGTTGCATAGGACTATTGAAGCCAATATGAAAAAAGATGCGGAAATTTTTGATGAAGTAGAGGACTTCTTTACACAATTTCGTGACACATGGAAGCAAGCAATTGCTTTGAGCAAGAATAAGGGATGAGAGATGATATGAAGGAATGGACGGAAGTCTCATCTCTATTGGAGCAATTGCTTTCAGCATCGAAAGAACTTCGTAGCAAAATATTTGCAGACGATGATGATATTGAAGGATGGACAGGCTTGATTGATCAAAGAGAGGAAATTATTAAACAGATTTCCAAGTTGCAAAATCAGGGTGCCATTGTAACAAATGAGGATAAGGAACGTTATCTCCAAAAAGTGTATGAGATCGATCTGCAAGTTTTTCCTTTGCTAGAGAAAAAGTATGATAATTTGGATAGACAATCGAAGAACATCCAAAAGAGTATTATGGTAGGAGCAAAATATGGATCTTACGGAAATATAAATCCATATGGGGCTTACTTCGATAAGAGGAACTAAAGGTTCAAAGGCCTGTAAAAACTGAACTTCAGTTTTTACAGGCCTTTGATCGTACTATACACTAATATCTATTTGCTTTCCTAATGTAGGATGAGAAGCCTGTACTGTGGCTTGGGCTTTTGAAAAATCATCCAACATTACGGTAGCTCCGGCTGCTTGTGATGCTTGAGCCATGTTCATGATACTAAGGTTTACGGTGTGCTGGAGTTGGCTTAATTGCCCACTCATGATTGAATTGATGTCCATAGTTTATGTCTCTCCTTTCTATAGGGACTATTTCATTACTATTATCGGATTGGAAAACCTTTGCTATAATATTAAAATTCAAAACAGCCGATATACCAAAAGAAAACCTATTTCACTGCTAACAGTTACAAAGGAAGAAAACCAGGAAGGTGAATCACTTTTGTCCACAAAACGCCGCTCACTCGTCTTAATCGGAGCCGTCCTCCTCATCTTCATACACGCGGTCTACCTAAACGGAACCCTATCGGACCTCCTCAACGTAACCGCCATTGAGCTAGTCGCGCTCTCCGTAGTCATGTCATACGCAGTCAAACGCAAGCATCTCGACTTGAAAAAAATCTGGCGCTTGCTCATCCACGGTCGTCAAAGCAACGTCGAAGAAACGATCAAGCGCTTCTACTACTACGCGCTCGTCCAGAAGGAACAGGGCTATATCGCGCTCGAAAAGGAGCTGCAACAGGAAACCGATTCGTTTGTCCAACGAGGATGCCTGCTGGCGATCGAGGGTGTTCCAGAAGAAGAACTGCGCTTGATCCTGGAGAACGAGCTCAAGGGTGAGCAGTATCGCTACCAACAGTCAGCAGGTTTCTTCCGCCTCATCAGCTTGCTTGCGCCGGGGATGGGGCTGGTCGGTACGCTCTTGGGGATGACGGGCGTACTGAAGTCGCTTGAAGACATGGCCTTGACCGGACACAGTCTGAGCGCAGCGGTCGTAGCGACGCTGTATGGCGCGCTCTTGGCGAACTTGTTCGCGTTGCCATGCTACTACCGCCTGATGGATCTGTACGACCGGGAAATGTTTGAAAAGCGTCTTTTTATCGAGGGTTGTGTTGGTCTCCAGCGCATGGAGACACCACGCTTATTGTTTGAAAAGCTGAACTCATTCTTGCCAGGTGACCAAAAGCTGGTGCTGATTAAAGAGGCAGGCAGCATGAAGGGCACGATTGAAAGGCAGGACCGCTATGCATGACGAACGGTTATACGACGAAAAGGAACTAGAAAAAAGCTGGCTGCTCAGCTACAGTGACCTGATTACGCTGTTGTTCGTGATCGTGATTATTATCGCGGCGACGCAGACGAAGAGCATTCAGTCACAAAAGGAAGAGGTCCAAAAGGAAAAAGCGAGCTTGGAGCAGGTGCATGAGAGTCTCGACCTGCTCAACCTGCAAAAGCTGGAGCTGCAGCGAGAGGTCTACCAATTGGAGGCCCGCCAGAAGGAGCTCAAAGGCGAAAAAGAAGAAGGAGGCTCCGAAGACACCGTAAACGTGCCGAAGCCGCCAATGGGCATGTCTGAATCGAGTGAGCGCGATATGGAGACGGTGCGCAACCAGCTATCCTCCGCTTTGGCTGAGCTGAATCTCGACTACGAGGAGACCGAAGAAGGTTTGCGTATCCGTTTGCCGGAAACGATTTTGTTTACGAGTGGTTCGGCAGACTTACAGCCCCAAGGGAAGCAAGTCGTTGGAACGGTAGCAGGGGTTTTGAAGCGCTTTGAGCACAAGGTGCGAATCGAGGGTTATACGGATGATGTGCCGATATCTCGCAGTTCCTACCAATCCAACTGGGAGCTGTCCTCGGCGCGCGCGATCTCTGTCATGCGTGAAATGGTGGATGCGCACTCCTTGCCAGCGTCTCGTTTTACAGTGGCAGGCTTGGGCGAATACAAACCGCTTGTGGACAACTCCAACGCGGAGAACCGCGCGAAGAATCGCCGGGTAGAGATCGTGATTTTGGGGGAAAAAGAATAATTCATTATTTTCAGATAAAAGCAGGATTTTTATATGCAGGGTAGAACTATATCCCGTATATATGAATCCTGTTTTTTTGCTGCTATACCTACTTATACTCCCCATTCGTTCCCCTTACTTTCGTACTAAAGTGGCAGAATATACAGGAAAATAGTTATACCCAGCTTGTGCACAAGGGCATGTGGATAATGTGGATAACTCTGTGGAGAACGCAAAAAATCCGTGATTTTCATGTGGACATCGCTGGGGACAAAATGGGCAGATAAAGAGACACAAGGGGGATTTCGAAATGCGTATCGGGACAAATTGGTTCAAATCGCTCGCGTTGGTCGTCGGTGTGGGGGTACTTCTCGCAGGCTGTGGATCGGGTGGTCAGCAAACGTCTGGCAGTGGCGGTTCGGGTGACAAGGTGTACGTAGTCGGTACAGATGCGGCATATCCACCGTTCCAAATGCTTGAGGCAGACAAGATTAGTGGCCACGACATCGATGTGATGAACGCGATCGCGGAAGCTGGCGGATTCAAGATCGAGTGGAAAAACACCGGGTGGGACCCGCTTTTTGATGGACTGGACAAAGGGACGGTTGATATTGGAATCTCGTCTATTACGATCACGGAGAAGCGCAAGGAGAAATACGATTTTTCGGACTCATACTTTGAAGCGAATCAACTCATTCTGGTAGCGGAAGATTCTCCAGTGACGAAGCTTGCGGATTTGAAAGGCAAGAAGATCGGGGTTCAAGCTGCGACCACGGGTGAAGAAGTGGTCAAAAAAGCGTTTGGAGATACGTACGAAGGCTTGAAAGGCTATGACGACATGCCATCCTCCGTGGATGACTTCTTTAATGGTCGGGTCGATGCAGTGATTGGTGACAATGGCGTTTTGTCCTACTACGTGAATAAAGTAAAAGATAAGAAGTTTAAGCTCATTAAAGATGATACCTTTGAAAAAGAATTTTACGGAATTATCGTGAAAAAGGGCAATACCGATGCGATGAACAAAATCAACGATGGATTGAAAAAGATAAAAGAAAATGGAAAGCTGCAGGAAATTTACACCCAGTACTTTGGCAATAAGTAGGCAGCAAAATGGCCGGGTGCGTCCTTACGACGTAGCCGGCGTTTGTTCGCAACTTGGCTTGCTGACATAAGAAGGGAGGATTAGCCATTGGACTGGAGTGTCATCTACGACTATCGAGAGCTGTTTATCCGAGGCATTATTAATACGATTTTACTAACGGCAGTGGCTACGGTTTGCGGAACATTTTTGGGGTTGTTCATCAGCTTGGGCAAAATGTCCTCCAAGCGAATCTTGCGTTGGACCTGTTCGATTTACGTAGAGCTGTTTCGGGGAACACCGATGTTGGTCCAAATTTTGCTGATTCATTTTGCGGTGATTCCGTCGATTTGGGGTATTCTGTATCCGGGAGCGAGCAGCCCGGAAGCAATTTATTCAGGCTTCGTCGCGCTATCGCTCAATGCGGCTGCCTATATGGCGGAAATCTTTCGGGCTGGCATCCAATCCATTGATCCGGGGCAAATGGAAGCGGCACGATCACTTGGCATGAACAAGGGCCTTGCGATGCGCCAAATTATACTTCCGCAAGCGTTTACACGAATGCTGCCTGCGATCGGAAATGAGTTTATTGCTCTCTTGAAAGATTCGTCCCTTCTGGCAGTGATCGCGACACCGGAATTGAACTACGCAGCCATGAACGTGGCGAAAAGTACATTTGAGCGCTACCCCCCGTATTTAACGGAAGCGGCGGTTTACCTGGTACTTACGTTGTTCTTGTCCCGTGTAGTCGTGAGAGGACTTGAGAAAAAATACTCCACACGGTAATGAGCGTGTGGAATGAATCGCCTGAATCAGGGAAAGCTAAACGTGATTTTATTTTCACAAAAGAAAGGGTTGTGCTGTTTCATGCAAGGCAAAGTAAAATGGTTTAATGCAGAAAAAGGCTTTGGTTTTATTGAACGAGAAGACGGTGATGACGTATTCGTCCATTTTTCGGCGATTCAGTCGGATGGGTTTCGTTCGTTAGATGAGGGACAGGCTGTAGAATTCGACATTGTAGAAGGGGACCGAGGTCCACAAGCGGCGAACGTCGTGAAGTTATAAACGAAACAATAGCAAAATCCCCCTGTTTCCTTGATAGGAAAGGGGGATTCGTTTTTTCAACGTGTTTAACTGATCATTCTTTGAATGTGCAGGGAACGCTGTAGTCTCAGGTCAATAAATTCATTACCTCTACGAACGAGAGGGCGCATAGGCTCATCTGTATGAATCATAATGATTTCGACGTGGTCGCCATTGCTCAAAAGCGCATGGGAACCGACGTAAAGCAAGATGATGTAATGAATAAAACGGGAGACAATCATCGGGTTTAATTGGCCTGAACAAGCTAATTCCCACAGAACATTCGCTGCTTCAAAGGGAGAGGTCCCGCGGCGATATACGCGATCTGCGCAAATTGCATCAAATACGTCTGCAACACTGATGATCTGGCATTCAAAAGGAATGTCGTCTTTTTTTCTCCCGAGCGGATATCCGCTTCCATCCCAGCGCTCGTGGTGCATGAGAGCGCATTGAGCCAGCAAATCATCGGCATCTTCCATGGAGCGCAGGAGCTGGTAACCATATACGGTATGCTTTTTCATAATCGTATACTCTTCATCTGTCAGACGATCTGGTTTGGACAGTACCTCGTCTGGGATCTTCATCTTGCCGATGTCATGGAGAAGACCTGCAAGGCCCAAAAAATGAACATCACGTTGTGGCAATCCTATGATTTTTCCGATTAAGGCTGCCACGATACCTACATGCAGGGAGTGGCGATACGTATAACTTTCTATTCCTTCATTCAAATAAATGAAGCGCAGAAATCTCATATGATGAAGAACTTGATCGAGCATAGGATGAACAGCGTCGCTAAATTGTTGCAGTCGGGGGGTATCCCCATTTGCGAGCTGATTAAATAAATACTCGGTTTTTTGTACGGCTACCATATAAGCCTTTGCAGCCTCTGCCTCACTCCAATGAAGGAGAGGAAAAGGCATTTCGGGTGCTTCCGAGTCAGTAGTGACGTGTACGGCTTCCACCTGGTGAGCCTCTAAGAGTCGTATATCACTTAGATGAAGGATTGCACCAGCGGGTAATAAAAGCAGGCCGTACTCGTTGTAGACGTCTTGAGCGAGCGTTGTTCCGATAAGTGAATGGGAAGGTTTTACCTCGGCCATGAGGATTCCTCCAGTGCGATGTACGACCGCGATATAAGATAGGATGACTACCTCTCCTATTATAGCATAGGGAATCTAGTAAGTATTGGTAAAATAATGTCGGATATTGATGGTTTGTAAAAGATTTGCAAAGATTTTTTTAAGCTGAGTGGAAGGATTATTTACAGAAGTGGCGAATACGTATGTATAGACGGAAGGAGGTTGGAACCATGAAATTTAACATTCGTGGAGAAAACATTCAAGTCACCGCTGCGCTTAGAGAATATGTCGAAAAGAAAGTCGGCCGTCTGGAAAAGTATTTTGAAACTCCACAGCCTACAGAAGTACAAGTCACCATGCATGTACATCGCGGAGAAGGCACGATCGAGGTAACTATCCCACTGAGTGGGGTCATTATCCGAGCGGAGGAAACGCACGAAGATATGTATGCTGCTATCGATCTGGTAGTAGAAAAGCTGGAACGTCAGATTCGCAAACACAAGACGAAGCTGATGCGGAAGCTGCGAGTGGATTCGACAGGAAGAATCGCACAGCGTGAGAGTCAACCAGTAGCAGTCATGATCCCGGATGTGGATGAGGAGGATATCGACATTGACATCGATATCGTTCGAACCAAACGCTTCGATCTGAAGCCGATGGATGCACAGGAAGCGGTCATGCAGATGGATATGCTGGGACACAGCTTCTTCGTTTTCCAAAACAGTGACACCAATGACGTCAGTGTGGTGTATCGCCGAAATGATGGGCGTTACGGATTAATTGAACCAAAATAACGAAACTTTACACATTCTCATTCGTATAAGACTAGGGAGTTGCTATTGGCAACTCCCTTTACTTGTGTAGAGGATGCTCTATTTGATAAAATATCTTTTTAGAAAGTATTATTTTCGTAGAATCGGTATTCTTTTTTATTATCTGGACTCATGCCGGCTTGTGCATTTTTGTTTGGCAGCATATGGAAGGGGTGTCCTCATGTTAGGACTCGTTAAAAAGATATTTGGCGATAGCAATGAACGTGAAGTAAAGAAGATGTTTAAGCGTGTAGAAAGTATCAACGCGCTGGAACCAACAATTAAGGCACTCTCGGATGACCAATTGCGGGAGAAAACAGCTGAGTTTAAGGCTCGCTTGGCAAATGGAGAAGAACTGGACAAAATTTTGAATGAAGCGTTTGCCGTTGTACGTGAAGCATCGATCCGTGTACTGGGTATGCGTCACTTCGACGTCCAGATGATTGGTGGTATGGTTCTTCAGGAAGGCCGTATCTCCGAGATGAAGACGGGTGAAGGTAAAACGCTGGTTGCGACACTGGCGACATACCTGAACGCCTTGATGGGAAAAGGCGTCCACGTCGTTACCGTGAACGAATACTTGGCTGAGCGTGACTCGACTATCATGGGTAGGCTGTATAACTTCCTCGGACTGACAGTTGGTTTGAACAAGAATGGACTGAGCCCTGAAGAAAAACGCGAAGCATACGCGTGTGATATTACGTATGGTACGAACAATGAGTTTGGTTTCGATTACCTGCGTGACAATATGGTTCTGTACAAGGAACAAATGGTGCAACGTCCGCTCTTCTTCGCTATCATCGACGAGGTGGACAGCATTTTGATTGACGAAGCACGTACGCCGTTGATCATCTCCGGTTCTGCTAACAAATCGACAGAGCTGTACTACATCTGCTCGCATTTTGTGAAACGACTGGAAGAAGAAAAAGATTTCACCATCGATGAGAAGCTGAAAATCGTCAACCTCACAGATGAAGGTGTGAGCAAAGTCGAACAGGCATTCAACATTGACAACCTGTACGATACTGCACATATCACGTTGAATCACCACATTACGGCGGCATTGAAAGCACAAGTGCTGTTCAAGCGCGATGTCGATTATGTGGTCCAGGAAGGCGAAGTGGTGATCGTTGACGAGTTCACCGGCCGTCTGATGGTTGGACGTCGTTACAGCGATGGCTTGCATCAAGCGATTGAAGCCAAAGAAGGTCTGCGTGTCCAAAGCGAGAGCATGACACTGGCGACCATTACTTTGCAAAACTACTTCCGTATGTACGAGAAGCTGGCGGGTATGACAGGTACAGCGAAGACGGAAGAAGAAGAGTTCAAAAAGATTTACGGTCTCGATGTTGTGGTGATTCCAACGAATAAGCCTGTACAGCGTATCGATTCACCTGACCTTGTTTTCAAAACAGAGGCAGCCAAGTATCGTGCGGTTGTAAACGACATTGTCGAGCGCCACAAAAAGGGCCAACCGATCCTGGTAGGTACCATTTCCATCGAAAACTCGGAGCGCTTGTCACAAATGCTGAAGCAAAAAGGCGTACCGCATAACGTATTGAACGCGAAGCAGCATGAACGCGAGGCGGAAATCGTTGCACGTGCAGGTGTGTACGGAGCGGTTACCATTGCGACAAACATGGCGGGTCGCGGTACGGACATTCAGCTTGGTGAAGGTGTTGCGGAGCTGGGCGGTCTTCATATTATCGGTACAGAACGCCACGAGAGCCGTCGGATTGACAATCAGCTGCGCGGTCGTGCCGGTCGTCAGGGGGACCCGGGTTCATCCCAGTTCTTCCTCTCGATGCAAGATGAGCTGATGCGTCGTTTCGGTGCGGACAATATCATGAATATGATGGATCGTTTGGGTATGGAAGAGGATATGCCGATCGAGAGCCGCCTGGTTACTCGTGCGGTAGAATCCGCGCAGAAGCGTGTAGAGGGATCGAACTTCGATGCACGTAAAGGCGTTCTCCAGTACGACGATGTGATGAATCAGCAGCGTCTGGTTGTCTACAAACAGCGTAAAGACATCCTGGAACAGGGAAATCTCAGCGATGTTGCTTTGAATATGATCTATGCAGTGATGGAGCGTGCAGTGTCTCTGCATTGTCCAAAAGAAGAGGTACCAGAGGATTGGGATCTGCAAGCAATGGCAGATGCTGCCAATAATGGGTTCCTCCATGAAGAAACGATTACGGCTAAAATGCTGAAAGGCATGGAAGCAGAAGAAATTCTTGAGCTGTTGAAAGCAGAAGTCGATAAGCAGTACAAACAGCGTGAAGAAGAAATCGGCGAATCGATTCGCGAGTTTGAAAAAGTCGTCATTCTGCGTGCTGTCGACAGCAAGTGGATGGATCACATCGATGCGATGGATCAGTTGCGTCAAGGGATTCACCTGCGTGCCTACGCACAAAACGACCCGCTTCGTGAGTACCAGTTCGAAGGATACGAAATGTATCAAGGTATGCTGGCTGCTGTTCAGGAAGAAGTCGCTATGTATATCATGAAGGCTGAAGTCAGCCAAAACCTGGAGCGTCAGGATGTCATTCGCGGTCAAGGAATCGACCCGGACAACTTGCAAACTTCCGGACCATCTGATCGTCCAGATCCAGAGACCTCCGGTGATGCTGATCCAAAGAACCGTGCACAGCGTCGAGCTCAGGAGCAAGAACGCAAACGCCAAAATAAGAAACAATAGCAATGACAGAACATTCTTCTCGTATCGGCAAATTCGGTACGAGGGGAATGTTTTTTTCTTGCCCATTCCTAATGCCTTGACAGTATTCGTCCTCATCTATTCTTCCTCGTCTGATATAAACGATCTATTTGTCTAACACTGGTAAATGTGATCGAACGATTCAAGTGGTAATTATCTGAAAAATAAATAGAATCGTAAGTACAACACTTTTACCAAAAATTCACGAAGACGGGGGAATGAACAAATGAGAACGTCAGTTAACGTGATGGGGATACAAACGAAGAATATTATGGAGCGCATTTCCGTTACTTTAAAAGCAGTCCTAAAGACAGGAAAAGAAAATAAAAAAGTACAGCTCATTGAAAAGGAGGAGGGAATCGAATTACCGAGAGTCATCTCAGCGCAAGACCCGGTCTTTGAGGACAAGCGACTGATGGAGGAAATTCCGGAGCCGAATTGGAATGAGGCTTTGATCGCACCGCCGAATGGCATGGTGGATCGAACGCGTGAAAGTCCGCTAGCCAAAAAATATCGGAAAACGCACAACTGGAAGCGACAAGCTGTCATCAAGCAAGTTTACCAGCTGAGAGCAAGCGAAGCTCGGCGTACCCATCTCCATCTGGTTACTGCACCACAGGCGGAAAATAAACAACCACATGAAATCCGAGACCTGAGATCCTCGCCATCACCACCGGTGGCAACGTGATAAAGTGTAGCGGCGAAGTCCCTTTTCTAAATGCGACAAGCTGCCGTATTTGCGCATCTGGCAAATTACGTTACAATAAAACATAGCTTACGTAAAGAGAAGGTGATTCGCAACATGGCATTAATCGATATTGCGGACATCAAACAAGAGATGTCTAGCATGGCTAAGCGTTTAGCGGATATCAGGGGGTCTCTTTGACCTCCCAGTAAAACAGGAACGAATCGGTGAACTGGAAGAGCGCATGCTGGCACCCGATTTTTGGGATGACAATGATGCCGCGCAGAAGACGATCAGTGAACTGAATGCAATCAAAAGCCTCGTAGAGACGATGAGCAAGCTGGATTCTCAGTACGAGGATCTCCAAGTGATGCTGGAGCTCGTCATCGAGGAAGGGGATTCGTCCCTCATTCAAGATCTGTATGACAGTACGCAGGAGCTGCGGAAGTCATTTGAGAGCTTTGAGCTGGAATTGCTTTTGAGTGATGAATACGACAAAAACAACGCCATTCTGGAGCTGCATCCGGGCGCGGGTGGTACAGAGTCCCAGGACTGGGCGTCCATGCTTCTGCGTATGTATACACGTTGGGGGGATGCCAAAGGCTTCAAGGTTGAGACATTGGATTATTTGCCTGGCGATGAAGCCGGTGTAAAAAGTGTTACTCTCCTCATTAAGGGTTACAATGCGTATGGCTACCTCAAATCAGAAAAAGGGGTTCATCGTCTTGTGCGGATATCTCCGTTTGATGCCTCTGGACGTCGTCACACATCGTTTGTGTCTTGCAACGTCCTGCCGGAGATCGAAGACGATAATGCGGTAGACATACGTACAGAAGACCTGAAAATCGATACGTATCGTTCCAGTGGTGCGGGTGGTCAGCATATCAACACGACTGACTCCGCTGTACGGATTACTCACTTGCCTTCTGGAATTGTGGTGACGTGTCAAACAGAACGCTCCCAGATTAAAAATCGGGAGCGCGCGATGAAGATGCTGACGGCACGACTGTTTGAGAAAAAACGGGAAGAACAAGAGAAAACGTTGGCCGCTATTCAAGGGGAACAAAAAGATATTGCATGGGGCAGCCAAATTCGTTCCTATGTTTTCCACCCATACAGTCTGGTAAAAGACCACCGGACCAATATGGAGGTAGGAAACGTTCAAGCAGTCATGGATGGTGATATTGATTCGTTTATCGATGCCTATTTGCGCGCGCAGATTAATCGTTAAACGAAACAATAGGCTTCAAGGCTTTTGGTATGGAAATCGATACGGTGGTTCCTTTGCCGACATCACTAGCGATGTCGATTGTACCGCCGTGATCGCGAATGATTTTTGAGCTTACCATTAACCCCAGGCCAGTTCCTGTTTCTTTTGTACTATAAAAAAGCTCTCCTAATCGGGGAAGTAGCTCGGCAGGGATGCCTTGTCCTTGATCGCTGATTCGGATGATAACATCGGAAGAGCGCTCTACAACCTTGATTGTGAGATTTCCACCTGACGGCATGGCTTCCATGCCGTTTTTTATGATGTTTATGAAGACTTGCTTGATTTGATATTCCTCACACAATATGAGGGACGTGACTTGAGGAAAATCAGTGAGAATGGACACATTTTTAAGAAGTGCTTGCGGTTCCAAAAGTTTAATGACAGACGAAAGCAATGGCAAAAGGCCGTTGGGAGCAAATCGCAACGCTTGCGGCTTCGCCATTATCAAAAGCTCACTGGTAATCGTAGTGATCCGGTCGATTTCGGATCGCATAATTTGCAAATATTGCTGATTGGCAAACTTGTCCCCTTCCATGAGTTGAATAAATCCTTTCAAGGCCGTAAGTGGATTGCGAATTTCATGGGCGATCCCCGCGGCAAGCTCACCTAGAACGGACAGCTTGTCAGAGTAACGAAGCAATTCTTCTGATTGCCGACGTTCTGTAATATCACGTGCGACAAAAACCGTGCTGAGAATACGGCCGTTCGAACAAATGTCAGGTGTTCCTTTCACATCGAATAGCAACATTCTACCGTCTGGGTGCAGGTAATGGTACTCGGCGTCGAGTGTGATCTTCTGCTTCATCATTTGAGCAAAATCGTTCTTGGCGTTGGCTACTTGCTCAGGATGAATCAAGATCGAAAAATGCTGGTTAATCACTTGATCAATCGTGAGACCACTAACCGCCTGAACAGAAGGGGAAGCGTAGGTAATAATTCCATCCACATTTACAATAAAAATCAAGTCCATAATGTTTTCGGATATTAACCGAAAGTTCTCTTGCATTTGGTGAAGAGCCTCTTCCATTTTCTTTTGCTGCGTGATGTTTTTGGCAATGGAATAGCGACTGATGATTTCGCCGTTTTGAAAAATGGGAAAGCTGGAAGCGATAATATCCACAACCTGTCCGTTTTTATGAAGCAATTGGTAATACTTATTTTTTCTGATTCCTGCAGAGAGGATTTGTTGTTTCTTACTGTCGAGACCTTCAGTAGAAGCGAGAATTTCCCAAATTTGCATGCGCAGCAATTCTTGAGAGGTGTATCCTACCAATGCTTCACCAGCAGCGTTTACGCCTGTGAATCTGCCCTGCATATCGAACATGAAAACAGCGTCAGGATTGTTGTGGAAGAGAGATGTATATAACTGTATCTGCGTGTCCATACCTATCCGCCTCTCTGTTGCTACTTGCTACCTTTGAATCGTTCGCTGTAGAAAGGAAAAATCCTACCAGACTAAAGTCTGTATTCATAATTATGTTATACTTCATGAAAGAATAAGGTCATGAAAAAGGAGAGAAACCGTCATGTTGTATGCCGCATTTTTGCCAATCGTGAATCAAGAGCTGAATGCTCAAGTAAGACCTGCGCATCTTACGTATATCAATGATTTGTACAAGCAGGGAAAAGTGTTCATGGCAGGACCCTTCACAGATAAGCTTGGCGGATTGGTTATTTACAAAGCGGATTCTCTGGAAGAAGCTCGTCAATTGGCTGAAGCTGATCCAGTTGTCGTGGAAGGTGCACGGACGTTGGAGTTACGTGAATGGAGCCCGTTGGAATTTCCTCTGTCCTAAATGGTTGTCGCAAGAATGAGAAGTGGTAGTCGGAGGCATACTTAGCGAAGAAATCCGAATAAAGGAGGGAACAGCCTTGAAACGTATTCCACTCGTTTTGACAGCGGCTGTACTCGCATTCTCGCTAAGTGCCTGTGGCGGAAATCAGCAAACACAGCCGCCAGCCAACCAACCAGCAACAGAGGCTCCGGCTACAGAAACTCCGCCAACCACGGCACCATCTGGCGGCTATGATGCAGCAACTGCAGAAACCATGTACAAAAATACCTGTTCAGGCTGCCACGGACAGACGTTGGAAGGGGCAGTTGGACCGAACTTGCAAAAGATCGGCAGCCAGTTGAACAAGGACGAGATCATGGGCATTTTGGAAAAAGGAAAAGGATCAATGCCTCCGGGTCTCGTCACCGGAAAAGATGCAGAAAACATCGCTGCATGGTTAGCGGACAAAAAGTAAACAGGGCAAGAAACCAGCGCTCGAGCAATCGGGTGCTTTTTTCTTTGGACGTAAAAAAGTTTTTTTGTTGTATTCTAAATGGATTTTTATTATTATTCATGTATAAAAATACAGTATGGAATAAAGGGGAGAGAGCATGGTTCGGGTCGGGATTGTTGGAGCAACGGGTTATGGTGGCGCGGAGTTGATCCGTCTTTTGGCTGGGCATCCGCATGTTGAGATTGCCAATTTATATTCAAGTTCATCAGAAGGAGAAGGCTTGGAAAAATCGTTTCCACATGCATCTGGACTCGGGTTGCCCACATTGTCACCAATTGATGCAGACAGCATGAGCGGTGTGAACGATTTGATCTTCCTCGCTACGCCTGCGGGAGTAAGTAGCGGGCTATCTCCGAAGTTGGTCGAAAAAGGTGTAAAGGTCATTGATTTATCGGGGGATTTTCGTCTGGAAAATGGTGCGGTCTACAAAACGTGGTACAAACATGAGCCGGCCCCTTCCCAATGGGTAGAAGCAGCGGTTTACGGTTTAACCGAGTGGAATCAAGAGCAAGTGGCGGGGGCCAGTCTCATAGCGAATCCAGGGTGCTATCCCACTGCTACGCTCCTCGCCTTGCTACCGCTGGTGAAGACAGGTTGGGTACAGTCAAACAGTTGGATCGTCGATACCAAATCAGGTGTGTCCGGCGCTGGACGTGGAGTATCGCTCGGTGTTCATTACAGCGAGATTAATGAAAGCATTCATGCTTATAAAGTGGCGAGTCATCAACATACACCAGAGATTGAACAGGAGCTGCAAAAACAGAGCGGGGAAGAGACGCTTGTTCAATTTACGCCGCATCTGGTGCCGATGACCCGAGGGATTTTAGTCACAGCTTACGGACAACTTACCACTGATGTCACACAAGCGCAAATTCAGGAGCTATACGAAGCTGCTTATGCGGATAAGCCATTTGTGCGCGTACGTCCTGCAGGCAGTCATCCACATACGAAAGAAGTTTATGGCTCCAACTATTGCGATATCGCGATCCATGTTGATCAGCGCACGAAGCGTGTTATCTTGCTGTCGGTAATCGATAATATGATGAAGGGCGCAGCCGGTCAAGCCATACAAAACATGAATATCATGTTTGATTTGCCTGAAAAAACGGGTTTGCCACTCGTACCTGTATACCCGTAGAGGAGGAGAGCAGATGCAAGGAATTGTCGTGATCAAATGTGGCGGAAGCACCATGGATCAGCTGCCTGACTCCTTCTTTCAGGCGATTGCTGGACTGCAGGCACAGGGACAAGAGATCGTCATCGTCCATGGGGGCGGACCTGCCATTAACAGTATGCTCGATCGAGTTCAGATCACTCCGCAATTTGTCGATGGGCTTCGTGTTACCTGCGAGGACACGCTGCGTGTTGTAGAGATGGTCTTGTGCGGCAGTATCAACAAGGCGCTGGTAAAAAGGCTGACACAGGCAGGAGCCAAGGCTTGGGGAGTTAGTGGCATCGATGGTCAGACTCTTTTGGCAACAAAAACACCCAAGCCACTCGGATGGGTAGGAGAAATCAAAAAGGCTGATACGACCATTCCGAAAGCGATTCTTGGGGAGGGCTACGTCCCGGTGATTGCTCCCCTTTCCGTTAGTGAAGATGGCACAGAGACATTTAACGTCAATGCTGATGTAGCCGCAGGAGCGATTGCAGCAGCACTCAGCGCCGAAAAACTGATCATGGTGACAGACGTTCCGGGCATTATGCAGCCACAGCCAGACGGAACCAAGGCAGTAGTGCCAGCAACAAGTGCAGAAGAGATACAGGAAATGATTCGGGCAGAGATTATTACTGGCGGAATGATTCCGAAGGTTCAGGCAGCTCTCGACGCTCTCGGACAGGGCGTGGAGCAGGTTGTCATCTGCCGGGGAACCGCTGATGATCTGCTCGGTGTTTGTGCGGGGCAGGCAGTTGGGACAACAGTCCGTATGAATGTCAATTACGTTTAGGTGAGGAGGGAAATGAATATGCATACAACAACAGCGCCTGTACATCTCATGAATAACTATGCGAGATGGCCAATCAGTTTGGTAAAAGGACAAGGAAACCAGGTGTGGGATGATCAAGGCAAGCAATATCTCGATTTTACCTCAGGAATTGCTGTGACCTCGTTAGGGCATGTTCCGCCAAAAGTAACGGCAAAGCTGCACGAGCAGCTCGATACGTTGTGGCATTGCTCGAATCTGGTGCATGTTCCTCAGCAAGAGATTTTGGCGGAAAAGCTGAGCCGTCTGTCTGGACTGGATCAGGCTTTTTTCTGCAACAGTGGAGCGGAGGCGAATGAAGGCTTGATCAAGCTCGCCCGCCGCTATGCACAAAAAGTAAAAGGGACCGATCGTTACGAAATTATCAGCTTTGAACAGTCTTTTCATGGACGGACATTGGCTACCCTGACGGCTACCGGACAGGAAAAGGTGAAGGACGGATTCGCGCCATTGCCGCAAGGATTTGTCACCGTTCCTTACAACGACCTTGATGCAGTCAAGTCAGCAATTACAGACAAGACATGCGCGATCATTCTGGAGCTGGTTCAGGGAGAAGGCGGTGTACATCCAGCGGAAGAGGCGTGGGTGAAGGCGCTGCGTGAATTGTGCGATACACACGGATTGCTGCTACTGGTAGATGAGATACAGACGGGGATTGGGCGCACGGGTACATGGTTTGCCTTCCAGCACTATGACGTGAAGCCAGATGCGATTTCATTGGCAAAAGGCTTGGGAAGTGGTTTCCCGATTGGAGCGGTAGTCGCGACAAAAGAAGTAGCAGAAGCGTTTGCTCCAGGTACGCATGGCACTACTTTTGGCGGGAATCCATTGGCAGCAACCGCTGGAATCGCGACGCTTGCGACGATGGAAGAGGAGCAGATTTTGGAGCGGGTAGCCCATATCCATGACGTATTGATCAAAGAGCTGGAGAAGCTCAAGGCAGAGCATCCAGACAAAGTGGTTACGGTTCGGGGAAAAGGGTTGCTTCTCGGTGTGGAGCTAACGATTCCTGCTGGTGAGCCGGTCACGTATGCACGGGAAAAAGGAGTCATTCTGCTGATGGCTGGCCCGCAGGTAGTGAGACTCTTGCCTTCGTTTGTGACGACAGATGCTGAAATAAAGCAAGCCATTACTGTATTAAGCGAGGCGCTGTCGCAGGTTTAGATAAAAAAAGCATAAGATGCAACGAGTGGAAGTGGTCAAAAAACTCGTTGCATTTTTATAATCCTAAATGTATATTAATACAAAAGGTTGCATAAAATTTCGGTAAAGAGCGATCAGGCCGGTGCCCATTGGAGAGGAGTGGCTTCATAGATGGATAGAGAGAATCAATCGTTAGGAACAGGATATTTAACGCTGGAGAGCGGCGAGGTTTTTACAGGAAAGCTGTATGGTGCCCCCATTAACGGATTCGGAGAAGTGGTTTTTCATACAGGAATGACGGGATACCAAGAGGTGATGACAGACCCTTCTTTTGCAGGGCAAATCGTTACCTTCACGTATCCCTTGATCGGAAACTACGGGATCAACGAAAAGGATTATGAGGCAGCCAAGCCAGCGTTGACAGGGATGATTGTCAGCGAGCTATGCACGGAACCAAGCCATTACGAATCAAACATGACGTTGGCCCAAGCGGCAGAAGCATTTGGATTCCCGATCCTTGCGGGGATTGATACGCGAACGATTACCAAGCGCGTCCGTCAAGACGGTACGGTATTCGGGGTCATTTCCGATCAGCCTATGCAGGTAGAGGAAGTGGTGTCGCTACGCTACAAGCACGCCAAGAAATCATTAGTTGCCAACGTATCCAGACAACAAGTGGAACGTTATCCGGGAACAGGCGAGCATGTCGTCTTGATTGACCTCGGCATGAAGCAATCGATTTTGGATGCCCTTCTCCAACAGGGCTGCCGTGTCACGGTCGTTCCCTTTGATACGAGTTTTGCCCAAATCAATGCTCTCGCACCAGACGGCTTACTGTTTTCCAATGGGCCTGGCGATCCGGAGCACTTGCTTGCGTATTGCAGCGAATGGCGCAAAGCCGTGGAGCAGTACCCGACATTGGGCATTTGTTTGGGGCATCAAGTATTGGCGTTGATGTATGGCGGCAAGACAGAAAAGCTCGCATACGGTCACCGCGGCAGCAATCATCCAGTCAAGGATCTGATGACTGGCAAAGTATATATGAGTTCACAAAATCACGGGTACGTGGTCAAGGAAGAATCTCTGGATAAACGTCAGTTAACGGTTTCCTATCGCAATGTCAATGACGGTTCAGTCGAAGGACTGCGTCACGTCAGTTTGCCTGTTTTCAGTGTGCAGTTCCATCCGGAAGCACATCCAGGCCCAAGTGATACATCCCACATTTTCCACCAATTCTTGCAGTCGATGCGCGTAGTAGGAGCGAAGAGATATGCCTAAATTGCCACACATTCATAAAGTATTGGTCATTGGTTCTGGCCCGATCGTCATCGGGCAGGCAGCGGAGTTTGATTATGCAGGCGCACAGGCTTGCCTTTCCCTAAAAGAAGCTGGCGTGCAGGTCGTGCTGGTGAATAACAATCCGGCAACGATTATGACAGACGAACAAGTAGCGGACAAAGTATATCTGGAGCCGCTCACGGTGGAATCCGTGACAGCTATTATCGCAAAAGAGCGTCCCGATGGCCTCTTGCCTACGTTAGGCGGCCAAACGGGACTTAATCTTGCTGTTTCGCTGGCAGAAGCGGGCGTGCTGGAAACGTACAGCGTCCAACTGTTGGGTACGCCGCTGGCTGCCATTCAAAACGGGGAAGACCGTGAGCTGTTCAAGCAATTGATGCAACAAATCGGAGAGCCTGTTCCTGAGAGCGATACAGTCGAATCTGTAGAAGCAGCCATCGAGTTTGCGAACGCTATCGGCTATCCAGTGATCGTGCGTCCTGCTTATACACTCGGAGGAGCAGGTGGCGGGATCGCAGGAGATGAAGCGACCTTGCGAAAGGTTGCAGCCGGTGGCATTGCGGCTAGCCCAATCGGTCAGGTACTGATTGAGCGCAGTGTAAAAGGCTGGAAAGAGATTGAATACGAGGTCATGCGGGACGCAAATGATACCTGCATGATTGTGTGCAATATGGAAAATTTGGATCCGGTAGGGATTCATACGGGAGACAGTATTGTCGTCGCGCCATCTCAGACGCTGACAGATCGCCAGTACCAAATGCTGCGCAGCGTATCAACGAAAGTAATTCGTTCGCTTGGGGTAGTCGGCGGTTGCAATATTCAATTTGCGCTTGATCCGAATTCTGATCGGTATGTGCTGATCGAAGTAAATCCGCGGGTAAGCCGTTCAAGTGCGTTGGCGTCCAAAGCAACAGGCTATCCAATCGCGCGGATCGCCGCCAAGCTCGCATTGGGCTACGGACTGGATGAGGTACTCAATCCAATCACGGGATATACGTACGCTAGCTTTGAACCAGCGTTGGACTACATCGTTGTGAAAATCCCGCGCTTCCCGTTTGACAAATTCCCACTGGCAGACCGCAAGCTGGGAACGCAAATGAAAGCGACTGGCGAGGTCATGTCGATCGCCCGCAATCTGGAAGCAGGACTTTTGAAGGCAGTTCGTTCTCTGGAACAGGGCTGCACACATTTGACTCGACCAGAGCTGGCATCCTGGACGCATGAGGAGCTTGCACATTCCTTGCAGGAAGCAACTGATATCAGACTGTTTGTTTTTGCCGAGGCGATCCGCAAAGGCTTTACAGAAAGTGAGCTGCACAGCCTGACTGGTGTCGATCCGTTTTTCTTGCGGAGCTTGCGTAAAATCGTGGACTTGGAAGTAGAGCTGTCTTGCCACGACAGGAAAACACTGACCCCAGAGCTGTTGTTGGAAGCAAAGCGTCGCGGGTTTGCCGATGAAACCATCGCTTCACTGGTTGGTGCAACACCTGCCGAAATCAAATCACGTCGTCAAGAGTCGGGCATTACGCCTACTTATAAAATTGTGGACACTTGTGCAGCAGAATTCGACGCCCAAACCCCTTACTACTATTCGGATTGGCAAGGAATAGATGAGGTCGAGCCACTGTCTGGCCGAAAAGTATTGGTACTTGGCTCAGGTCCCATTCGCATCGGTCAGGGTATCGAGTTTGACTACTGCTCCGTGCATGCAGCCAAAGCGCTTCAGGCAAGCGGTATTGCGGCTGTCGTTGTGAACAACAATCCAGAGACGGTCAGCACTGATTATGAAACTGCCGACCATCTTTATTTTGAACCGCTTCACGTAGAAGACGTGCTGCATATCGCAGAACGCGAACACGTTGCGGGCGTCATGGTTCAGTTCGGGGGTCAAACCGCGATCAATCTGGCGGCCAAGCTGGAGCATGCGGGTCTGAAAGTAATGGGTACGTCGCTTACAGCCATCGAACGCGCGGAGGATCGCGAGCTGTTCTACGCCATGCTGCGCAAGCTGGACATTCCGCATATCCCTGGTAAAGGAGTCTCGTCCTTGGAGGATGCGACCGCGATTGCGGAGGAAATCGGCTTCCCTGTTTTGATGCGACCTTCGTACGTCATCGGCGGGCAAGGCATGGTAGTCGTCCACAATATCGAGGAGCTGCAAGCTACTATTCACGACTGGTTGAACCATCCGGACATGAGCATGTTTTTCCCACTCCTCGTGGATAAATACGTTCCAGGCAAGGAAGCAGAAGTAGATGCGGTATGCGACGGGCAATCTGTCATCATCCCAGGGATTTTCCAGCATGTGGAGAGAGCGGGCATCCACTCAGGCGACAGTGTAGCCTTGTTCCCGGCTCCTCAGCTGACGGATGACATCAAGCACAAAATCGCCAGCTATACAGAAGCAATCGCGAGGGAAATGGAAGCGGTCGGGTTAATCAATATCCAGTTTGTCATTGATGGCGAAACGGTTTATGTACTGGAGGTCAATCCTCGTGCTTCACGGACCGTACCGATTACGAGCAAAGTGACTGGCATCCCGATGGTTCAACTGGCAGTTCGCGCACAATTGGGTGAAAAGCTGTCGGAGATGGGTTACGGTACAGGGCTTTTGCCAGAGATTCCTTTTGCAGTGGTCAAGGCACCGGTTTTCTCCACGATCAAGCTGAACGGCGTAGACCCGGTACTAGGTCCAGAGATGAAATCGACGGGGGAAGTCCTCGGCTTGGGGCATTCTTTCGAAGAGGCAGCAGGCAAAGCCTTTGCTTTCAAGGACAATTTGTACGGCGACTGGCAAAAAGGTCAGTTGGTCATGATTTCTCTGGCAGATGGAGATAAGCAGGACGGCGTAAAAGAATCAATCGGACAAATTCAAGCAGACGGTGCCAAACTGGCGGCTACTCCGGGAACGGCCGAGTGGCTTGAAGCCGAAGGAATTGGCGTGGAGCACATCGTGGCAGATGAAGCGGCGTGGATCGAGCTGTTGCAAAAAGAAGAAGCGGCTTTCGCTCTCGTTACTGCGACGAAAGGCAATCGTCAGGGCCGGACAGGATTTGCTCTGCGAAGCCGTATGGTGCAACAAGGTGTGCCCTTGTTCTCCGCTGTCGATACGTTCGAGTTATATGTGAAGTCTATTATGAAGAAAAGAGGTGGCTCGCATGCAGCCAGTGAAGATATTGGAACACTTTCAAAACTTGCCGTTACAAAAGCATAAAGGAAAAGATTTCTTGCGCGTCGATGAATTCAACGGGGAAGAATTGATGGAGCTGCTCCATCTGTCTGCTCACGTCAAGCAATTGCAAAAGCTGGGACAGCCATTCCAGCCTTTGCAAGGCAAGACGTTGGGGATGATCTTTGACAAGGCTTCGACCCGCACGCGCGTCTCCTTTGAAGTAGGGATGCATCAGTTGGGCGGCTTGGGGATGTTCATGAGTGGAAAAGAGCTGCAGCTCGGACGCGGGGAGCCGATCAGCGACACAGCGAAAGTTCTCTCTCGGTACGTGGATGCCATCATGATTCGCACCTTTTCCCACTCCTATGTAGAAGAGCTTGCTGAGCACGCGTCGATCCCTATTATCAATGGCTTGACCGATCTGTACCATCCTTGCCAGGCGTTGGCTGATCTGCTGACGATCTGGGAGCATAAAGGCAAGCTGAAAGGAGTCAAGCTCGCCTATGTAGGAGATGGCAACAACGTGGCGAACTCACTGGTGCTGGGCGCAGCTCTGCTAGGCCTGGATGTGAGAGTGGCGACTCCGGCAGGCTACGAAATGGATGCAGCAATTGTCGCAAAAGCTACAGAATATGCGAAACAAAGCGGTGGAAAAATGATGGTGACTACCGATCCGACAGAGGCTGTCATGGGGGCAGATGCTGTATACACGGACGTTTGGACTAGTATGGGTTTTGAAGAAGAAAATGAGGTGCGATTGAAAGCATTTGCCGACTATCAAGTGAACGAAAAATTGGTAGCAGCGGCAAATCGTGATTATCTCTTCTTGCACTGCTTGCCAGCACATCGTGGGGAAGAAGTGACAACCGGGGTCATCGACGGATCGCGCTCTGTCATTTTTGATCAGGCTGAAAATAGATTGCACGCACAAAAGGCGATATTGGCGGCGCTGGTGTGAACATAGTTCTAGTTAAATAGAACTAGCTGTAATTAAATCGAATAGACTATGAATCTATGATTGCCGAATTTTGTCACTTATGTGTAAAATAAAGGTAGGAAAGAAGCAAGGAAGTACGGACTGTATCTGGTCGCTTGGTCCGTATGGAGCCAGTAGCGAATCCAACCTTTTCCGTAATGGAAAAGGAAAGGGGAGCAGGGGCTGTACTTGGTCGCTTGGCCTCTGCATCACGGACAGTAGCGAAGCCAGCTTTCTCCACTATGCCTGAAGGGGGGAAAAGAAAATGAAAAAATGGTTCGCAGCAATTATGATGGTGGTAGCAATCGTAGCAGCTACTTCTGCAAACTTCCATATTGGATAAATAAGCGTAATGGAGAAACAAACACCGCTTGGCTGAGTGGTGTTTTTTCTTCAAGCTTGGAGGAAACAACATGCTATTGGATGTAATTGCCCTATCTTTTCTCGTAGCATTGCTGCGAGGGGGAAGAATCAAAGAATTACCTAAATTCAACCAAATGAAACTTCTTATCGTTACTATATTGCTGCAGGCTTGTGCAGTCTTCTTCCCTACGATCGGTGGCATTTTCATATCGATCGCGTATGTGTTTATTTTGGCCTTCCTCGTTTTTAATCGAGAATTTGAAGATATGCGGATTTTTTTAATCGGCTGGTTTCTGAATGCGATTGCAATTTGGTCTAACAATGGAAAAATGCCAATCGATTTAGTTCAAGCAGCAAAGCTTCCTTATGATTTAGAGCCAGTTATAAACGGAACGAATTTCAAGCATAGTGTATTGACGGAAAGTTCAAATTTTCCGTTTTTGACGGATGTCATTTACATGCCATCTTTCATTCCTCGGATTATTAGCATCGGCGATATTTTTATTATGTTAGGTGCCTTTTTACTTGTTCAGCGATTGATGAATAAACCGATTTCATTACTACAACTTCGCGAAGGTAAAAGTTATGCGACAAAAAACTGATTATGCGGTTTGGATAAAAGGGATTGTTGTACAGGTTGGATTTGTCATTGCAGCAATCTATATTTTTTACACATCTTCATCTGAATGGGCTGCTCGTGAGCATTGGGGGGTATTATCTACCTACACCCTCCTGACCATTTTTTCCTGTTTTGCTCCCGTGCGTATATCTAATACGATTTTAACAGTGAACAATGCTGTAATCTTTTCGGGTATCTTGTTGTACGGAGTCTGGGTCGGAGTATGGGCTGCTGTTATTGAATCTTTAATCATTGCTTTCCTGGTAAGGTTTAATCCGCTAAAAGCTATTATTAACATTGGGCAATTGTTAATGACTATATGGACAGTAGCATTTTTGAAGGATTGGATCGAGGGCTTCGGAACTGTTTCTCCCATTATTAGCGATTTGTTTTTGGCTGTTGTATATTGGTTTGTGAACCTGACTTTATGTGGATTGGGTATCTCCTATTTTCATCAAATGACATGGGCGCGAACCGTAAAGATGATGGCAAAAGGCTTTACCTCGACTTACTTGTTGCTTTTAATTCTAGCCGGAGTAGGTTCACGATTAGTAGAGTTATATGGTCCGTTAACGCTAATTCCTATGATGATTGCGTTTATTACGATCAGCTACGTCTTTCATCATTACTATGACAATCTTCAAAGGCTTCAGCAAAAAGTAGAAGAGGTCAAATCATTCAATCACAACTTCTTAACGACGATGGCTGCTTCCATTGACGCACGAGATCGATACACAAGTGGACATTCTCAGCGTGTAGCTTACTGGGGAAGAGAAATTGCGAGAGATATTGGTTTGGCCGAACGAAAAGTGGAGGATGTTTATATCGGGGGAATCCTGCACGACATTGGAAAAATCGGCATCGAAGACGAAATTCTCAATAAAAAAGGAAAGCTGACCCCGGAAGAGTACGACAAGATCAAGCAGCACACGGTCATTGGCTACGAAATTATTTTGCAAGCAGGGATGTTCAATGAATTGCTTCCTGCGATCCGCTCCCATCATGAGCGAATAGATGGAAGGGGATACCCAGATGGTTTAGCCGGGGATGAGATTCCGCTGATGGCGAGAATTTTAGCCATTTCAGATGCTTTCGATGCGATGGTCGCGGACAGGCCATATCGAAAAGGCTTGCCTGTGGAGGAAGCGCTTCAAGAAATCAGACGGGGCTCCGGTACCCAATTTGACCCGATATTGGCGGAGCATTTTATCAGAATCGTTCAGCGACTGCCGTACGAAGAGTTGCAGAGCATTATCGGAATAGAGTCCATCCCACAAAAACAGTTACAGGAGGCAATGAGATGAGCTGCCCCTTGTAACTGTTTTTATTCGTTTACGACCATATGCGGACGAGCTCTCTGGTTTCTAAATGGCAGGTAAGCTTGAATACATCTGGATTGCTTAATTTCTCCCAATCGTGAAAGCCAAAGCGGTTATCAATTGATTTCATGAGCAAGGCCAGCAGGCATCCATGGCTAACAAGCACGATTTCTTTATGCGTATCTGCCAAAATCTCAGTGAGCAACGAATTTGCCCGATTTATAGCAGTAAGACTGGATTCACCCCCTTCGAATGCAAGAGTCAAGTCATCGAACGTATCGCGGAGTCGATCGAACCAATCCTCACGTGGTATTTCGCTAAGGACGCGCTCGACCAAACGCGTGTCTTCTTCAATCACGATTCCGCGTTCCTGTGCAAGTGGCTGGATGGTGGCAATCGCCCGATGATACGGACTCGAAATGATTCGATCAATGTGGGTACCTGCGAAGAAGGAGGCAAGCTCCCGAGCTTGTACTTCTCCCTTTTCCGTGAGCAGGGCTTCGGGTTCTTGGCCAGCAGCCTGACAATGACGTACCAAATAAATTGTTTTCATAAATCCCTCCAACAGACTTCTCCTATGGTATTCCTCCTTTCATTCATTCTCTATCTTGGATAAGTTTCCCTTTCAAACGCGCAACGTTTATGCATAAACAGATGATGAGTATGCATAAAAACAAGATACTCTTTATGCGAGAAATGTATAATTTCTTTGCATTCCTGTTTTTGTCTGCGAATTCACAAGAAATATACAAGAAAAATAGTTGTATTTTTATTAGTTCGTTTGTATAATTACTCGCATAAGAGAAATTTCGAAACGGGGAGAGAGAATGATGGCAAAAGATAAAATTGTGTTGGCCTACTCAGGCGGTTTAGATACATCGGTAGCAATTAAATGGCTGCAAGATACGTATAACTACGATGTCATTGCAGTGGCATTGGATGTAGGGGAAGGGAAAGACCTCGATTTCATACAGAAAAAAGCATTGCAGGTAGGGGCATTGAAATCAATCGTAGTAGATGCAAAAGAAGCATTCGCAGAGGAATTCGTATTGCCAGCTCTGAAGGCAAACGCGATGTACGAAGGGAAGTATCCGCTGGTGTCTGCACTGTCACGTTACCTGATTTCACGTGTACTGGTTGAAATCGCGGAAAAAGAAGGCGCAGTGGCTGTCGCACACGGTTGCACAGGAAAAGGAAACGACCAGGTGCGTTTCGATGTTTCCTTTACAGCGCTGAACCCGGATATCAAAATCGTGGCGCCGGTTCGTGAATGGGGCTGGACGCGTGACGAAGAGATTGAATATGCGAAAAAGAACAATATCCCGATCCCAATCGATCTGGATAATCCATACAGCATTGACCAAAACCTGTGGGGCAGAAGCTGCGAGTGCGGTGTTCTGGAAGATCCATGGGCTGCTCCTCCAGAAGGTGCATACGATCTGACGAAGTCGATCATGGATGCTCCAGACGAGGCAGAAGAAATCGAAATCACTTTCGTGCAAGGGAAGCCAACTGCATTGAACGGCGAAGAGCTTCCACTGGCTGAGCTGATCCTTAAGCTGAACAAAATCGCTGGTAACCATGGCGTAGGTCGTATCGACCATGTGGAAAACCGTTTGGTGGGCATCAAATCTCGCGAAGTTTACGAGACACCGGCTGCGACTACTTTGATTTTGGCTCACCGTGAGCTGGAATTCTTGACGCAACCTCGTGAGGTCGCTCAGTTCAAACCGATCGTTGAGCAAAAACTGGCGCAAGTGATTTACGAGGGTCTCTGGTATTCGCCAATTCGCAATGCTGTCCAGGCATTCATTGAAGAAACGCAAAAACACGTAACGGGTGTCGTACGCGTGAAGCTGCACAAAGGACATGCGATTGTTGTAGGCCGCACCTCTGCATCGTCTCTCTACAGCCATGAGCTGGCGACTTACAATGCAGGTGACCAATTCGACCACAAAGCAGCACTCGGTTTCATCAAGCTGTGGGGTCTGCCTACAAAGGTATACGCACAGGTAAACGAGGGTGTACTGCACGAGAATAAAAACACCGCGATTAAGATTTTGGATGAAAAGGATGCGATCAAGCAATGAAACTCTGGGGAGGACGCTTCACGAAGCCGACGAATCAACTCGTAGAAGAGTATACTGCTTCTATTTCTTTCGACCAGAAAATGTGGCGACAGGACATCGTCGGAAGCCTGGCTCATGTTGCCATGTTGGGCAAGTGCGGCATCCTGCCGATGGAGGAAGTAAGACAGATCATCGCTGGCTTGAAAAAAGTAAAAGAGAAAATTGAGCGTGGGCAAGCTGAGTTTCTCGTTGCGCACGAAGATGTGCATATGAATATTGAAAAGATGCTGATCGAAGAGATCGGTCCGGTGGGAGGCAAACTCCACACCGGCCGCAGCCGCAATGATCAGGTTGCGTTGGATATGCATCTGTACCTCAGAGAAAAGCTGATGGAGATTATCCAATTGGCGATGTATTTGCAAGAGGCATTGCTTGAGCAAGCGAGCCAGCATCTCGATACGGTCATGCCAGGTTATACACATTTGCAGCGTGCGCAGCCGGTATTGTTCGGCTATCACCTGATGGCGTATGTGTCCATGCTGCAACGCGATATCGAACGGATGACCGAGACGTGGAAGCGCGTGAATGTGCTGCCGCTTGGGGCAGGTGCCCTCGCAGGTACGACATTCCCGATCGACCGCACGTTTGTAGCGGAATTGCTGCAATTTGACGGTATCTATCAAAACAGCATGGATGCAGTGAGTGACCGTGACTTCATCGTCGAATTTTTGGCAGACGCTTCTTTGGTTATGACCCATCTTTCCCGTCTGTGCGAAGAGCTCGTCATCTGGAGCAGTCAGGAATTCTCCTTTGTGGAGCTGGACGATGCATTTTGCACGGGGTCCAGTATCATGCCGCAAAAGAAAAATCCTGATGTAGCAGAGCTGGTGCGCGGAAAAACAGGGCGTGTTTACGGCAATCTGTTTGGATTGTTGACCGTATTGAAAGGTTTGCCGCTGGCGTACAACAAGGACATGCAGGAAGATAAAGAAGGCATGTTCGATACGGTCGCTACCATTCATGGTGCACTGGCGTTGCTCACGCCGATGATTAAGACGATGCAAGTCAAAACAGATCGCATGCGTCAAGCCGTTACCAACGATTTTTCTAATGCGACAGACTTGGCAGATTACTTGGTTCGCAAAGACATGCCGTTCCGTCAGGCACATGAAGTTGTAGGGAGAACCGTCTTGTACTGCATCGAGCAGCAAAAATATCTTCTCGATTTGACTTTGGAAGAATTTCAGAGCTTCTCAGAGACTATTGGGGCGGATGTGTATGACGCTCTAGCTGTTGAGACAGTTGTCAATGCGCGCAACGTGTTGGGTGGGACTGCTCGTAATCAGGTAGAAGTCCAAATTGATTGGTACCGCAAGCAACTGGTGGAAACACATGCTTGGGTGGACAAAAACAGTCAAAAGGTCATGATTGAATCCCTGATCGATGTCGGTTCACCTGCATAAAAACGTGTATGTATGAAAAGCAAAAACCCCAAGCTTTGGGGGTTTTTTTGCGTTCTTTATCTGCCGACTATTTTCGAATCAAAGCCTACTGCGGTTGCGTACGCAAGAGGCAACTCCATGCGGGCTGTCTTTAAAGGATCGACGACCTGACAAATACGCAAATCCCCCGCAGCGGAGAGCAGGAAGGCGGCTTCGGTTTTTTCTACGCCCAGCTCTTCGTGTAGAAATTGCACCATGTTGATTGCTGCTCGATCCGCAGCCTTGTCCAGCTCTTTTTCCGAAGCAATCGTGATCAAGTGCTCTTGGTTGATTGCCATCGGTAACGGCCACTGCTTGCCTTTTATCACATCGAGCTTTACGGTTACTTCTCCTGCAATTTCCACACCGCATACAGCTACTTCACCGTCAGCCATTGCAGCATGAAGGTCACCCAGGGCAAATAATGCGCCAGGAACATTTACGGGTAAAAGCAATGTCGTACCTTCACGCATTTGCTTGCAGTCCATATTGCCGCCGTGATCGCCCAGCGTACCGCATGAAATGGCTTCGTTGGCAGGAGCTGTTCCAATTACGCCAATCATGGGATTGATCGGAACCTGAAGCTTGTCTGACAACACAGCTTTTCCATCTTGTATCGGAATCATTTTGATCACATTTTCTTGCAAGTCGAATCCCATTACACCCAGTTCAGGTCCAGTAACCATTACGCCTTGGTTTTTAATCTTAATTTTCTGAATATGAACAACCAAAATATCGCCTGGTTCTGTTCCTTCTATATAAATGGGGCCGGAAGCAGGGTTGATCCGATTCCAATCAAGCTCCTGAAATACGGTGTCAGCCGTTTGGATTTGGTCCTCGAAGCAATCGCAGGTTTCAAACGTTACGATACTGCCTGCTTCCACCTTCAAGACCGGCCGATTCTCAGGAGACATGGCATAAATCACGTCCTGCTTTTTTACTCTGTACATGGTTGCAGTCCTCCAGTCCATTTCGGAATTTACATATATTTCTTTATCATAGCATGAAATGCCTATGTGTTTAGCGCCGAATCATGGAGGAAATAATTGTACAAAGGGATCGAAGGCTTAAAGAGAGCAGGGAGCAAGCATGCAAGAGAGCTACAAGATCAGTCCCCGTCAACTATTGATGCTCGTCACCCTTGTTACCATTGGGGACTCCGTTCTCGTCCTGCCTGGCATGACGGCTGCACTCGCTAAACAGGATGCGTGGATATCCGTCCTAGTCGGGCTTGTGGTGGGACTGCTCAATATTGTCTTACTCATAACTGTGGGGAAGCTTTATCGGGATCAAAGCTTTTTCACCTTCATTGATCAAACCCTTGGAAGAGTGTTGGGAACGATCATTACACTCTCGTTTATTAGCTATACCTTGTTTTCAGCAGGGGCGCATGTGATGGAAATTGGCGACTTTGTTGGTACGCATCTATTGATCTCGACTCCAAGATTCGCGATACAGCTATTGTTTGTCATTGTGATTATGTTTGGTGTGAGATTGGGGCTGCAAACAGTCGCAGAATCGGCAGAAATCTATTTTGTCTGGTTCTTTTTCTTTTTTGGTTTACTCATGATTACTCTATTTCCACAGGCGGAAATGTCGAGAATTCAACCTGTATTTGAAAACGGGTGGAAGCCTATTTTGCAGGGATCTACAGCGGCAATTGCCTTTCCTTTTTCAGAGCTCGTCATTTTTATGGCGGTTCTTCCGTTTGTCTCGCCCATCCAAAAACGGATGAGATCTTTTTTTATGGGGACATTGCTTGGGGGAATTGTGCTGTTTATCATCATGGTGATGTGCATCCTTGTTTTGGGGGCAGATCAGACTGCGCGGCATTTTTATCCGACCTACGTCCTCATCAAACAGCTGAAGCTCGGGGATTTCATTCAGCGGCTAGAGGCGATTATCGCGGTGATCTGGTTTATCGCGGTGAGCGTCAAAATTACACTGTATTGCTTGTTTTTTCATTTGGGGATTCGTCACGTCTTTCGAATCGACAACTTCAAGGTTCTAATCTTTCCGTACATCATTTTGCTCATGGTAATGTCTACAATTTTCTCGCCCAATATTGTCGTCTATGGCGGCATCATTGCGAAGTACTGGCCATTCTATGATTTTACCTATAGCATCGGTGTACCGTTGGTGCTGTTATGTGGAAATCTAATTCGGAAAAAATGGCTGAATCAAAACTGACGAAAGTAACAAACGCCGTACTCCCATTTCTGGAAGGCGGCGTTTGTTTGTGCTTACAAAGACATGCGAAGAATCTGTGCCACATCATCACTCGTCAACGTTTTGAATTGGCCGATCGGGCCAAACGGAGTAGCTTTTTCGGCCATGAGCTGCAAATGCTCGTCGGTGATACCGTAATCAGCCAAGCGAGTAGGGGCACCGATACGCGCAAAGAAAGCTTCTGTAGCGGCAATCCCTTCCAAGGCGATCTCATCATCTGTCTTGCCGGAAGGATCGACATTCCATACCTCTGTTGCGAAGCGCACAAAGCGAGCGACGTTTTCACGGTACACATAGCGCATCCATTTCGGGAAGATGATCGCCAGACCGCCGCCGTGCGGGATGTCGTAAACCGCACTGACAGCATGCTCAATGGAGTGGGTTGCCCAGTCTGTTGTGACGCCAACCGGGAGAGTGCCGTTCAATGCCATTGTTCCGCAGTACAGGATGTTGGCGCGAGCATCGTAGTCTTCCGGATTGGTGAGGACGCGTTCTGCATTTTCGATGACGGTCTTCATGATTGACTCAGCAAAACGTGTTTGCAGTGGAATTTCGGTTGTATGCGTGAAATATTGCTCGAATACATGGGATAAAATGTCGCTGATTCCGTAGAGCGTTTGGTCGCGAGGTACGCTAAACGTATGCTCTGGGTCCAGAATCGAAAACGCCGGAAACGTCGTTCCAGCTCCATGCTTTTCTTGCGTCTCCCAGTTCGTGACGACACTTCCCCGATTCATTTCCGAACCAGTAGCAGCAAGCGTCAGGACGGTACCGAGGGGCAGAGCCTCTTGTGCGACCGCTTTACGGGTATAAAAATCCCATACATCTCCCTCATAAGGCACACCAATCGCGACTGCTTTGGCCGCGTCAATTACACTGCCACCACCTACAGCGAGTATCCAATTGACGCCCTCTTGGCGGCATAGTTCAATTCCTTTGTTCACGGTACTCAGACGTGGATTTGGCTCCACTCCTGCCAACTCATGCACGCGGCAGCCCGCTGACTGGAGGAGAGAAATCACTTTGTCGTAGAGACCAGTTCGCTTTATACTGCCACCACCATATACCAAAAGAACAGTGGGACTTAGCTGTCTTGCTTTTTCCTCGAGCTGGGCCAATTGACCCCGTCCAAAAATCAGCTGTGTCGGGTTATGGTAAACAAAATTTTCCACGTTATAACCAGCTCCTTTTCCATGATGACGTCTTGTCACACTCATTGTAGCCAACTGTTTTCCATGATGCTAGGCGGGAATGTGCAATCTTATTTTCTCCCTAATTCGTGACAGTTGTTAACAATCGAAGCTGTTTCGACAAGAAATGAGAGATTTAGTGGATACCATCCGTGAATCGTGATGGTATAATGGATAAGATGGGAATTCCCGCTGTTTTTCAACAAGGTATGGCAGCGGTTGCTAGTGGGTAGAGGGGTTTTGTCGATTTTTACTTTAAAATTCAGGATCAAGATACATAGACAAGGATCTGACGAAGTAGGATGTGATTGGCTTGATCGAAATGTTCGATGTGTGGAAAACATACCCGAATGGAACGAATGCTTTGAAAGGTATCAACATTCGGATTGAGAAAGGTGAATTTGTGTACGTAGTAGGCCCCAGTGGTGCGGGTAAATCTACGTTTATCAAATTGATGTACCGTGAAGAGAAGCCGACGAAAGGACAAATCTTTTTGGGTGGCTTCAATGTCAGCAGAATCAAAGAGCGGCAAATTCCATTGGTCCGCCGCAGTATAGGTGTCGTGTTCCAGGACTTCAAGCTGCTTCCGACATTGACCGTTTTTGAAAACGTCGCATTTGCGATGGAAGTAATCGAGAGCAATCCGAAACAAATCAAGCCGCGCGTGATGGATGTTTTGGGCCTGGTAAAGCTCAAGCATAAAGCAAAAATGCTGCCAAGCGAGCTGTCCGGTGGTGAGCAGCAACGTGTTGCCTTGGCGCGTGCACTGGTGAATAGTCCGGGAATTATTATCGCGGACGAGCCGACGGGGAACTTGGACCCTGAGACCTCTTGGGAAATCATGAAGCTATTTGAAGAAATCAATCAGCGTGGCACGACAGTCGTCATGGCTACCCACAATAGAGAAATTGTCAACACCATGAGAAAACGGGTGATTGCGATCGAAGCAGGCCAAATTGCCCGTGATGAGCAGAGAGGGGAATACGGTTATGAAGATTAGGACGCTGGGGCGCCATGTCCGTGAAGGGGTCAAAAACCTCGGGCGGAACGGCTGGATGTCGTTCGCTTCTATTAGTGCCGTGACCATTACCCTCTTTATTTTGGGCGTTTTCCTCATCCTGGCGATGAACGTCAATTACTTTGCGCAAACCGTGGAAAAACAAGTAGAAATTCGCGTCTTTATGGACTTGCTGGCGACGAAAGAAAACATCACGCAGGTTGAGAATAACATCAAGAAGCTTCCGCAAGTGGAGTCCGTTTCATTTATACCGAAAGACGAGGGTCTGAAGCAGTTTAAAGAGAGTCTTGGTGAAAAAGCGTACTTGTTCGAAGGGTTGGAGGAAAGCAATCCTCTGCCGGATGCGTTTGTCGTGAAAACGAAGCAACCGCAAGACACTGCCGCTGTTGCCGCTCAAATTAAAAATCTCCAGTATGTCAAAAGCCTGACCTATGGGGAAGGCACTGTGGAAAAGTTGTTTTCCTTGACAGGAGCAGTCCGTAATGTCGGGATTGCCTTTATTATTGGACTTGGCTTTACAGCGATGTTCTTGATTGCCAACACGATTAAGCTGACAATTGTGGCACGTCGCAGAGAGATTGAAATCATGAAGCTGGTTGGTGCCACGAACTGGTTTATCCGTTGGCCATTCTTTGTGGAAGGTCTTATGATGGGTGTGGCAGGGGCATTGATTCCGACCATTATGCTAACGGTTGGATATTACTACCTCCTGGATGCCATTCACTCCAGCTTTGAAGCTTCCCAACTGTTTAAACTGTTGCCGCTATTCCCGCTCGTGTATCAAGTTGCGTTGGCTTTGCTGGCGATTGGTGCATTCATCGGGATTTGGGGAAGTTTGGTGTCCGTACGTCGCTTCTTGCGAGTTTAATAATTTGAAGAGCGTGGGAGGAGTATCATGAGAAAGAGAATCCTGCTAGCACTCGTAATCACTGGGCTTGTAGTCGGTACTGTGCTCCCGACGAATGTGAGCTTGGCAGCGCCTAGTAAGGCCTCTTTGGACAAGATTAATCGAGAGCTAAAAGAAATCCAAAAGAAGAAGAAAAGCCAGCAGCAGCAATTGAAGAAGACCGAACAACAGATCAATGTCGTGCAAAAAGAGAAAAAGGGCTTGGAAACGCAATTGATGCAAATTGATTTGCGTCGCAACGATACACAGAGAAAGCTGGACAAGCTTGAGCAGCAGATGGATGATACCAAGGAAAAAGCAGCACACGCGCAGGATCAGCTGGATGAGGCAAAAGACCGCGTGGCGAAAAGGGATGCCTTGCTCAGAACACGCGTGACTTCCATGTATGAACGCGGTACGATCTCCTATTTGGATGTACTTCTCGGTTCCTCTGACTTTGGGGACTTTTTGACACGTATGCAGGCCTTGCAGCTTATTTTGGAGCAGGACACGCGTATTTTAGAGGATAATATTCGTGATAAGGAAACAATCGAGACCAAAAAGAAAGAAATTGATCATCAGCTGACTGTGTACGCCGGGATGTTCGATGAGGCTGAGGAGCTAAAAGTCGAATTGGACAAGCAGTACAAGCAAAGTCTAGTGGTCAAGGCTGAACTGGATAAGAAGGAATCTGCACTGGAAGTGGATTTGGAGCAGTACGGACAGGAGCTTTTGGCTATCACCAAACAGGAATCAGCCAAATACGCGGAACGAGTACGTGCGATGAGCGCCTCCAGTACAGGCTACAAGGGTGGAAAGTTTGCCTTGCCGGTCGCAAGTGGACAATTCCGCTTCACTTCAGGCTTCGGAATGCGCAGCGACCCGTTTACAGGCCGTTCGGCTGGGCATAATGGTGTAGATATGGCAGCACGGAAAGGAACGCCAATTATGGCTGCGGCTGACGGAGTCGTTCTCTTTGCAGGATACAATGGCGGCTACGGGAATACAGTAATGATCAAGCATAACGCGGAATATACCACTCTTTACGGTCATATTCGCGAGGGAGGTATCAAGGTTTCTGTTGGGCAATCCGTATCAAGGGGTCAAAAGATCGCAGAGGTAGGATCAACAGGTCGCTCAACCGGAAATCACGTACACTTTACCGTCTATAAAAATGACGTAGCAGTCAACCCAATGCCGTACTTGAAGTAGACCCTCGTGCGACCAGACAAATATTGTTAACGGAACATGCATACACTAGCAGCATATCTTTTTCCGGTAGCACAAAGGATGGTGACGTAACAGTGAGATGGAAAGGACGTACCGTAATCGCGCTTGTACTCATCTCGATGGTAGCCAGCAGTTTTGTTACGATGGCAATCATGAAGACATCGGCTAGCGCTAGTTCAAGTCAAGGTGGGGCTTTAACAGCATCCAGCATGGCGCTGTTTTCTGGGAGCGGAGATTATCCGAAAGAGTTCCAGAAGCTGTACGAGGCGTTTTCAGCAATCAAGAAAGATTACATCCAAAATGTCACCAATGAGCAGTTAGTAGAGGGTGCAATTGGCGGAATGGTCGGATCGCTCGAAGATCCGTACAGTGATTACATGGACCCTCGTTCTGCTGAGGAGTTCACATCTACCCTACACTCGACTTTCCAAGGGATCGGGACAGAAGTAACGATGCAAAATGGTCGGGTAACGGTTGTTTCGCCATTCAAAAACTCTCCAGCTGAGCGTGCAGGGCTGCGGCCAAACGACCAAATTTTGAGTGTAAACGATGAATCCCTTGAAGGATTGGATCTGCATCAGGCAGTGACGAAGATTCGTGGTCCAAAAGGAACGAAGGCGGTTCTCAAAGTAGTGAGGGCCGGAGTGCCAGAGCCTCTTACTATCGTGTGTGTGCGTGACGATATTCCGATTGAGACAGTAAACAGTCAGATCATCGAGAAGAACGGTGTTAAAGTAGGTGTGATCAACCTTACCCAATTCTCGACAGACACAGCTAAGCACTTCAAAGAACAGCTGGCTGCTCTCGAGCAAAAGGGGATTGGTGGTCTGGTTATTGACGTTCGGGGCAATCCGGGCGGGTATTTGCTGGCTGTGAAAGAAATCGGAGAAATCCTCGTACCGAATAAAGGCAAGATCGTGCAAATCGAGTATGGAAATGGCGGACAGCAAAAAGAAGAGTATTTCTCGACTACAGAAGCTGCGAAGCCTTACCCAATCTCGGTACTGATTAATGGCGGAAGCGCCAGTGCTTCGGAGATTCTCGCAGGTGCTCTGCGGGATAGCGGCAACTACAAGCTGGTCGGTGAGAAGACCTTTGGTAAAGGAACCGTTCAGAGTACAATGGAAATGAACGACAAGAGCCAATTGAAGCTGACGATTGCCAAGTGGGTCACGCCGAAGGGTGAATGGGTCCATAAAAAAGGCATTACGCCAGACTTTGCAGTCAAGCAACCAGACTATTTCAACGCAACTCTGTTGCCGGCAGACAAAGTATTGCAGCGCGATATGGCTGGCACTGACGTGAAAAACCTGCAGCTCATCTTAAAGGGCTTGAATCTGTCCCCAGGACGAGAAGATGGCTATTTTGATGAAAAGACAGAGGACGCAATCAAGCAGTTCCAAACCTCCAACAAACTGGAGGTAACTGGAAAAGTAGACGCGAAGACACGCTCTTCGCTGGAAGAAAGTCTCCGTAAAACGATGACGAAGCCAGAGAATGACCTGCAATTGCAAAAAGCTCTGGATGTCGTCACGGGCAAGTAATGAATAATCAAGAAAATGGAAGCAGGTAATTACCTTCTATCCGTAGAAATGATAACCACGGCAAATCAAATGCCGTGGTTTTTCTTTCTTTTAGTTGAGGTGAGGCAATTGGCGATTCAGGCAGATATGCTTACCATTGCATATGGCTTTGCCGCATTTTTTATCAATCCTGTCTTCTATCTCTTTCTGGTTTTTATTTATTTGCATTATCGCAGACAGATGAATCTGGAAAGACAGCTTTTTGCTGCACGCATTCAGTCCCCCTTGCTCTCGACGATACGGACTGTAGGAATGGGCTTGGTGGGAGGCTTGCTTATCTCTCTTCTTAGTGCAGGACTCGGCGTGGTCGTGCAAGCACAGGATTTGTGGATACTATGGGGATTGGCGCTCATCTTGGCGCTGATTCGTTTACGGTTTCTCTGTTTCGCATACGCTGCAGGGATTTTGGCGATTTTACACGCGATCACACAGGTCATTCCACCGGTTACGGATGTTCCTGGATTGAGCTATGTCTGGGAAATGATTCGTCAGGCGAAACCTTTGCCGTTGCTTGCGTTAGTTGCGGTCATGCATCTGATTGAAGCGATGCTCGTACGCTGGAATGGTGGGCGGGACGCTTCTCCGCTGTTTGTGGAAGGGCAGCGTGGTCGGATCGTCGGTGCCTATTTGCTCCATTCTTTTTGGCTGACACCAGCCGTGCTGTTCGTACAGATGGAGCCAGGTGCTATTAGTGGTGCGTTGTATCCAGGGTGGCCGTTCTTTTCGCCGGAAGCGGCTTCATTCGGACTGATGCTTTTGCCGACGGTGACCGGATTCTCCGATATGACGCAAACGATGACACCTTATAGAAAAGCAACGCAGGTTGCGAAAAATTTGACGCTGTATGCGATCGGGTTGTTGGGTTTGTGCGCTCTGACTGTATGGTTTTATCCGTTGGTCTTGCTGGTTGCGATTTTTGCGCTATTCGGTCATGAGGCGTTGTTTTTCTGGAGTCAGTATCAAGAAAGAAAGCGTTCGCCTTATTTCATTCAGTCTTCGCGTGGTGTAAAAGTAATGGGTGTCATTCCGGGTACGAGAGCAGAGGAGATCGGCATCACGCCCGGTGAAATTATCGTGAAAGTAAATGGCATTTCAGTGCGGGAAAAAGAAGATTTATATCCAGCACTACAAGCCAATCCTGCCTTTTGCAAAATGGAAGTACTCACGCGTGAAGGCGAGCTGAAGTTCGTACAGTGTGCGGTCTATGCGGGCAATCATCACCAACTGGGGATCATTGTGGTTCCGGATGCAAATACCCGTGCATTTGTTGATTTGAAACGCGCCAGTGTAGTCGAGCTGATCAAGCAAAAGCTGGAGAAGCTGAATGTGGGAGCATAAACATAGTTGGGGAGAAGGTATGCAGTAATAAGTGCATACCTTCTTTTTTTCGAGAAAGGCTTGTCTATTCGGTAACTTACTGGTGGCTGTTGCGTCTCAATGGAGGAGGAAATAAGGGGGAGTGGGTTCGGTGTTCAAAGTAAAAAGAACGGTCTCGTGGTTTTTGTCGGGTACATTAGCTGCCGCCACAGTTTTTGCCGGCCCCTTATCAGGAGCAGTCGCAACGAGTCCTGTGAATGTAGCGCAGGCTCAATCGGTTGTGGCAGTGCCGATGCATGTGACGAAAGGTGTCCAAAAGCTAGTCAAGCTTTTACCGGAGCTGTCTTCGCGCTATGTCGTTTACGGTGGGGATGTGGATGGACCTGGTGTTAGCGGGGTGGTAGTCACGTTTGCACAGTCTGCTGCTGAGGCTGAATCGTCCATGGATGATGCAATTTTTGACGGACAGACAGGGGAGTTGCTCAGACTGAATCTTACCCCGAAAGCAGCAACAAAGCCTGCCTACCCGACTGAGCAGCAGGCCAAAGCACGTGCGCTGGCTTTTGTCGTTGGTTTACAGGGAACTGGTACAGGTAACGCCTATCAAGCGAGAGAAGTTTATAAAAACAAGGATTTGCTGACGGTTCGATTGGTGCGAGTCCTGAATAATGTGGTGCTCGATGACGATTATGATTGTCTCGTCAGTTTTGATGCTTCGGGAAGAATTGTCTGGTTTTCCACGTTTGATGGCAGATTATACGAAAAAGTAAGTCCCTCTTCACTCCCATCTCCGCAGCGCGTCATCTCCTCCGAACAAGCTGTACGAAAGTGGCAAGAAAGCCGGCCATTGGAACTCGTTTATTTATTGCCCATTCGTAATCAAAGCGATCAGGTAGAAGCAAAGCTCGCTTATGTCCTGAAAAATGGAATCATAACACAACAACATACAGGTAGTGCATTGGATGCCTTCAGTGGCAAACGATTGGTAACAAAGAATACCCAAGCGACAACCACCCCGTCTCAGACTATCCATGTGACTGGAACAGGTGAGAAGTGGGTAGCGCAAACAGAGACGCAAGCGCGTGATTTGTTACGCATGCTGTTTAGAATCGAAACAGAAAAGCTGCCACTGTCCATCTACGAGGCGAGTTACGATGATGGTCGAGCCATTCGTTATTTCATATGGGGAAATTTTGACGAGGGGGTTCCCGATGCTGAAAAGATAACTCGAATGACTGCCTTTCCTGAGGGAAGCAGTAACGGTGAGCAACGTCATCTCCTTGTAACAGATGCAAAAACTGGTGAACTCCTTGAATTTTCCACGAGGGTGAACAATCCGCAATGGTCTAACGTGAAAACAGATAAGAAGCGGGATCGAATGGAAGCGGATAAGCTTTTGAAAAGACTGACTCCGTCCGGAAGAAATCAAATCCAAATAACGGAGGATGGAGATGAAAGGTACACCTCGCTCATAGCTGATCCCCTTGTGAACGGAATTCCGGTATATGGGATCAATCAGAGTGTGGAACAGGGGATGTATACGATTCGAATTGATTCATGGACGGGTACATGGGATCAGGTGAGCATAAACAAACCGGCCAGTGTTAAATACCCGGCCCGTTCCCAAGCACTTAAAGAACAAGTGGCCATGACCCGGTTACTGCAAACCTTTCCACTTGAGTTGACCTACATCCACCAGCCAGATTATAAAAAAGACACGATTACCTGGAAGCTCGGCTATGACCTTTCGTTTCGTCAAACTCGCTCGCATTGCTTCTGCGGGGGAGCATTTAAAGTAGATGATACGTTTTATGTGGATGCGATAACCGGAAAAGTGATTGTAAACGAATAGCATCCTGCAAAAGAAAGAGCCGCCTTCTCCGTTTTTGGAGAGTTGCGGCTTTTAACTATGCTTCTAGGCAGTTGCTTCGAATCCTGTGATTTGATTGAGAGCGACTTTTTTATCATCCTGCAGGACGAATTCGACTACTCCGTTTTTCATGCTGACAGCCTTGACCACTCCGGTAAGAGGCGTATTGGTAGTGGTGCCGTCCGGATTCGTTGAAGACTGGTTGTACGTGATGTTGTAGCCGATCATTTGCGCGTAGGCAAGAGAGTTGCCCATTGTTCTGTTTTCAGGTTTCACCGTCATGCCTACGATTTCTTCGGCTTTTACGGTTGATCCATTATCCAGTTGGAATTGTGCGGTACCGTTTTTGGTGGTAAAGCCAGTGATGACGCCATTCAAGATTTCATCAACTTTGGAAACGTCGTGTGTGGTAGCTGGATTGCCATCCCGGTCGACTTCCTTGGTTACTTTATAGGAAATCTCTCGACCGATCATTTCCATGTACTTCACGCTGTTATCAAGCGTATTGCCAGCCAAACCTTGCGATTCCAGTCCGGAGACGTCTGCCAGCGGAATCGGTGTCGATTCGCCTGCGATACGGAAGTAGATTTTGCCTTGATCCATGTAGACGGCATCAAGTACGCCTTCTTTCTGCTCCGTCGAAGTTTCTCCCGTCATCTCGTCTTTTGTAGTAAGGGAATACGAGGCTGTACGACCTACCAGCTTTTCATACTTTTCCAAAGTGACCATGCTGTTGTTCGATTGCTCCATCAGCGTGGTCATTTTTGTGATTTTTTCTACCATGGTCAGCATACTTGTTTGCTGGATGAACTGAGAGTTGTCCATTGGGGACATAGGGTCTTGATGCTTTAACTGCTCCAGCATGAGCTTCATAAAGGCATTTTGGTCGAGCTCGGTGGAGAATTCCTTTTTGCCTTTATAGCTCATATGCGGTTGTATATAAGGGTTATTTTTGACGGTTGTTCCGGTATCTGACATGTCAATCCTCCCTGAAGGTGGCGAGTCTATCTGCGTATGTTTGTTCTTCCTTCATCTTATATCGGAGAAATCGGCGGGAAGATGAAGACAAACATTTGTTCGAATTTTGGGCTTAAACTAGCCGGAATTGTGTTATAATGGAAGTAGAAACAGTCATGCTATGAGGAGATGAACGAGGGAATGGAGCGTTTTGAATTGGTATCGGAGTTTCAACCGTCCGGTGACCAGCCGACCGCCATTGCCGAGCTGGTGGCAGGGTTAAAGGCTGGAAAGCGACACCAGACATTGCTGGGTGCGACGGGAACGGGAAAGACTTATACGGCTGCCCAGGTAATTGCTCAGGTGAACAGGCCAACACTCGTGATGGCACACAACAAAACTCTGGCAGCTCAGCTTTGTGCAGAGTTTAAGGAGTTTTTCCCGAACAACGCGGTGGAATACTTCGTCAGCTACTACGATTACTATCAACCCGAAGCATACATTCCCCAATCGGATACGTTTATTGAAAAAGACTCGAGCATTAACGACGAGATCGACAAGCTCCGTCACTCGGCTACCAGTGCTTTGTTCGAACGTCGAGATGTCATCATTGTTGCCTCCGTCTCCTGCATTTACGGATTAGGTTCACCAGAAGAGTACCGTGAATTGCTCTTGTCTTTGCGTGTTGGCATGGAAACAGGACGGGACGAGATTTTGCATCGTCTGGTCGATATCCAGTACACACGCAACGACATCAACTTCACGCGCGGTACGTTCCGTGTGCGGGGTGACGTCGTGGAGATTTTCCCTGCCTCAGAGAGTGAGCAGGCGATTCGCGTTGAGTTTTTTGGAGATGAAATAGAGCGGATTACTTCGATTGACGTACTGACCGGCGAGATTTTGGGACAGCGTGATCACATTGCTATTTTCCCTAAATCTCACTACGTCACGCGCGAAGAGAAAATGAAGCTGGCTGTCCAAAGCATCGAGGCCGAGCTGGAAGAAAGATTGAAAGAATTCCGTGATGCGGGCAAGCTCTTGGAAGCACAGCGACTCGAGCAACGTACACGGTACGATATTGAGATGATGCTGGAGATGGGCTTTTGCTCCGGTATCGAAAACTACTCGCGCCATCTGACAGGACTGCCTGCCGGGCATGCTCCGTATACCTTGCTGGATTACTTTCCAGAAGATTTTATCGTCATGATGGATGAGTCGCATATGACCTTGCCGCAGGTTCGGGGGATGTATAACGGTGACCGCGCACGGAAGGATGTACTGGTCGATCACGGATTCCGTCTGCCTTCTGCGCGCGATAACCGTCCACTCAAGTTCGAGGAGTTTGAAGCAAAGCTGAAACAAGCGATCTATATTTCAGCTACGCCTGGTCCTTATGAGCTGGAGCACAGCCCGGAAATGGTGCAGCAGGTGATTCGTCCGACAGGCTTGATTGACCCAACGGTTACGGTACGTCCGATCAAGGGACAGATAGACGATTTGATTGGCGAAATTCAAGCCACGATTGCGAAAAATGAGCGAGTTCTCGTCACGACTCTGACGAAGAAAATGTCTGAGGATTTGACGGACTATCTGAAAGAAATCGGAATCAAGGTCCGCTATCTTCACTCGGATATTAAAACGATTGAGCGGATGCAGATTTTACGTTCATTGCGCTTGGGCGAGTTTGATGTGCTGGTCGGGATTAACCTCTTGCGGGAAGGTCTAGACTTGCCGGAGGTATCGCTTGTGGCGATTTTGGATGCAGACAAGGAAGGCTTCCTGCGCAATGAGCGCTCTCTGATTCAGACGATCGGTCGGGCTGCGCGGAACGCAGAGGGACGCGTTATCATGTACGCGGACAAAATGACAGATTCGATGACCTCTGCGATTCGAGAGACAGAACGTCGTCGTTCCATTCAGATGGCTTACAATGAAAAGCACGGCATCACGCCGCAAACCGTGAAAAAGTCCGTCCGCGAAGTGATCGAGGCGACCAAGGTAGCGGAGGAAAAAGCAGATTACTTGCCACATGCAGACTTCAAGAAAATGCCGAAGAAGGATCGCGTGGCTGTCATAGAACGTATGGAAGAAGAAATGAAGGAAGCGGCACGCAACCTCATGTTCGAGCGTGCGGCCGAATTGCGTGATTTGATTCTTGAACTGAAGGCGGAACTCTAAGGAGAGGTTTTTTTCATGCCATTAGAACATATTGTCGTAAAGGGTGCACGTGCCCACAACCTGAAAAATGTTGATGTAGTCATTCCGAGGGACAAATTCGTCGTTTTGACGGGTTTGTCTGGCTCGGGTAAGTCCTCGCTCGCTTTTGACACGATTTACGCAGAGGGACAACGACGCTATGTCGAGTCTCTGTCTGCATACGCCCGTCAATTTCTCGGGCAGATGGACAAGCCGGACGTGGATTCGATTGAGGGACTTTCCCCTGCGATCTCGATTGACCAGAAAACGACGAGCCGCAACCCTCGCTCCACGGTAGGGACGGTTACGGAAATCTACGACTATTTGCGCCTTTTGTATGCGCGTGTCGGTAGAGCGGTTTGCCCGGAGCATGGTATCGAGATCCAATCCCAGACCATTGAACAAATGGTTGATCGACTATTGGAGTATCCTGAGCGCACGAGAATGCAGATTCTAGCTCCCATGGTACAAGGTCGTAAGGGAGAGCACGTCAAGCTGCTCGAGGACATCCGCAAGCAAGGCTTCGTCCGTGTGCGGGTCAATGGTGAAATTACCGATTTGTCCGAAGACATCAAGCTGGAAAAGAACAAGAAGCATAACATTGAGGTTGTCGTTGACCGGATTGTCGTAAAGCCGGATGTACAGTCTCGTCTGGCAGACTCCTTGGAAACGGCACTTCGTTTAGCAGATGGCAAGGTCATCGTCGATGTGATGGAGCAAGAAGAGCTGCTGTTCAGTGAAAAGCATGCTTGCCCGGTATGCGGATTCTCCATCGGAGAGCTGGAGCCGCGGATTTTCTCCTTTAACAGCCCGTTTGGTGCTTGCTCGGAGTGCGACGGATTGGGTGTCAAGCTGGAGGTAGACCCGGATATGGTCGTTCCCGATGCGACGAAGACGCTCGATGACGGGGCGATTGGCGCATGGGAGCCGAAGACTTCTACTTACTATCAACAATTGCTGGAATCGGCTTGTCGCCACTTTAACATTCGGATGGATGTGCCATATGAGGAGCTCACGGCAGCGCACCGACAAATCTTGATGTACGGCAGTGAAGGCGAAAAAATTCACTTCCGTTATGAGAACGAGTTCGGGCAAGTGCGCGAGGCAGTCGTACCGTTCGAGGGTGTCGTCATCAACCTGCAACGACGTCATCTGGAGACCAGCTCGGATTACATCCGCGAGCAAATCGAAGGATTTATGAGCCAAAAGGCGTGTCCTGTCTGCAAAGGCCAACGTTTGCGTCAGGAGAGCTTGGCGGTAAAGGTCGGGGAGCGGAGCATTTCCGAGCTGACTACGCTGTCGATTCTCGATGCACATCAGTTTGTCGATGGGCTGGAACTGACAGAGCGGGAAACGAAGATCGCGAACCTGATCGTAAAAGAAATCAAGGCGCGACTGAACTTCTTGATTGATGTCGGACTGGATTACCTGACACTGAGCCGGGCGGCGGGAACACTGTCCGGGGGAGAAGCGCAGCGGATTCGATTGGCTACACAGATCGGTTCTAGCCTGATGGGCGTTCTCTACATTTTGGATGAGCCGAGTATCGGATTGCATCAGCGGGATAACGCCCGTCTGATCAAGACGTTGGAGCATATGACCAAGCTGGGGAATACATTGATCGTCGTCGAGCATGACGAGGATACGATGATGGCCTGCGATTATATTATCGATATTGGACCGGGCGCTGGCATACATGGCGGTCAAATCGTAGCGGCAGGAACCCCGGAAGAAGTCATGAAGGACCCTAACTCCTTGACGGGTGCTTATTTGAGCGGGCGTAAATTCATCCCCGTACCGATGGAGCGTCGCAAGCCTTCGGACAAATGGATCAAGATTGAGGGCGCGAAGGAAAACAACCTGAAAAACGTCACTGCGAAGCTTCCTCTAGGCGTTTTTGTTGCCGTAACAGGTGTATCTGGCTCAGGAAAAAGTACGCTGATCAATGAAATTTTGCAAAAGACACTGGCTCGTGATTTGAATAAGGCAAAGGTGAAGCCAGGTGAGCATCGTCGCATCCTGGGACTGGAGCATCTGGATAAGGTGATCGACATCGATCAATCTCCAATTGGTCGTACACCACGTTCCAATCCGGCGACGTATACAGGTGTTTTTGACGACATTCGCGACCTGTTTGCTTCCACCAATGAAGCCAAAGTGCGCGGCTATAAAAAAGGACGCTTCAGCTTTAACGTCAAGGGCGGCCGTTGTGAAGCGTGCAGCGGTGATGGGATCATTAAAATCGAGATGCACTTTTTGCCGGATGTGTATGTGCCTTGCGAAGTTTGCCATGGCAAGCGCTACAACCGCGAGACGCTCGATGTGAAATACAAAGGCAAGAGCATTGCTGATGTCTTGGAAATGACGATCGAGGATGGGGTAGAGTTTTTCCGCAATCTGCCGAAGATTGAGCGCAAGCTGCAGACCATCGTCGACGTAGGACTGGGATATATGAAGCTTGGACAGCCTGCTACCACGCTCTCTGGCGGTGAAGCACAACGCGTCAAGCTGGCCTCCGAGCTGTATCGACGCAGCACTGGACGTACCTTGTACATTTTGGATGAACCGACAACCGGTCTGCATACAGATGATATCGATCGTTTGCTGAAGGTACTGCAACGATTGGTAGAAAACGGCGATACAGTGCTGGTCATCGAGCACAATCTGGATGTCATCAAAACGGTGGATTACATCGTGGATTTGGGGCCGGAGGGTGGTACCCGTGGCGGAGAAATTGTCGGAACGGGAACACCGGAAGAAGTGGCAAAAATGGAAGGCTCTTATACGGGTATCTATTTGAAGCCGATTTTGGAACGTGATAGAGAACGGACGAATGCCAAGCTAGAGCAATTCGTTTCGAAGTAATCGAGAGACAGCCTCCCTGATTCAGGGGGGCATCTTTGCTAGGTGGACGCAAAGGGGGAGGAAAAGATGGATTACGTGAAGGATTCTCTTGCCGCACTACCTGCCGATCTGGTGGCAGAAGCACAGAGGTGCTTTGATGGACAAGATCCTGCTCACGATTGGCAGCATAATTTGCGTGTGATGGCGATGTGTGAGCGAATTGGCCGCGAGGAAGGGGCAGATATGGAAGTGCTGCGCCTCGCTGCTTTGCTGCATGATATCGGGAGAGCAGAAGAACGGCAAACAGGTGAGTGCCATGCCGAAATCAGCGCGAGACTAGCAGGAGAATGGCTCTCCGAACGCAGTATGACGGAAGCATTCATCTCACGTGTACAGTCTGCCATTCTCGCCCATCGTTTTCGCAAAGACCGACCTCCACATTCCTTGGAAGAAAAGATCCTGTTTGATGCTGACAAGCTGGATTCGATTGGGGCTATTGGAGTGGCTCGGGTTTTTGCTTATACTGGGGTTATTGGGCAGCCCATACAATCGGATGACCCGAATCAGCATACACCTTATAAAGAATACACGTGGAAGCTGCAACGCATCAAAGACAAGCTCTTCACCAAGACTGCCCAGAAAATCGCCGAAGACAGGCATCGATTTATGACAACGTTTTTTGAGCAATGGGAATGGGAAGTAACGGGGATTCGTTAATCGTTGCGCGAAGGCAAGACTGTTACAGGGGGAATGCACCATGAGCCGCTGGATAATCAAAATGCTTTTAAATGGGGCTGCGCTGCTTTTGATCAGCAATTGGTTCCATTCCATTTATGTCGCGAATTTCACAGTAGCACTATGGGCTACGTTGATTTTGGGGATGGTCAACACAGTGATTCGACCGATTCTGCTGTTTTTTACTTTTCCCTTGCAAGTATTGACGATCGGATTGTTCTGGTTTGTCATTAATGCCGTGACGTTTGCGTTGACTGCCTACTTTATTGATGGATTTGAAGTGGGGCCATGGCCTGACAACATTGGTACTGTCATCGTGGCTGCAGCACTGATGAGTATTTTTGGCTACCTCATTGAAGTGGTGGTAGGGACGAAAAAAGAAAAGAGGTAGTATATTCGAAAAAGCCCCGTATTCTCTCAAACGAGTCGCGGGGCTTTTGCCTAAAAAGATGCGAGGTCTTATTAGGTTGTCGTAAGTACAGAGGTTTCGATACAATAGAGACACAACCATAGGGACGGAAAATCCCATGTGAGGGGGAAGCTTCATGCGTAAGACGAATGTGAGCCATTTAGTGGACCATTTCAATATGACGATCTTGAGCGGGGAAGAGGGCTTGGGGCGTGAGATTACCGTAACGGATTTGAGTCGTCCCGGCCTGCAATTAGCCGGTTACTATTCATACTATGCGGAAGAGCGGATTCAATTGTTCGGCTTGACGGAAATCAACTTTTTTCAAACGCTGACTCCAGAGGAACGTCTGGAACGGATGAATTTTCTCATGCAAAGCCAGGTTCCTTGCTTCTGTGTGACCCGTAATCAGATGGTGCCTGAAGAGATGATTGACGTTTCCAATCGGTTGGGGGTACCTGTCCTTCAGTCCCCGCTGGCAACGACGACGCTAGTCGGGAAAGTGACCAACTTCCTGGAGAATCGTCTTGCACCAACGACGACGATTCATGGGGTGCTCACAGACATTTACGGCGTCGGCGTTTTGATTATGGGATCGAGCGGGATCGGGAAGAGCGAGGCTGCACTTGAGCTTGTAAAGCGCGGACACCGACTCGTAGCAGATGACGCAGTGGAGATTAAGCAGACTCAGGGCGGACAGCTAAGCGGTAGCGCTCCTGAGCTGATTCAGCATCTCTTGGAAATCCGCGGTGTGGGGATTATCAACATTATGACGATGTTTGGTGCAGGTGCCGTGCGCAATGTGAAAAACATCGAGATGGTTGTTCAGCTAGAACTGTGGGAGCCTCATAAAATGTACGAGCGGTTGGGGCTCGATGAGGAAACATTGAAGATCATGGATACCGAAATTCCGATTATTACCGTTCCTGTTCGACCAGGACGAAACTTGGCAGTCATCATTGAGGTTGCAGCGATGAACTTCCGTTTGAAACGGATGGGTTACAACGCAGCGATGCACTTCACACGTAAACAGTCGAATGCCATTTTGGAAGATGCCGATTCTGACTTGTAGGAGAAAGAGACGCATATGAGGAAGACAACACGTTATCCCGTAAATGGGGTAAACCCGCTTTGGCACATGTATCGAACGGTAAGCTTCTGGAAAGTCATGAAAAATTTCATCGTCATCCAACTTTCGCGATATACGCCGATCGTTTCGTGGAAGAACTGGATGTACCGCACATTTTTGCGTATGGAAGTAGGGCAGCATAGTGCGGTTGCGTTGATGGTGATGATGGATATCATGTTTCCCGAGAAAATCAAGATCGGTCGTAATTGCGTGATCGGGTACAATACGACCATACTTGCCCATGAATATTTGATAGATGAATACCGCTTGGGAGAAGTGATTATTGAGGATGCTGTCTTGGTGGGGGCCAACACTACCATTTTGCCGGGAGTAACAATTGGCAAAGGGGCCATTGTCGCAGCGGGTACGGTTGTTCATAAAGATGTCCCGCCTGGTGCCTTTGTAGGTGGGAATCCCATGCAGCTCATTCGAACAAAAGCTTCAGAAGAAGAAGGCATGTAGCGCCTCTTCCCTTTTGATCAGCCGTCAGGTGTTTATCCTGGCGGTTGTTTGTTTTGGGTGAAATTTTCCGACTATTCTCATCTTGGTTGACCTAAGATTCTCGACGTGGTAATCTTCTTCATAATACTTTAGTTTATTACCATATTAGCAGAGTAAAGCGAATGTGATGGAGGGAACAAGGATGGCAAAGCCGTTGGGATTCGAAAAGCCGCTCGGGATGCGGGATATACTGCCGGAATCACTGGCGAAACAACGGCACTTGGAGCGGGAGCTGCGGCAGTGTATCGAGAGATGGGGCTATGAGGAAATATCCACACCCTCTCTGGAGTACTTCGACACGGTAGGAGCAGCAAGTGCGACACTCACAGACCGGATGTTTCGCCTCCTGGATAAACAAGGCCACACCGTAGTCCTGCGTCCGGATATGACGACGCCAATTGCGAGGGTTGTTTCCTCCCTATATAAAGATGTTCCATTGCCGATTCGGTTGTATTACCAGGCAAATGTGTTTCGGGCACAAGAAAAGGAAGCGGGACGGAATGCAGAGTTTTCACAAACCGGAATCGAGCTGATTGGAGATGCGTCTGTCGATGCGGATGCGGAAGCCATTGCGCTTGCTGTGTTTTGCTTGCGGGCAGCGGGTGTGGAGACGTTTCGCATTGCCATTGGGCATGTCGATTTTGTCGACGGTCTTTTGGAGGAAGAGATTGAGGATGGGCATGTTCGCAATCAATTCCGCCAGTTTTTGTACGAGCGGGACTTCGTTGGCTTCCGGCAGCTACTCGCGACAGTAGACATCCCTATGGAGGCAAAAAGTCGATTGGAATCCTTGTTGCGCCTGCAAGGGGGAAAAGGGAAGATTGAGGTCGCCCGCGAACTGGCAGGCAACGGAAAGGCACGGAGGGCAGTCGAGACGATTGCTTCCTTGTGGGAGTCATTAGAAGCCTACGGGGTGACGGAAGATTTGTTGATCGATTTCAATCTGATCATCAATTTGAACTACTATACAGGCGTCGTTTTCGAAGGATACGCCGCAGATTTGGGCTCTCCGCTTTTGGGCGGGGGACGCTACGATCAATTGCTCTCCCAATTTGGGCGTGCTGCATCCGCCACAGGCTTTGCGATCAAGATGGATCGGCTGCTTCAGGTCACTCCTTTTGTAAAAAGGCAAGCATCTGCGCGAGTTTTGCTTGTTTACACGGAGGATTGCCGCAGCGCCGCTTTGGCAGAGGCACAGCAATTGCGTGAAGACGGGCTCGTAGTAGTGACACGTCTCGTTTCCAGAAGCGATGAGAAACAGGTTGGACAAGAAGCGGGATATACCAAGGTCATTTGCATGACACAACAGGAGGAGTAGGAGATGGCACTCACGAAAAACGACCAAAAGCTGACGATCGCCATGCCAAAAGGGCGGATTTTTGAAGAGGCCGTCCACTTCCTCCAGCAAGCTGGCTTGCGGGTCACTGCGGATCTACAAGATTCTCGTAAACTGATCATCCCTGTGGAAAATGCCAAGCTTGAATTCATTATGGCAAAGCCTACCGATGTTCCTACTTATGTAGAGTATGGGGTGGCTGACGTTGGCGTGGTCGGCAAGGATGTTTTATTGGAAGAAGAACGAGATGTTTACGAGCTGTTGGATTTGCATATCGGCTATTGTCGCATGATGGTAGCGGGTCTGCCAAATTGGAAACCGACGGAAGCACTGCGTGTTGCGACGAAATATCCGAAGATTGCGTCACGTTATTTTCGTGAGCAGGGACAGCAGGTTGAGGTAATCAAGCTGAATGGTTCAGTAGAGCTTGCACCGATGATTGGACTGGCTGATCGTATTGTGGATATTGTCTCAACAGGCAGGACATTACGGGAAAATGGATTGGTCGAACTGGAGAGCATCTGTGAAATTACGACGAGACTGATTGCCAATCGAGCCAGCTATCGGATGAAAAGTGAAGCGGTGGACGAGATTGCCGGAAAATTTTTAGAGGTCATTCCTCGCGGGAACTAGAGAAAGAAGGGGAGACAGCTATGCGTATCATGTCAGCCAGCCAGTATGACGGAAAACGATCGGTAGACGCAGGGACGAGAGAACAGCAAGAAGCGGTGAAGGCGATCCTCACCTCGGTTCGCCAGCAAGGGGACGAAGCGCTGCGCTATTACACGGAACGATTTGATCGTGTGCTTCTGCAAAACTTCCGCGTGAGCGAAGGCGAATTTGCTGAAGCAAGTGAGCTCGTTTCTCCACATGTCAAAGCAGCATTGGAAGAAGCAGCCGAAAATATTCGGGCGTTTCACGAGCGACAAGTGCGTCAGTCCTGGTTTACCACCAAAGAGAGTGGCACATTGCTGGGCCAGCTGATACGTCCATTGCAGCGCGTTGGATTGTATGTACCAGGAGGAACGGCAGCTTATCCTTCCAGTGTATTGATGAATGCCATCCCTGCCAAAATCGCAGGTGTTCCACAAGTCGTCATTACGACACCACCAGGAGCGGATGGGAAAATCAATCCGGCGATCCTCGTGGCGGCCCAAATTGCAGGTGTGACCGAGATATACAAGGTAGGCGGAGCACAGGCGATTGCGGCACTGACCTACGGAACGGAGCAAATCAAAGCGGTTGATAAAATCGTTGGCCCCGGCAATATTTTCGTGGCACTGGCAAAGCGAGAAGTATTCGGATTGGTCAGTATCGACATGGTGGCAGGGCCTAGTGAAATAGCGGTGATCGCAGATGAAACGGCCAACCCGCAATACGTCGCGGCAGACCTGCTGTCTCAGGCCGAGCATGACCCGATGTCAGCCGCTATATTGGTTACGACATCACAATCGTTGGCGGAGCAGGTGTCACAGGAAGTCGAGCGACAGCTTGCCGATCTTCCGCGCAAATCGATTGCAGAAGCGGCGATACGCGACTACGGCGTTATTTTACTCGTCGACGATTTGGACGAAGGCTTTGCCGTCATCAACTGTATCGCACCCGAGCATTTGGAAATCATGGTGGCGGAGTCGTTTGAGTATCTCGGCAAAGTGGAAAATGCAGGGGCAATTTTCCTCGGCCCATACAGCTCAGAGCCAGTCGGTGATTATTTTGCCGGTACCAATCATGTGATTCCTACGAATGGAACGGCGCGATTTTCCTCGCCATTATCCGTCGATGATTTTATCAAGAAGTCGAGTGTTGTTTCCTACAGCAAGCGAGATTTGCGAGACAATGGACATAAAATTGTGACACTGGCCGAGCAGGAAGGATTGTCTGGGCACGGTCGAGCGATCCTTGCGCGATTGCGAGATTTTGAGACCGAAGAGCAGGAGAGTGAAAAGAGATGAGTGAAGGGAAACAACGTGCAGCACAGATCGAACGCAATACGAATGAGACGCAGATCGCGCTTTCCTTTGGGGTAGACGGCGCGGGTGAGAGCAAGCAGAATTCGGGTGTTCCATTTCTGGATCACATGCTAGACCTGTTTACCCGACATGGACATTTTGATCTGACTGTCAAGGCAAAGGGAGATATCGAAATCGACTATCACCACACGGTGGAGGATATCGGGATTTGTCTTGGGCATGCTCTGCGGGAAGCGTTGGGAGACAAGAAAAGCATCAAGCGTTATGGAAATGCGTTTGTCCCCATGGATGACGCGCTCGCGCAGGTCGTGATTGACATCAGCAATCGCCCTCATCTGGAATATCGCGCTGCGTACCCCACAAATATGGTTGGTCAGTTTCCGACGGAGCTGGTGCACGAATTTTTATGGAAACTCGCACTGGAGGCGCGGATCAATCTGCATGTGATCCTGCACTACGGTCACAATACGCACCACATGATCGAGGCGATTTTCAAAGCGCTGGGCCGTGCACTGGATGAAGCGACGACGATCGATCCGCGTGTAAAAGGGGTCCCGTCAACAAAAGGGGTTTTGTAACATGATCGGCATCATCGATTACGGCATGGGGAATTTGTACAGCTTGAGCAAGGCGTTGGAAAGGCTGGGCTATTCGTATGAGTTCGTATCGCAGGCAGAGCGTCTGCAAGAATATAGCGGGTTGATTTTGCCGGGAGTTGGGGCGTTCGGGGATGCTATCGCCAACATACGTGAGCTTGGATTAGAGCAAGCAATCAAGGGATACGCAGTATCTGGTCGTCCGATCTTGGGCATTTGTCTCGGCATGCAGCTTTTATTTGAGAAAAGTGCGGAGCATGGCGCGCATACGGGCTTGGGACTGCTCGGTGGTGAGGTCGTTCGTTTTCACGGGGATTACAAGGTACCGCACATGGGCTGGAACCAACTGATGATAAAGCAAAAGCAACCGTTACTAAACGGTGTGCAGGATGGCGATTACGTCTATTTTGTCCATTCGTATCATGTCTTGTGCGAGTCTGATGTCTTGCTTGCGACGAGTGACTATCACCAGGAGGTCACAGCCATTGTGAATCGTGACAACGTATACGGTATGCAGTTTCACCCGGAAAAGAGCGGAGAGACAGGAATGCTGCTGCTGCGCAACTTTGCCGTTCAATGCGAGGGGGTTTTGACATGAGCTTTATCGTTTATCCGGCGATCGATATTCGCGGGGGCAAGTGCGTTCGACTTTTCCAAGGAGATTACGGGCAAGAGACAGTGTACGCTGATTCACCGCTCGCGATGGCGAAGCGCTGGGTAGAGCAAGGCGCGTCCTGGGTTCATCTCGTAGATTTGGACGGGGCAAAGGAAGGCAAGCCTGCAAATGCAGCGCTCATCAAGGAGATAGCGCGCTCGATCCCTGTACCCGTGCAGGTAGGAGGCGGTATTCGAACTGAAGAGCAGATCGCGGACTATTTGGAAGCGGGTGTCGCGCGCGTGATCGTCGGGACTGCTGCTATCGAAGACGAGCCTTTTACGAAGCGGATTCTTCAAAGCTATGGGGACAAAATCGCGATTGGTCTGGACTGCCGGAATGGGCTGGTGGCTACCAGAGGTTGGTTGACCACGACAGATGTGCAAGCGACAGAGCTTGCCAAGCGGTTGGTTACGTATGGCGCCGAGACGTTTATTTACACCGATATCGCCCGTGATGGCACGATGACAGGACCCAATGTAGAAGAAATTGCAGCGTTGGCGACGGCTACAGGTAAATCGGTGATTGCCTCGGGAGGCGTCAGCCAACTGGACGACTTGTTGACGCTGGCTGCCCATGCTTCGGACGGAGTCTCTGGCGCCATTGTTGGCAAAGCACTCTACACGGACGCTTTTACATTGGAAGAAGCGCTCCAACGTATGGAGGGGCGTGAATCGCATGCTGGCTAAACGAATCATCCCGTGTCTCGATGTAAAAGACGGACGGGTGGTAAAAGGCGTGCAGTTCGTCGGACTTCGCGATGCAGGAGACCCGGTTGAACTGGCAAAAAAATATAGCGAAGAGAGAGCGGACGAGCTGATCTTTCTCGATATTTCTGCGTCCCACGAAGGGCGCAAGACGATGGTGGATGTCATAGAAAAAACGGCTGCAAACATTACGATTCCTTTCACGGTGGGTGGTGGCATTAACAGCGTAGACGATATGAAAAGGATATTGCGTGCGGGTGCGGACAAAATCTCGTTGAATACAGCGGCTGTTTTGCGTCCGGAATTGATCCGCGAGGGAGCGACGGTCTTCGGCTCACAATGTATCGTCGTGGCGATCGACGCGAGAAGTGTTGGGGAAGATCGCTGGGAAGTGTATACCCACGGTGGACGGAATGCGACGGGGAGAGACGTCATCCGTTGGGCACAGGAGGCAGAAGCGCTCGGAGCGGGTGAAATCCTTTTGACCAGCATGGACGACGATGGAGAAAAGAAAGGCTTTGGACTCGAATTGACCAAGCGAGTATCAGAAGCGGTTGGAATTCCGGTCATTGCTTCTGGGGGAGCGGGCTCGAGGGAGCATTTTTACGATGTGCTGACGCAAGGAAAGGCAGATGCCGCGCTGGCCGCTTCCATTTTTCACTATGACGAAACGTCGATTCACTCGGTGAAAGAGTATTTGCAAACCAAAGGAGTTGTCGTACGACCATGACAGGAGCAGAAGCGTTTGCAGTGGAAAAATTGCGTTTTGACGAAAAGGGCTTGATCCCTGTCATCGTGCAGGATGCCGGAAGCAAGACAGTCTTGACGCTTGCCTATATGAATGAAGAATCGCTACAAAAGTCATTGGCGACCAAAGAAACATGGTTTTGGAGCCGTTCCCGACAACAATTGTGGCACAAGGGTGAGACTTCGGGTCATATACAGCGGATCGTCTCTATGCGGTATGATTGCGACGGAGATGCACTGGTTGTGATGGTCGAGCCGAATGGGCCTGCTTGTCATACGGGAGCTTACAGCTGTTTCTCGCAGGAAGTTCTCTCGCATACAGATGGTGAGCCGGTACAAGCAGATCGGTTTGCGATCCTGGGCGAGCTCGAAGAACTGATTGCTGCGCGGGAGGCAGAGCGCCCGGAAGGCTCCTACACCACGTACTTGTTCGAAAAAGGCGTAGACAAAATCCTGAAAAAGGTCGGGGAAGAGACTGCCGAGGTCATTATTGCCGCGAAAAATCGAAGTCGTGAGGAACTGCGGTACGAGGCATCTGATTTGATCTTTCACTTGATGGTTCTGTTACGGGAGCAAAAGCTGCCGCTGGATGAAGTACTGACGGAGCTTCAAAGGCGTCGTTAACAGATAAAGTAATAACCACCTCTGTTTCCAGAGCGTGGTTTTTTTGTTAGAATAATCGGTATCTTATTGCGAGAGGTGTGGTGACCATGAACAAATTCAATCTCACTTCACTTGCAGCTGGATACGACGGGCAGTATTACGACACCATCATGATAGGTCTACTGCGCGAAGAGTTTTACCAGCAAGCAAAGAAATAGATCTCTGTTTATTTTTCACTAGCGGCATTTGCATAAGGAGGGATGGATTTGGGTTACAAAAGAGGGCATTGGCTTCTCTTCTTGCTTTTCTTGATCGGTTTTTTTCCCGAGATGGTCAAAGCGGAGGAGAAGATCGTACGGGTTGCCTTTGACAAATCTCTCCCCCCTTTTTCCTCGATGGAACCAGATGGAGAGTTTACGGGTTTTACGATTGATCTCATCAGGGCGATTGCAAGCCAAAATGACTGGAAGCTGGAATACGTGCCGCTGGAATGGGAAGAGGCAGTTGGTGCTTTACATGCAGGTAAGGTGGACGTGCTGTTGGGAATGAAGTACACCAATCGATACGATCAAGTATTTGATTTTAGTGAGTCGTTTTTTACGATGTCTGAGGTGCTGCTCGTCCCGCGTGATGATCAAGGGATATACACCTTGAACCAGCTGTCGGAAAAGGTAGTGGCTGTACAGCGGGCCCACACGAGCATGGATTTGCTCGAAAGTGTCAGAAGAGTGAAAATGATCGTTTCATTCAGTCAACTAGAGGCGTTGGCGAATCTGACGCGCGGGCGTGCTGATGCGTTCCTCGGAAATCGCTGGACGGCGGAGTATATTTTGCGCAAAGAGAATCGTTGGGAAGACTATTCGATGCGCTCTGGACTCATTAATCCGACTGATTACGCATTCGCCGTGAGAGAAGGACATTCGGAGCTGTTGGACAAGCTCAATGAGGGTCTGAATCAGCTCTATCGTGATGGAACCTATACGCGCTTGTACAGTCACTATTTTGAACCGTATTCGCCTCATTTAACGGATTGGTGGCGGAAGCTGGTCATCGGATTGCTACTCGTTTTGGCAGTTGGGATCGTATCTTTGCTCACCTTTTTTCTGTGGAACAAAAGGCTGCAGGCAGAAGTGAAAAGACGGACGGCAGAATTGGCTGACGTGATGGTTTTTCAGCGGAAGGTGCTGGATCATACAGATAGTGCGATTTTATCACTCGACACCCAAGGGTACATCACATTGGTCAACCAAGTGGCGATCACCATATTCCCCATACAGAAAGAAATGTTGGGACGCCATATCCTCGATGTCCTTCCACAACTGCCGTGGGATGCATGCTGTTTGGATCGCAGCCGTCAATATGAGGGTGAAATCCATGATGAGCGATCCTTTGTTTTTCATTATTATGTAGCCCCCTTTCTCAACGCCATGTCCGAGCATGTGGGGTGGATTGTCACTGTCCAGGATCGAACCGAACAAAAAAGAATGCAGACAAGACTGATCTCTCAAGAGAAGATGCACGCATTGGGGCAATTAGTGGCGGGAATCGCACATGAGTTGCGCAATCCGTTGACAGCGGTAAAAACATTCATTGAGCTATTGCCCAAAAAGGTGGATGACCCGCGCTTTCGCTCTGAATTGCTTCGCTTTGTGCCCGAGGAATTGGAGAGGATGAATCGCATTGTCGAGGAACTGCTTGATTATTCCCGTTCCAAGCCACTTCTCATTGAGAGCACGAGCGTGGCAGACTTGGTCTATTCGGTCGTCGGACTGTTTGTCCGTCGATTTGAGAGTGAACAGGTGAATATTGTCGTAGATATCTCCGATCAGCTGGAACTACAGGTAGATCGGGGCAGAATCAAGCAGGTGCTGATCAACCTGATGCTCAATGCGCTGGAGGCGATGGCGGGGAGCACTGAAAAGCAGTTGCAGATAAAGGCTGGCAAGAAGAGAGACGGTGTATGGATCACGATCTCAGACACGGGTGAAGGCATGCAAAAAGAACAGCAGTCGCGCCTGTTCGAACCGTTTTATACAACGAAGTCGCAAGGGATTGGCCTCGGCTTGTACGTAAGTCAAAAAATAATGCGTGAACACAGCGGACAGTTGGAGGTAAGCAGTGTTACGCGAGTAGGTACGACATTTACACTGCGTTTTGGACAGGAGGATCACGATGCAGAAGCTGTTGATCGTCGATGATGAACCTTCTATTTGCGTATCGTTGTCGTTTGCGTTAGAGGATGACTACCATATATGGACGGCGAACGATGCTGAGGCGGCCAGGGCAATCGTCCAGGCAGAAGCAATTGATTGTGTGCTTCTGGACCAGAGTCTGGGAACTGCCAGTGGTTTGGCGTTGCTGCCCCACTTAAAGGCGACACGTCCACAGATCACCGTCATTATGATGACGGCATATGGCACGATCGAGTCCTCTGTAGCAGCGATGAAGGCAGGGGCCTATCATTATTTAACCAAGCCTTTGCATTTGGAAGAGGTCAAGCTCTTGCTGAATAAAGCGATGGAGCATCAGTATTTGCAGCGACAAGTACAAACTTTACGCGAGCAAATTCAGCAAAAGCAATCGTACGCAGGCATTCTCGGCAAAAGTCCGCGAATGGAAAAGCTGTTTCACTTGATCGAAAAGGTAAAGGATATCTCTTCCAGCATTTTAATCACAGGGGAGAGCGGTACGGGAAAGGAGCTAGTGGCTCGGGCGATTCATCATGAGGGGAACCGCAGGCATGCTCCTTTTTCTGTCATTAACTGTGCGGCAATCCCTGAAGCCTTGCTGGAAAGTGAGCTGTTTGGATATGAAAAAGGGACGTTTACCGGAGCCTATCAAAGTAAAAAGGGATTGTTCGAACGTTCGCACGGCGGAACGGTCTTTCTCGATGAAATAGGCGAAATGCCGCTTTCTCTGCAAGCGAAGCTGCTTCGTGTCATTCAGGAAAAGCGGGTTACTCCTTTAGGGGGATACGAAGCCAAAGAAGTTGATATTCGGATTATTGCGGCTACCAACCGGCAGATGGAAGCTGAAGTGGCAAGGGGAGCGTTTCGCGAGGATCTGTTTTATCGCCTTAATGTCATTCCCATTCGTACACCACCTCTGCGTGATAGAACTGAAGATATTCCGTTGCTGCTTGAACATTTTCTCCAGCGCATGGCTGCGGAAATGGGGAAAGGACCGAAGTCGTTAACACCGGAAGCGAGAAAATGGCTGTACGCGTATACGTTCCCAGGCAATGTACGTGAGCTGGCGAATATTGTGGAATATGCCGTGGCACTTTCCCAAGGGGACAAGCTGACTATGGAGGATTTTCCTCCCACACTGATTGAACGCCGGAGTAATGTAAGATCTGTTCAGTCGAATAAAGACGGGCTGACGATTCCCGAGGGCATCTCGTTGGAGGAAGTGGAGCGGCGATTCATTCTGTATACGCTGGAAAAAAACGATGGTCATCGGAAAAAGACAGCTGATCAACTGGGAATCAGTGAGCGAGGCTTACGGCAAAAGCTGAAACAGTACTTCGAGAAAGAATAGAGGGGCATCCGGCAAAAAATTCCGTATGGACGGGACTTTTTTGCCGGATTTTTGTTACAGCGAGCTAGATGTACCGTAAAAAGGACGGGTACGCTTGGCTAATCCATGTTGGCATAAGAGTTGCTACTAACAGATAAATGAAAGCGGTTCCGTTTTTGCGTAAATAGAAGGGGGTATTTGAAGATGATACGTAACAAAATGCTAGCGATTTTGACTTCCGCTCTGCTTGTTCTTACGGTAACAGCATGTGGGGGGCAGTCAGCCGCGCCCGGTGCAGCATCAGGAAATGGCGGTGCCACTGAACAAAATTTTCTCACGATAGCAACAGGCGGTAGTTCAGGGCCTTACTACACGCTAGGTGGTGCCATGGCGAAAATTTACAAGGATAAGCTCGGGTACAATGCCTCTGTTCAGTCCACGGGAGCGTCTGTTGAAAACATTAACCTGATCAAAACGAAAAAGGCCGATGTGGCATTTGTCATGTCAGATGTAACGACTTTTGCTTATGCGGGTCAGGAAAATTTCAAGGAGGGCGGGGCTATCAAAGACCTGCGTACCCTAGCTGGCCTGTACCTTAATTACGTGCAGATCGTGACGCTGAAGGATAGAAATATTAAATCAGTAGCTGATTTGAAAGGAAAACGGGTTGGGGTCGGAGCTCCTAACTCTGGTGTCGAAGTAAATGCACGCATGGTGCTCGCTGGTCATGGAATTACGTACGACGATATCAAGGCGGATTTCCTGTCATACGCTGAAGCGATCGAGCAGTTGAAAAACAACACGATTGACGCTGCTTTTGTAACCTCTGGATTGCCGAATTCGGCTGTCATCGATCTGGGAACCACGAAGGACGTGGAAATCGTGCCGATTCAAAAGGCTGATGTAGACAAGATGGCTCAGCAGTATCCGTTCTTTGTTTCGGCAGAGATTCCGGCTGGTGTGTACAAGAATAACCAACCGGTTCAGACAGCGGCGATTCGCAATATACTGCTCGTACGCAGTGATTTGTCTGAGGAACAGGTGTACAAGCTGACGAAAACATTCTTCGAAGAAATGGAAACATTGAAATCCGCACATAGTGCCGCCAAGGAAGTGGATGTAAAAGAGGCCGGGAAAAACTTGGTTGTTCCCCTTCATCCTGGTGCAGAAAAGTACTACAAGGAAGTCGGCGCATTGAACTGATAGATGCTTTTGCTGGAGGAAAACGGGGGTAAGGAAGATGCAAATCTGGAAAAAATGGCGAATCCGCTTACTCCTAGTGCTGACGATGGGGCTCATGATAATCGGGCCCCAACCGTATTTGGAATTACGTGATTTTCATCGACAAGAGAGGATTGGCGTGGTGCCAGTCAGCTTGCAGGACCGTTTTCAGATAGAGTGGATTCATTCCGTGGAACTGACCCCGTGGAGAGAGACGTATCGGGTAGTGGGATTCTCCGGGATGGAATTGGCCGAGACTTCTTTTCGGTCATTTGGTGCAGGAGTCCCGGCCAATTTCTCAGATCGACCAAATGTCCACGTATCCATCGATGACGGCTGGATCACGGTTTCAGGGCTGCAAGAGCAGCGCGACCGTGTCTTGTATTTGATTACCCGTAGTGACTACATGCTCACCGTACGAGATCAGACATGGCCACTAGCTTCTTTTATGCCTCTTGGCACGTCGCTAGAGCTGTCGATCCGATGGTTTCCGTGGTGGTTTCGCTACATCTACAGCCTGGAGAAAAAGGAGAGGAATGCATAGATGGATGCACAAGTGAAACTGCCTGATGCGGAGGAAATCAAAATCAATGAAGATAAGGCACAAGCTATTTTACAAGAATACGACAAAGAATCCGGGTATCGTGTTTTTCATCAAAAGTGGCTGCGCATCCTCGTATCCGTCGTAGCTGTTGCTTTTGCCCTGTATCATATGTATGCGGTGTATGTCGTTCCTTTTGTGACGTTACAGCATCGTTCACTCCATGTCGCTGTTGTATTATGCCTGATCTTTTTGTTATACCCCGGTTGGAAAAAGGCTTCCCGCAAATCGTTGTCTTTGCTGGATGGCGCGTTGGCGATTGTTGCGCTCGGTACTGCCGGATACATTTTTGTTTATTATATGGAGATCGTGAATCGGGGAGGGATTCCTTCTACTCTTGATGTCGTTTTTGCCGCGATCACATGTATTCTGGTGCTGGAAGCTTCTCGTCGAGTAGCAGGGTGGGAACTCACGGCGATGGCTTTGATTTTTGTGATTTATGCCTACATCGGGCCATATTTGCCTGGGGATTTTGGACATCGAGGGTATACGATCAGTGATATCGTCAATTACATGTATGTCACGACAGAAGGTATTTTCGGTGATGCAACAGCAGTATCTGCTTCTTTTATTATTTTGTTCATTATCTTTGGTGCCTTTTTATCGAAATCAGGGATGGGAACGTTGTTTAATGATCTCTCTCTGTCTCTTGCAGGAAACTCGAAGGGGGGACCCGCAAAGGTAGGTGTGATCGCGAGTGCGGTTCATGGCTCCATCAATGGTTCAGCTGTGGCAAGTGTGGTGACGACAGGCTCGTTTACGATTCCCATGATGAAACGTGTTGGGTATAAGCCCGAGTTTGCGGCGGGGGTTGAAGCAACCGCAGCAGTAGGGGGGCAAATTTTGCCGCCGATCATGGGGGCTGCTGCTTTTATTATGGCTGAAACTCTGGGGGTTCCTTATATTTCGATCGCGATTGCTGCTCTTATTCCAGCGATTATGTATTATTTCGGATTACTCGTTCAGGTTCATTTGCGTGCGGATCGTGACAATCTACAAGGGTTAAGTAAAAGTGAATTGCCGAAAATTCATGACGTACTTCGCGAGCGGGGGCATCTGTTATTGCCGCTCATTCTGCTGGTTGTGCTGTTGATGATGGGATATTCGCCAACGTTGGTAGCTGTGTTTACCATTATCGCTACCATCGTGATTGCTGCGTTTCGCAAGTCTAGCAGAATGAATTTCCGCGATATTTTGCAAGCACTGGAGAGTGGGGTGCGAGATTCGCTCGGAGTAGCGGTAGCTTGTGCGGCTGTTGGAATTACGGTAGGGGTATTCAGCCTGACAGGATTAGGCTTGAAGCTTGCTAATATTATTTTGATGATGGGCTCCGGAAGCTTGTTTATGACTTTGTTGTTTACGATGATTGCTTCTATCATTTTGGGGCTGGGTCTTCCCTCTATTCCTTGCTATATCATTACAGCTACGATGGCGGCACCTGCGCTCGCTACCTATGGAATCGATCCACTTGCTGCTCATCTATTCGTCTTTTACTTTGGGGCGATTGCCAATCTGACACCGCCGATTGCTCTGGCGGCCTTTGCGGGGGCAGGGATTGCAGGCTCAGATCCCCAACGTACGGGCTGGGTTTCCTGCAAGCTGGCATTGGCCGGATTCATCGTTCCATTCATATTTATTTACAAACCAGCGATGCTCATACACGATGCCAATGTAGTCGATATCATCATTGCAACGGGAACAACTGCCTTAGCGGTTATGGCATTGGCTGCTGCAACGGAAGGATTTTTGTTCGCTCGTATTAACTGGTTGTTGAGACTCCTGTTAATTGCAGGCGGGCTCTTACTCATCTTCCCGGAATGGCTGGCGATGGGAGCAGGATTGGCTCTTATGGCTGGAGTAGGAATCTTTCAATATCTTAAGAAAAGAAACGGGTATGTAGTTCAAACTTGAATATAGTAGAGATATTTAATAGAAAGAGCGAGACGTGTTTCTCGCTCTTTTTCCTTTCGTATCGCGATATTTTAACTGTTTTTCGTTTTCTGATATAAAAACTTTTAAAATCACTCTTGATTTAGAGTTTTATATGTGATAGATTATTCCTTGTCGCCAAGAACGACGACAAAATACGAGAAAAGAAAACGAGATTCGATAAAAAACTTCTTGACTCGCAAATAACGAACGTGATAAGATATAAAACGTTCGACAAAAAATGCTCTTTGAAAACTGAACAGCGAAAGCGTTAATGAGTCTATCATTAAATGATTTGCCAGCTTTGAACCAGTAACAAACTTTATTGGAGAGTTTGATCCTGGCTCAGGACGAACGCTGGCGGCGTGCCTAATACATGCAAGTCGAGCGAGTCTCTTCGGAGGCTAGCGG
>NZ_VFNO01000005.1:0-518238 GCF_006715575.1 Brevibacillus sp. AG162
CTCTCCAATAAAGTTTGTTACTGGTTCAAAGCTGGCAAATCATTTAATGATAGACTCATTAACGCTTTCGCTGTTCAGTTTTCAAAGAGCATTTTGTGTCACTCGCCCGAAGGCGACTTTTCAACTTTATCATATCGCAACTGTTTTTGCAAGAGGTTTTTTTAACCATTTCACTTCGTTCAGCAGCGACAAGATCTAATATAACAAAATCACCACATATAAGTCAAGTGTTTCTTTCACTTTTTTATCGATGTTTTTTAAATGTGTTGATTTTTTCGAGCAGAATTTAAATATAAATGAAATTAATGAAAGAGTCAATAGGAAAAACGAATAGTGATTCTCTTTTTATTTCACACTATAACCGCTAGGCTTTTTAACTGTGTACCCGTGAAGTATCCAACAAATAAACGGCGGTGTTACTATGGATCCAAAACCAACCTATGAAGAATATGAAAACGAGAATTACAGTGAATTATCTACTGTAGAGTCGCAGCGCAATGAAATCCTTCAGGAAGAATTCCCTGAGGGGCCATTTGGAGCTGCCACCAATGAAACTCACCTAGGGAAAGCAACAGGCTGGGAGCCCGGACAACATTCCACCACCACTCGATTCACTTACGAAACACGGCAGATGCATCAAGACCTTCCTAGACAAGACCCCTCCGCGCATCCCATTCATGATGATCCGAACAAAGAAGAATAAAAGAAAAAACCAAGCCCCCACTTCACACAAGCAGGGGGCTTGATCGATCTTATTAAAGAATATATGACTACTCCTCAGCCACTACATGAGTCGTTAAGGTTCCAATCCCTTCAATGGTTACCGAAATTTCGTCACCTGGAACAAGCTCACCTACACCAGACGGAGTCCCGGTTAAAATAACATCGCCAGGACGAAGCGTCATGACCGTAGATACAGCCTCGATCAGCTGCGGAATCGAAAAAATCAATTGGTCAGTGCAAGCATCCTGACGCACTTCCCCGTTTACTCGTGTCACGATACGCAAGTTATGATAATCCAGTTTGGCCGCAATAGCAGGTCCAAGCGGACAAAACGTATCAAAGCCTTTTGCCCGTGTCCATTGCCCATCGGTCATCTGCAGATCACGAGCGGTCACATCAATCGCACAAGTGAATCCCAAAATATAGTCGTCTGCATCCGCAGCCTTGATCTTCTTGGCCTCTTTCTTAATCACCACGGCAAGCTCGCCTTCATAATGAAGGTTCTTCGTCAGCTTTGGATAGACGATGGGCTCGCCAGGTCCAATGACAGTTGTTGACGGCTTCAAAAACATCAACGGTTCTTTTGGCAGGTCAATCCCCATCTCAGCCGCATGGTCCCGGTAATTCAATCCGATGCATACGACCTTGCTGGGATCACTTGGCGCCTTTAACGTAACCTCATCCAAAGGCAGCTCAAGGCCCGTCATGATCGGTTTTGCCGTATGGATTTTGTAAATGTCCCCTTCAATCACGCGTACTTTGTGATCCTCTTCCACCATCCAGCCATGCTTCACCTTACCATTGCGCTCATAACGGATTATCATGATTCCTTCTCCCCCGTGTCGCGATTTTCTCTATACTTGAATTTAGAACAGGTCGGTTGTCGTTTCTTTTGGCTTCGTTGTAATCTCTTCGATTTCAGTTCGCGCTACAGCATCCTCCACTAACGCTTCTACATCCAGCGCTTCCTCAAATTTTGCGGCGAGGCGAGGCTTCGGTCGCGTTACAGGATTTTTCGGTGTAAACACTGTGCAGCAATCTTCATACGGCAAAATAGACAGCTCGTACGTATCGATTTGACGAGAAATGTCCACGATGTCTACCTTGTCCATGGCGACGAGTGGTCGCAGGATCGGAATCGAAATCACCTTGTTGATCGTGTCCATGCTTTCCAAGGTTTGCGACGCGACTTGACCGAGGCTTTCTCCTGTTGCGAGTGCCTTGGCATTGGTGTTTTCCGCTACGCGCTCCGAAATGCGCATCATGAAACGACGCATGATGGTGATCAAATAGTCTTCTGGACATTTTTCTCGAATGGCGGTCTGAATCTCAGTAAACGGTACGACGTGGAGACGGACAGTTCCACCCCATTTGGTCAGCTTATGAGCCAAGTCGCGTACTTTTTGCAAAGCGCGCTCGCTCGTAAATGGATAGCTGTGGAAGTGAATCGCTTCAAGCGTCACACCACGCTTTAGCATCATCCAACCCGCCACAGGACTGTCGATACCACCTGAGAGAAGCAGCAATACTTTTCCGCTGACCCCAACTGGCAAGCCACCTGGTCCCGGGATGGTTTCACAACTAATGTACGTTCCCTCCGTACGAATTTCTACATTAACAACCATATCCGGCTCATGCAAATCTACACTGATAGCTGGAAGTGCGCGCAGGATGTGTGTTGCCACCATGCGGTTCACTTCCATCGATTGAATTGGATAGCGTTTATCTGCGCGACGAGAAACCACGCGGAAGGTACGCGGCTGAGGATCCATTTGACGAACCAACTCCAGCGCTTTTTCCTTGATCGTTTCAATATCAGGATCTACCTGGATCGTCGGACTAAAGGAAGAAATACCAAAAACGCGTTTCAATCGCTCCATAACCGCATAAGCGTCTTCACCGTGCAGCTCCACATACATCCGACCGTAATTGCGTCGAACTTTTACTTTAAAAAACGAGCGCAGTACGTTTTTCACACTTTTTACAAGGGCCTCTTCGAATTGATCGCGGTTTTTCCCTTTTAGCGCCAACTCACCATAACGAATTAAAATAACATCGTAGTTCATATTTATCTCCTTTTAGTTGTCCACACTATTTTCTATGAGCGGGGGCAGGTTGTTGTTTGATATAAGTACGAAGCACATTGACGCATTCCTCTAACGCCTTCACAAACTGCTGAATGTCCTCCGCTGTATTTTCCCGGCCCAGACTGACCCGCAGAGACGACAACGCGCAATCCCGCTCAATCCCAATCGCAGTCAGAACTCTGCTTGGCTCATTGGCTTTGGATGAGCATGCGGACTTGGTGGATATCAGAAAGCCTTTCTCCTCCAAAGCATGCAGCAGGACTTCCGCTTTTACTCCTGGTACTGACAAGTTCATAATATGAGGAGCCGTATTCGCTTCCGGGGTATTCACGATGCAACCTTCAATCTTTGCAATCCCTTCACGAAGCTGTTGATTCAATTTTTGCAGCCTGATCATCTCGACGCTGCCCAGTTCTTCGAGAATCCGGATTGCTTTAGCCATACCAGCGATGGCTGGGAGGTTTTCCGTTCCTGAGCGAACACCGCCTTCTTGACCGCCACCCATCATCAACGGGTGAATAATCAAGCCTTCTCGTTTATACAGAATGCCGACTCCTCTGGGGCCGTAAAACTTGTGAGCAGAGACGCTCAACAGATCAATCCCTGAATCCTTGATGCGCAAAGGAACTTTCCCAATTCCTTGGACAGCATCGACGTGAAACAAGACTTTCGGGAATTGCTTCAGCCATTGTCCGATTTCCAAGATCGGTTGAATGGTTCCCAGCTCGTTGTTCACATGCATGACCGAAACGAGAATCGTATCCGGACGCATTGCTTTCTGAACAGCTTCTACCGATACTCGACCTTCACGATCTACCGGAAGATATGTCACAGCAAACCCTAGGCCTTCCAACTGTTTGCAAACATCGTAAACAGCCGGATGCTCTACCTGCGTCGTAATAATATGTTTCCCTCTGTTTTGATATTGAAAGGCTACACCCTTGATCGCCGTATTATTGCTCTCCGTACCACCTGAAGTAAAAATCACTTCACTTTCTTTACAGCCCAAGTACTGAGCGGCAACCTTTCGCGCCTGCTTCAGTACATTTTCCGCCTCTACTCCTTTTTGATGCAAAGAAGACGGGTTTCCATAGTAGCTTTCCATCGCGCGTCTAACGGTTTCAATCACTTGAGGATGAGGCCGGGTAGTCGCACTGTTGTCCAAGTAAATCACCAGTAAACACCTTCCTAAGGGCAAGATGCCCGAATACTACGCTTCATCATAACATGACTTTTCGTAAAGAACATACAAAGTATTACACTTCTCGACCTTATTTTTCCCCGAGTGTGTTGCTCTCAAAAGGCCAAATCAGACAATCTGAACAACCGTTCACAGACTATTCACGAATAAAGCGCTTACATCCAGATATAGGCTATTTACATTGTTTTGGCCTTTCGTTAGAATAGTCAATAAATTTAGATAAAAAACGACAACAAGGAGAGAACCACCATGACAGCACAAGCTATGCAAGAAGAAATCAAGAAGATGGAAGCCGAATTGAAAAGACTGCAAGCGGAACTGGCGAAGATGAACAAAAATACCCCTCAGTACGACCGCACGGATGTCGCATACCTAAATGAGGTGTACAACGCGTGACGCTCATTCGAATTCGATAGCGTGGTGACGGCATGAAGGATTCGCCGTGACCACGCTATTTTTTGTAAAAAAACCGCTCCTGTCGATTTCGACGGAACGGTTTTGGCTTGCTCCTATTTAAATGGGATCTCCCCTAAATACTCACCAGAAAAAACTTCAGTAGCCGGACCCGTCATATAGACGCGGTTATCCGCTTCCTTCCATTCGATAAAGAGATCGCCTCCTGCCAGGTGGACAGTGACTTTTCTACCTGTCTTTCCACTCAAGTGGGCAGCTACTGCAGCAGCGCAAGCTCCTGTCCCACAGGCAAGTGTTACACCTGATCCCCTCTCCCATACACGGAAAAGAATTTCCTCCTGATTCAATATTTGGATAAATTCGACGTTGGTTCGTTCAGGAAACCATTCGTGATATTCGATCATGGGACCATAGTGACGAACATCTTCTTCCTTCACTTCATCCACGAAAAGGATGGCATGAGGATTGCCCATCGAAACAGCCGTCATCGTAAACGCAGTTCCATCGACTTCAATTACCTCTTCTCGCACTCGCTCTTCAGGAATGCCTGTCATTGGGATCGCTGCTCGCTCAAAGCGAGGCTCGCCCATATCTATCGTTACTTGATCCACCTTACCATCTGATCCTAGCGATACGACAGGAGTGACGGTCCCTCCCAACGTCTCCACGGTAAACGTTGTTTGCTGAGTCAAACCGTGATCGAATACGTATTTGCTGACACAGCGCAAGCCGTTTCCGCAATTTTTTGCTTCGCTGCCATCATTGTTAAAGACCCGCATGCGAAAGTCTGCTCGCTCCGATGGCATAATGAGGATCAGTCCATCGCCCCCAATGCCAAAATTCCGATCGCTCACCCTTCTTGCCAATTCGGGTAAATCTACACTCGATAAGTCTTCCTCAAAACAGTTGACGTAAACGTAATCATTACCCAAGCCATGCAGCTTTGTAAATTTCATCGTCCACTCCTCTTTCTCTTTCGCATGATAGGTCTGTCTCTTTTCTATGCCTATTATCTTATCACAACCTAGAGAATCGCGGTCGCATCAAAAGGTGGTATACTACCACTAGCATCGATGATGGAAAGAGGTGGAACAAGCCGTTGGATTATCATATTTTCCGCTATGCACTCGGAACGCAAAATGAAGCAAAACGTCTCGCTGTACAAAAAGCAACCGGCACGGAACCTTTCTGCTTATCTGTCCCCTCAGGAGTAGCGGCTCAGCCGATGAGTGAAGAAGAAACAATTACAGGAGCGATCAATCGAGCAAAAGCTGCCCGTAGTCAAACCCCAGAAGCAGATATTGGGCTGGGCTTAGAAGGCGGACTTATGTACGATGAGCAGTTTACAAAGCAGTGGTATTTGATTTCCATCTGCGCAGCCTGGAATGGAAGTGAGCTATTTATTGGAAAGGGGCTGGCGTTTCCTATCCCGAATCAAGCCGTCCACCGAATCCAGCAGGAGCAAATTGAGCTTAGTACCATCATAGATGAATGGGGGAAAACCGTCGGCAGTAATCATCGCGGCGGCGCCTATTCCCTGTTAACGGATAATCGCGTACGCCGTTCCGATGTGTTTTGTGACGCCGTTATCGCAGCGATTACACCTTTTGTTTCTTCATTATACAAATAGCAGTACAAAAACCTCTCCGGCTGAATGAACCGGAGAGGTTTTGCGGTTTGATGCTTTTAGCGAGCCGTATAGTACGGGTAGATGACTAATGCGCCTAAAATGGCAATAGCACCTACGATCATCGCCCAGGCTCCCAGTGTCTTCGAGTTGCGTCGATACGCCAGATAGCCTAGCACCATTCCAATTGGAGCCACCAAGTACGGCATGAGAAACAGGGACAGGATCGATAAGCCCAAGCCAGTCATCCCGATACCGCTGGCCCTATTTTCTTGGCTATCCTCTTCTGGTTCGATCTCATTAGCAGCACGACTGGTCGGAATGGGCTCGGCGATTTCCGCCGCAGCCTCGATGTCGTCATCTCTAACTTTGGCAACCGGTGAACGGTCCTCTTTCGTCAGAACAACGCCATCCAAACGCTCCGAAAAGTCGTTTCGCTCCTCATCCAGCTCGCCCGTATAGCGCTCTGTAAAGGAGTGGGGATCATAGTGAATCTTGCGCCTCGACCGCTCTTCGTCTTCGTCAAAGACGGCCTGTGTCCAAGTGTTCACTGCAAACTCCCTGTCGTGCTGATCAACCGTCTCGGAAAAGCCGGTGTCTTCCTTCCGCTTCGCATCATTACGTTCGTGTCGATCCAACATAGCATGCTCAGCCCCTTTTTTGGTAAAGGATTATTTAAGTGAAGGAAGTAGCCTTATTGTCTGCCTACGTTGTACAATTTAAACGGGAGGCGAGAGAATGAAACCAGACAAAATCCTAACCATTGGCATTGATATTGACGGTACAGTCACTTCACCTAGCAGTATTGTTCCGTTGATGAATGAGAGCTTTGGAAGAGATTTACGATATGAAGATTGTGTGGAGTACAATTTAGCCAACGTGTATCAAATCACGGACGCAGAATTCGAAGCGTGGCTGGATCAAAACGGGGAGCGCCTTTATGATGGTGCACCTGTTCACGGAATTGCCGATCAGGTTTTGCGCGATTGGTTTTCCTCCCACAAGCTGGTATATATAAGTGCTCGTGAGGATCGTCACCGCGATGTAACCTTACAATGGTTTGCTCGCTACAATATCCCTCATCATGAGGTGGATTTGATTGGGAGCCACGACAAGCTGTCAGCTGCTCGCAAATGGGGCGTGGACCTTTTTTTGGAGGATCGTCTGGAGAACGCTTTGCAATTGTCAGAAGCACTGCAAATTCCCGTGTTCTTGTTTGACACTCCTTATAATCAAGCTTCCCTTCCTCCACTCGTCCATCGAGTCACTACTTGGGAAGAGGTCGCCCAAAAAGTCAACGAGCTTTTTGCAGTCACGACAAGCGTATAGATCAATAGCAAAAAGACGTATCACCATTGAGGGATACGTCCTTTTTGCGCCGAAGCCAGGTTATTTCTTTTCGGATTTCTTCGGCTTGAACGTCAGACAACAGGTTTCAGACGATGTCTTTGCCTGATCCTGATGCTGCGTGTTTTGACCGTACTCGCCTGCGAATTCTTCTTTCAGGTTTACGGTAGCGTGTGCATCAATTTCTACCATGATCTCTTCGGCGCTGCAAAGATTGCCCTGCGCCCAGTACTCACAGTTTGCTACAGAACATTTTACTGCTGGCATGTGCATTCACCCCCTAGAGGCTAGCCTTCACAACAACTTGGGGGCTTATACTTTGCCATTCGCAATGGAAATCAAAACTCTACACAAGAAAGAAGAGGATGACATGTCGACTCCCCGTATTGTCGTCATCACCGGGGCTTCTGGTGGCCTTGGTCTCGCTTTGACACGACTTCATTTGGAAAAAGGTGATTGTGTCATTGCCACGAGTCGCAAAGCCATCAACGAGAAACTCGTTTCGCTACAAGAGGCTTATCCTAATCATCTCCATCATTACCCGTTAGACGTCAGCAGCAACGAAGATATTCGGCAGTTCGCTGCATGGGTGCACATCCGCTTCGAACGCTGTGATTTTCTTTACAACAATGCCGGGATGGCAGTCTTTGAACCACTTATCGATATGCGCGTAGAGGAGCTGGAAGAAACTTTGCGAACGAATATTTCCGGTGTTCTCTACACGACCCGTGCCTTTTTGCCGATGATGCTTCAACAAAAGCACGGTCATATTATCACGGTTGCCTCACTTGCCGGACAGGTCGCAACAGCCAAAGCTGCGGTATATGCAGCCAGCAAAGCAGCTGTCATCCGCTTTAGCGAAGGATTGCACCATGAACTGCAAGGCACTGGAATTGCTGTGACGTGTGCGATGCCAGGACCGATCGACACACCCTTTTTGGATAAGGCAGACAAAACGGGTAGCTATCGAAGCAAAGTGAGTCGGTATTTATTGACACCGGAACAAACAGCAAAGGCCATTTACCAAGCGGCGGAAGCAAAGCGTCCGGAGGTTGCCATGCCATTTCGTCTGCATGCGCTCTCCCGCATCTACTTTTTATTGCCTCAGTGGCTAAAACACCTCGTCTCACCTCTCCTCAATCGGAAGTGATGAGGAATCCTCCAAGTTTTTCAATGCCCCGAATGCAAGAAGACCACAAATGATGCATACGGCTGCTCCGGCTCCAATGATCCCTTGAACGCCCAAGAAGGGTATGAGGAAGCCAGAGACAGCCGCTCCTGCCGGCATTCCTGTCCCCGTAATCGTACGAACGCTGGTCAATACACGCCCCAAGAGAGCATCGGGCACCTGTTTTTGCAGATAGCTTCTATACATGATGTTATAGGGAGCAAAGCAAAAGCCTGCCACAACCATCGAAGCCATCGCGATCTCCAACCTCGAGAATAAAGCGATTGGCAATGTGGTCAATCCCCACGCCACGATAATCCCTGCGAGCGTCGAACCCAATGGAAGTTTCCACGTAACCGTCGAGAAAAAGAGAGAGCCTAGTAATGCCCCGACTGCCAAAGAAGACCACAACATCCCTAATGCAACAGATCCTCCTGCCAAATCCTGATTCGCATACAGGGGTAGTGCAATTTCAATAGGACCGTACGACATGTTAAACAAAAACGTAAAGAAAACAAGAATAATCAATTGCTTGCGTCCAAATATGTAGCGATACCCTGTCCGCATGTCACTCAAGAGAGAACGGAAGAACACTCCCATTTGGCCTTTTGCAATCGCTGTAGGATTCGCACTTTTCGTAAGCTCTCGCGGTAACCGGGAGAAGCAGAAGGCACATACAAAAAAGCTGGCCGCATCGATCAACAGAACATAAGCCTCACCAATCAACCCAATTAAAACACCCGCGAGTGCCGGTCCAAACATATAAACAATTTGCCATTGCGTTTCCATCACGCCATTCGCTTTGACCAATTGATTTTTGTCCGAGACGATTCTCGGCAACAAAGTCTGTGCCCCGGCTGTGCTCAACGGAGAAAGGATTCCTGCAATCACAATCAGTGCGTATATCACAAATAGCGGAACTTGATCGACCTGCAATAATGCAACCAACGCTATAAAAATGAGGCCTCGCGCCACATTGTCCATCATGATGAGCTTGCGCCGATCAAACCGATCCAGCAAAACCCCGGCCACTAAACCAGCAAAAACAGCAGGGAGCATATACGCAAGAACAACCCCGCCCATCGCAGCAGGTGAGCCTGTTTTATTCATGACAAACCACGTCAAGCCCATCCAGCCAAACTGATCCCCCAGACCAGACAGGAACATCCCCAGCCAATACCAGCGAAATGAACGCTGCCGCCATAATTCCTTCATGCTGCATCTTCCTTTTTCTCTATTTTCCATTCATTGTATAGTTAGATTCATACTTTTTCAACAATTATATTTATTAAACCTAAAAGTTTCATTTTGTATAAAAAAGAACCTCCGCTCCAATTAAGCAGAGGAATCTATCTTTACGTTTACTATCTTTTGCAACTTGCGACGGATCCAAAGCCACAGGAGTCCTGCTGCAACCCCAAAGAACCCAAGCCACACGGAGACAGCGGCACTGCCGACCTGCTCTGCACTGAATCCGAGTATCAAGCAGCTCGCAGAAAAGCTTCCCATAGTCGCCATTTCCCGAATGGAAAAAACGCGAGCCAAATAAGCAGGATCTGACAATCGTTGCAGCTTCGTCACAGACAATATCGAAGAGCTAAACTGAGCCGTTGATGCAAAGAGAATAGCGATTGCCAGCCCAAGTAGTGGCTTCGTATGAAACACGGCGAAAATCGAGCATCCCATCGCTACGAGTGCCCATCCTTGGACACGCCACGTTCCCTTTTCACTCAGGCTGTCAGACAGCTTGTTCACGGCAATCCCAGCGATCACACCTCCAAGGCCCAACGGAATATCCAATAGTCCGAATACATACAAGCCCTCTCCCCGCTCCGTAAGAACATAGTACATAAGCATAATGTAATAGGCTCCACATACACGTTCCGCCATCTGATAGCCGATCACACTGCCAATTTCCCGATGTTTGCCGATATAGCGGAAGCCCTCATTTAGCCTTTCCATAAAAGGTACAGCGGCTTTCGACACAACATTGTTGGCAATATGCGGCAGCGGAAGCAAGATGAACAGCGACAACAAATAACAGGCGGCATCGAGCAAAAAGTTGTAGCGATAGGAGAACAAGTAAACCAGAACTGCTGCCACACCCTGACAGACAATAATGAGAAACGAAGTCGTTCCCTGCAAAAGGGAATTGGCAGCCAGCCTGTCTTTTTCCTCCACCGATTGTACGATCGCGACCTGCATGGCTGGTTGAAAAAAAGCACTGCAAACATTGACCAGAATCAATAACAAAAAAGCCACCCATAAGTAGGTCGCAGATGTGATGAAGAAAAACAAACTGACGAGAATGCCGCGAAGCAAATTGACGACAATCATAACCCGCCGTTTATCCCAATTCTCCACAAGCGTTCCTGCGAAAAAGCTGGCAAATATATAAGGGATCATGCGAAACACAGTACCTGCCGCAAAAGAAAGACCCGATCCACTTAAATCATGTAAAAGTCCAACGACCGCAATAAATGTAAATTCATTTCCGATGATGTGTACAATGTGGGCCGTATACAAACGGCGAAAGACGGGATGTTGTAAGATCGCCACAGGAATGCATCCTCTCACCGTTTTCAATATTGTATCATTTGCCGAAAAATAAGCGCAATTTGATCTTGCGAAGTGGATCGTATTGAAACGATACGTAGTTGTGGAAACTCTGGATCAATTAAAAGCTGTCAGTGATTCCTTGCGTCTTCAAATTATCACGCTGCTGGTCAAGGAGGCATACACAGGCAAGCAGCTCGCGACAATACTCTCCCTTTCTCCCTCTAAAGTCCACTATCACCTGAAGGAATTGGAAAGCCACGGCTTCGTTGAGGTCGTACGCACGGAAGAAAAGAACGGGATCGTGCAAAAGTTTTATCGGGCTGTTGCATACGACTTCAAGGTAAGCGATGCTTTACTGCCCTCCCTACGAGAAGACAGTATCCTGCTGCAGGAAACAATGTTAAACCATCTGCGTTCCAGCATCACTCGGCTTTATAACGCTCCAGACGAATCATTCTTGCTCTTTTCGGATCAGGAGGATCGACCGCCAGCAATTGCAGTTAACTCCGAAGTGAAAGCACCTCGGAAGGAAATATTTGCTTGGATCAAAAAATATCAGTCTTTACTTGATGAGCTAGCCGAAATGGAAGATCGCTACTTAGAGAGGATTGCTGCTGGAGAAGCTGAGGATACGGTTGAAAGCTTTTACATGGTCACAGTCGGGTTCATGACGAATGAACGCTACTACGTCGCAGAAGACGATTCCTTGCCAGATAACTATGAGCTCCAGCAGTCTGAATCCAGGCATTTCACCGGCAAGATTGTGGTGAAGAAAAAGAAGGAGGACAATGGCGATGAGCTCGCTAGCGACTAACAACTCCCTCTGGAAAAATGGATCATTTGTCCGGTTATGGTGCGGAACTTTATTTTCGGCGATGGCTGACGGAGCTTTCTTCATCCTGCTCAACTGGTTTATCGTGAATGCCATCGGCTCAGGAGCAATCCTCGGCACAACTTTGATCTGTATGTCGATCCCCCGTCTCCTCTTTATGCTGGCGGGCGGGGTGGCTGCCGATCGGTTGAATCGAAAATGGATTATGTTTTCCTCCCTTTTGGCTAGAGGGATGATTCTGGCCGGCTTCAGTTTGCTTATGCTTCAAGAAAATGGCGCCTGGTTCCCTGTCAGTCAGTCTGTACGTGATGGCAGCTTTATTCGGAACAGTCGATGCATTTTTTTGGCCAGCACGCAGCTCGATTTTGCCCTCTCTTGTCTCTCGAGAACAACTTGCGCCCGCTAACAGCTTAATGGAACTATGTCACCAGATTAGCTTGGTTGCCGGACCGGTTGTTACTGCCTTATTAATTGGAACAGTGAGTTATCCGATTATGTTTATGATTTTGGCATGCACCTTCATCGTGGGAACACTCTTTGTCCTCTCTCTCCAAACACACTCGTCCACCAAAGAAACGACTTCAGAACCTTCAACAGATTCAAAGGGACACTCCTATTTCAAGGATATCGTGGGAGGAATTCGTTTTACGTATTCAATCCCGATCCTTGCGTTTAATTTAACAACATCACTGTTCACCAACATGATGTTCTCCGGCCCAGTTAATATGATCATTCCCATTCATGTGAATGACCTCGGATGGGACGGGAGTGCTTATAGCTCACTCAGTACCTCTCTTGGAGCGGGCATGATTGTCGGCGGGATTTTGACCGGATTGTTCAAAGGATTCCGTGGAAAATTCCTGTTACTCCCCGTTATCCTTGGAGGAATGGGAGTTGGAATCAGCTCGTATTATTTCATCCAGCAGCTTTCCTTTGGGCTCGTCTCTCATTTTCTCATCGGAATGGCACTCAGTATGACAAATATTCCGTTTATCACCTATATTCAAAGCATCGTTCCTGCCAACATGCTCGGTCGCGTCATGTCATTGCTTTCCTTGATGTCCATCGGCTTTGGGCCAGTCAGCTATGCACTGTGCTCCTTTCTTCTCGCCAAGAACATTGCAACACCGGGGCTTCTATTATTCGTTGGCGGTATTACATTTACAAGTATCAGCCTTTGCCTGTTGTTTTTCCGTTCGTTCCGGCAAATGGAGCAGCATCCGAACTGGAAGCGACCTATGGTAGAGGAGCAGCAGCTTCCTGCCACCCTTTCTTCGTAACGCCTCTACTATAAATAGAAAGAACGCGCACCTCGCAAGCATGAGCTCTTGCAGGTACGCGTTTTGCTATTTAGACGGTTTGTTCTTTTTCGGCAAGGACCTTGATCAGCTGACGAGCCCCGAAGCCCATCCGTGTGACTACTCCTGCCTCGTCGCGGACGAAGTGGATAAACATATCCGTTTCGCCCCGCTTCATGACGAAGCTGTCTTCTCCTACTGAACGAAGTGGAATATTCGTTCCATTACTCTTGGCTACCAGCTCGTTCTCTTCGATTTCTACCGATACAGTAGCCCCTTCGGAAGAGCGATACTCGCCTGTAAATGCGGGGAGTGCTTCTACAGCCAGCTCATAATCCGGATATTGGAAGGGTACTGTATCCGTAGAACGTCCGTGGCTCGCATTCAAAATGCCGTGCATCAAATCCGCCATCGGACCGCCATCTGTGTTCATGAGAATGGCTCCTGTCAGATTACGCTCGGGTAAAACAAAGATTTGTGCCGCAACTCCCTTGATCGCTCCACCATGCTCAATTAGCGTTCCGCCATGACAATTTGCCACAAATAATCCGTAGCCATATGCCTGAAACGGCGATATCGAGCAATGAGGCGCCATCATGGCCTGCACACTCTCCGGTGAGAGCAAGCGATTCTCGCCCACCAATCCACCGGTTCTGAATATTTCGGTATAGCGCAATAGATCGTGAATCGTCGATTTCAGAAATCCAGCGGCGCGCATCGATGGTGAATCCCACCATGAAGGAGAACGGTATACCTCACCGCCATCCTTCGGGCTTTTTCGGGTAAACAAGGTAGCTACCTCTGCCCCCTCTGGCAAATCCTCGACGAGAAAAGCACTGTTCTTCATCCCGGCAGGCACCAAAATATGATCCTGCACAAACTGCTCGTAAGATATCCCGCTCACTCGTTCAATAATCAGTCCGAGCATGGCATAACTGTCGTTGGAGTAGCTAAACTCCGTTCCAGGCGCACCTAGAAACTCATAATCCAGCTTGCCGATATAGGCCATGAATTCTTCTTTTGTATTGATCTCTTCCGCTTTATCGAGATCAATATCAAGACCGGAGCTAGAGGACAGGACATCCCCTCCCTCCACAATACTTCTTTTCATTGCACCCATTAATGTATCCAAAGGAGGAAAACCTGCGGTATGTGTCATCAGATGATGGATCGTGATCTCCCGGGTATAAGCTTCATTAGGCGTGCGGAGCTCAGGGAGATACTTGATGACCGGATCATGAACGGATAGCTTACCTGCGTCCTGAAGCTGCATGATGGCCACACATGTAAAGGACTTGGTCACGGAACCGATGCCAAACACCGTATCAGCGGTTAATGCTTTGGCATCCTCTGTGTTGTCTGCCAAACCGAAGCCATGGAAATACTTCAGCTCTCCTTGCTCTGCCAATCCGACTGCTGTTCCTGTTACTTTTGCCTCTGCAAGCAGCTTTTGCGCGTATTCCTCAAACGACTGTACCCAATCCGCCATGTTCCTTCTCCCCTTTTTATTTAAGCTTTGGTTTAAGGCCGGAAGTTTGCCGTGCGAATCACATAGTTGCCGATCGCCTTTTGGTTCAGGGTATAACCGATGCCTGGGCTATCTGGAACTGCCAATTGACCGGGGGCCATCAGCTCTACACCATTCTCCACGATGTCTTCCTCCCAGTAACGGCTGGAGGCGGCTGTATCACCGGGGATCGTAAAGTTCGGCAAAGCAGTAATCGCAATGTTGTGTGCACGGCCGACACCCGACTCAATCATGCCTCCGCACCAAACCGGAATGTCGTGTGCCTGACATAAGTCGTGAATGCGTTTGGACTCTGTTAGTCCTCCGACCCTCCCCACTTTGATATTAATAATGCCGCAGCTGCCTAACTCTATCGCTTTTCTGGCATCATCTACATTGTGAATACTTTCATCGAGACAGATTGGAGTGGACAGCTCCCTTTGCAGCTTGGCATGATCAATAATGTCGTCATGGGCGAGTGGCTGTTCGATCATCATTAGCCCATATTGATCCAGCTCCTTCATCACATCCAAATGCTCCATTGTGTAAGCGGAGTTCGCATCTGCCATCAACGGGACACCCTCGCCAAAGCGTTCGCGGATTGCTCGAATCACCTCTACGTCAAAGCCAGGCTTGATCTTTACCTTGATCTTCTTGTAGCCCTCACCGAGATGGCGCTCTACTTTTGCCAAAACCTGATCGACAGTCGGTTCGATACCGATACTGATTCCGACGTCGATGACAGATTTCTCACCACCTAATGCTTTGGCGAGAGAGATTCCTTTTTGCTTGCTGTAGAGATCCCAGATCGCTCCTTCTAAAGCAGCCTTCGCCATGTTATTGCGGCGAATCGGGGCAAACAGCCGATCCACATCCTCTGGTGTCTCGATCTCACTTGCGAACAGCTTCGGAATCATAAACCGTTCCATCATGTGCCATACAGTCTCTGTCGTTTCTTCACTATAATAAGGAGCCGACATCGCCACACTTTCCGCGTGCCCTACCTCTCCCTCTCCATACACACTGACCAAAATAAGCTCCTTGATGGTCGTATGTCCAAAACTCGTTTCGAAACGGAAACGAAGTGGCATGTGCAGCTGCTGCAATTCAATTCGTTCGATTTTCAATGTACTTCATCCCTTCTGTTCCATATAAATGACAAGCGACATAATGCTGTGGCGAAGCTTGTGTAGCGGCAGGACGCACCGTGCGGCAAATGTCCGTAGCATACGAGCATCTGGTATGAAACGCACACCCAACTGGAACATTTGCTGGCGAGGGAACATCCCCGGAAAGAACAATGCGCTCCTTCTTCCGAAACGGATTGGCTTTGGGTACCGCTGACATGAGCGCTTCGGTGTACGGATGCAACGGGCGCGTAAACAAATCTTTTTTGCTGGCGATTTCGACGATTCTTCCGAGATACATCACCGCAATTCGGTCGCTGATGTGGCGAACGACACCTAGATCGTGCGAAATAAACAGATAGCTCAAGCCTAGACGTTGCTGCAAATCCTGCAAAAGATTCACGATCTGTGCCTGAATGGAGACGTCTAATGCTGAAACCGGCTCATCTGCTACGATCAAGGAAGGTTCCACCGCTAGTGCACGAGCGATCCCGATCCGCTGCCGCTGCCCTCCGCTAAACTCATGGGGAAAGCGAGTAGCGTATTGAGCATTCAGTCCGACCATCTGAAGCAGTTCTCTTACTTGATCGCGCCTTTCTTTCGCAGACAGCTGCGGGGCTTTGACGCCTAACGCTTCCTCCAAAGCCCCTTGGACGGTCATCCGTGGATTTAACGACGCATACGGGTCCTGAAACACGATTTGCATTCGTTTGCGGAGTGGCCGAAAACGTGCAGCCGACATATTCGAAATGTTTTGTCCCTCAAATTCAATCGTTCCACCTGTCGGCTCAATAAGTCGCATGATGCTGCGACCAGTCGTAGACTTGCCACAACCGCTCTCTCCTACCAGCCCAAGCGTTTCGCCTTTTCGCAACTGGAAAGAAACCCCGTCGACTGCCTTAATCATTTCGTCGCTATTGCGAAACAGTCCTTTGCTAATGGGAAAATACGTCTTTAAATCGTTTACCGATAACAAGATATCGCTCATACCGCCATCTCCTTGTTCTCGTACAGCCAGCATCGAACGGCCTGTGTGCCTGTGCCCGTTGCCGTCAGCGGCGGTTTTTCTTGGTGACATCGCTCCTCGGCCTGCGAGCAGCGGAAGCGAAATGCACACCCTTGTGTCACTTCACCTAATAGTGGGACACTGCCTTCAATCGGATCGAGGCGCAGCTTCTCCTCCTCATCCAGATCGGGGATGCAGCGTAAAAGCCCAATCGTATACGGATGTTTCGGATGCGAAAACAAACTGGCAACGTCAGCTTCCTCGACGATCTCCCCGTAGTACATGACAAGTACACGATCAGCCATTTCAGCCACGACTCCCAAGTCATGCGTAATGAGCAGCAAGGAGGTATGATCGTTCTCCTTCAGATCGTTCATCAGTTCCAAAATTTGCGCTTGAATGGTCACATCCAGTGCGGTCGTCGGCTCGTCCGCGATCAATAAATCCGGGTTGCAAGCCATCGCCATCGCAATCATGACACGCTGCTTCATTCCACCTGATAGCTGATGAGGATATTCCCGCATGATGTCTTCTGCCCTCGGCACACCCACTTTTTTGAGCATCTCAATCGCTTTTGCTTGGCGTTCTTTTTTCGATAAATCGGTATGGAGCTGATACACTTCCTCTAACTGTCGGCCAATCGTGTGAACCGGATTGAGTGACGTCATCGGTTCCTGGAAAATCATCGCGATATCTTTTCCGCGAATGTTGCGAAGTTCACTGCTACTCAATTGGTTCAGTAAGGTGTCACGAAACCGAATGCTTCCCTCCATCTGCGCATTCGCCCGGGACAAGAGTCCCATGATCGCCAAGGACGTCACGCTTTTTCCACAGCCAGACTCGCCTACCAACGCTACCGTCTCGCCTTTCTTCAGTTGAAAAGAAATGCCTTGCAGCGCTGGCAGCTCTCCCTTATCCGTCTTAAACTGCAAGCGTAAATCATTTACTTCCAAGAGTACCTCTTTCATCAGCTCGTGCCCCCTTCATCCATTACCTCGTTTTCGGGTCAAATGCATCCCGTAATCCGTCACCTAACAGATTGAAGCCAAGGACAACCAGCATGATGGCCAATCCAGGAAAAATGGACATCCACCAGGCCTGACTCAAGAATGCCTTGCCGACAAAAACCATGGCTCCCCACTCTGGCATCGGCGGTTGCGCACCCAGTCCGAGAAAGCTCAAGGCCGCCGCCGCCAAAATACTCACACCGAATTGAATCGTGGAAAGCACGATGATCGGGGAGAGAATATTGGGTAAAACATGCTTCAACAAAATCTGCCAGTCTCTGATCCCGAGAGCGCGAACAGCTTCAATGTACTCTTTTTCCCTTATGGATAAGACCGCAGAGCGAACGACCCGCACATAAGACGGAATAACGGCAATGACTACCGCGATCATGGCATTTGTTAAACCTGGACCCAAGACTGCAATGACTGCGATCGCCAGAAGCAGTGCAGGAAGTGACATGAGAATATCCATGCCCTGCATGATAAACAGATCCACGCGCCGATAATAACCAGCGATAATACCGAGCGTTACACCTATCAAGGTAGAAAGCACAACCGTTATCAAGCCCATCAGCAAGGAAATTCGCCCCCCGTGCAACAAACGGGAAAAAATATCTCTGCCAAAATCATCCGTTCCGAGAAGATGAGTCAGACTCGGAGCGCTTAATCGGCTGTTAAAATTCATTTGTTCGACAGGATGAGGGGCAATGACTGGAGCAAGAAGCGATCCCAGTGTAAAGACGATCAGGATGACCACACCCGCCATTGCTGTCTTATTGCGTTTCAGCCGTTTGCCCATCCCTCCCCAATACGACTCCGGACGATTACTGTTCACCATCCATCCGCTCCTTCCTTAGTCGAAATGGATTCGCGGATCAATTCGGCTGTAAATGAGATCCACGATCAAATTGGTTAAGGCAAAAATCAACGCCATGAAAAATACCATGCCCTGTATGGTCGGCATATCCCGTTTACTGATCGCCTCAATCGCCAGGCTGCCGATCCCTTGCAGAGTAAATACGGTTTCCACGACCACAGCTCCAGCCAGAAGCGAACCAAACTGCAAGCCTAACATCGTGATAACAGGAATAATGGCGTTCGGTAAACCGTGGCTCAAAATGACTCGGAAAAGCGCCGCCCCCTTGGCCTCTGCTGTCCGCATGTAATCCTGCTTGATGATCTCCAGCATGCTGGAGCGGGTCATTCGGGCGATCATTCCCGCTTCCGCCATCCCCAAGGTGATCGCTGGCAGCAGCAAGGAGTGAATCCCTTCATAGCCGGAAATCGGAAACAAGGCCAGCTTGTAAGCAAAAATCCAGATGAGAAACAAGGCAATCCAGAAGCCGGGTGCCGAAATACCGAGTAAGGAGGTAAGCACCACAAGCCGATCGATGATGGTGTTTTGCTTGACGGCAGCAATCGTGCCCAACAAGATACCGAATATTGCAGCAATGATTACACTAAGAATGGCAAGCTGCATGGTGATCGGGAAACGGTTCATAATCTGATCCCATACCTTTTCGCCAGTAAATAACGATGTTCCCAAATCGCCAGCGAACAGGTTTCCGACAAATCGCATGTATTGCTGCCACAGTGGTTGATCAAGACCGAGCTTCGCTCTCAATTGACTGATGGCCTCTGGTGTTGCAAACTGTCCGAGTATTTGTGTTGCGGGATCGCCCGGAATGAGGTGTACCATCAAGAAGATCAGGACGGATACGCCAAGCAGTGTACCCACCAGGGAAAGTAATCTTTTTATGACATATCGGCGCATGCCTTCACCTCCGCTGTCTATTTTTCGAGCGTGACATCATGCAAGGTAACGCCTTGCGTGTACGGATTGACCGTAAAGCCTTTGACGCCGCGTGTGGCGATTACCGTCTCGCTTACCCACAAAGGGACCCACGGCAAATCATTTAGCAATATCTCCTGTGCATCTTCGTAAACCTTGAGACGCGCCTGCTCATTCATTTCCAAACGTCCTTTGTTCAGTAAAGCATCCAACTCAGGGCTGTTGTATTGAGTACGACTTGTTGAATTGCTCTTTTCAAAGATGAGGTACAAGATATCAGCATCAAACCAGCCGTAGTACATCAAAGCCATGTCATACGACTTTTTCGAAATGCGATCTTTGATCGTCATCATTTCTTGCACGCTGATTTTCATATCAATACCTGCTTCTTTCAGCTGGCTCTGCAAAATCTGCACCGCACGCTGAAACGCTGGCTCTTGAGAGACAAGCATTTCTACAGACAACGGTTTTCCGTCCTTATCTACGATGCCATCCCCATTACTGTCCGTCCAGCCCGCTTCCGCCAGCAACTGCTTGGCTTTGCCTAAATCTTTCGAATACAACTGCTTCGCCTTGCTTTCAATCGCTTCACTGTAGCCATAAATCGTGGGTGCCAATGGACCATAGACCGGCTTGCCGAAGCCGTTCAACGCTACCTGAACTATTGGATCGCGATCTACGGAGAGGGCTACTGCTTTTCGCAGACGGACATCTGAAAACAACGGGTGCTTATTGTTAAAAGCGATGTATTTGTTTCCAATGTCCATCACTTTCTCAATCTTGACTCCGGGCAGTGTCTCAAGCTCCGCAACCGAGTTCGGCGGCGCATCATACAACACATGGACCGTACCTTTTTTGAATTCCATCAGTCGCGTATCGTCGTCTTTCATAAGCCGGAACATAATGCTGTCCATCTGCAGAGGACCTTTGTTGGCAGCGTACTCCGGTCCCCAGTTATAATCAGGATTTTTCTTGTAGGTGAGTGAGGCACCCCGCTCGCGTTTGTCAAAGATGATCGGCCCCGTTGCAGACGGGTTATCTGAGAAGCCATCCCCTAATTCTTTTGCCTTTTTAGCGTCAAGAGGCGAGACTAATCCACCGACAATGACGTTCACAAAAGGGGCAAACGGTTGGCTAAAATGCACCTTGAGCGTGTGCTCGTCTGTTGCTTCCACCTTTTCAATCGGACCTGTAAGCCCCTTCACAGGCGAAATGGCAAGCAAACGTTCAAAGGAATCTTTTACGGATGCTGCCGTCATTGGATCGCCAGAGTGATAGCGGACATCTTTGCGGAGGGTAAATGTCCAAATCTTGCCGTCCTGGGAGATCTCGTACTTCTCTGCCAAACCCGGATGGAGTTTGCCTGTTGCATCGCGGGTCAACAGAGGCTCGTATATTAAACTGTTTTCCATGCTCAGCCAGCTCGTTTTGTGCATATCAAGCGAGTCTGGGTCCGTCAAGGAAGCGATGACTAATGTGTTACCTTTGGCCGACGTGTCATTTCCCGCTTGATTGCTCGGTTGTGAGGAACAGCCTGCAATCAACGCCGTTGCCACAAATACACGCAAGGCCCCTTGCTTCCACTTGTGAATTTTCATGTCGCATCCCCCTTATCAATTGCCGTTACACTTCGGTCCCTTCCACAAACGGGTATATTTGTCGACTTGTCTCTTCGTATTCTTTCAGTCTTTGTTGTACCTGTTCGCCATCAGCCTGGACCACACCACTGATCAAAATATTCAGCATGGAAAAGATCGCCGTCATTCCTTTTAAGGCAGTAGGAGCAGGTGCGCTGACTTTCAAAATTTGGTCGGCTACCGGCCCAATCGGAGATAGCTCATCGTCTGTAATCCCGATGATTGTGGCGCCTCTCTCTTTGGCTGCTTTTGCAAACAGGATCGTTTCACTCGTATAGCGGGGGAAGGAGAGTGCGATCACGAGCCACTCCTGATTGATCTGGGTCAACAGATAATTGACGTCATCAACTGGCCCATTGTACAGATGCGCGTTTCCTCTGACGACATTCAGTGTAAAGGCGAGCCAATGGGCCGGAGCATAGGAGCTGCGAAACCCTACAACGAGAATGTGTTTGGCTGCCATAATACTTGAAACCGCTTGCAAAAGTTGGTCCTTTTGCAGTTCCCCTAACGTTTGCCGAATATACGCAACATCTTGCTCCATGTTATAAGAAATCAGGTCTTGCTTCCCCTTCATCTCCACAGCCGCTGTTCGAAAACTGTGGATGGCATCAGCTTTTGGGACTTTTTCCAATAAGGAGCTGCGAATCTCATTTTGCAATTCGCTGTACCCGGAGTAGGCGAGAGCGTAGGATAGTCGGATGATCGTCGTTTCGCTTGTGCCGCTCAATGCCCCGACAATCTTGGCTGGTTGCAAGGCAACGGTCTTCGGTTCGGCGAGAATGTATTTGGCTGCGAGTTTTTGTTGATTGGTCAATTCCGGATAATGCTTGCGAATGCGCTCCTGTACGGATTCCATGATCATCTACTTCCTTGTCAATTGATGTCGGTTCCACTCTGTGGCTGGGTCTAACGGATAAATCGGACGAATGGCGCGCTCGTATTTGAAGAAGCGGAAGTTGAGCGTCGTTAATCCCGGCGAATCAACAGTAATGACGCGTGCGCTGATTGGTTCGAATGCTGCCCGGAAATGTGTGCTTGATTTCAAGGCCACGATCTTGTATTTGGTCACGTCAATTCCGTGCAACAGAAAAATTTGCTCATCCAGCACTTGCGATTTCACGGAGCAAACCAGGACGTCAACCCCGTCAATTTGCAAGCGAACGGATTTGCCAAAATTCTCATGACCCCCTTGCCCCATCGGCGTCGTCGCAATGAATTTTCCATCTGTCAAAGCTTTGACATAGGCTGTTACTTCAAGTGGTTCTCCATGCAAGTAGTCTGTCTTTCCACCAAGAGATAGTTGAATGGTACTGCCTACCCCAGCCTGATGGGCAATCTGGACCACTTCGGGATCGTAAATAAAACCAAAGCATGCATTTGTCAGCTTGGCTTCCAGCATCGCCCGCAGCAAATGTGTTCCGTCTCCGGGTGTGCCTCCGCCTGGATTATCTGAGGTCTCATTGATTACGATGGGCATGCCTTCCGTTTCCAGTGCCAACGCAATTCCCTCGGCAGGAGCGGGCATGTTCAGCTCGAATTCATCCCGCTTTTCCCAAATCAGACTGGCGACATCCTCGCTCACTTTTTTGGCGAGCTCCTGATCGTTATTCGTAACGCTCAATACGGAGACGCCCAGCTGAGGAATGTCCGTATACGGAAATCCGTGGAAGAATGCACAGTCGATGACGCCTTCTTCCTTTTCCCACGCCCAGCAGGCTTCGTTTATTTCGCGTGCCGGGGAATGATGAGTAGCTGAAGTTGGAATCAATAGTGGCAGTCGGGTCAAATGCATGGTCGGCTTAATTCCTTCCGTAACCATCTTGTGTGCCAGATCGATCGCTTCGATTCCGCGTTCATAGCAATCCACATGCGGGTAGAGGTGAACACCCAGGAGCGCATCGGCCTCATCCACCATTTTTTGTGTCATGTTTGCATGGAGGTCGAGCGTAACAATTAAGGGAATGTCATAACCGACCAACTGACGCACTGATGCCAGAAGGTCGCCCTCCAGGTCATCCATTCCTTCTACGACCCCCGCTCCGTGCAGTCCCAGACAAATGGCGTCTGCACCTTCCGTCGCGGCAATCGTGTCAAGAAGCTCTTTTTTAATACGGTCATACGCTTCTCGCAAAATCGTCCCCGCTGGATACGTAAAGGTGAAAAAGGTCGGCAGTAGCTCGATGCCCAGCTCTTCGGCGCGATCCACCATCCCTCCCGGAAAGTTGCGAACGCCCCGATTGCGATTCACAATCGTTTCATGATAATCCCACTCGTAGCTTTGAAACATCTCAAGCGTCGTGGGCACATTGGAAAACGTATTCGTTTCATGCGCAATCCCACCAATAATCACCTTCATTCATAAACCCTCCATTCGATTTTGAAGTATGAACTTTAAATTTTGATTTTTTTGAAGTTTCAACCTTTGTGGACATTATAAAGGGAAGAAAATCATTTATTCAATCGCTAAATCATGAACGTTTTATCTATTCTGCTATACTCGTTGATTCATAAATAAAAGCCCTCCCCGTACAGGGAGAGCTTCTCTCGTAGTTCGTGCCATTTATGAGGTTTTCCATTTTGCCAATTCAGATGGGAACTTGTCATTCAGCACTTTGATATATGTACCCTTCATCCCTAACGAACGGGATTCCAGCACACCCGCGCTTGCCAGCTTGCGAAGAGCGTTCACGATGACAGAACGTGTCAGACCTGCTTGATCTGCCAGCTGACTAGCTACTAGCAAACCCTCGCGTGCATCCAATTGCTCCATAATTTTTTCAATCGCGATCTGTTCACTGTAGGACAACGAAGAGAGTGCGATTTTGGCAAATGTTTTGTCGCGCACTTCATTTTCAATCTGTTCTGTGCGCTGACGAACGATTTTCATTCCGATCACAGTCGCACCGATCTCGCCCAAAATCAGATCCTCTGTTTCAAACTGACCGTAAGCCCGCAGCAGGACAAGTGTGCCAAGGCGGCTTCCCCCTGCATTGATGGGAACAATCGTCGTCATCATTTGCGGGAAGAGCGAATTCATCTCTTTTGGAACCAGGCTGTATGGACTGGTAATCGGCTCGTTCGCCAAAGTTTGTGTAACTTCCAGCAGCTTCTGATGCACACCTTCCTGCAGCTGCGTGGATGAACGACCTTCTTCTTGCAGGGAAATCTCCTGATTCATTCCACTTCCCAGGATCGAGCCATCTGCGGTAATGATATAAACATTTGCAGAAATCACTTCAGATAAAAGCCTTGCAAGATCTTGGAAGCCTACTCCGCTGCCACCCATTGTTTTTTGAAGCATCACATTAATTTTTCTCGTTTTTTCTAACAAATTCATAATAATATCCTCCTCTGGATTCTTCATGCTCACAGTATTGTCAGAAAAATCCAGCCCTATACATGCAAATCGAAAAATTAAAAAGAAAGTTGTGTACAGGAATTTAGGTAGAAGCCTCGACACCGATTCATAGATCAGTGACTATCCTATAGGGAATTGACTACAACTTGCGGCTGGGAGGAAAATCGATGAGCTTTTTTAACGGTGGTGGCTTTAATGGGATTGCGCTGGTTCTCGTTTTGTTCGTTCTGTTGTCTATCGTAGGGGTTGGCGATGATTAAGACCACCATAAAGAAAAAAGGCTGACAGAGTAGTCATTTCACTCCGTCAGGCCTTTTTTGTATCATTCTCTAGCGAAGCTGCTGCTTAATGAGCGCTTCAATCGCTTCGGCAATGACATGCGTATGTTTGTTCACGTCTGCATTCGTTAAGCGGAAGCGGATATAGCGTTCATCGAGATTAAATGCTTCTTCAAATGCTCCCATGAAGCCTCGCGCACGTTTATCCAGTTCCAGTAAAACTTCCAATTCGCCATCGCGAAGGTAGAAGACTACTTCGAGCTCCTCCAATTGGCTGCGGTATGGCCCTGTCGGACGGAATTCAAATTCCTGTACAAACGGATGATTGCGACCAAGGTGGCGATTGTATTCGCAGTCTACCTTATACAGCTGGAATCCGATCTGTTGAACAGCATCCAACACTTTGGACATTAACGGATGTGGGCGAACCTCGATGAAATCGGAATCCCCCGGGTCAATCGCATTTTTAATATCGAGACCTGTCCGTAGGTAAACAGGTTGACGCCCCATCGTCAATGGCGTCTCATATGGCAATTGAAAAGCGAATGGCAGAACGGTTTCTTCTTTCGGCTTCAATTGTACCCGCTCAGACAGACGATATTTTACAAGTGTGCATTCTTCCTTCGTCTTGGTGTCGTTGATTTCTCTTTCATAGTGTGTGACGACATACATGTAGATTTCGTCGATTTCCTGGGCCACATCTCCACCCTTGATATGGACCTCACCTCTGACCATATCTCCGGGAATGAGTGAATCCTGCTCAAGACGTGCATCTACTTGCGCAGAGCCAATACCTACACTAGCCAATAATTTTTTGAACATGGACATGTGTTCGCCTCTCCTTTATACCGACCCAGACTTACATGATCTGGCTATCAGATATTCTATATTGAAATATACGGCGGAAGAAATAGAAAGTTTCGTGCAATCTTTTGCCAAACATCATCGGGGATAACGTCCGCTGTCACGAACACATGCAGCGTTCTACTGATCACGACCGTTTTGATTCGTACCTCCACTGTCGTTCGATCAGACAAAATATATTCGCGGCGTCGCAGCATTTCATGCAAGACCTGATGAACCTCCGCAACCTGCTCAACCTTCTTCCCTTTCAACGAAGCGAGATCCTTCTCCACCCGATCGACTACTTGTACCACTATGGTGGCATGAAGCGGCTGCTTTTGATCCGCTGTGAGCACAGTGGCGCGTACGTCTTCGATGACCGTCTCTTGCTTTTTGCGATAGACCCGCTGATTTTGCTTCAGCTCCAGATTTTCCTCGTACAGTTTTTTGTTTTGCAGCTCCAGGCTTTTTTTGATCAGCATCATCTGTTCCATTTCGCGTCCGTATGTAAATAAAATCACGGTTCCGCCCAACATGCACCCCATTAGCAATAGAGCGAGGTAACGTTTCCAAAGAGTCACCTTCATGAGCGCACCTGTACCAGCCAATGCACGCAAATCGTCCCGATATGGGCACCCAAGAATGCGACCACGATCATGACGAGCTGTTTAAAGACAGGCGTCAAATTTCCCATCAATATTTTTTCAATCTGCAAAAACGAATCAAAAGTTCCTCCCAATGCCCCAACCAATCCCCATATTTTGAGCTGGTCAACCAATTGGGCCATGGATAACAGCGGAGGCTTTTCTGTGAGAAATGCGCCCACCCCACCTGAAAGAGCACCGCCAACCACAATGCCATAAGCCACGAAAAACGTCAAAATGACTTGTGCCATGTTGCGCTTCATCCTCTCTTCGAACAAGCAGCGTATGCTTATCCCTACGCTCGCCAGCCCGGTTTTATAACAGGACTCGTCAGCGTTCCAAATAAAAAGCGGCATGCTATATTTGGCAGCATGCCGGATCGATCAGCGTCGATTCCTTCTCCATTTTCTCAGTCTCTTTTCTATGCGCGGCGAGTTCATGATCATGAGATCCGTAAACAAGTTGACCATTTTCGGATTGCGCAGCATCTGGTTAAAAACCTCTGGATTTTGCTTGAACCATTGCTCATTGGCACGAATCCATTTCTTGAAAGCGTCGTTTGATTTGTAATAGTGATTCAATTGCCGAACCGGTCGATATGCACTCATCTTAATCTATCCCTTCGTCAAAAAATATGGCGAGGAGAAAAATGATCACGATGATCCAGATGATCACTTCGAAACCTTCCTCGTTGAAGAAACCAAATCCTCTCACGTCAGATCCCCCCTTCATCCTGCCGTGCTCCTCGCACCATTCCATACCGCCCATGGTACCTTTCCCTATAGGTATATGTGGTTCCACGCCTGTTGGATTGGACGCTTGCCTGCCTTCATATCGTTTTTGTGTGCTGGCCTATATTTTTTGCATAGTGACAATCCTTTTCCACTCATACTAGAGAGGAATGACTCAAAGAGGAGCCAAACATGACAGCCTCTACTGGATCTCTGTTACGCAACAAGCCTTACTTGCTGTTACTGATCGTCATCTTTTTCATGCACATGGCCTCTTATCTGGTCATTCCCGTCTTCCCAGTCTTTTTGCAAAAGGTACGGGTTCTTTCTCTCTCCCAAGTCGGCATCATTTTGGCAGCGGGAAGCATCACATACCAAATCGGAAGCTTGGCAGGCGGCTTGATGTCAGATCGCTGGGGCAAACGCTCCATCCTAGCCTTGGGGGCATTCCTTCAAGGATGTGCCATGGCAGGCTATCACTTCAGCCATTCCTATGGTTTCTTCTTGTTATTCTCCTCTGTCAACGGCTTGGGTCTTGGCCTGCTCGCTCCTACCATTAAAGCCATGATCGCGGATGAAGTGGATGAGAGCCAAAGAACCGCTGCCTTCTCGTGGAGAGGGATACTCGCTCATAGCGGGATCATTGTCGCTGGCTTGGTCATTACGTGGATGACTGCGGGTGGGAAACAGCCGTTTCTCGTAGCTGCCTTTGTATACGGAGCACTTGCTGTTTTTTCTCGCTTCATCCTTCCCGATGATCGCTGTGTGGGAACAGATTGCGAGCAAACACCGATCAAGGAGTATCGTCACATCTTGACCCATCGCAGTTTTCTGTTCTTTTCCGCGATCTCGCTTCTGATCTGGGCGCTTTACGCGCAATTCGCCATGATTCTGCCGTTGCGGGGAGAGCATGTCCTGCATTCCGCTACGATGATTGGCCTCATTTGGACGATCAACTCGCTCAGTGTCGTCGTCTTGCAAGGGTTTATCTCACGCTTTGTTCTACAGCGCATCAATCCGTATTTCTCTGTCACGATGGGAACGATCTTGTTGGGAGCAGGGCTTACGCTCATGGGATGGGCGAACCACTTCCTCACACTGTCCGGTGCTGCGATTCTTTTCATTTTGGGTGAGATGCTGTTTATGCCGATGCTGGACAGTCTTGTCACTCATTTCGCAAAGGAAGACTGGCTGGGGGCGTACTTTGGCTTTTCCAATTTCGTATCTGGTCTTGGGACGGCTCTCGGGACGGGGCTGGGTGGAGCGATGGTTGAAAAACTAGGGGGGGTCGGCAGCAATTATCCGTGGATCGGATATGGAGTGATTACGCTGTTTTTGGCGGCTGTTCTTGGTCTGTTTACCCTATACGCCATTCCTCGCCACAAAAACGCTGCACTTGACTCTCCCTTAAAAAATCGCAGAAAGGAAGGAGCCACATGAACGCAGAGGAACACGCACAGCATCAACCCGAAAAGCAAATAGAAGTGCTCAGGCGCGTGCCGCTCACCTCCCTATTCATCCAACTGGAGGACCATGTATCCTCCCGCATTCGCCAAAAAACAAATTCGCCTTGGCAACCATGGCTCTGAGAAAGGGGTAATTATATGACCAAGCAAAGCAAGGATTCCTCTATACAGCAAAATCGACCAGACGAACGCAATCGCCAGCCCAAAAACGTTCAAAACGATGCGCCGGGCTATGGAGACAAAAAACTGGAGGGGCCAAACCGTCCTTCCACCTAATCCTCAGGCAATCCATAAAAAAAGTCATTTTGCGCCTTCATGCAAGGGCAAAATGACTTTTTTCGTTTCCTTTACGGAATCGGTACGAGCTTGTACGGCAAGGAAAATGCTTCCAATCCGTCCAAAAATGCTTGGCGAGACTTTTCATCAGGCGCAATCAGTTGGAGATAGCGTGTGAAATAAAACACGATGCGATCTTCTTTGCCCTCTTTCAAGCGATAGTGGGACAGCTGTGCGATGTCCGTCAAGTTGTAAAAATATTCATAGCGCTCCTCTGTAAAAGGCGCTTGAAAGGTCCGGCTGACGACTACACCATTGCTCAGATTTTCCCGCATGTTCTCTTTGGTTGCCCCGAGAAAACGAAGCAGCTCCCCGGCACGCTTCGCCCCGACCTTTTCCACCAGTATGCTGTCGTTGTACTCCACTTCCAGATCGGTCAATTTGTTGGAAACGGCTGCAAGCATGGCCATCAACACCTTGCGCACTGCCAGATTCTCCGTAGCAAATTGATTGTCAAACACATTAAATTCAAAGGACGTAGCTTCGCCCTGACGCCGTGTATACAATATGATCGCGTTCAAAAGCACTCCTCCGCTTTCTACTCACTCAACAATATTCTCGAGACCATTTATCTAGGCAAAATGGATTCCCACGTTGCCTTGTCCAGCTTGCGAATGACACTGAACAAGAGACGCTTGGCTGCCTCGTAATCCTCACGATCAATGATCGAAGCATGGCTGTGAATGTAACGGGAAGGAATTCCAATGACGGCAGATGGCACTCCCTTGCCATGGTACTGAACGACACCTGCATCCGTCCCGCCCTTTGCCACATAAATCTGGTATGGAATGTTCTCTTCTTCGCACGTGGAGATGAGAAGCTCACGCAATCCTACCGGCATGACGTACATCGGATCGTAGATGCGCATCAAAAGTCCACCGCCGAGCTTGCCGCCATCGTCTCTTACACCTGGTATGTCTGTGGCTGGACTCGCATCCAAAGCCAAGAACAAATCCGGATCAATGGACGCAGCGGCAGTTTTCGCACCGCGCTGCCCTGACAATTCTTCCTGTACAGTGGCCCCGACATAGACCACATTCGGATGATTGGGTTTTTCGTGCAGCTCTTTTGCGAGCTCCACTGCCAAACTGCAACCATAGCGATTATCCCATGCTTTCGCCATGATGCGGCGCGGATTAGCCATGGCCTGCAGCGGGCAAACCGGTACAATTTGCTGGCCAGCCCGTATTCCTATCTGTTCGGCTTCCTCACGTGAATCCACGCCGATATCAATGTACATGTTACGTACATCCATCGGGCGATTGCGCTGATCTTCGCTCAAGACATGCGGCGGGATCGAGCTGATTACGCCTTCGACTGGTCCATTGTCCGTAATAATTTGTACACGTTGAGCGAGCAGGACCTGCCCCCACCAGCCTCCCAACGTCTGAAATGAAATAAATCCCTTATCAGAAATTCGGGTGACCATGAAGCCGACTTCGTCCATGTGACCCGCTACCATAATTTTCGGACCGTTCTCGTCACCACGCATAACGCCAAAAATACTGCCCAAATTGTCGTACATGAGTTCACTCGTATAGCTGCTTATGTATTCCCGCATAATCTCGCGTACCGGACCTTCGAAGCCAGGCGCTCCTGGTGCCTGCGTCAAACGGTTCCACAGTTCAACTTGAAATTTATTTTCCATCGCCAAAAATCCTCCTCGACCCTAGTTTCATGCCTGTTATCCTTCTCTATTATCCGCGAGGGAGAATTCAGACGCAACTATTCCCAAGCAGGAATGCAAGTTCTTGTCCCGAATGAAGAAAAAACACGAATCGTTTGAGGAGGAAAAAGCAGATGGCAATCACGTTACGAAAGTTGGCCGAATTCAGTGAGATTGAGCAATTAGAAGAAATGGAGGGGAAAATATGGGACCCTTCTAGTGCTATTCCCCACCATATGACACTCACCATGCAAAAGTTTGGCGGTCTGTTTTTAGGGGCATTCGATGACGAGAAAATGATCGGCTTTTTGTACAGCTTCCCGGGCTTCACCAACGGAGAACCCCATCTTTGTTCGCATATGCTCGGCTTTTTGCCAGAGTATCGCAAGCAAGGGTTAGGTGTACAAATGAAATGGCTGCAAAAAGAAGAAGCGGCAGCAGCAGGCTATTCCAAAATTACATGGACGTATGATCCGCTTGAAACTGTAAACGGTGTTCTGAACATCGCCAAGCTTGGCGGAATCGTTCGCACTTACTTGCCAAACTGCTATGGACAGCTCGATGACGACTTCAATCGAGGACTGCCGACAGACCGTTTCCTCGTTGAATGGATGATCGGAAGCGATCGTGTGGAATCGCGTCAGGCAGGGAACACCCCTACTCCCTCTTTTGAACAGGCGCCAGACCTGTTGCATCTAGAAATCAAGGATGATATTCCTCATCCTATCAAAATCGATTTGTCACGCGAAGAACCTGTGGTGCTACTGCCTGTCCCTGCCTTCTTCCAGGATGTTAAACGGGCAGATATGGCCGTCGCTTCCTTGTGGCGAGAGATGACGCGGGAATTGTTCATGGCCTATTTTGCCAAAGGATATGTCGTCACGAATATCCTCCGTGGTCAATCCACCGTTCATTACGTCTTAGAAAAGCAGCCGTTGACTGATATTTTAGGTGCCTCGTCCTCTCTATCCTAGCTGGAATTGCGCGCCGGGTGGGCGGTATGTGGTAAAATGGGTGTTGCCCAACCCTAAACAACAAAGGACGAGAATGAAATGAACCGATCACAATACAATTATGACGTCATCATCATAGGCGGCGGTCCCTCTGGGCTGATGTCCGCTATTGCCGCTTCTGGCCAAGGTGCCAGAGTCTGTCTCGTGGAAAAAGGCTCAAAGCTCGGACGAAAGCTCATCATATCTGGCGGTGGTCGCTGCAATGTAACCAATGCCAAGGAACAAGATGAATTAATCAAACAAATGCCGGGAAATGGCCGCTTCATGTACAGTGCTCTCACCCAATTCGGCAACCGAGAGATTATCCAGTTTTTTGAGGAGATGGGTGTCGCGTTAAAAGAAGAGGATCGGGGCCGCATGTTTCCCGTCACAGATAAAGCGGTGACAGTCGCCCAAGCCTTGATTGATTTGTTGAAGCGCCAAGGTGCTACCATTCATTTAAATGCCGCTGTAAAAGAAGTTATCTATTCGGAAGGCAGAGTCGGTGGTATCATGCTCCAATCCGGTGAGAAAATTACCGCGCCTTGTGTGATTATTGCCGTCGGAGGCTGTTCTGTACCACAGACAGGGTCTACAGGCGATGGCTATGCATGGGCGAAAGCAGCCGGGCATACGATCACAGAGCTGTATCCTACTGAAGTACCGCTTACAGCCAATGACTCTTTTATTCGCGATAAATCGATCCAGGGTCTGTCGCTGCGTGATATTACGATGACGTTGTATGCACCCAATGGGAAAAAGATTAACACCCAGGAAGGCGATATGATCTTCACTCACTTCGGAATATCAGGCCCCGCTTCCCTGCGCATGGGACATTATGTCTCTGTGTCTCAACGAAAATACGGAGCGGTTCCTCTTTCTCTGACGATCGATCTCATGCCTGACAAAACGGCCGAAGAAATCATGTCGGAAAGCTGGCAGCTGATCGAGGAGCAACCAAAAAAGGCAGTAAAAAATGCAATCAAAGGCTTCCTCCCCGAACGGATTATCCCACTGTTGCTTGCGATGGCAGGAATTTCGGATGAAACGACCTACAGCCATATGAAGAAACAAGAGTGGAGCAAGTTCACGAGCTTGATCAAAGCTTTTCCACTCACCATTACGGGGACGCTCTCTCTTGAGGAAGCGTTCATTACAGGTGGCGGTGTGAGTGTAAAAGAGATCGATCCTCGCTCGATGAGATCCAAGCTCATGGATGGGTTGTATTTTGCTGGCGAGGTCATGGACGTCCACGCCCATACCGGTGGCTACAACATCACCATTGCCTTTTCGTCTGGCTATTCTGCGGGTACGCATAGTGCGCAGGAAGCATTCGAATTTTTTTACGAGAATGACGTTTAGATCAAGAGGGATTGGGGAAACTATGAATCAGGTTCTCTTTTCATGAAAAGAGAAATCAGCACATTACTCCCCCCTAGTTGTAATGTGCTGGTTTAACAGACCTTACTCCCTTTATCTTCCTAGATGGGGCATCGCCTGCGTGAGCGATGCTTCTTTTTTTGTCCAACAAAAAGCACCTGCTACAAAAGACGGCAAGTCCATCTTTTCATAGCAGGTGCTTTATTCGTAGTTATTGGTTTATCCGACAAGGCGGAACAAATACGCAAATCCAGCGAACAAAAAGGCTAGGCCCAACAGAAAAAACGTGTTGGCACGCTGCTTGACGCGCCTTTCGTCTCCTTGAAAATAAGCATTCATCCGCGATTGCCAACGTTTTGTCCGCGGCTGTACCATGATGAGAATGCCAACTGCCAGTAAGAAGAGAGGAAAGATCAGCATCGGACTCATCCCTTTTTCTTGCGACGCAGAAGCCAACGGTTGTCCTCTTCGGCTGGTGCGCCTTCGATTACCAGACGGGCCTCCTCCGCAAGCTGATAGGCTTCTGCGAAAGCCAGTTGTCGAAATGATATCTCTGCCTTCGTCAACAACTCATTGACCTGGCGATTTTGTCGGCGATAACGGTTGGTATACTGAATGGCACCCTCTGCCATCTGACAAGTTGTAATAATGCGTTCTGCCATCCGCTCTGTTTCGCCGACCAAATCACTTGCGTCCTGAACCAGCATAGCCACCTCTTCCAGATCATAGCGGTATTGCTCCATGATCGTTTGCACGCGGCCCAACGTTTGCACGACTTCTTCAAACATGTATTTCAATTGATCCGGAATCCCCGGCAAGTAGCTCCGCTTGATGTGCTGACGCACGCGGACTAATGTGTTAGAAATTCGCTCCAGTTCATCCAGCGCATCGTCTTCCGTTTCGATGACCAAATACGTTTGCTCTTCTTCTTCCGGAATCATCTCTTCTTGTTCAGGCTGACTCTTCGGCATGACCAGTTCATACTCTTCTTCTTCTTCGTAAACAGGCTCCTCAGCTTTGACTGTTGGAGCAGACTTTTGTGCTTTTTTATTGAAAAGCTGAGGAATCGCTTGTAACAAAACGGAACGTTCAGCTTCACTCAGCTCTGAGGATTTGCCTCGCACCGTTCGCTCTTCTTCCACTTTCGTCTGCTGGAAAGGAGTCGGCTTTACAGAATCTGCCTCACTGGTAGAATGCTCGATCTCGCTAGCTGGAGTCGGCTCAGGTGTACGAATCTCCGGCTCCACAGCCGCGGATGTCGCCGCTACTTGCTGTAGCGAATTATCCTGTTCCACCTCTCCTGCTTCTGCTCTCTTTTCTTCCTGCACAAATTCTGTCTCATCTTTGCTTTGATTCATTTCTATTTGCGGTTCAGCTTCTGCATATACAGTCGCTGCTGCTTCATCACGAGCAAGAACGCCATCTTCTATCGCTTGATACGTCGCATCAAGGAGGACTTCGAACGCTTTGACATGGGTCAATACCATTTCCAGGCTGCCCTCTTCCAAAGCGCTCTTCGCGGACATGACCAATTGCTTCGCCTGCAAGAGGGCATTGTCCAAGGAATCCTGCTTTAAATCAAAGCCGTCACGAACGGCCTGCTCAATTCCTTCCTCCAGATGCTTGAATTCTTCCGGCATTTCCTTTTTCACGCGTTGCACAAGCTTTGGAATGAGCTCCATCGCTTGTCCTACCTGCTCTAGCACTTGCTGCGCTTTTTGTGTGGTTTCGTAAGCTGCGATGTCGTCCCCTGCCGTCCGCGCAGTTTTCACGAGTTTTCGCATCGTGTCTACTTCATCGAGCGATGCTTTCAATTCATGAAAAGACAATCCGTACTCCAGACGCAAATCGGACAAGCGTCGTTCCATCTGCTCCACTTGCTTTCCGATCTCAGGAACAACAACCTTGTTTTCTTGCTTGGTAACTGCCACTTTGGAGGTGTCTGTTTTTAGCTCATTCAGCTCTTCCTCAATTTTGGAAATAGCCTCTCTCGCCTCATTCAGCATGCCAAGTGCCAACGTAAAACGGAAGCGATCGCAAGCCTCTTCCGCATCGAGGATCATCATTTCCACATCAGGGATGCGAATGCGCAACAGATTTTCTTTTTTGTCAGCCAAGTGGTGGTAACGGACTTCTGTCATGCCGCTGGAACGGCGAAGCGGTTTTTCCACCTCGATGACATTGATCTTCTCAACGAGCTCTTCCTTCCAATCCTCTACATCGTCTACTTGGGCAAAAATAGCCCGGCGTCTAATCATCGCGTAAATCAAGCCGATCGATAGCCCAGCAAATACAGCCCCAACCAGATAAATCCACCATGGAATACCTCCGAGTGCGCTACTGCTTTCGCTCTCTTCCGCTTTACTAGCGTCGGTCGCACCCGGATTTGCTGTTGCTTGCTTGCTTTCGATGCGGCTAAGCTCTTGGTTTACTTCCGCAATTAACGTCTGAATCCCGGTCAAATACTGCTTTTGTGTACGGAATGGTTCATAGAAAGACGCAATCTTGTCATGCAGCAATGCCATCGTGGCACCTTTTGCCTGCAAAGAAGGACCGGCGTAAATCCCCAACTGCTCGGTGTTTATGTCGAGTACGATCATCAAGGCATCGTCGGCCAAATTGTAATTGTCAAACAGCTTTTGTGCGTAGATATCTGGAGATTCAGCTTCTGGTGCCGTGCTTTCCACTACGACGACTTTGTAGCTGCCCGGTATGCCGTTCAATGAATTTGCAAAGGCGGTCCTGTCTTCTTTTTTCAAATAGTTGTCAGCGTCCTGAACAACTTCGTCTTTTTTGTCTGGAAACGGCGTCGCATAAGCCGGATTCGTATATAACAACATGCCTGCCAAACAGAGCATGAATAGTTTTCGTTTCACTTGTCATACATCCCCTTACTAAAATCATTCATTGGGAGAGGCCACGCCTAAGCGGGCAGCAAAGAACCTCGCAGATAACACATAATCGAGGTTTGCAGCCATTGGACGAACTCCTCGGAAGATGGCTCCAGATCATAGACCTGGCGAACCATTTGTGGTTGCAAAAATGGATATATCATCTGGCTCGTCATAGCCAGTACTGTACGATCAATAGAGACGGGCAAAAACTCACCCGAGACGACACCGCCCTCGATCACACGCGAAAGCCCGTGCTTCCATCGACTCATATATAGCGTCATCACTTCACGAGCAAGCATGGATTCTACGCTCAACTCCCGGTGAATCAAACGCGTGATAGGCGCATGCTCACATTGAAATTGCAAATACAGCTGCACAACTTGTTCCAATCGTTGATAGGCAGGGATGTTTTCCTGCTCGTTTCCCAGTTCTTCCAAAAGGCGAAACAACGTCTCAAAGTAAGAAGCAATCAGCGTCTCCAGGACTCCTTGCTTCCCTTCAAAGTGATAGGAAATCAGCGCGGAATTTACTTGAGCAACAGAGGCAATTTGTCTTACGGAGGTTCCTTTGTAGCCATGAACATCAAAAAGCTTCGCTGCTGCGGATAAAATACGCATTTTCGTCTGATCCATCAGGCATCTTTCCCATTGTACAGATTATTCGACGAAAAAAGATAGTCTTGTTGTATGTTCGACAATGTTTTCCAGTATCCTGCTCGTAATGCTGATTCCATCGAAAAAAACCGCTATCGCATAGAATTTCTTCCACATAAGAAGTACGTAAAAAGCATCGAGCGCGTTACCTCATCTTTTCAATTTTCCCTGACAGAAAAAAGACGCTCCTGTCTGTTTTGCAAGAGGAACGTCTCACTTGATTACTCTTACTCCCTATTTGCTTTTTTTCGATGGAGCTGTGATGGGGGCAACTGCTCCATATTGCTGCAAATACGTTTCTACTTGCGTATGCTCTTTTACACGCTGATCGTTCAAATCGTACGAGGATCGAATGGACATCGTCATATTCGTGGGGAGCATCGTTTTTTTATTATAGTGAATCGTGTACTCTGCCTCCACTTCCATCTGGTTCACGAGCTCGTTTACGTCCACCTTCTTCTTGGATTGAATCGTGGGTCCGGAATGTTGTGTAGGCGTCCCTCTCCAATTGCCTTCCGAGAGTGACATCGCTAGCTTTAGCTTCGGTATGTAGGGTTTCTCTCGCCCTGCTATCGATTGGACTTTTGCTCCCGACTTTGTTTGTTCTTGCATTTGGGCAACAAGCCAGCTCTTTAGTTTGGCAGAATCCAATACGACTCCGAGCGCCTCAAAATCGTCTTTTGGATTCTCATCTGGCAGCATCCGGACGTTTTGTTTCATATCGTTGATTTGCTGAAACGAAGCGATGGGGTTCCAGTTGTTCATTTCTTGATGCAGGGCCGGACTATCCCCTGCGACATGCTTCCAGCCTTCGTTTTGTCCATGCTTGGTATACAGCTTGTCCCCTTGGCTGAGCAAGGATAAGTTGTCCACTCTGTTTTCTTCTGGGACAGAGAGCTTCACGTTCATGTAAACAGCCTCTCCATCCTTTCTGCCCGAAAAGTTAACCATGTTCGCATTGGCACTATTTGCCGTCAACAGCTTGGTTTGGCCGTAGAACGCATACGATTTCTGCGCATCGAACTTGTCACGCACCTGCTCAAACATTGTATTCGCATCCTGCTTCACATTCATTTGATTACAGCCACCTACAACAACTGTACATACAAGAGCCATTACGCAAATGGGCCAATACTTCTGCATAGATGCTACCCTCCCTCAGCTACCCTAGGTCAGCCTCATGTGGGGTCCCAGGGTAATAGTCCCTTTTAGCGTTTCCGGGGAGGAATAGGCTTATTCTATTTGCAAGCCTCTCTTGGACGATCAGGTTTTACAGGTGGTAATACAAGACTCGATCCTGCTCTCTCACTTCAATCTGATGGAGAATCATCAACAAATCGATGTGCCCCAATGTCTCGGATAGCGTCAATGGCAATTCTTTTTGGTACAAGCCTGGAAATAAGAGAGCATTCAGTTCAAAAGCTGTCTTTTCTCCATCTGCAAGAAGCCTGCGAAGCGTGTCTGTTCTCTCCCAGTTCTTTTGCAGACGAGCAAGTATGAGCTCTCGATGGTTGTAAACCGGTTCACCGTGTCCACTCAGGACTTGTCTGATCTCCATGTCCGCACACATTTGCAGCGCTGTACGGTATTGGATCAAGGTCAGTGGTCTTGTACTCGTGCGATTCCGGGGTGGTTCAATGAAGGCATTGGATGAAATTCGCTTGATGATATGGTCGCCACCAATCATGACTTGATCCTTTGCCCGATACAACGACAGATGGCTTTGGCTGTGTCCCGGCGTATACAGTACCTGCCAGTCCTCCAAGTACGGTACCTTTTGCTCATGCTTCAGATGGACGTCAATCTGGCTTGGCGCAGAAAACGTCTTCATCAGCTTGTGAAATTTCGAGATAATGACCATCATTTTTTCTGGTACACCACTCTGGATGTACAGCTCTTCGAAAAACTGATCATGAAAAGTCATAAACTGCTCATCCTGCTGTACATAAGGCGTTGCCTGCGGATGGGCAAATGTCTTCGCTCCCGATCGTTCCCGTACTTTTTCTAACTGCCCGCAATGATCCACATGATGATGCGTCAGTATGACTTGATCGATATCTTGCACGCTTACCCCAATCGATTCTAAGCCTTCTGTCAAGGCCGCCCACGCATCGTCGGTCAATGGACCTACATCAACTAAGGTCAAGCGCTCCCCTTTTAGCAAGTAGACGTTTACTGCCCCCACATCAAAAGGCGTAGGTATTTCCAGACAAAAAATATCAGGTGCTACTTGCGTCGCGATCCTTTGCTTGCCATCATTCGTTGTCATTTTTTATCTACCTCTCAAGTTTTTTGCCTTTTTTTCCGAAAAGAGAAAAGAGCCATTGTTTTGGCTCTAGGCGAGAACAACTTGATTTCTACCTGAATTTTTGGCTTCATACAAAGCAATATCTGCTTGATGGAACAGCGCTTCTACACTCAGGTTTACATCCATCTCCCTGCTCCATTTCGCTAGTCCGCACGAGATCGTGACCTGTGGAGACGTTTGCTGCTCGACGCATTCCCGTATGCGCTCTGCCACGGAATGCGCGGTGTTTTTGTCCACACGCGGCAAATAAACAGCGAGTTCCTCTCCGCCCCATCTTGCCGCGATATCACTGTCTCGGATGCTATGTCGAATCAGATTGGAGACCTGAATCAGCACCTCGTCCCCTACCTGATGGCCAAATGTATCATTCACGGTTTTAAAATAATCAATATCGATCAAGATCAACGAGCCATAGTTGTCTTTTTGTAATGATCCTCTTACTCGTTCATTCAAATGTCTTCTCGTGTACAGACCTGTCAAATTATCCGTAATGACCATTCGTTCCATTTCATTATGCAGGACGGCGTTGGTCATTGCCAAGCTCGCATGCTGACCAAATATTTCGAGGAGTTTGTAGTCGTCAAAACTAAAAAAATGATAACGGGAATCTGCGACTAAAAGGACTCCACTAATCTCACCCTCGACAACGAGCGGAACTCCCATGAAGGAACAGCACGAAAAGAGCGAAAAAGGAAGCGGTCCTGCCCCTGGTTGAGCCAGCAACAATGCCTGCTTGCTTTGCAAGATTTGCTGAAATGGCTTTTCTGTAGAATCGATAGCCATGCCATTAAACGCTGGAATGGAGGAAGAGAGCACATCAAAGCAATCCTCTCCCGGCGCTTTTCGCAAGATGGCACAAAACTCCGCATCAAAGGTAGCCCGCATCATCGTCGTAACAAAATCGAGAATTTCCTTTAAATCAAGACTTCTGTTCAGCTGGCGTGCCATCTCATTAATCAAACGCAATTCTCGAATTAAATTACGCGATTGCTGATAGAGCTGTGCGTTTTCAAACGCAGTGCCAGCAGTATCCGCCAAGATCGAAATGTAGTCCTTTTCATGCTGATTCAAGGTGATTCGCTGATCGGACGTCACTTGCAAAACTCCGTAGATTCCTTGCTTGCCCAAGAGTGGCGCTGCGATCACCGTCACCTGTTGCTCCCCTTCTCCCACTTCTTCGGCAATGAGACGTCCTTCCAAATAGGCCTTGGTACTGGTAGACGGCTCTACCTCTTGAAAAGAAAGCTGTTTGACCGGGGTGGTTGCATTGGGTTCAACCGTAAGGAAAAGTTCTGCCGACAAGTACGGATAAAGGCTGGGAATGCTCGTCACGATTTCATGCAAAACATCATTCACATCAATCGATGCCTGAATCTTTGACATCAACTGATACAACAAATCTTTTTTGCTCGCTTCACGGCGCAGGTCGTCCGACATGATCGAACGCCAAAGCGCACAGCTTGCCTTCGCCCCTACCTCCTGCAAAAAAGCAACATCCCGCTCATCGTACACGCAATCTGTCTCTTCGGGTGGCAGATGCAAAAACAGTGCGTAGAGCGGCGTTTGGTTCAAGGAAACAGGAACGACGACAAGCCTGTGGTCATCCAAAATGGATGGCATGATTTGTGTCGTACCGAATCTCGAAACCAGTTGGGCTATATGGGTTTGTCCAACTTCGGCCTCCTGCGTGGTTACACTCTCCTGCGGAATCAACGTGGCATTGTCCGCGAGCTTTACGGCCGAACAATAGCCTTTTTGGATAATGTCACTGATCTGACCCGTCAAGCTTTGCAGCAGCTCTTTGGTCGTATCATGCAGCGTCAAATCCATGACAATCTGGCTCGTGACGTGTTGAATATAAGCATCATATCCCATGCGAATCAAGGGCTCTAGCCCGCGCATGTAGGATGACAAATCGAAATGGATTTGGTCTTCGGGCGCTATCATGCCAATGACAGCACGAACCCTTCCATCTTCTTCACACAAAGGAAAGGCTCCACACACGTTGTTCGTTTCACTTCTCGTTTTGACTACGATCTCTTTGGAAGAAAGTGCCTCTAAAATAAAATCAAAGACTTTGCCAATCGATACATCGTGTTGCAGAGTAAGCCCTTGAGAATTCCGAGATGGACCAACCTGCATTTCCATGAAGTTGATTACGCGGCCCCCGGAATCTGTCAAGAAAAGGATGCCTGGGCGCTTTTCCGGCCAAGATTGTAAGATAAAATGGGCCGTGTAGGAAAAGACCGTCTCTAACTTCCCCAACATTTTACTTGACACGAGAAACTCCCTCTCTCAGCATTTTCTCAAGCTTTCAAATGGTCTGTATCATTAACGGATAGAACTTCCCACCTGCGATCTACATACCGAAATATCGTAATACCGGTATTATCGATACGTGTGATCCCCGTTCCTTGTTCTCCTACCGTCACATAATGCAAGAAGCTATTAATGAGACCGCCATGCGAGACAACGACAATCGCCTCACCTGGATGGCTCCCTGCTATTTCTGTCATGGCAGCTACAGCTCGACGCTGCATGTCTTCGAATGTCTCAATTCCACAGGAGGCTTCATCCTGATTCTCAAATCGCTCACGTATTTCTTCATAGGTAAGCCCCTCCCACTCCCCATAGCAACGCTCCCGCAAAGTAGTCCGCGTAGAAACAGAGGATTGGAAGTTACCAGCAATCTTGGCAGCCGTATCACGCGCACGACTGAGATCACTCGAATAAAAAGCGTGAATCGTCTCGCCTTGGAACCTGTCTGCTACTTGCTCGGCCTGGCGTACCCCGAGCTCGTTCAATGCGATGTCACTGTGGCCTTGTATACGACGAATCTGATTCCACTCCGTCTCTCCATGACGAATGAGATACATGATGGTTTCCAAAACGATTTATCTCCTTACCGGTCTGTATTCTGTGGATAGTATTTCTTATTATATAAGATGCCTGTTCACAATTCTAGATTGATAAAAAAACATTTGGTACAAAATTCCTATATTTCATTCCTTTCTGTAAATACCACACTCTTTTTTTCATGGATTTGAACTGAAACGAACTTTTACTTCCTCTCGTCAGAGGTGATAAGAAGAATATGACATCGTTGGAGGGGTTCCTATGAAACCGTGGATCATTCGGTCTAGCTCATTTGTTCTATCAGCCAGTCTGTTGCTGCCTGTGGCACAAGCGCATGCACAATCACCTCATGTGAGTACCAATAAAATGGCGACTACTATGCCACAATCAGACTCTGTGGCACAAGCCAAAGCAAAGCTGTCCAAGGAAGCAGCCTTGGCACTCGCCACAAAAATAGTGCCTACCGCTGGGATGACGGTGCAGAATGTGTCTTTTCGTTCAGCGGATAGCTGGCGCCCATTTCCAGAATGGTCGTTTAGTTGGGTAAAGAAAGATCCAGAAAACGGAAAAGCCCTTCTATCCTATAGCGTCAGTATTCACGCCAATACAGGCGAGCTGACTTCCTATTCGCGTCATGATCAGGAATCATCCTCGCTTCCCTATGCAAAACGAATTTCCTATACAGAGGCGCAAGAGCAGGCGAAGCGCTTTTTCGAGAAAAACAATGCAGGAAAAGCAGCGGAAACAAGACTGTATACCCGCGATATGCCAGAGCCAAAAACTCCGCTGAACTCGGAAGTCTTCTATAATTTCCGCTTTGTTCGTGACGTGGACGGCATTCTCTTTCCCGACAACGGCGCAGATATCACGGTGGATGCTTCCGGCACAGTGACCAACTATTCTCTGTCGTGGAACGACGTGACTTTCGAGGATACGGATACGAAAATCTCGGAAGAAGAAGCCGAGAAACTATTTAAAGAACAAGCGAATCCAAAACCAGTTTACCTGCTGCCGTGGGATCGGGTGGAGACGCAAAATAACAAGCCATCTCTAGGGTATATGAATCCTTTCACCTTCTACATGGATGCAGAGACTGGCAAAGCATTGACACAATCGTTGACCCCGTATCAACCAACGAAAGATCCTGAGCCTGTAAGCAGCAAAGTCCTACCTGCACGCCGCAGCGGACAACCGCTCTCCCAAGAGGAAGCTGTACAATGGGCATCGAAAGCATTGAATTTGTCCAACTACGAGCTTCGCTCTGCCAATTACAATGAAAGAGACTACCGTGGCAACCGTCCTGTCTGGGATCTCGAATTCGGTGAAAAAGGCAATAGCGAAGACGGATTTGCGTATGTCTCCGTGGATGCTGTAACCGGGGACATCTACCGATTGAACAAGGAATTCCGTAGCCATAAAGAAAAAACAACCGCTGCTAAAAAACCAGACATGGAAAAACTCAAGGCAAAAGCGATGGAAACGATTCGCGATTTGGCGCCAACCATGGCCCACCAGCTTTACTGGACAGAGCGTGTGGAAGAGGAAAACCAACCCGTTGTTGATTCCGAACGGACGCAGATCCGATTTGAGCGTTTTATCAATGGAATTGCTGCAGCTAGCGGCTCTGCCTACTTCACGTTTGACACAGAAACAGGTGATCTGCTGAGTTACAGTGCTGATTTGGGCAGCGAAACATACCCGACACAAGTTCCCAAGCACCTGCCTGCTGCCGAAGCGAGCGAGAAGTGGTGGACCGAGACAAAAGCAGAGGCAGTATACGCCCTCGTCCCTCTTACTCCTGAGGATGCCAAACGCGCAAAAGAGCAGCCTTCCTACACACCGAAGCGAACGGCCAAGATCGTCTATCGCGCGACAATGACGCCGTTTGAGCAGCCGTATTACCTTGACGCTGTAACAGGCGAGTGGAGCTCCACCTCTACTGGCAAAACGATTGCGCTGCATCGTCCGGCTCCTGCCGATTTAAAGGGTCATCCAGCGGAGAAGGAACTCCTGCTGATGTATGAATACGACGCACTAACGCTAGAAAACGGCAATATCCTGCCGCAAAAACCGATTACACGCGGCGAAATGATTGAAATGCTCATGATCAGTCTCAACCAAGGCAGACACTATCCGGAGTACTCTCTGGAACGAAAGGCCACCTATAGCGATGTGGCAAATGGTTCGCGCTTCTTCTCAGCCGTAGAAGGTGCTGTAGATCGAGGACTTCTCGATAAAAATGCTTCCAAGCTGAACCCAAATGAGACGATTACACGTGAAGAGCTGGCTGATATGATTGTTCGTGCACTTGGTTACAAAAAACTGACGGACTTCCCTGGCATGTTCCAGTCCCAGCTCTCAGACATTGCCAATTCGAAGTACCGCGGTTCGATCATCATTGCGACTACACTCGGTATCGTGCCAACCGACAAACAAAAGTTCCAGCCGCAAAGCCTCGTCCCCCGTGCCGATGCAGCCATTACTTTTACCCGCTTCCTCGAAAAACGGGATACTCCAGACGGTCCGGTTACTTTGTTGCGAAAATAAAACCCAAAAAGCGCCATCCATCCCACTTCTTGCGACGGATGGCGCGCTTCTTTTCCCTTGACTTTACTATATCGCGCCTAGTATTATTGAATGTATGTGTACAGGGTAGCATTGATTGTAGGTAAAAACGGAAGGATGTACCCTCTTAGTTCCCTCCCTTTACAGACTGCGGCTGATCATCTGTGAGGAGCACGATGCGGAAACGCTACCGTCCGAAGTTCGTGTAGATAAAGTAGGAACTAACCTGCCGGAAGTAAACACCTGCGAATCCATATTAAAGGAGAATGAAAACATGTCACGTTACACAGGACCTCGTCACAAACTGGCTCGTCGTCTGGGTATCTCCCTCGATGGTACAGGAAAAGACATCAAACGCAACTTCCCTCCAGGTCAACACGGTCACAACAACCGTCGTAAACTGAGCGAGTACGGAATCCAGTTGCAAGAAAAGCAAAAACTGCGCCACATGTTTGGCCTTAACGAAAAACAATTCCGCCGCACTTTCGACAATGCTAGCAAAATGGCTGGCGTAGTGGGCGAAAACTTCATGAAATTGCTGGAATCCCGTCTGGACAACCTGGTATACCGCATGGGCTTTGCTCCAACTCGCCCAGCTGCTCGTCAGTTGGTAAACCATGGTCACTTCCTGGTAAACGGCAAAAAAGTAAACATCCCATCCTACCGCGTACAACCGGGTGATGTAATCTCCATTCGTGAAAAGTCCCGTGGTCTGCAATTGATCAAGGACGCTCTGGAAAGCCGCACTTTCCTGCCGAACTACGTTACATTCAACGATGCTGCTGCTGAAGGTACCTTCACTCGTCTGCCAGACCGTGAAGAAATGCCAGCTGAAATCAACGAAGTTCTGATCGTTGAGTTCTACAGCCGTTAATCGTCTGAGGATAAAAAGAAAAAGAGTAGTGCCGCTTGTCGGCCTACTCTTTTTTTATGTATTCATATTTGCTTTATGCCACGCTTTCGCCCGCTCCTATGTTCATTTGTCTCCTCCTATGAAATCTATTTTCTGATCCCGCTCTGTAAACTTAACCATGTCTTTGAAACGCAATCACTCACATGCCGTTGACAATTTTCAACGGTTTTTGACACATTTTGCTATCTCCTACGCATCTTCTATCCTCTAGGTTCCTCGTATGGTATAATCAGGTGGTATGCTAGGGGGTCGTAGACTATGTCGAATAACCACACATCTTCCTCTGAATCGACGAAAAAAAAGCGACGCAGAAGCCGTGGCAGGACGTTTTGGGTCATTATCCAAATCGTCTTCGTACTAGGGCTAATGGGAGCTGCAGTCGCGGGAGGAATCGTGACAGGTTATGTTGCCGCACTCGTGAAGGACGAGCCTGTGCGCAGCAAGGAGGAACTGGAGAATAAAATCTTCACCAACTATCTGACTGGATTCGCCTACTACAACGACGGCTCTCTGATCGGCCAATTGCGGGCCGAAGAAGGCGATCGACGTTTGGTGAAGAAAGCAGACGTTTCTCCCTATTTGATTAATGCCATCATCGCAACTGAGGACCATAACTACTACCACCACTCCGGAGTTTCGCTTCAATCCACCATGCGCGGAGCGATTCAGGAATTTACCAACCAGCCTGTCGTAACAGGTGGTAGTACGATTACACAGCAGCTTGTAAAAAATACAATCCTTTCTGCTGAAGTTAGTCACACCCGTAAGGCCCGTGAAATCTTTACCGCGATTCGGATCGAGCGCATGTTTTCCAAGGATCAGATACTGGAAGCCTACATGAACGAAATTTACTTCGGAAAAAACGCCAACGGATCAAACGTATACGGCGTTCAGGCTGCCGCGAAAGGGATTTTTGGCAAAGATGTAAAAGAGCTCGGGCTCGCTGAGGGTTCGTATCTTGCGGGCATGATTCAAAACCCAGGCGCCTACTCTCCATTCCGTGCAGAAAGCTATCAGCGCGGGAAGGAACGCCAAAAAATGGTGTTGGATCGCATGCTGGAAAATGGCTACATTACACAAACCCAATATGATGGAGCTCTCGCCAGTGATTTGAAGGCACAGCTGGCAAAGCCGACGCAGCAAGCTTATCGAGAAGTACCTTTCTTGATGATGGAAATTGAAGATCGTGCCGCACGTCAGCTTGTGGACGCAGACCTCTTGGAAAAAGGTCGAGACAAATCAACCATCGGCCGCAACGAATACCGACAGCTGGTTGAAGAGAAACGTCGCGACATCCTGCGAAAAGGGTACAAGATACATACCACAATCGACAAGAGCGTATATGACATCATGCAGGCTGTTGCAGCCGATCCGAAAAACTTCGGTAAGAATCGCACCTATACGATTCGTCGCTCTAACGGCAAAACAGAAAAAATCGAAAATGCTCTGGAAGAAGTCGGCGCAATGCTGATTCACAACAAAACAGGAGCCATCCTCGGCATGATCGGGGGACGTGACTTCAAGGTGGAACAGACAAACCACGCCACTGTACCACGCCAGCCTGGTTCGGCCATGAAGCCACTTGCAGCTTATGCTCCTGCTTTTGAACTGGGATTGCTCCAGCCAGCATCCCCAATCGATGACGCTCCGGTGCTACTCGCTGACGGCCAGAACGGTTCCCATTTACCTAAGAACTGGAACAACAAATGGCAAGGGATGATGAGTGCCCGTGAAGCGCTGCGGATGTCCTGGAACATTCCGGCGATCAAGACGTATTTGAAAGTTGGCATTCCAACGGCTCTCGAATACGTGAAGAAAATGGGAATCACAACATTGGTGGATGCTGACAACTATGCAGCCACTGGCGTAATTGGCGGTCTTACCTACGGAACAACTGTCGAGGAAATTACAAACGCTTATGGGACATTCGCAAATCACGGTTCTTTCGTGGATGCCTATCTGATTGACCGAATTGAAGATAACACTGGAAAAGTCATTTATCGCCATGAAACCAAACCTGTGCAAGTGTACAGCGAGCAAACAGCTTACTTGATCACTGATTTGATGCGTTCCGTTGTCAATAACGGTACAGGTACGCACATCCGCAAATACGTGCCGCGCAAAGTCGATGTGGCAGGTAAAACCGGAACTACGAACAACAGCAACGACCTCTATTTCGTCGGTTACACGCCAGAGCTGTCCATGGGGGTATGGGTTGGCTTTGACGAGCCATATCCAATGCCAGACGCGGACAAATATGTTCCGATGGTCGTATGGGGTAAGGTCATGAAGGATGTCATTGCGAAGCATCCGAACCTTTCACCTCCTGACTCCACCTTTAAAAAGCCGGCAGGAATTGTCAGTGCGACTGTTGACTCGAAATCAGGTCTTTTGCCGAGTGAGCTTTCAAAAGAAGCTGGCCATTTGATCACTGATATATTCAACAGCAAATTCGTTCCGACAAAGGTGGACGATGCCCACCAAAAAGCACGCGTCATTACGTATAATGGCGAACGGTATTTGGCGAAGGAAGGGACACCTGAAGATTTTGTTACCGAAGGCGTCTTCTACCGCTCACCTGACCCGCTTCCAACCAAGGAGCAAATTCAAGCGAAAAACAGTAGGGTCGCCACCCAACCACCGGATTGGGAGCAACGCCTGCCTGACAAGGAAGACCCTCGCACAGAGGCAGGTGGAGCGCCAGCTTCGCCAAGCGGTGTAACAGCTACAGGCTCAGGCAAGCAAATTACGCTTACCTGGCAATCAGCCAAGGAAGCTGACTTGGTCGGTTATCGCATCTACCGCGCTGATGTGCAGAACGGCTTTGTCAAAGTAGCGACTGTGAAAGATCCATCCGAATTGACTTTTGCCGATACGACTGCAACCCATGGCGATTTAGGCTATTATGTCACTTCTGTGGATATCGCTGGCAATGAATCGCAGCCTTCCGCAATCGCTTCTGTCGGTTCTACACAGACATGGCAGTTGCCTGATCCGAACCAAGGTACGGAAACAGGCATCCCGAATCCGACGGACAATAACGGGAATGGTCAAACAGATCCAGATGGAACTGCGACTAACCCAGCAGATGGATCAGGAGGCACGAATACAGACACAGATTCCGCTTCACCACCTGCTGCTCCGAAATCCTTGTCCATCAAGAATACGCCAAACGGTTGGCAGCTACAGTGGAAAGGAAGCAGCTCGTCTGAGCAGATGTACAACGTATATTTTAGCCCAGACTCAGCAAGCGGCTATTTGCTACTCGGTACAGTCTCTAGCACAACCTTTACACACGCAGCAGACGTACCGAATGGCAGCACCTATTACATTACCGCAGTCAACAGTTACGGAGAATCGCCACATTCTAACATCGTAACTGCCAACACCACAGAATAAACTGGAATGACAACTGACAGAGATGGTTAGACGCCATCTCTGTTTTTCTACAAACGTAAGGGGGGGAACTGATGGAGCACGTCAAACGCTATCATTCATTGAGTCTAATGGTGAACAACAGGGAGCTGCTCGTCGAAGGACCGATTACAGGAAGTCATCTGGCCTCATTACGCTTTGATGAGGGGCTGAAAGCTTTTCGTATCCCTGAACAGCAGCATGAAGCTCTCATCGAAATCGCTGATTTGCCTGAAGGGCGCATTATTATTGCTCGCGAAGGCGACCTTGTCCTCGGCTACGTGACCTTTCTGCACCCCGATCCACTGGAGCGATGGTCACAAGCTCAACTGCCCGATTTGCTGGAGCTGGGGGCGATTGAAATCAGTCATAAAGTGAGGGCGGGTGGCGTAGGCAAAAAGCTGCTGGAAGTCGCCTTCTTGGACGACGCCATGGAAGACTACGTCATTATTACTACCGAGTATTACTGGCATTGGGATTTGAAAGGAACAGGACTCGATGTATGGCAATACAGAAAGGTCATGGAAAAGGTCATGGGCAGCGCAGGACTGAGCTGGATGGCGACAGACGATCCGGAAATATGCTCACATCCCGCCAACTGTCTCATGGCAAAAATCGGCAAGCGTGTACCACCAGAAACAGTCGTTGCCTTTGATGCTATGCGGTTTCAAAATCGTTTTCTTTACTAGTTTGGATGCCTTTTGATTCCAGGAGGTCACTCTTATGCGTATTGAAGAGATTATGCGGAAAAAAATTGTCACGATCCAGCCATCCACTACCATCGGAGAAGCGCTTCTTCTCCTCCGCGCAAACAGAATCAGGCATTTGCCTGTCATTGAAAACGACTCACTCGTAGGCATTGTCTCGGACCGTGATCTGCGAGACGCTCTCCCCTCTCGCCTGCTGACGCATGACGATGACGACACCGTCCTGCACAAGCCTGTAGCCAATATCATGAACCAACAAGTCATCACTGCCCACCCTCTGGATTTCATCGAAGACGCAGCCCTCCAACTATACGAGCACAAAATCGGCTCACTACCCATCGTCGAAGGGAATCGGCTCGTAGGATTGATCACAGAATCGGATCTTTTCTCCAGCTTGATCGAACTGTTCGGCGTTAACAAACCTAGCTCCCATATCGAAGTCGAAGTGGATGACCGCGTTGGCATGCTGGCAGAAGTCAGTCAAGTCTTTCGCGATGCACAAGTAAATGTCACGAGCGTCGTGGTCTTTCCTGGGAAACAGCCCGCAAAAAAGAACCTTGTTTTTCGGGTACAGACAATTGATCCTCGTATCGTGACGCAATTGCTCCTTGAAAAAGGCTTTTCCGTAATCGGCCCTAGGGAAGGAGGGATATTCCAGTGAGCCGAAATGCTCGTCTGATCTACTCTCCAGACTACACGCAATATTATTTTCATGATGATCATCCGTTCAACCAGCGTCGTCTGCTCCTCACACACGATCTGATGAGCAGTTACGGAATACTCAAAGACTCAGACATCCTGACTCCCCGACCGGCGACAGATGAAGAACTCGCCCTGGTGCATGACCCACGTTATATCCAATTTGTTCGCGATCAGGGCCATAGTGAACACGAGCTTCCGCAGGCAGCCAGTTATGGCTTGGGAACAGAGGATGTTCCCTGTTTTTCGAACATGCATGAAGCGTCCTCGCTGATCGTTGGAGGTACGTTAAACGCAGTGGACGCGGTTATGAGTGGACAGGCAGAACACGCCTTCAATCCCGCCGGAGGATTGCACCATGCCTTTCGTGGACGCGCCTCTGGATTTTGTATCTACAATGATTGCTCCGTCGCGATCGCTTATTTGCGTAAAAACTGGAATGCGCGCGTGCTGTATATCGACACAGATGCCCATCATGGAGATGGGGTACAGTGGGCTTTTTACGATGACCCTCATGTACTGACTGTATCCATTCACGAAACGGGGAAGTATCTCTTCCCGGGAACAGGCAATTTGTCTGAACGTGGAGATGGAAGCGGTTACGGTTATTCTGTCAACGTTCCGCTCGATGCCTTCACGGAAGACGATTCTTTTCTGGAAGTGTATGAGGAGCTGGTGTCAAAGCTAGCGGCTGGCTTCAAGCCTGATGTCATCCTGACACAAAATGGCTGTGACGCTCATGCGTACGATCCCCTCACCCATTTGTCTTGCTCGATGAAGATTTATCAAGCCATCCCCAGGCTTGCTCACCGCCTCGCTCATGAATATTGCGACGGTCGCTGGATCGCTGTAGGGGGCGGGGGCTACGATATTTGGCGGGTGGTGCCACGGGCGTGGACGCTGGTATGGAGTGAGATGAGCGATCAGCCTCTTGTGGACGGTGATCTTCCCGAAGCCTGGCTCAACCGCTGGCAACCAGAGACGGATTTGCCCTTGCCGCCTCGGCTTTTTGACGAACCATTCCCAATAATCCCACGACGAGCAGAGATCACGGAAAAAAATCGGCTTACGCTAGAACGTGCGATGCTGTACGCACCAATTGGCTCCAAGAAGTAAGAAAGACCATTAGAGAAACAATGAAGGTCCTTCTGGTTTGAGTCAACATAGTGGAGGAGTAGAAAAAGCACAGTTCTCTTCGACTCTGACACACCAGTATGGGTGATTCACTGCCCGTCTCCACTTCAAAAAGAGGACCGTCGAGCCAAAGCCACCCTACGGGCGGAAGTTCCTCAAAGAAGAAGTGTTCGACAACAGTGGTCCTCTTTTTGAAGTTCCGACTGAGTAGGCGCTGTCAAGGTCTGCGAGCCCTGTACTTTTTCTTTTCACCAGCTTTGTTGGTTTATCAGTACCTTCTAAGATCATCCTCGATCATCCTTACCAGCATAAACTGAGGGACGATCTTCACAACATCAAATACGACATCGTGAATGTTTTCTTTCATAATGTCACAACTACTACTTTCCCACCACAGTAGTCAGATGGCAAAATCTTATACTTTCCAATAAAAAAAGCGTGCAGCCCTTGTACCTTTGGGTACTGGTCAGCACGCTTTCACTATTCCAAAACGCTAGTTCACAAGCTCTTCCAGCTCAGAGGGTGCAAAGCCTTTTACCGCTTTATCTCCTACCACTGTTACAGGGACACCCATGAAGCCAAAGCGCTCCACTTCCTCTTGATAAGCACGACTCGTCATGACATCGCGCACTTCAAAGGAAACACCTTTTGCTGTCAGCCAATTCTTAACCATGTCGCAATCCACACAGTTTTTCGTCGAGTAGACGATCACTCCCGCAGCTGTCGATGCTTGAGAAGCTGTCAGCATGTTACGGACAATCGCGTAGGAGCGCTGGGAAGCCAGCTTGGTAAATTCCACGAAGTTTACATGCGCGGAGCCGTCCGCTTTATCCGACATGGAACGTACAACGACAAACGGTACACCATTCATCGCACATACTTGTCCAACAGATGCCCCTTCCATTTCGGTACAGTGTGCTGCAAACTGTTCATACAGCCATTGCACCTTTTCCCGGCTGGCAACGAACTGGTCACCGGACAAGATACGCCCGCTCACTACTTGAACTCCCGCTTCCAGCTCCTTGCCCGCATCGATCGCTTGCTGCATCAGTCCCGCATCCGCTTGCCAAGTCCATTGCTCTGTAAACGGAATCTGTCCTGGTTCAAAGCCAAGCGGTGTCACATCAATGTCATGTTGGATACAATCCGTTGAAACCACAATGTCACCGATATTTAACTCAGGATGAACAGCTCCTGCCACACCTGTGAAAATGACACGCTCCACTTGGAATGAATCGATGAGGATTTGTGTCGTCACGGCAGCATTCACCTTGCCGACACCTGATTTGCACAGCACGACATCCTTGCCTTCCATTTTACCTGTGTAATAGGTAATGCCTGCTTTGGTGGCAGCAGTCGTCTCTTGCATCGCTTCCAAGTAAAGCGCGATTTCTTCATCCATCGCGCCGATAATTCCGTAACGCATTTCCCATCCCCCTCTTGCTGTCAATTGCCTACGTCCCAATTCGCTTAAGCTTGCTTACGGCTTTGTGCTCTCCCGATACTCAATTCGATGCGGCAACAGCACGACATGCTCTTCGACATTCTCGTTATTCATGTACTTGGTCAACAGGCGCATCGCCACCGCACCAATATCATACATTGGCTGTACGACAGAAGTCAGTCGCGGACGTACCATTTCGACCAGACGAATATTATCGTGACCAATGACTTCGATGTCACCTGGCACGTTCAAACCAGAATCTTGAATGGCGTGGATCGCGCCAATAGCCATCTCATCATTTGCTGCGAAAATCGCCGTAGGAGGATTTTTAAGGGCCAGAAAAGCTTTTGTAGTGGACAAGCCAGATTCATAAAAGTAGTTGCCTGTTGCAATCAGCTCTTCATCCAGCTCGATACCTGCATCTTTCAGCGCCTTTTTATAGCCTTCATAGCGCATCAACCCTGCCAATGGATCGTTTGCAGGACCGGCAATCATCGCAATGCGCTTGTGCCCGCGCGCAACCAATGCTTCCGTCGCATCGTATGCGGCTTGGAAGTGGTCAATGCTAACTGACGGCAGTACGTTGTCCGCATCGCGAGTCGCGGCCAGTACAGTCGGTACAGACGTGCTAGTCAATGCCTGCAAATGATCTTCTTTGATTTCTGCGCCCAGGAACAGAAGCCCGTCCACCTGCTTTTCGAGCAAGGTATTAATGAGCTGCAATTCCTTTTCCATCCGTTGGTCAGAGTTACACAGGATGATGTTGTATTTGTACATGGTGGCGATATCTTCAATCCCCCGCGCCAATTCGGAGAAAAACAAACTGGAGATATCCGGGATGATGACACCAACTGTTGTCGTTTTTTTGCTGGCGAGTCCACGAGCAACCGCATTTGGTCGATATCCCAAGCGCTCAATCGCAGCCAATACCTTTTTTCGGGTCAAAGGCTTTACGTTGGGATTCCCGTTGACTACGCGGGAAACTGTCGCCATCGACACCCCCGCTTCTCTTGCTACGTCGTATATAGTAACCGGCATCATGCACCCTCATTTCCCTATTTTTTGGTTTTCATAAGCGTTTTCATAAATATATGCACCTATGATACGACAAGCCGTATGCCGTTGCAATCGTTTTTGACGGCTTTCGCACCCGTTACTTCATGAGTTTGTTCATCGTTTTCAACAGCTCATCAATCACTTCATGGTCACCCTGCTGAATCCGATCCATCACACAGCTTTTCATATGTCCTTCGAGGAGCATTTTCCCAACCGCATTCAGTGCAGATTGCACAGCTGCAATTTGATTGAGAATGTCGTCGCAGTAGACATCCTTCTCTACCATTCCGCGAATTCCGCGAACTTGTCCCTCTACCCGATTGAGACGGGAGATGAGATTAGACTTGATTTTATCCGGCCTTTCGGTGGACCGATCAGTCGAGCAGCATTGATGGTTGTCTTCCATATGGTCTATCCTCCTTCACCAATATCAGCACGTAGTTCTAGCTTACTTGGTCGCCAATGGTTCGTCAAATAAGAAAGGTCCTCCCGCGCGCAGGAAGGACCCTCAAAACGTACCCGAAAGGTATTCTTATGCTCTCGTTGCCACAATCTCGCCTTTGTACAGGCCAGAAGCGAGCAGTTCATCAACGAACTCGTTGAACTGTGGAATGTTCAACTGTTGCTTCGCATCAGACAGTGCCACATCTGGATCTGGGTGAACCTCTACCATGATTCCATCAGAACCGACTGCGAAACCTGCTTTCGCGCAAGGCAAGAGCAGATCACGACGGCCTGTAGAGTGCGTCACGTCTACAAACACTGGCAAGTGCGTCTCTTGCTTGAGGAGTGGTACGGCAGAAATATCGAGCGTATTGCGTGTCGCTTTTTCATACGTGCGGATTCCACGCTCGCACAGCATGACTTGTGTGTTGCCTTCGGACAGGATGTACTCTGCCGCGTAGATGAACTCTTCAATCGTAGCAGAGAGGCCACGCTTCAAGAGGATTGGCTTGTTTACACGACCTGCCGCCTTCAGCAGCTCGAAGTTTTGCATATTGCGTGCTCCGATTTGGATGACATCGATGTATTTCGTCGCCATCTCAAGATCTGCTGGCGTCACGATTTCACTGATCGTCACGAGGTTGAATTCATCCCCGATACGCTTGAGGATTTGCAAGCCCTCTTCACCCAGACCTTGGAAGTCGTATGGCGAAGTACGAGGCTTGTACGCACCGCCGCGCAGTGTACGCAGTCCGCGTTTTGCGTGGTTTTCTGCTACTGCTCTTACTTGCTCGTAGCTTTCCACGGAGCAAGGACCTGCGATGAGAATCGGATTTTTTCCTCCGAACTCTACGCCTTTTACCGTGATAACAGTATCCTCTGCCTTTTTCTTACGGCTAACGAGGAGTACTTTTTTCTTATCGTCGTCTTGCAGATCTAATGAAACTTGGAAAATTTGTTTGAACAAATGACGAATCGCATTGTCATTGAAAGGACCTTTATTGTTTTCAACGAGCAGATTGAGCATTTGGCGCTCGCGCTCTGGGTCAAAACGGTTGCTGCCCTGTTTTTCTTTTTCTTTGCCGAGCTCTTGAACCAAGGTAGCCCGTTTGTTGATCAATTCCAGAATTTGCAGATTGATCTCGTCTATCTGCTTGCGCATCGTTTCGATTTGATCGTGTGCCATCTCTCTCCACTCTCCTCTTTCTTTATAGGGATTTATCGATAAATTAGGGTAATTATAATCGATTCAAACACCCTTGTCAGCAGTTTAGCGCCAAAAAGCGCGAAAGTAAATTTTTTCTGTTTTTTTATCTTTTCCAATTATTCGTCAAACAGAAGAAGATTCCTTGATTCGACAGGATTCTTTCCCTTTCAAATCGAATAGGTTTGGATATATGTTCTAGCAAAAAGTGATTGTTCCTTTCCGATACAGTCCAAAATCACCGATAAGTATTGTAAAGACTTTTTGAACAACCTCTTACAAGGAGTGACCTACTTTTGTCTGACATCACAGCCCCTGAGCTTATTTTTTCATTAGATATTGGAACGCGCAGCGTCGTCGGCCTGATCGTGGAAACGACCGGCGAGAAGTACCGCGTATTGGACTGCGCAATTCGAGAGCACGATGAACGCTCCATGCTCGATGGGCAAATTCACGATATTGTCGCCGTAGCTAAGGTGATTCAGCAAATAAAAGAAGAGCTGGAAGGAAAATATGGCAAACTGCATCAGGTAGCGGTCGCTGCTGCCGGTCGGTCATTGCGCACCCGCCGTGTTCGTGTGGACATGCCGTTAGCCAGACATGCCTTCATCTCGCGTGAAGATGTTGTCGCTTTGGAGTTTTCCGCTGTACAGGAGGCCCAAGCCGCATTAGCCCAAGAGCTAAAGGATCAAGACGTCACCCGCTATTATTGCGTGGGTTACAGCGTTGTCAACTACCATCTGGATGGAGAGCTGATCGGGAGTCTGATTGACCAGCGGGGTGACATAGCAAGCGCAGATGTGATCGCAACCTTCCTTCCACGCGTAGTTGTCGACTCGCTGATCGCGGCTCTGAAACGATGCGATCTGGAAATGCAGGCATTGACGCTCGAGCCTATTGCGGCTATTAATGTCCTGATTCCTGTGACCATGCGCCGACTGAATATCGCATTGGTGGACATCGGGGCAGGTACTTCTGACGTAGCGCTGACTGAAGAAGGGGCGATTACTGCCTACGGCATGGTGCCTGTTGCAGGCGATGAAATCACGGATGCGCTCATGAACGCCTTTCTCATGGATTTTCCGATGGCAGAAGAAGTGAAGCGCCTCTTATCCACCGAGGAGTCCGTCACCTTCACAGACATTCTCGGCATGGAGCATACGATGAGTGCTGCTGAGGTAACAAGTGCGATTGAAGCAGACATCCAGCAACTCGCCGATAAAATTGCCTTCAAAATATTGGAGCTCAATGGAAAAGCTCCGCAAGCGGTCATGCTGATTGGCGGCGGCAGCCTCACGCCTGGGCTTACCGGAAAAGTCGCTCAAGTCTTGAATATTCCTGCCGCCCGTGTTGCCGTTAGAGGCGGTGATGCGATCAAACAGTACGTTGGAGACAATCCTGCGCTCAGCGGACCTGAGTTCGTAACGCCAGTGGGTATTGCTGTTGCTGCACGTCGTCATCCATTGCGGTATGTGACGGTTACGGTCAATGACGCTCCTGTGCGCATTTTCGATTTGCGTAAAATGACATTGGGTGATGCGCTCATTGCGTCCGGATTGGATATCCGTCGTCTGTATGGGCGCCCCGGATTGGCGATGACAGTCACCGTAAATGGACGGATGAAAATGATTCCAGGTGGTCATGGGACGGCTCCGGTGATAGAGCGCAACGGAGAGGGCGTCAGTCTCGACACGCCAATCAATGACGGGGACCAAATCACCGTAGTAGCCGGTACAAATGGCGATGATGCACATGTGTTTGCCAAAGATTTATTCGATGAGCTGGACACGCTTGAGGTGATCTGCAATGACCGTCCCTACTCGCTCGGTCCTGTTGTACATGTTAACGGAGCAGTTGCCACTCTCGATACGTTGATCGCTGATCGTGCCGAGGTGGACATCCGCCTTCCCCGCACTGTCTATGAAGTACTGGAGCTCGCAGAACTGAAAACGTCAGTGGAATCAGGCTTGCGTTTTTCTGTGAATGGGCAAGATTATTCGATTCCGTCCCGTATTGAGGTGATCGAGCTGAATGGAAGACCAGCAGCCTTGACAGATATCGTCCGACAAGGTGATGTCCTCGTATATCGGCAGGATGAAGTGCCCGCCCCTTCCATACAAGAAGTCATCCCCTTGGAAGAATGGGTACAGGAGACAATGACCGTCCACTTCAATGGTGAACGGGTCGTTTTGCCTGTCGCGCAGGTAACAATTACGGTAGACGGAAAAGCAGCAAATGCCTCCGATCCCGTGAGCGAAGGTGCCGACATCACGGTAAAATCCTCACCGGCGTCTACACCTGTGTTTAGCGACGTCTTCCGTTTCGTGGACGTTTCCTTGGAAAAGCCTGATCGTGAGAGTATTTCCGGATTCGTCATGCTCGTCAACGGCGAACAAGCCAACTTCCAGACAGAATTGAAAAGTGGAGACAAGTTGGAGCTATTCTGGGAATAGACTCTCCAGTGCTCTTTTTCTCCATGCAAAAAGCCGGATTCACCTCGCTTATAGGGTGTCCCGGCTTTTTGATTACGCGTTGAGCGCCTGGCCAATCGCGTCCTTTGTAATTTTCCAGTGAGATGTGTGCCATTTTACTTCGCCGTCTTCCAGCAAAAAGATTTGCGGAGATTCGTGCTTGATGGCAAAACGATCCGCTACGGCGTTGGAAACAGGACGATCCTCCCGTACCAGAATGACCGCAGATTCCACTTGATTGTCCTGCAAATACGCCTGAAACTCTTCATAAGCGGACGTACTGATTGGGCAGATTGTGCTATGCTTAAACAAAAGCTTTTTCCCATTTTTCGCTACGAACTCATCCAGTTCTTCTATGGAGTGAAGCTGTTTTTGTGACATGATTCATCTCTCCTTATCTTATGTGCCTATCAGTATACATAAGTCCAAGCAGCAAAGTCTACATTTGCGGTGCAGTGGAGAAATGAAAAAAGAGATACCTATCTTCCAGGCATCTCTTAATCCTTACACCATAATTTTCGTTAGACGTTCGCGTAGCTCCAGCATCCATTTTTCATCGCCAAGGGACTGCGCCAACAAAAACAGATCCAATAGCTCGTTGACTTTTTCACCAAGTAATTCTCTTACGGTCGAATTCACCTTCTCATTAGCAATCAATACCAATAAGTTGGATAACTCTGACATTTCTTCGAATTCGATTGCCTGGCGCTGCGGATGTTGGCCCAGTTCCTCCATGAGTGACTTCAAATCATCCTTAATCACATCTACCACTTGGGAATGGTCACAGTTTTCGTCCACACAGACGTGTACAGGTACATTCATGATTTTCACTCGTTTCCGGTACACGACGTTGCGCAGCTCGATCTCCATTTCGTTCCCGCAGCGGCTGCATCTCTTTGGCAAAATGTTCACCCCTACCTATCTGCTTATGTATGTCTCTCATACTATTCGAGGGTCCTCCTTTCAATCCTGCTAAAGAGCAGGTGGTACTTGGTGGATATAGAGTCAGATATAGACTAGAAAGACTATTTGAGAGGGGACTAAAAGTCCTTTTGGTTTGAGTCAACATGGTGGAGGAGAAGAAAAAGCACAGTTCTCTTCGACTCTGACACGCCTGCATGGGGGATTGACTGTCCGTCTCCATTTCCAAAAGGGGACCGTCGAGCCAAAGCCACCCTACGGGCGGATGTTTCTCAAGGAAGAAGTGTTCGACAAGCGTGGTCCCCTTTTGGAAGTTCCGACTGGGTAGGCGTTGTCAAGGTCTACGAGCCCTGTGCTTTTTCTTCTCACCAGCTTTGTTGGCACATCGGTACCTTACTAAAACTTGAAAGAAAAAGACGATGCCAGCAAGTAGCATCGTCTTTCTTTTTCGATCAAACTTCAATCTCACGCGTAGATAGCGTTTACTTTTTCACAATGCGGACAAACAGCGACTTTCCCTGCTTTTCCTTCTTCATCTTCTACACGGTAGCCAGTAATTTGCTCGGAGAAACAAAAGAGACACTCTGTATTGAAGTCCATGTCGTACTGCGCTTTCCACACAATGGATTTAAAGTCTTCTCCAACATTAATCGTAATTTGGACCAGATCATGCTGTAGGCTTGATAATGATCTTTGCATCACATAAACATCCTTTCATACTTGCAAAGTCTTTTGGTATCCTCTAGCTTTTCCTGCTTTTCAGAATAATAAACATCGAGAACTGCAAGAGTATGAAAAACGAGAGATTATCAAAACAATTTTCTCAAAAATGGGCGGATGCCCGGTTCGGTCCTATGCGATCACCCATATGTTGTAGATGTAAGCACATGAGGCTTAACACACATATGAGGAGGATGTTTATTCGATGAGCGGCATCTTTAATGGAGAATTCGACGGCTTCACTCTGGTTTTGATTCTTTTCATCCTGCTGGTTATTATCGGGTGCAGCTGCGACTAATCTTTCTTCCCCGAAGATATAGCCATATTCAGCAGGTCGTTGCATATACATGAAGTACCGAATCCTTCAAGCGCGTTTCCTCCGTAAGCTACCCTCGTCAGTGGGTAGCTTTTTTCTGTTTGTGTTGTGTACAATGGAAAAGAATGATATGGAAAGCGAGGGATCCCCTTCCTATGAAAGATCCACGAATTGAAAAGCTGGCTGACGTCCTCGTCAACTATTCGGTGACTGTCAAGCCTGGTGAAAACGTTTTAATTTACTCCATTGGCAACGTTACTGATCTGACAAAAGCCGTAATTGCAAAAGTATACGAAGCTGGGGGAAATCCGTTTGTCCAACTGATCGACCAATCCGTTCAGCGCGAACTCTTGATGGGTGCCAACGAAACACAATTGGATATCATGCGTGAAGCAGATGTGGCTTTCATGAAGCAAATGGATTGCTACATTGGCATCCGCGGCGGCGACAACATTAGTGAGCTCTCTGATGTGCCTGGAGACAAAATGCAGCTGCACTCCAAGCTGCTAGCGCGTCCTGTACTGGATATTCGCGTACCGCATACCAAATGGGTCGTGCTTCGCTATCCAAATGCATCTATGGCTCAGTTGGCTAATATGAGCACCGCCGCTTTCGAAGATTTCTATTTCAAAGTGTGCACACTGGATTACGGCAAAATGGATAAAGCCATGGACAGTCTGGTCGAGCTGATGGAGAAAACCGACAAGGTGCGTATCGTAGGGCCAGGCACTGATCTGACCTTCTCCATCAAAGATATTCCGGCAATCAAATGTGCAGGTGAAGCCAACATCCCTGACGGAGAAGTATTCACTGCTCCTGTCCGTGATTCCGTCAACGGCACGATCGCGTACAACACGCCATCTCCTTACCAAGGCTTTACATACGACAATATCAAGCTGACCTTCAAGGATGGCAAAATCGTCGAGGCAACTGCAAACGATACAGAGAAGATCAATGAAATCTTTGATACTGATGAAGGTGCCAGATTCGTTGGGGAATTCGCGATTGGCGTGAATCCATACATCCAAAACCCGATGAAAGACATCCTCTTCGACGAAAAAATCGATGGAAGCTTCCACTTCACACCAGGACAGGCCTACGATGAAGCGTTTAACGGAAACAAATCCTCCATTCACTGGGACTTGGTTATGATTCAACGTCCTGAATGGGGCGGTGGGGAAATTTGGTTTGACGATCGTCTGATCCGCAAAGACGGACGTTTCGTTGTACCAGAGCTCGAATGCCTCAATCCAGAAAACCTTAAATAAATGAAAATAAGCGAAGGGCTCATTGTTCACAAGACATGAGCCCTTCGCTTTATGTGGCTAAACGGAATAAGCTGGTTGTTTCAACAAGGAAGTCATCTTTTGTTCCATAAAGGAAATCGTTGACTCCAGATGATGAATGGTATACTCCCAGCAAAAACGTTGATATTCGTCAAAATTCACTTCCAGCTTTTTATAAGAGGCCTTACTTTGTTGGAGCAATTGACGTTGTGTATCCAAACAGCCCTCTAGCAAATCCTTTTGTTCGTCGATCGTGCGGCTCTTGCCGAAGAAAATCTTAACCAGCATGTCTGAACGCAATACTGGCGGCAAGATAGGCGTCTGGATTTCTTGACGGAAAGATTGTTTTCCGGCTTCTGTAATACGGTACAAAATCTTGTTCGGCTTGCCAGACTGAATGATTTCTTGCTTCGTCACGAAGCCTTCTTCCTCCAGTTTGCGCAATGCTGGATAAATAGCACCAAAGCTAGCGTCATAAAAGAAACCAATACTGTTTGTAAACGCTTGCTTAATATCGTAGCCACTCATTTCCCCATAGCTCAAGAAACCCAGTATGATCGTTTTAACATCCATCTCTTCGCATCCTCCGTTACCGTTCTTTTTCTCTCTCTAGCGGCTAGGACTTAGCCTTTATGTTCAAAATATTCTTTAACTACATGTTATTATAAATGGATTTAAATAATTATACCAATGCTATTTCTTTATTATATCAATCAAAATTAATGATATATCCATACACTCGACTAGAAATTGGGCGTCCCTTCCCTCTCCGCTCCCCATAAGATGATACATACCTATCTGCTGTAGGGGGAGAGATCGGTGAAAAGTAAAAAATGGTCCCAATATACGCGGGTAAAGTACCCTGTGAGCAGCAGCAGTCTGCACCCATTTAATTTCTTCGTTCCCATTGTCGAGCGAGTTCAAGAGGGAGTAGTCTCCATCGTGACCGAGGATGCTCCCCATTCCAAAGACGTGGATTCGTTAATTCGCAGCCTCATTGATCATGAAGATAATTCTCCACCCACGGAACGAAGCTTTGGCTCCGGATTTCTTTTTCATCCGAAAGGGTATATCTTGACGAGCGAGCATGTCATCGGCAAATCCAAAAATATTTTCGTGAAGCTATATAACGGTAGAGTGTTTGAAGCCAAGCGCATTATAGCCGATCGAGTCCGGGATTACGCCGTCATCAAAATTGATGCAGACTGCAAGCTATACCCGCTGCCACTAGGCAACTCCTCTCATACAAAAGTAGGAGAATGGGTCATCAGCGTCGGTTCTCCACCTGTGTTCAAAGAGACAAAAAACGAGCCTGGTTCCGGGCCAAATACAGCGCAAATTGAACGGGACGAGCTATCGCCTTTTTGTATAGCGCCATGTCACCCATCTGGCGAAAAACCTCTCTCCCCGGCTTGGGATTCACTTCGATTAACCACGTACGTCCGTCCACATCCACCCCAATGTCCAATCCGAATTCCATCATGCGACCGAAATAATCCTCGAGCGTGTTTGCTACATCGAGGGCAAGCTGATGACATTCCTGTTTGATCAGCTCCCCCCGCTCCTCTCCAAATCGCTTGAACATAAACCATTCAAAGGGAATCGCTCTGCCTCCCCCGTGCAAATTGGAAGTAGCACTGCCGTTCCCCCCCATACGTACTGCACAGCCTGTCACTACCCATTCTCCACGCTCGTCCTTTTGAATCAATACCCGTACATCGACGACATGCTTGCGTAGCAGTCCTAAGTCCAAACCTTGCTGAACCAGGAAATTGCCATCGCGAATGCGCTGTTCCTCCACCCACGTTTTGACCCATCTTTCCACGCCTTCCACCGTATCAATCCGAGCCACGCGATGGTTATGCTTTTTGTCACGTCCAGAGAGGCTATACTGCTTACCACTGCTCTTCACTCTGAGGATGCTTCTTCCCCCTGTGCCATTGCCTGGCTTGACATAGACGAGCCCATGGCGTGCGAGCATGTTGCGGACCAAGCCTTTTTCGTAAACATGCGTCTCCGGAATCCAACGTTTGACGCGTTCATCGGAAGCGAGCAGATTCGTCACTCTCCATTTCTTACTGAACGGACTGTTTGCAAAGAAAAACAGATCGCTATTTCGCAGTCGGATATACTCCTTTACCCTGCGTCGGTACCGATCAATGACAACTTCTGGCCAAGGGAACGATTTACTCATCCAGCCCCCGTTCGGTTTGGGGATGAAGCCCTTGATCTTTCTTGCGGGAACATTGACATCCTGATGCGAAAACAGGTAGATTTGTGCGCCTAACTTTTGCCCTGTTTGAACCAGCTTTCGCAAATAATCTGGTTCCTCAAAGCGTACACCCTCCCGCCAGGTTAAAATGCCGATTACCCGTTTTGGAAGCATCGCAACACCCTCTTTGCTTCTTTTCTTTCGCGATTAGTGTATGTGTGGACACCTTATAGGGAAACATTTGTCCATGAAAACGGGCTTGGCTTCTCAGCCATTGACAAAGTGTCATTCCAACTTTTCGTTACTTACTTTTTTCAAGCTAATCTGTTAGAATAAAGGGCAACAATAATGCTGCTAGATAGAGGTGACGCCGATATGAGTCAAGATTTTTCTGGCGAACACATGTGTCCAAAATATGAATGTGCAATAAACGTCCTTGGAAAACGCTGGACCGGCCTGATTATTCATGTGTTGCTACGTGGGACTGTACGATTCAAAGATATCCGCGAAATGGTTCCGCATATGAGTGATAAAATGCTCTCTGAAAGGCTGAAGGAGCTGGAGGAGCTAGAGATTTTGGAGCGCAAAGTGTACCCAGAGATCCCGGTTCGCATTGAGTACGAATTGACCGAAAAAGGAAAAGATCTGCGTCCTGTCATTGATTCCATTCACGAATGGGGCCAAAAATGGATGTAGCATAACCCCACTTGTCCAAGACGGATAAGCGGGGTTTTTTATTTGCGGTCAGGCATAAGCTCCTCCCTTTTGCTGTACACTCTAGCAACCCGAGGTGAAGGGAGGACGTGCGATGCGAACGGCCATCTACATTCGAGTCAGTACGGAGGATCAGGCACGCGAAGGGTTTTCGATCCCCGCTCAAAGGGAAAAGCTGCTCTCGTACATTCACTCCCAAGGATGGGAAGTCCATGCAGTCTATGCAGATGAAGGCGCAAGTGCCAAAGATACGAATCGCCCCGCACTCGGTCAGCTCCTGCAGGATATCCGAACGGGTGAAATCGATGTCGTCCTCGTCTATCGACTCGATCGGCTCACTCGCTCTGTTCTTGATTTGTATCAGCTCCTGCAGGAGTTCGATCGATATGCGGTACACTTTAAAAGCTGCACCGAGGTATACGATACGACTACGGCAATCGGGCGACTCTTTATAACCTTAGTGGCTGCCCTCGCACAATGGGAACGGGAAAACTTGGCGGAACGGGTCAAGCTGGGAATGAGCCAGATGGCAAGAGAACGAAAACGACCAGGAGGACCTGCACCGTATGGATACAATCTGGTGCGAGGAACGCTGGTCGTGAATCAAAGGGAAGCAGCTGGCGTACGCAGCATGTTCGAGCGCTATGATCGAGGCGAATCTCCGCGCCAAATCGCTGAATGGGCGAATCAATCCGGATTGCGCGGCAAAAATGGCGCTTCATGGAGTGCAAGTGCCGTGCTTCGCCTGTTGAAAAATCCGGTCTATCACGGTGCGTTGCGTTGGAATTACGCTGACGCCGATCAACAACGCAATGACCCTGAGGAATGGATTATCGAAGAGGCGACTCACCCGGCCATCATCGATCAATCATGCTTCTCGCGGGTCCAGGAGCGGATGAGTGCTCGCGGAACAGGCCATCCCCGCGTTCTCAGCTCCCGCTACCTCTTTTCCGGATTGCTGTACTGCTCGCGTTGCGGCTCCTCGATGCGCGGGAAAACAACCACGATCACCGGAAAAGGAGAAAAACGTTACACGCACCGCTACTACTTGTGTAAAAACAAGCTGGCTGGTACGTGTGATGCTCCTGCCATACGGGAGGATCGCCTGGAAAAAGCCATTGTGCACGAGCTGATGCAGTATTCGCCAGAGTCAATCGCTGCGGTGAAGGAAGTGTATCAGACTGTGTTACAAGCGAATTCCCGCGCTCCCGCGAAAGAAACCGAGCAACAGCTGCAAATTCGAAGGAAGCGCTGGGAACAGGCCTATGAAGAGGGATTCCTTACTCTTTCTGCCTTACGAGAGAAAATCAGTGCGTTGGAACTGGCTGCAAAAGAACGGGAACAGACTTACTCTGCTTTTGCAAAAGGACAACCGCTTGATCTAGATGCGCTTTCCAATTGGCAGCTCATTTGGACACATGCCAATGAAAAAGAACGGCGATTGCTCGTATGCACAGTCATCCAACGTGTTGACGCGGAAGCAACAGACGCTGCCTCTGGTCAGAAAAATCGTAGGGTTTGCCTGCATCTGTTGTCTTTTCACTAAAATTGCCCCTGTTTTTGCCTGTATGGCGACAGGTGGTTCCCCACTGGGTTTGGAAAATTCTGTGACAGCGGGAATCATCAGTGCCAAAAACCGTCGCTTACAGGTTGCGAAGCGTATGTACGAAGAAATTTTTCAGACGGATGCTGCCATTAACCCAGGAAATAGCGGAGGTCCACTCATTAATTTGAATGGGGAAGTCGTTGGTCTCAATGCATTCATCATTCAATCCAGCCAATGCTTGGGCTTCGCCATCGGAATTGATGCCCTCAAAATGCAACTGGAGCAATACGTATTCAAGTGAGAAGCATACGATTCAACAAAAAAACCCCGTCTAGGAGGACGGGGATTGCTTCTCTAATGCAATAAGATATACATTTGGACCTTCTGTGTTGATTTGTTCTTCTGCCTGTTTTAATTGTTGCAGCTGAGCGGCCGTAAGCTGTGCGATAGGCAGTTCACTCAAACGATTCTGTTCCATTGCGTCATTCCTCCGTTGGTGTCAGACTCACGCTCGTAGTCTGCCCGATCTGGAGAGTATGTATTTACGCAGTGAGATCAAAAGCTTTGGCAATCGCAGAACACGAGCGCTTGCAGAAAACGATGGGCAGCTCGCGATCTTTGGCTTGGTTTTTCACAGTTTTGGCCAAGTTGTGATTGACGAAATCAGTCAACACCAAAATCATGTGGATACCAGCTGGAATTTTCACCCCGGTTTGCGAGCTTTTCCGTCCAGTTACGTGGTGAATATCCTTGAAGCCTTGACCTTGCAGAAATTCGATAATATTGCCCAGACGATCTCCGCCAATTACTAAAATGGATGACATAACTTGTTACCTCCTTAAATTTGGGTGAATGTAGGATTTATGTTTTGTTCTCAGAATGCTAATTGATAATGAATATCACTCTTATTGATAAATATTATCATTCCCAATTGGCTTTGACAATACTCTCCATGATAACTTTTTTGTCAAAAAACAAAACTAGAAACGAAGCCGATAGGCAAAGCCACGGCGCTCTAGCGTTCCCGCACTCTTTTCCAAATTACACCGCATCATATTCTTCGTAATCATAGGAAAATGTACATAGGTGTTGCCCGGGTGTTTTTTCCAACGTTATAATGAAAAAATAGATTGTGAATGAGGAGGTGGCGTAGGGTGCAAGAAATTACACAGCTGCACGCCATTTTTGATCGCACCAGAGGTTATATCAACAGCTTCATGGGCGTTATCCAGCCGATTATCGATGCGGCAACGGACGAGCATACTCGTCTTTACTACCATCACATTTTGGAAGAAGAAGAACAGCGCATGGGTCGCTTGCAGGAATTGGTTCCCTACCTGGAGAAGCTGTCCTCAGGAAAAAGCCTGGATCAGCTAAGTGATCGCGACCTCTCGCAAATGCTGTCCGATGTAAATCTGGAACGTTTTGGACTGCACAATTTCCGCGAGCATCTGGAGCTCTCTTTGTATGAATTCAAGGATGACGAAACACGTCAGCTCCTGGATGGCATGCGAGAAAAGACGCATACAGACTATTTGACAGTCAAAGAGATCATGGCGAACATGAGCCAACGATTCTCTGATGCGGCTCATCCTGATCTCACTGATCATGATGAGGGGCACGACATTCACCAGGTCGATCATTTGAAAGCTTCGGCTTCCGCTCCTCACGGTGTTGCTTCCGTGATCAAGCATTCCGCCCCTGCAGTTTCTGGCAAAAAAGGACTGACAGTTGGCAGCTTGAAAGGAATGTAAAGAATCGGAAATCCTGAAATGACATGGAGGTTACACTATGGACAAGCTTCGTAAATACCCAGACTCTCCCTTGACGACTGAAGAATGGAACCAGCTGGACGCAACTGTCGTTGACATGGCTCGCCGCCAGCTTGTAGGCCGTCGTTTTATCGATATTTATGGACCATTGGGTGAAGGCATCCAAACCATTACCAACGATGTATATGAGGAATCCCGTTTTGGCGGTCTCTCCCTGCGTGGAGAATCACTGGAAATGACACAGCCTAGCCGCCGTGTCAGCATGACGATTCCGATCCTGTACAAGGATTTCATGCTGTACTGGCGCGATGTTGCCCAAGCACGCACACTGGGCATGCCTTTGGACATGAGCGCGGCTGCCAACGCAGCTGCTGGTGGTGCACTGATGGAAGATGATCTGATCTTCAACGGTGCTGCGGAATTCGACCTCCCAGGTCTGATGAACGTAAAAGGCCGCCTCACTCATCTGAAGAGCGATTGGATGGAATCTGGCAATGCGTTTGCGGATATCGTGGAAGCACGCAACAAGCTGTTGAAAATGGGCCATAGCGGTCCGTATGCACTGGTTGTTTCTCCTGAGCTCTACTCTCTCTTGCATCGCGTGCACAAAGGCACCAACGTGCTTGAGATCGAGCATGTTCGCAATCTCGTTACAGATGGTGTCTTCCAATCTCCTACCATTAAAGGCCGTTCCGGCGTTTTGGTAGCGACTGGCCGCCACAATCTCGACCTGGCGATTGCAGAAGACTTTGACTCCGCATTCCTCGGAGACGAGCAAATGAACAGTCTGTTCCGTGTGTATGAGTGCGTTGTATTGCGGATCAAGCGTCCAAGCGCAATTTGCACCCTGGAAGAAACAGAAGAATAGGAAGCTCTTTGGCACACCCATTGACGATTCTCGTTGTGGGTGTGTTTTTTCATTCTTGAAATATGCAACAGATCACTTATAATAAGAACGTACGTTCCAAATTTTCAAAACAATCTGACACAAATGTCGTTGGGGGGCTTTTTATGAGATGCGAGGTCAATGGCGTCAATCTTTATTATGAGGAGATTGGAAGCGGCTTTCCTGTCGTGATGATTCACGGTTTTTCACTTGATCACCGCTGCATGACTGGTTGTCTGGAACCAATTTTTAAGAAACGTCCGGGATACCGACGACTTTACATAGACTTGCCGGGAATGGGTCAAACGGAAAACTACGAACATATCCACACTACGGACGATATTCTGGAGGTTGTCCTCGCGTTCATCGATCAGCTCATTCCAGGTGAGCCCTTTTTCATTGCAGGTGAATCATACGGCGGCTATCTTGCGCGGGCGGTTATCGAAAAGCGCCGAGATCAAGTAAGGGCGCCCTTTTCATTTGCCCGAACGTCATTCCTGACAAAGCAAAGCGCACACTGCCAGATAAACCCGTCCTAGTAGAAGAGCCTTCGCTCTGGGAGCAGTTGAGTGAGACAGAACGAGCGGAGTTTGAGTCGATGGCGGTAGTAGCTACCAACTACACGTGGAACCGCTATAAAAAAGAGATTGTCGACGGCTACATGCTGTCAGACCCTTCTTTCCTAAGTAAAATCAGACAGGCGTATAGCGTGTCCTTCCCATTAGATACTGTCCCCTTCCCCCACCCGAGTCTTTTTGTTGTGGGCAAACAAGATCATTCTGTCGGCTATCGCGATATTTGGGATATCCTCGAAGGCTATCCCCGCTCTTCTTTTGCCGCACTCGATTGTGCCGGACACAACTTGCAGATTGAGCAGCCGCTTCTGTTTACAGAGCTTGTGAATGAATGGCTGGATCGGGCACAAAGAGAGTTCTCCCTGTAAACACGCATAAAAAAAGACAACCAGCTCAATGGCAATGGTTGTCTTTTTGCTTCCATTAAACATTTGTCACCAGAGATTCGCTGTAGGCGTGGAATGCTTTGCCCAGTCGTGAAATCGCAAGCTCCGTGTCTTCCCGGTTCAAGAGTGTATAGTTCAAGCGCAGCGTATTGACTTGCGGTTCGGCTGCATAAAACGGCTTCCCTGGCACGAATGCCACGCCTTCCTGTACGGATCGGGCCAGCAGCTTCTCAGCATCGACGTGCTCAGGAAGATTCACCCAGAGGAACATCCCGCCTCTTGGTTTTTCCCACTCTACGCCCTCCCAGTTTTGCGCGACCAAGAGCTCATGCATCCATTCCATGCGCGCCTTGTAGGACTCGCGGATTTTCTCGATGTGGCGCTCCAGATCAAACCGGGATAATAGCTCATACAGGGCGTATTGGTCGATTGTGCTCGACTGCAAATCAACCGCTTGCTTCGCCTTCACCATCATTTGAATTACGCGGGTATCCCCGATGGCCCATCCGGTACGCAAGCCGGGCGCGACAATTTTGGAAAAGGTACTGGTGTATACCACACAGGAATCGGTCGGATGCTCATCCAGTGAGAAAATCGAGCGGTACGGTGCTTCCCCATCGAATTGGATCTCTCCATATGGGTCGTCTTCCAGGATGAGAATGTTTTGCGCCTTACATTGACGAAGCAAACCGAGACGGCGTTCGAGACTCCATACCTTTCCTGTCGGGTTCGCAAAGGTAGGAATGACGTACACCATTTTCGGGCGATACTGGGCTATTTTTTTCGCCAGATCGTCCAGATCCATCCCATCAGCATCACCGTCTACGGGAATTGCTTTGATTCCCCGGAATTGGAACAATTGAACCGCTGCCAAATAGGTAGGGTTTTCGACGAGAACGACATCGCCTTCGTCTAAATATACACGGCACAACAAGTCTACCGCTTGCTGAGAGCCCGTAGTGATGACCATATTATCTACACCGACGTTCATATGCTTTTGCTTCATGCGGGATGCAATCCACTCACGCAGTGGCAAGTATCCATCAGTCAATCCGTATTGAAGAGCTTTTGCTCCTTGTTCGAATGCGCGGTTGAACGCTTCGCGCATCTCTGCGATTGGAAAAGAATCCTCTGCTGGCAGTCCACCTGCGAGCGAGAGCACTTGATTGCCTTGGGTCAGCTTCAAGATTTCCCGGACAGCCGAGGAGGATAGTGCTTCAACAGATTTTGAAAATGAGTACTCCATGTTCCGTTCCCCCTTGATTTTGTTATCCTTGTTTTATCACTGTCAACAGCGTAAGTCCAATCCTTGCTAGCTATGAGTAGATAGGTTTTGACTATGTCGAGCGGTTGTTCAATCGTTAGTCTTGGCACACTGCATGCAAAAAACCCCTCTTCGTATTAAACGAAAAGGGGTCCATATGTATAGGCTATATCATCCTAGGCGATGCGGAACACACGTGGTTTCTCTGTGTGTGGGAGGAAAGAGAGGTCTACATACGTGGACGCTTCTTCCATACCGATATCGTTTGCCAACAGCAATGCCTCTTCTTGGAAGGTCGGCGTACAGCTGCCTTCATTCAGTTCACAGAGACGCTTCAATCGCTTCAGTCTCTCTGCGGATTTTTCCACTCTCATGCATTCGTTCGTCAGCTCACAAACGTTGACGTGACGAGCATCAGCGATCATGCTGATATCATTCACATGGACAATGAGTCTTTTGCCTTCTTCTGTAACAAATCCGATCGAGCAAAAATGCGCACCTGACATTTCCAAACGAGTGAGAACAGCATTGGCGTAAACTTCTCCGGTCCGCAAGCGAATCTGGCCTGCTTCAATGGCTCCGCCGATCTTTCGCTCGTTGGCGATCACCGTATACATATCCGTGTAACCGTTAATCTGATAGCGCATGGTACCCTCCCGCTCTCGCTGAGACTAATTATCATTAACAATGCCATCGTATAATGAAAATCATTATCTGTCAATAATGAGAATGATTTTTATTCTAGAATAAAAAAGCCACACTCCATTTGTATGGTAGTGTGGCCAAATTGCCTCGCCATTATTTTGTTTTCGTAAATAACCCCAACCGCTCAATCCGCTGGACGGCTTCCGCGAGACGCTCTTCATTTGATAACAAAGCCGCTCGCACATAGCCCTCACCTGTCGGGCCAAAGCCATTTCCAGGCGCTACGACGACATGCGCTTTTTCCAAAAGCAGATCAGAAAATTCGACGGACGTGAAGCCACTTGGAACAGGAAGCCAAGCAAAAAACGAGCCTTGAGATGGCGGAGCCTGCCAGCCAATCCGATGCAAATTGGAGTACAAGGCATTGCGGCGGCTTTCGTAGACAGCCACGAGATCGCGAACGCACTGCTGCGAATCCGTCATCGCTTTGGCTGCCGCCATCTGCACCGCGCCGAACAGACTGACGAAGTAATGGTCCTGAATGAGATTGATCAGACGAACCAGCTCGCGATTTCCTACCATCGCACCAACACGCCAGCCTGCCATGTTGTACGTTTTGGACAAGGTATAAAATTCTACACCCACTTCTTTTGCACCCGGAACCTGCATGAAGCTGACCGGCTTTTTCCCGTCATAGCTGATCGCCCCGTAGGCGAAGTCATGGCAGACGACGATTTCATGTTTTCGCGCAAAACGAATGGTTTCCTCATAGAACTCGAGTGGTGCGTTGACTGCTGTCGGATTGTTCGGATAGTTGAGAAACATCAGTTTCGCTCGATCCAGGTCAGCTTGGGAGAGCTGGCTGTAGTCTGGCAAGAAGTCTTTTTCCGCCTTCAACGGCATCATGACCATCCGTCCGTTTACAACAGCAACCCCCGACCAATAATCCGGATAGCCCGGGTCTGGAACCAGCGCAACATCGCCTGCGTTCATGAGTACTTGGCAAATCTCTACCAGTCCGGTTTTGCTGCCGAACAAAATCGCTACTTCTTCCTCCGGATCGAGGTCCACATCAAACTCTTGCTTATACCAATGAGCTACAGCCTGCTTCAGTTCCACGCGTCCCTGAAAAGGCGGATATTTGTGATGGAGTGGCTGTGCCGCTTGCGCCTGTAGTTCTTCAATAATGTGCGGCGGTGTCGGCAAATCGGGATTGCCCTGCCCCAGGTTAATGACGTCATGGCCTTGCGCAATGACCTTGTTTACTTTTGCCACCAGGGTCGCAAAAAACTGGGTAGGGAGTCGATCAATCATGTCGGAGGGTTGAATGCGCATTTCTTTCTTCCATTCCTTTCTTGGGCCCAATACAGTAAAACCCCCTTTTTCCATACAGAAAAAGGGGGAGATCAGCTTGGTCACGTCCTTATCTGTCAGGAAAAAATCCTGCTGGAATTGGCACAGCATCTGTCCATTACATGGAACAGATCCGCTGCCGGGCTTCATAGGGCCAGTCCCTCCACCTCTCTGAATAAGTCAAACACACGGAATATACTGTTTTTTCGTCTATATCATACTACTTGAGCACGTAAACCGTGTCAAGATGCTTGATTCTGTAGGGGTACCTGATGTCGCCTTTTTTGAAAAGAAGTGTGGAAGGCAAAGAATGCCACAGACAACAGACACAAGCCTGCCATCACGAACAATAATCCCTGCGCATGAATCGATTGAAAAATGAATGCGCCAAGCAGTGGTCCGAGCATCCGCCCAGCTGATCCAGTTCCTGCAATCAGCCCTTGAATGAAGCCCTCTCGTCCCTCTGGCGTAAACTGTGCAGCTACTGCCGGCACCGCTGGCCACACGAGCATTTCTCCCAGCGTCATGATGAACATCCCCGCCACAAAGCCTGCATAAACCGTTGATTGAGACAAAATCAACATCGACAAGGCAAAAATATAAGCGCCCAAGAGCATTTGTGCCTTTAGCGTACGGGCAAAGCGTCGAATGACCCACGCAATCAATGGCTGACCAAACAGGATCAAACCGCCGTTCAGCGTCCACAACAAACTGTATTGACGGAGTGAAATGCCCAAAGATTGCATGTAGGTCGACAGTACCGTGGTCCACTGTACATAGACAATCCAGCTAATTAATAGCCCCCCGCATAATAGCAGCAATGCTCCCCATACCACTTTTGACTCTTGCTGTGTTTGTTGTAGCACATCACTAGTTGCTTGCTCAGACATGCTTTGTCCAGTCGTCGAGTTTTGGCGTTGTTGTTCCGCCAATTTTAACTGACGCGGCAAAATGAGCATGAACATGGCAAGGACGATCACTTGTGAGATAGCATTACCGAAAAACGTCCAGGCAAACGAAACACTTGCCAAGAAGCCACCCAACGCAGAACCGGCAGCTACCCCCACATTGAGGGAGACATAAATCAGATTGATTCCTTTGCGTCCTCCGTCCGGCCATAACACTACGGCCAGTGCATTCATCACAGGAGAAAGTGTTCCGTAAAACAGTCCATTCAACAGAAGCAAGACAACATAAATCGTAAAATCTTGCGTAACACCTAAGCCAACCGAAATGAGAATAACGCCGATGGAACCAACAATGATCGTGCGCATTTTGCCCCAGCGGTCAAACATCATCCCGCCGATAATACTCCCGATCAGGAATGCGCCTTGATTTAAAAGCAACAAGAAGCCGGCTACAGTCAGCGGCTTTCCGAGATGGTTGTGAATATAGATCGTGACCAGCGGCCAAATACATGCCATTCCGGTAGAAAAAATGACGGCAGCAATCGCCAATAAACGAATGCTGCTCGGATAGGATTCCCACTTTTGCCTCATGGCTTACTTCTCTCCCCGATGGAAATCGCCGCTTTTTCCGCCTGTTTTGGATTGCAGACTGGTCGGACCGATTATCATTTCTTTATCCATGGCTTTGCACATGTCATACACCGTCAAAGCCGCTACGCTGACAGCGGTCAACGCCTCCATCTCGACGCCTGTTTTCCCTGTCGTCTTCACGGTTCCTGTAATCGCAAGCGTCGTTTCATCTACAAAAGCAAATTGTATGTCGATGCCAGTCAATGGCAGCGGATGACACATCGGGATGATTTCCCACGTCTTTTTGGCAGCCATGACACCTGCTACCTGCGCAACTGCGAGTACATCGCCCTTTTCGATTCGACCTTCGCGGATTCGGGCGAGTGTTTCGGGCTTCATGCTGATTTGGCTCTCGGCTACAGCCACCCGTTTTGTGACATCCTTCTCAGATACGTCTACCATCCGCGCTCGATTTTGCTCATTAAAATGTGTTAATTGATCAGTCATACTAGCATCGTTCCTCCTCTATCTCCTCCTACCTTACTCCCACCACTGGATAAAAGCAATGGGAATGTAGAAGACACTGTTTCGTTATCTTGCTCATCCACTCCTAAAAACGTACGAAGAACAGGTGCTGGAGGTATACTGTGCGTACACAGCTCAAAAGGAGGCGTATGGAAATGGAAACGAATAAGGAGCAGACGGTACGTTGGGCAATGCTGAAGCACGGTGATTGGACTATTTATTTAGCTGCAACGGCTGCTGGACTTTGTTATGTCGGCTCGGCCAACCAGCCTTTTGCTGAATTGGAAGCGTGGGTTGAAAAGCACCGCCCACAAAATGCACTGGTGCAAGACGATCCATGGCTAAAGCCTTTTGCAACAGAACTAATGGAGTATTTGCAAGGAGCACGCGAGCATTTTTCCATGGATTGCGATCTGCAAGGAACACCCTTTCAGCTCGCTGTCTGGGAGGCACTGCGCCAAATCCCATACGGTCAAACGGCATCGTACACCGACATTGCGAACATCATTGAAAAGCCTGCTGCTGTTCGTGCCGTCGGTGCCGCAATTGGTGCCAATCCGCTTCTCATTACAGTCCCCTGCCACCGCGTTGTTGGTAAAAACGGTTCACTGACCGGCTATCGTGGTGGACTGCCCATGAAGACAACTCTGCTTGATCTGGAGAAAAAGACAAATCGGGGTGTGAAACATGGCTAATTCACTGACAGAAAGGATCGCTGCACTTGACTGGCATTCCCTGCAACAGGAGTTGGACGAACAAGGGTATGCAGCTGTTCCTTCCTTAATAAGCTCGGATGCATGCGAAGAATTAATCGCTACGTACGGACAGGATGACCTATTTCGCAATACGATCCAAATGGCGCGGTACCGTTTCGGTGAAGGGGAGTATCGCTATTATCAGGCTCCCCTTCCCTCGCTTTTGCAGGAGCTTCGCGAAAGCTTTTATCCGATGCTTGCGCAAACTGCGAATCGATGGCTGGAAATGCTTGGACGCGAAGCGATTTACCCTGCTACCCTCCCTAAATTTTTGGCGCAATGTCACGATCAGGGCCAGCTGCGCTCTACTCCACTGATTTTGAAATATGAATCAGGCGGCTATAATTGCTTGCATCAAGATATGTACGGCGAGGTGTTCTTCCCGTTTCAAGTTGTTTTTGCCTTGAATCAGAAGGAGAAGGACTACAGGGGCGGAGAATTTCTGCTGATGGAGCAACGGCCGCGCGCGCAGAGCCGGGGACATGTGATAACCTTGGAGCAAGGCGCTGGACTGATTTTCCCTACATCCTATCGTCCTGTACAGGGCACGCGAGGCTATTATAAAAACACGCTGCGCCACGGTGTCAGCACAATTACCTCAGGAAAGCGCTACAGCCTCGGGATTATTTTTCATGATGCAAAGTGAGGAACGCCCAATATGAAACACATCCTTTCCTATAAAATGCCGAAAACCCTCCTTAATAAAGGAAGCGGATTTCTTGCAGATTACACCCATTCGCTCAATCCGTATACAGGCTGTTCTTTCGCCTGCTCTTATTGCTATGTTCGGCAAATGCCTGTCTCTTTGTTTCGAAACGAGCAATGGGGCACGTGGGTTGACATCAAGCAGCAAGCTGCCGATTTATTGCGCAAGGAGTTAATGCGGGCTAAGAAAAAAGGAAAGGTGACCATCTTCATGTCTTCGAGTACAGACCCGTACCAGCCCATCGAACACACGGAAAAGGTAACGAGGTCTTTACTCGAAGTCATGGTAGAGAATCCACCTGATTTTTTGCTGGTACAGACGAGGAGTCCCTTGGTATGGCGGGATGCCGATTTGTTGCTCTTACTCGGCGATCGCGTGCGCGTCAGCATGACCGTCGAGACCGATTTGGAGGAAATTCGCAGGCACTTTAGCCCACACGCTCCCCCCATTCAAGCACGGCTCAAAACACTCCAGCGTTTGGCGGAGGCAGGCATCCCTACACAAGCAACCATTGCCCCTGTTTTGCCTAGCAGTGAGTCATTCCCGGAGATTTTGCGCCCCTTGGTCACACGTGTCTGTGTCGACGATTTTTATATGGGAGATGGCAGCGGCGGTAAACGAACGAAAAGAAACGGCATTCCCGCTCTCTATGAACAGCTTGGACTGGAAAAATGGTATGATCCTTCCGCCTATCGGATCGTCTACGATCGGCTATTACGTGTTTTTCCCCCGGATCAGATCTATTTGAGTCAGGAAGGCTTCGCCCCTTAGAAGCAACCGTTAATGGAAACACCCCATTCATTGGCAACTTTGATCGGTTTATGATATCGTCTAGCCTAGAGAGTAGTATCATCCAGGGAAATGAGGAATTGTCTTGACCATTACGATCTTGTTATTTGCCGGACTCGCCGAACGTGCGAATGCCCGGGAAGTACAGTTGACCCTATCTGAAGGCGCGACCGTTAGCGATCTTCTGCAAGCAGTGGAAAAAGAATATCCTGCGCTCTCTGCGCTTTTGGGCAGTTGCTTTGTCTCTATCAATCATGAATATGCGGCGAAAAATCAGGTCATTTCAGCTGATGACGAGATTGCCCTCTTGCCACCTGTAAGCGGCGGAGAAGAAGATCCGCGCTTCGCCATTACCGAGGAGCCCATTTCTGCGGACAAGCTCGTTCGTCTGGTGAGCAACCCGCATGCAGGCGCGATCCTTACTTTTGTCGGAACTGTTCGCGAATTTACCCATGGTCAGCGCACGGTGTATTTGTCCTATGAAGCATATGCCCCCATGGCTGTTGAAAAAATGAAGCAGGTCGCAGCAGAGATCGAGGAACGCTGGCCGGGAGCTCAAGTCGCGATGCACCATCGTATCGGTAATTTGGCTGTGGAAGAGATTGCGGTTGTTTGTGCCGTGGCAACAGCGCATCGCAATGAATCGTTTGAAGCAGGCCGTTATGCCATCGAGCGACTCAAGCAGATCGTTCCCATTTGGAAAAAAGAAATGTGGGAAGATGGAAGCGAATGGAAGGGACATCAGCAAGGACCGTGGAATCCGCTTGCGATGCCAGAAGGAAAGGTGGAGTAACGCCTTGGATACTCGCTATTCCCGTCAAATATTGTTTCATCCAATCGGGCGCAGTGGACAGGAAAAGCTCGGGCAAAGCCGTGTAGCGATCGTCGGCATGGGAGCCCTCGGAACTGTTCTCTCCAATCATATGGTCCGTGCCGGAGTAGGTTTTGTCCGCATCATTGACCGCGACTTCGTCGAGCCGAGCAACCTGCAGCGTCAAATGCTCTACGACGAATCCGATGCAGCCGAGCATTTGCCAAAAGCAATCGCCGCTCACGCCAAGTTGACAAAGATCAACTCAGCTGTCACCATCGAACCGATTGTCGCAGACCTCACCGCTTACAATGCGGAGGAATTGCTGGCAGATGTCGATCTCGTTCTGGATGCAACGGATAACTTTCAGGTGAGATATCTCGTGAACGATGTTTGCGTTAAGCATAGTATTCCGTGGGTGTACGGTGGCGCTGTGAGTGCGACCGGAACATTTACCGCGATTCGTCCGGGGATCACGCCTTGCTTGCGCTGTCTTTTCCCTGAAGCGCCAAACCCGGGTGAGATGCCTACCTGTGACACGGCTGGCGTCATCGGACCGATCATTCACATCGTCGCTTCCTATCAGGCAACAGAAGCGTTCAAGCTGTTAGTGGGCGCAACGGATGAGCTCAATCCGAATTTGGAGCACTTTGAGATTTGGCATAACCGCCATCAGCAAATCAAAGTGGTCAACGCTCGCCGAGACGACTGTCCGACATGCGGGCAGAAGGAATTTTCGTTTTTGCAGCCGGATACCCAGGATGGACAAGCCGTTTCGCTTTGCGGTCGAGACACCGTACAAATCTCGCCCGCCGCTGCAATCACGCTTGATCTGAACGCATTGGCTGATAGACTCTCTCCTTTGGGACAAATCGAGCAAAACAAGTTTTTGCTGCGTTTCCGTGTCGATACGTACACGCTCGTCATTTTCCCGGATGGTCGCGTCCTCGTGCAAGGCACGGATGACATCAGCCAGGCACGTTCGCTCCATGCCAAGTATATCGGAGCGTAACTAGTTTACCCGCAATGAAAATAAGCTGTCCCAGACCGTCGTACGGACGAAGGGGCAGCTTTTTTATGCCGTTTGAACAAATGTAATCGTAAACGTGGTACCTTTTCCTACTTCACTCTCAACGACGATCGTGGCATGATGCAAATCGATTATTTTTTTCACGATCGCCAGTCCCAGACCACTCCCCGAATTGGCTCGGTTCCGCGATGGATCCGCCTTGAAAAATCTTTCGAAAATGCGTTCCTGATTTTCCTTGGATATCCCGATTCCCGAGTCGGTTATTTTCACGAGCACTTCTCCGTTTACAGCCTCCAGCTTTACACTGATTTTCCCGCCTGCCTCTGTGAATTTTATGCTGTTACCAAGCATGTTGGTCCAGACTTGACTCAGCATATCCTCGTCGGCGACAATTTCGACTTTTTCCAAGTCAATGTCCATTTCAATCTCTTTCGCCATCCATTGCGGCTCGCATGCGAGGATGATTGTGCGTAGTTGCGTGTCCAACCGATAAGGCTTCCGCTCCAAATCATGCTGGATGCCCTCTAGCGCAGTGAGCTTCAGCAGGTTGTCACTGATCTTGGACAGTCGCTTGCTTTCTGACTCGATAATCTCCAAGTAACGAGTACGTTCCTCTAGGCTAAGTCTTTCATTATGCAGGGCGCGAGCAAACCCGCTGATGGACGTCAGAGGCGATTGAATTTCGTGGGAAACATTGGAGATGAACTCTTGCCGCAGCTTCTCCATCTCATTTAATTGCTCCGCCACGTGGTTGATGCCATCTACCAGCTCCCCCCATTCGTGCGCCAGCTTGATATCGAGATTGACCCGAAAATCCCCCATGGCAATCCGTCTGAGCGCATCAATCAATGGTTGAAACCTGCCCCGATGCCTTGGCATGGTGAAGAAAGAAATGATCATCCCTACTCCAATAAACAACATGCAGCTCATAACTGAATGGACCAACGTTTTTACAAGATCATTGGGATGATAGCCCATATAGCCATAAAAAAGAGAGGTAACCCCGTATGCAGCAAGCCCGCACAAGCCAAAAACAGCACATAAGCCCACTACGCCCACGATTTTCAGCAAAACATGTGAACGGTCTGATCTTCTCATTTTCATACGACAATCTCCAAACGATAACCAAGTCCCCGAACCGTCCGGATCAAAAAGCCGTACATCGCTTCCGGAAAACGCTCCCGCAATCGGTTGATATGCACGTCTACTGTGCGCTCATTTCCTTCAAAATCATATCCCCATATTTGTTCGATCAGCTGCTCGCGGGAAATGGTCTGCCCGGGATAGCTGGCCAGTTTGAACAACAGCTCGAACTCCTTTAGTGGGATCGTCCAAGTTTTCGTACCGCTAGCGACTGCAAACGTTTTACGATCAAGCAGCAATCTTCCTGCTTGAACCTGATGAGAAGCGGCAATCCGGTAACGCTTGAGCAGCGCTTTTACCCGGACGACCAGCTCCTGCGGATCAAACGGCTTCACCAAATAATCGTCTGTCCCTAGCTCAAAGCCTTTGATTTTTTGCGATGTCTCTCCCTTGGCCGTCAGCATGAGCAAGGGAAAATCATAATGCTTGCGAAGATGCCGACACAGCTCCCAGCCGTCCATGTTCGGCATCATGATGTCAAGAATCACCAGCTGTGCGGCAACCGTCTCCAGTTTGTCCAGTGCCTCCTGTCCGTCTGCGGCTTCCACTATCGTAAAGCCTTCATTGCGCAAGAAGACGCTGACGAGCTCGCGAATATGCGGATCGTCGTCGACTACCATAATCGTGGTCACGTTCTACACCCTCTCTTTTACGAGCAATTGCTGACTAGCCAGTTCGCGGTACATCTCATGGGTTTGAAAAAGCTCTTCATGTGTACCCATACCTGTGATTTTTCCCTTTTCCAAAAAGATGATTTGATCTGCTTCCACCACGGTCGACAAGCGATGGGCAATCACAAGGGTAGTACGCCCCTTCATTAAATTTTGCAACGCCTTCTGGACAATCATCTCGGAGTTGCTGTCCAAGCTAGAGGTCGCTTCATCCAGCATCAAGATTTGCGGGTCCCGAAGCAATGCACGAGCAATGCCGATTCGTTGGCGCTGTCCGCCCGATAGCTTCATGCCTCGCTCCCCTACTTCTGTCTCATAGCCATTCGGCAATTCCTCAATAAATTGGTCCGCATAGGCCATCTTTGCCGCCTCTTTCAGTTCCTCGTCGCTAATCGTCCGTGAAATCCCGTAGCAAATATTTTCTCGGATGGTTCCGGCGATCAATGGGCTTTCCTGGGACACGTAGCCGATTTGACTTCTCCACGACTTCAAGGAAAAATCCGTGATGGGATCATTGCCCAGCCTGATTTCTCCACGCAGTGGCTGGTAATACCTTTCAACCAGCGAAAACAACGTTGTCTTGCCGCTGCCGCTCGGTCCGACAATCGCATTTACTTTTCCGGCCCCAATCGTAAAGCTGACATCATCGAGTATCGTTTCCCCGTTCTCATACCCAAAGCTCACATGGTTCACATGAATGGGCTGGCCTGCGTTTTCAAGCGTCCGTCCTGTCAAAAGATCTTCTTCTTCGGCGTCCAGCGTCGCAATGATTCTTTCTGTTGCCCCCATGGCTTTTTGCAAGGAGGTGAAAAACTGTGTGAATTGCCCCAGCGGTATGACAATTTGCACTAGATACAAAATAAACGCGACCAGCTCACCAGCTGTCAATGCTCCCGTGGACACCCGCATGCCACCATAGCCGATCACAACCACGAGCAGCACCATCAAGATAAAGGACATTAACGGTCCAATGACGGCTTGGACTCTTCCTTCTTTCAGCCCGAATCGGAACAAATTTCCGATTGCCTTTGTTCCCATCCCCAGTTCGTGTGTTTCGGCATTGGAAGATTTGACAAGCCGCATCTCTTGCAGCACTTGATTCATAATCGTCGTAAAGCTGGCGGTCTCGTCTTGCAGTCCTTTTGAAATTTTGTACATCTGACTGCCAAGCGGTATGAGAATCCCGATGCACAACGGCACAGCAACGAGCATGGTTAACGTCATTTGCCAATCGAGGTATAGCAAAGTCACGACAGAACCAACAATCGTGATCAATCCTGTAAAAAAGCTGGACAGTTGATCACTAATCAAGCTTTTCACAACGCCGGTATCGTTGGTCATTCGACTAATCGTCTCACCTGTCCGGTTGTTATCATAATAAGAGATCGGCAGGACGAGCAGTTTTTTCCAGAGTCTTTCCCGGAGTGAGGCTACCACACTCTCGCCGACATGATTTAATAAGTAGATGGACAGCCCTCCCGCAATCGCTTGTGCGACAAAGGCAACGATCAAGAGAATGATTTGTGGTGTCGTGATCGTAGATAGGGAAAAGCTGTCCACTAAATCCTTCGTAAACAACGGAATCACTAAGCTAACCAGTGTGGTGGCGATGCTCATGAACAACGCGACACCGATTTTGAGCTTGGATGGCTTTGTTTCCATAATTAATCGAAAGAAGGGGCGCCAGTTTCCCCATTTCGCTACGCTATTGGTCTGTTCCATTCGTTTATTTCTCCCCTTTTTCCTCTACTCATTTTCACTTGCAAGAGATACGATACTGCATGAATGTAAACGAAATATAAACGGGATAATAATTGAAGTGCGTGCAATTTTCTTCTTTCTAATAAGAAGACGTTCGTGATCCAATTTTCTTTACCTATGATTTTTGTATATAAATGATGAATTTGGGGTAGAAGCCGGGAAACAAATCGTATATAATAGGTTCGTAATGAAGAAACGAAACAACGTTTCACCAGATGAAACTCCAAGTTATTATAGGGAGGTTGTATACATTGGCTAACAAAGATGCTTACAAAGTAAAGTCTTCCCTGCAAGTAGGCGACAAGTCTTTTGCTTACTATCGCCTGCAAGGGTTGGAAGAACAAGGATTGGGCGATGTTTCCAAACTGCCGTTCTCCATTAAAGTTCTGCTCGAGGCTGCTGTACGTCAGTTCGACGGCCGCGCGATCACCAAAGAACACGTACAACAATTGGCGACCTGGACAAAAGGCCGCGATGAAAACCAAGAAGTACCTCTCATGCCAGCTCGTATCGTTCTGCAAGACTTCACCGGTGTACCGGCTGTAGTTGACTTGGCAGCGATGCGCATCGCGATGAAGCGCGCTGGTGGAGATCCAAAACGAATCAACCCATTGGTTCCAGTTGACCTCGTTATCGACCACTCCGTCATGGTTGACGATTTCGGTAACGCGTCCGCTCTGGACAACAACATGAAATTGGAATTCGAACGCAACCAAGAGCGCTACCGCTTCCTGCGTTGGGCACAAACTGCGTTTGACAACTTCCGTGCGGTTCCTCCAGCTACTGGTATCGTTCACCAAGTAAACTTGGAGTACCTCGCAACTGTAATCGCTACTCGCGAAGTAGATGGCGAATTGGTTGCTTTCCCTGACTCTCTCGTAGGTACTGACTCCCACACCACTATGATTAACGGTCTTGGTGTTCTTGGATGGGGTGTTGGTGGTATCGAGGCAGAAGCAGGAATGCTCGGCCAACCACTGTATTTCGTAACGCCAGAAGTCGTTGGTTTCAAACTGACTGGTACCCTGAGTGCTGGTGCAACTGCAACCGACCTCGCTCTGACTGTTACACAAATGCTGCGTAAAAAAGGCGTTGTAGGTAAATTCGTGGAGTTCTACGGACCAGGCCTGTCCAACATCTCGCTGGCTGACCGCGCTACCGTAGCGAACATGGCACCTGAGTACGGCGCTACAATGGGCTTCTTCCCAGTAGATGCTGAGACACTCAACTACATGCGTCAAACCGGTCGTGAAGAAGACCTCATCTCCTTGGTTGAAACTTACACCAAAGCGCAAGGCCTCTTCCGTACTGACGAAACTGTTGACCCAGTATTCTCCGAAACATTGGAACTGGATCTGTCCACTGTCGTACCTAGCTTGGCTGGTCCAAAACGTCCACAAGACCGCGTAGAGCTGACTGCTATGAAGGAATCCTTCAATACCAGCCTCGTGACGCCGATCGACAAAGGTGGATTTGGCCTCTCCGAAGAGAAAATCGCAGCTAGCGCACCAGTTGCTTATGCTAACGGTGAAACAGCTACGCTGAAAACTGGTTCGGTTGTAATCGCAGCGATCACTTCCTGTACCAATACATCAAATCCTAGCGTAATGCTGGGTGCAGGTATCCTGGCGAAAAAAGCTGTGGAAAAAGGCCTGAAAAAGCCTGCTTTCGTAAAAAGCTCCCTGGCTCCAGGTTCCCGTGTCGTTACACAATACCTGAAAGACGCTGGTCTGATCGACTCCTTGGATGCTATCGGATTCAACGTCGTAGGTTATGGTTGCACCACTTGCATCGGTAACTCCGGTCCATTGCCAGAGGAAACCAGCAAAGCTATCGCTGACGAAGATCTGACAGTTGCAGCGGTACTTTCCGGTAACCGTAACTTCGAAGGCCGTATCCATGCACAGGTAAAAGCGAACTACCTCGCTTCTCCTCCATTGGTTATCGCCTATGCACTCGCAGGTACTGTAAATATCGACCTGACTACAGAGCCAATCGGCACTGGCAAAGACGGTCAACCTGTATTCTTGAAAGACATCTGGCCAACTCCACAAGAGATCGCAGCTGCAATGGACAAAGCAATGAATCCTGCTCTGTTCCGCGCTGAGTACGGCCAAGTGTTCACACAAAACGAAGCTTGGAACAAAATCGACGTTCCAACTGGCGACCTGTACGAGTGGGATGAAAAATCCACGTACATCCAAGAGCCGCCATTCTTCCAAAACCTGGCTGGAGAAATCGCTAAAATCGCAGACATCAAAGCAGCGAACACTATCGCACTCTTCGGTGATTCTGTGACAACTGACCATATCTCCCCAGCAGGCAACATCTCGCCAACTAGCCCAGCAGGTCTCTATCTGCAAGCAAACGGCGTAGAGCGCAAAGACTTCAACTCCTACGGTGCTCGCCGTGGTAGCCACGATGTAATGATGCGCGGTACATTTGCGAACATCCGTATCCGCAACCAAGTGGCTCCTGGCACTGAGGGCGGCGTAACCAAATACTTGCCAACTGACGAAGTAATGTCCATCTACGATGCTTCCATGAAGTATCAAGCAGACGGTACTCCACTCGTTGTACTGGCTGGTAAAGAGTACGGTACTGGTTCTTCCCGTGACTGGGCAGCAAAAGGTACATTCCTCTTGGGCATCAAAGCAGTTATCGCTGAGAGCTTCGAGCGTATCCACCGTGCTAACCTGGTTGGTATGGGCGTTCTGCCTCTGCAATTCGCTGATGGCCAAAGCTGGAAGTCCCTCGGCATCGACGGTACTGAGTCCTTCAGCATTGTAGGCCTCTCCGATGATGTACAACCTGGTCAACGCGTAAAAGTAGAAGCAACGAAGAAAGACGGCAGCACTTTCGCATTCGAAGTAATCGTGCGCCTCGATTCCATGGTAGACGTAGACTACTACCGCAATGGTGGTATCCTGCAAACGGTTCTGCGTCAATTGCTGGATGAAGGCAAACCAGTAAACGCGTAAGCAAACGAATAAAAAATAAGTTCGTATCAGCACCCACCCAACGAAAAGAGCAGACTCCGAGTATTTCGGCAGTCTGCTCTTTTTTGCGTTTCCACCCAGACTTATGGTTGTCGCTTGCAGGCCACCGTGCTGATGACTTGCTTTTTGTTTTTTCTTCCTGATGGGCCACGCTTAAGTAGAAGATTCAGTGAATACGCATGGAAGAGGGAAGTGTTTCCCAGAAAAAGGAGGGATTCGTGATGAAACAGTTATTTCGCGAAACCTGGATCGAGGTTAATCTCGATGCCATCAAGAAAAATATTCGGGCGATACGCCGGCATATTCCTGAACAGACGAAAATCATGGCGGTTGTCAAAGCGAATGCCTATGGCCATGGTTCTGCCGGAGTAGCACGCCATGCCCTCGAGTACGGGGCTACTTCCCTCGCTGTCGCCATCCTGGAAGAAGGCATCGTCTTACGCAAGGCGGGAATTGCAGCACCTATACTCGTGCTTGGATTCACCCCCCTTTCCCGTGTCAAAGAGGCGGTTGCTTGGAATATAGAGCTGTCCGCGTTTCAGACCGATTGGATTAAAAAAGCCGATAAAATGGTCAAATCAACGGCTTTCTCCAATCGTCTGAACATCCATATTAACGTAGACACCGGGATGGGGCGCTTGGGCGTTCGGACAAAATCCGGGTTGCTTTCAGTCGTGAAGGCTTTAACGTCAAGCTCTTCCCTTGCATGGACCGGAATCTTCACTCATTTTTCCACTGCGGATGAACCCGATCAGACATTAACCAAAGCGCAACACGAGTTATTTGTTGATTATCTTCGTTATCTGAAGGAAAAAGGCTTCGAGCTTCCGACCGTACACATGAGCAACACCGCTGCAACCATTGCTTTTCCCGAATACAGCGCCGATATGATCCGCCTCGGAATCGGCATGTATGGGCTGTATCCATCCGCTTATATCCGACAACTCAATCGTGTGAAGCTCGTTCCGGCACTCAGCTTGAAATCGCGCTTCTCCTATGTAAAGACAATGCTGACGCCACCGTTTACCATTAGTTATGGTGCTACATACATAGCAAAGCGCGGAGAGGTCATCGGGACGATTCCAATCGGTTATGCCGACGGTTATTCGCGCGCACTCTCTAACCGGGGATTTGTTCTGTATCGAGGCAGACGTTTGCCGATTGCAGGGCGAGTGACGATGGATCAGATGATGGTCAGCTTGGGAGAAGGCAGTGGAAAGCAAGGCGATGAGGTCGTGATTTACGGCAAGCAAGGGAACCGCGAGATTACTGTCGATGAGATTGCCGAAATGCTCGGGACGATCAACTATGAAGTCGTTGCGACCCTCAGTAATCGCATCCCTCGTTTGTTTTTGGAAAATGGGGTGGTTGTAGAAATCACTCATCTGTTGCCGGAAGGTTAAATGAGGCAGGCTTGGAGAATAATTTTTTTGCGAAAACAAAAAATAGGGAAAACCAAATTCGCAAAAAAGGAATGGAAACATGAAATCGCGATTCACATACGCCATCCTTCTCCTGTTGGCGCTGAGTCTGACTGTGATCAGCTGCAAGCCAGACTCAGCTTCCCAAATCCGTCAGCATAGCCTTAAGGCTCAGCCCTCGGCTGAGAGAAATGAATCGCAAAAGCCTGTCCTGCTCATTCTCATTGATTCGTTAATGGACAAACCCCTGCAAGAAGCGATCCGGCAAGGCCGCGCTCCTGCTTTGGGTTATTTGCTTGCTAACGGGCGCTATTACCCGCATGTTGTGAGCTCATTTCCCACCATGTCGGTAACCATCGACAGCACTCTCCTTACAGGTACGTATGCCAATCAGCATCATGTACCGGGATTATCCTGGTTCAGCAACAAGGAAAAACGGATGATTTATTACGGGTATGGTCCCAAAGAAGGTCTAAAGATCGATCAGCCACAAGTGCTGCTAGATATCCTTCATCAATTGAATCTGGTCCAGCTCAATCCGCATACGAAAACTATTCATGAAGAACTGGCTGAAAAAGGCAAGGATACCGCTTCGATCAATGGTATTATTTGGCGAGGCAAAACAGCGCACACCTTGCAGATCCCCCGTCTCGTTGAATTCAGTACACGTTTGCCGGGCGAGGTGAATGTGAACGGGCCAAAACTGCTGTCGTATGCAGCATTTGCCCAGCTTGATCCGAATCAAAAAAGTGAAAAGCGCATTTGGCGAAAATACGGGATGAATGATGAGTTTTCCGCGCAGGAGATCAATTATCTCATCACCAACAAGAAGCTTCCCCCTCTTACCATCGCGTACTTGCCGGAAAATGACATGGAGGTACACATGAAGGGAGCAGCTTCCATCGAAGGGATTGAAAAAGCAGATAAAGCCCTGCAAACCGTGCTTGATGCTTTTGGTTCATGGGACAAGGCAGTCAAGGAAGCGCGGTGGATCGTCATGGGAGATAGTGCCCAGAGCGCTGTTCTGGATGATCGCCAGGTCGCTACCATTGATTTGCGCGACTTTTTGACCCCTTATCAGATCGCGAAAATCGGTCGACCCCTCACACCCACTGACCAAATTGTGATTTCGACCAACGAACGGATGGCCTATATTTATGCCCTGGACCCGCGTATTCCGTTACCCGATATCGTAAAACGTTTGCAGCGTGAACCGAAGCTGGACATCATTGCACGGAAGGAAGGCAACAAGATTGTCGTAACAGCTGGCACGGTCAACCGACAATTTACTTACCAGCAAAAGGGTCCCTATACCGATCCATACGGTCAATCATGGACCTTCAGTGGTGATCCGCGTCTGCTCGATATTACCATGAAAAAGAATCGGATCACGTATGGGAAATATCCTGACGTTTTGGCGAGGCTCTACGGCGCAATGAATTCGCATGAAGGCAGATATGTGGTCGTTACTGTTCAGCCTGGCCATGAGCTTATAACGGAAAACTCCCCCACCCATATCGGCGGTGCTGCACACGGTTCCTTGCACGAGATGGACTCAATCGTTCCCATGCTAGTAATCGGGACAACGACGCGCCCCCAAGCATTGCGTCTCGTCGATATGAAAGACTGGCTGTTGCGCCTGACAACCGAATGAGTGAATCAGGTTTTATTGAAAAAACGAATACATGTTCTCCTCCATTTTAGGCACCCTACTGATGAGGAGGAATGATACATGGATCAACCGAGCTTTGAACAAATTTACGAAGCGTACAAAAATGCTGGAGAACAACAGGCGATCCAGGAAAATGAAGGGAACAGTCCACTTGCGAATACGGGAAAAGAGCAAATCGTGGCCGTCAGGAAAAACGACGATGGAGACTTGATCGCCTTTAAAACAGACTCCGGTCGTGAACTCGACTATATCACCGCACTCAACGATGCAAAAGCTGGCAAGCTGGCTCATGTAGACGTGTTTCACAAGTATGGGAGAGACATTCTGCGGAGTGAGCCAGACGGGATTAAGGAAAACAATTTGGATAATCTGCCTGACTTTTGATGAAAAAAGGTCGCCCACATGATCCGGGCGACCTTTTTGTATCTACTTGCATTGGCTTTGGGGATGAATCTGGAAAGGAATCGGAGCGTCGAACGTTCTTTGAATACTTGCGCACCTTGGAGACTTGAGTTGTCACAAAAAGATGATTATTTACGACTTAGTAATAGATATAAGAAAGGGTGATGATCATGGATGCATATGATGTTGCAGTAATCGGCGGCGGGTTGTCCGGATTAACCAGTTCCATTTATTTGGCAAGAGCTGGTCTGTCAGTCGTTCTGATTGAAAAATCAAGTCAGTTAGGGGGAAGGGCCGCAACGATCAAAAAGAATGGAGCTTCTCTCAACCTTGGCCTCCATGCACTTTACAAAGGTGGAGCTGCCGAAGAAGTTCTACAGGAGCTGGGAATCACCGTCGAAGGTGCGTACGCGCCTGCAAAAGGCGGCATGGTGTGGAATGGCAAACTTTTCGAACTCCCCGGAAGTCCACTCTCCCTTTTGAAGAGTCCCTTGCTGTCACCTTCGGCTAAATGGGAATTGACTCGATTTGTGAACCGATTGAGGGGAATCGATACAAACGCTTTACCCACCATCAGTTTTCGAGAATGGGTCGAACAGGAAATACGCGATTCTATGATTCGTCAGCTCATTTACGCTGTTTGCAGGACGAATACATTTGTACCTTACCCGGAGCTACTCTTGGCAGCTCCGGGAGTGAGACGATTGCAACTTGTTTTTAAAGGAAACCAAGTATTATATATCGATCATGGTTGGGGGCAATTGGTTGATCATCTGCAGAAAGAAGCAATCCGTACAGGTGTAACGATTTTAAACCGTAAAAGTATATCAGAGATTGCCCATGATCAAGATAAAGTCCGGCAACTCTATTTTGCGGATGGCGAGAAACTGGAAACCTCCTATGTCATCGTCACAGCAGGACCATCCGAAACCTTCAAGATGGTTAAGAATGCGGAGCGTACATCACTGAAAGTGTGGCGGGATCGTACAAAACCAATTTATGCCGCTTGTCTAGATGTCGCATTGCGTAAGCTGCCCATTTCTAATCCCAAACGGTACTTCACTTTCTTTTTGGATCGGCCCATTTTTATTAGTACCCCCTCAGTTATTTCCAATGCAAGTGAGGATGGATCGGTCATCATCCATGCATGCAAAGATATCGGTTTCGGCTCGGACCACTCAAAGAACGAAGAAAGCCAATTGGAGGAGGCATTAGACTTTATACAACCTGGATGGAGAAATGAACAGGTTGCCCGTCAATTTTTGCCGAAAATCAAAGTTGCTCACGACTTTGATTCTATCGATCGGATCGATAAAAGTTATGGCCCCTCCGTTCCAGAAGTGTACGGGTTGTATGTGGCCGGTGATTGGACTGGGCGAGGTGAAGTTTTAGTAGACGCGGTTTTTGCTAGTGCGAAACGAGCTGCACAAGAGGTCATTCGTGAATATAACTCAATGGAAGGGAGGTCAGATTTGCGCAGCTGATCTTGGCTATCTATCCCTATCCTTTCGGCAGCTTCCGGACTTCGCCGTCTAAAATGGTGAAGTCTTTGCCATGTTCAGGTGGACCAGCTTGTCAGGGTTCACCGTCATATAAAATCTTGAGATACGGTTACCTTCGAGCTCTACGGATAGGACATAATGGACGGTTTCACCGATCATAAATACGAAGCCTGGCAATCCATTAACCGTTGCATGGTGATAAACCATGCCTTCTGGAAGCTTGCTGGCCGTCCCAGTAAAGAAAGCAATAACCCGTTCCGTTGTAAGAATCGGGTTAAGCGCTGCTTTCACCTTACCGCCGCCATCCATGATAAGTGCAACGTCCGCCGTTAGCAGTTCCATTACACGACTGATGTCACCGCTTTCGAACGATTGCATGAATTGCCGAACGATCTGATGCGCACGCACTGTTTGTGTTGACGTCGGGGTCTCCTCTTCCGTAGAGCGCGGCATGCCTCGTCTTGCCCGGTGAAAGATTTGTCGGCAGTTGGCTACACTTTTGCCGGTCAAATCGGCAATTTCTTCATAGCTGAAGCCGAACGCCTCTCGCAAAACAAAGATGATGCGTTCGACTTCACTCAACTGTAGCAGCAAGAGCAAATAGGCCGTGCTGATCGTATCTCTCCTTATGCAAATATCCTCGGGGCCACCCCTTCCTTCGACCAACGGATCGGGCAGCCACGGACCGATATAAGTTTCCCGTTGTTTGGTCTGTTTCCGAATTCGGTCTGCGCACAAATTGGAAGCAATGCGACAAAGATACGATTTTGTGTTGGTAACGGATCTCTCGCCGTCTCGTTCCGTCCAAGCCACAAACGTCTCCTGTACAATATCTTCGGCATCCGATACACTGCCGAGTAACCGATAAGCAATCGAAAATAACAACGGTCTATACAATTCATATTGTTCTGCGATATTCATGGTACTCCCCTTGTTTCGGCATTGATCGGTTTAGTAATTCAACAACGGCGCGCTTGGCGCTGGCCGCCGCGGCATCCACAAGCAGTTCGCCATGTCCGGCCCAATCGCCAGCGATATAAAGATTTGGCAACTCGGGGACAGCAGGACCGGGCGCTTCCATGCGTTCAGTGTGAGCATAGTCGTGAACAACCGTTATATGCGGTAAATATTGAGTCGCTTGCAATTCCTTCCTCCATCCTGGCTGCAAAATATCCATTATTCGCTCCAGATCGGCTTTATCCTGCTCAGCGTCAGGCTGCGAAGAACCGTGATATTTCAGGATATGAACCGCAAGCCCACCATTATCGCTAAGTTTCGCCGCTCTCGACTGATTACTAAATAGAAAAGGAGAATCAAGCCCCATGACAAACTGTACTTTTGGATTAGGCAGCCTTCGCATCCCGAGATCAAGACAAGCTGTCGTGACTGGTCGCGCTTGCCGACACCATCTTTCGAGAGCTGTCTTCTCGGAGCCGCTAACGATTTTGTAGCATTCGGTCGGGGGGACGGCCAAAATGACTGCATTTGCATAACGTACCTCACCGTCCGCGAACCGGATTTCGTAGAAGCTTTCTACAGAATCCGGTTGGGCCGACGTTTGCCGAGTGACGCTAACCACAGCTTTCCCCGTCTCGGTCCGTACACCCGCCTTCATCGCTGTTTGGCGCAGCCGCTCTATAATGGAACTCCATCCACCGTTCACATACAATGCTCCGCCATTAAGGACATGATTCACTTGTCGCAGTGCCGGCCCAGCCGATTGAATCTCGGGCCTATGTGCAAAGGTGGCCGTACGGCACAAGGCGTAGATCATGTGTCTGACCTCCGGTTCGCGGATAGAGCGTTCCGCCCACTCCTTCAGCGAGCCTTGTGGGAGGTTTCGTTTGTCCAGCTTTTTTAGGGACATCATCATGCGAGCCAGCTCTACTTTGCCCCTGATCGAAAGCAAACGTGATGTCATAAGCGAAAGGGGAGAGCCGGGCAAGTCATAGAGCTGTTTCTCTCGTAGCATATGACCAGCCATCGCCGGTACGTTGCCATCTGGTGTTGCGCCAAGCTCATTGAGGATACGAAAGCATTCACCATCTCTGTAAATCGCATGCGCGCCCAGACTAAGGAACACTCCATTTTTATGAACCGTCAGGGCCCTGCCGCCAAACATCCTCGCTTTTTCAGCTAGCATCACCCGCTGTCCAGCTTTCACTGAATACGCAGCGGCAACCCAACCGCTCATTCCTCCGCCGATAACGGCAACATCCCACTTTTCCATTTTTAATCCCTCCAATCGATTTACACATAAGTCTTTAGAGGGCTTTTTTTTGTGACACGGTTTAGGAAAAATTCCTGATTGACTTGGACGTCAATCGATCAAGGTGTAGGAGTAGGAACCGCTGGCTCGTTCTCACCGCCCAAACGGCGGCGTGCCGTCTCTCTTTTTCCGACTGCCGGCAGATGCTCACCCGCCTTGGCCAATCCCCAGACAGGCATATTTCCGTAAAGACATTCGTATTTTCCCGCATTGACCAAGTACGTCTCGTGAAAAATCCCAACCGTTCCATCCGTTCCTACTGCTTGGTTGAACTTCCTCCACGCGCTCAGATGATTGTGGCTGTTTCTCGCGTAATTTTCCAGATGCTCATAGGATCGCCAGTACTGGATTTGAGTGATTTCACGCAGATTAAAATGCGAAGTGTGACCCAACAGTCCGAGCTCCGGGTGCTGGTACAATTCTCGCATCATGCCTCCCATAGCGTTAGCTACCGGCATCCACTTGTGAACGGCAAGCATACGGTTGATTCGCATCCCGATGATAAACACGACGAAAGGTCCTTCCATTTGAGCTGTAAAACGCCCCGGAACTACTTTTGCCATCCGACTCCCCTACCTTATCAATGATTTGAGGTGCAATTCGTAACACGCCATATAATCAGACACATGAAACAAATGTGCCGTCAGATAGGCTCCGTAAAACATCGAGAATAACAAAATAACGGCTTCCTCCTCCGACAGGTGAAGGGCAAGCTGACCGTCTTCGGCTGCTTCTTGCACGCACTTTTGGAACAGTTGATGCAGACCAGTAGCTCTAATGGCTTCTCTCTCCTCATGCTCAGGGAAGCGCAAATACAATTCAGCATCAGATAAAAGCGGTACACACGGGTGCATTTTTTGCTCGGCTAAAAAGCTGATAAGGCTGAGCATGATCCCAGGCTGCTTCTCGCTATCGCGCGTAACCTTGGCAAAAATATGCCGAACGGCTTCCCAACCTCTCTTGCCCGTACTCCGCAACTCAACGAAGCACTCTGCTTGCCATATGCTCATGTAATAAATCAAGAGTTCTTCCTTTTGCGGGAAAAATTTAAAGAATGTGACCTTCGACACCTCTGCTCGTTCGCAAATGTCATCCACCAGTACATTGCGGAAGCTCCCATCTCCTATCAACTCCAAGGCAGCGTCCAGTAGGGCGAATTTGGTTTTTGCTTTCTTTTTCTCACGTAACGATAATGCTTCTGCCATCTTGTACTCCTTTTTCCATATTTCTACTTACGTTTATCATAGTATATAAATTAACTTAAGTAAAGTTTTTTATTTGAGTAAAAAAACAGCACATCCTCTTTTGATGAGGTGTGCTGGCGATACGGCAGTAGTGTTGGGAAAGTCCATCATGAATGTTACGAAGAACGATCTCTTACGCCAAACATGCTGCATAGAGCCACGACCAAAAACACGGCGGAACCCAAAAACAAGACAGCCGCGCCTGCAGCGAATCCGTAGGATTCTTCTTTTACCGCCAGATACGTGCCCGCTCCCATCAAGATCGTAGTAAAAAGAAAAAAAAGGAACATACCTGAATTCTCCAAAAAGCCGAGAAGCTTTTTAAACCGTTTTTTCTCATTCGGAACCCACATAAGCAGAAGAACAGAAGTGGAAAAGAGAAACAATACGATGCCCCCGAGAAGCATGCCACCATCCAGACGATACGAAACCGCATCCTGAAGCAGATAAAAACTAGCATAAAGTAGAAGGCCTAGCAGAAATGTTCCGAACAATTTTACAAGAATAAAGATAGACCTGATCATTGAAAGTGTCTCCTCTCCCAAAAGTAGCGCAGAAGCCGATCACTCAGCTCGTAAGTTAGACAATTCCCTCAGTCGCGGTTTTTCTTACCATTTATGATAGTATACTCCTATCTCATATCGTTTACCTACATTGAATTTAATTTCTACATCCTCACCAATGTGAAAATAAGAACAGAACTTTAATCAAATCACGGCAAATACAATGAGTAAGATTGCAGAGCTTGAATGGGGGAGAAGGGAAGCAATCGTATATGATCGGTAAGGTAACGTAAGTTCGATCCTCCACAAACAAAGCCAGTCTGACACTTTATTTTCGTGTCAACTGGCTTCTTGGTTATTTCATCATTTTCCCCATCCGATAGGCTGCTTCCATGATGTAAGGCGCATATTGGCTCATTTTTTCAGGAGTCAGGCGGTTGGAAGGACCCGACGCCGCAATAGACGCTACCAATTGTCCGTTGCGGTTGAATATCGGGACGGCTACAGCTGCTGTCCCCAGCTCCCGCTCCTCCACACTAGTCGCGAAGCCTTGCTTCCTGATTTGATCCAATTGCTCAATAAAAGACTCCTTGTTTACATAGTCAGGCCAATTCGGGTCGCTGATGACTTCCTGCAAAATGAAAGGCTCTGCATATGCAACAAGTACTTTGCTGGATGCCCCCACCGCTAGTGGCATACGCGCTCCGATTGGCGCCACCCTGCGAATCGGCTGCTTGCTCTGGACTGCCTGTACGCGAATCCGCTCGTTTCCATCCCGCACGTACAGACTGATCGTTTCCTCCACCAAATCCCGCAATCGCTCCATCTCCGGAAGCAGCAATGTCGCAGGATCATCGTTTTGCGACAAATTGGCGGATAACTCCCAAACCCGAAACCCAAGTCGATACTTCTCCGTCTGAACATCTCGTATCAGAAACCCTTTGTTCTCCAGCGTTGCCAGCAAACGATGCACGGTACTTTTATGCAAGGAGAGTCGACTCGCTATCTCACTTAGGCCCAGATCCGTTGCGTCCGTAAAACAGAGCAGGATATCCAAAGCCCGATCGACTGCTCGAACGTTTGCTTTTTGTTCTTCTTCCATAAGTGTTTGACACCTGCTTCCTACTTTGTTCCGATCGTTTCGTCTGATGAAACGAATATGCTACTTTTCAGTATACGAAAAAATAAAACATAGTAAAGAGCAAATCCAAACTAACCAAGTATAGCGTGCTCCGGGCAAGCTCTTCGCTGGTCTCGGCCTTACCCCGAACACGTCGTTTTTCTAAGCAGTCTTTGTCTGCTTTTCTGGATCAATACAAAAAGGTGATCGTCAAACCAGCAGCAGGAAGTGGTGGTGCTGGCGTCATGCTCGTCACACGGAAAGCCAAGAGCCGTTACCGCGTCCAGCGCGGACCTTCACATCACACGTTGCGTGGCAAGTTGGAGACGTACAGGTATTTGCGCAGAAAAATAACGACCCCTTACCTGATTCAGCGCGGGATCTCACTGGCACAGGTCAATGGTTCCTTGTTCGATGTAAGAGTGATGGTCCAAAGAAGATCAGGCTCTCCCTGGGTCGTCACCGGAATGCTTGCAAAAGTAGCAGGCAGAGGCTATATCATCACCAATGTCAAAAGAAGCGGATTATTGAAGCCAATCTGCGACCAAACATTACCCTGTTCCTGAAGCTTGCCGACAATTCGATGTACAACAGCATATGTGCCTATCGAAGGCACGTATAACAAAAAGGGGAACCGTTTTGTCGCGGCTCCCCTTTGATCTGATGTGATTGTCCCTTTAAAAATCAAAATTATCCGGGTCCGGCCCAAAACGCTTGTTGTCATTCAAGGCATTGATTTTTTCTACATCCTCAGCACGTAGAGAGAAGTCAAAAACATCTGCGTTCTGGCGAATCCGCTCTGGTGTGATCGACTTTGGAATCGTGACCACTTGGTTTTCCAAATCCCAGCGAAGCACAATTTGTGCAGGAGACTTGCCATATTTTTGTCCCAATTCTACCAAGAGAGGATGATCGAGATTTCCTTGCATCAACGGGCTCCATGCTTCTAGTTGAATGTGGTGCTCTTTGCAATACGCATGCAATTCTTTTTGGGTAAGCAATGGATGATACTCGACTTGGTTGACAACCGGAATGATCTCGCTATGTTGGCGCAAATCCTCGAGGTGGTGGCTATGAAAATTACTGACGCCAATCGCACGCACATATCCATCGCGGTACAGCTTTTCCAAGGCCCTCCATGTATCTACATACTTGCCTTTTACGGGCCAGTGAATCAGATACAAATCGAGCGTATCGATCCCCAATTTTTTCATACTGTCATCAAAAGCCTTCAGCGTTGACTCGTAGCCTTGATCCGCATTCCATACCTTGGTCGTGATGAACAATTGATCGCGATCAATCCCGGCTTGACGTATTCCTTCGCCTACGCCGGCTTCGTTGCCGTAGATAGCTGCCGTATCTATACTGCGATACCCCGCCTCAATCGCGGAACGGACGGCCAACGTTTCGTTTCCGTCTTTTGCCTTCCAGACACCCAGACCCAGCCAGGGCATCTTCACCCCGTTGTTCAAAACGGAATGATCTGTGATATGTGTTGCCATTGGATCTCCTCCCGTCTAACGCTGATATGTACTTACATTAAGAAAGTGTAGCATAAATACAAAATGAAGCAAACCTTCCTACTCTTGCGAATCTTGATACACCACGTCTTCTGTCCCTGCTGCCAGCGGTTTGATCGCCCACCACCTGATCCTTGCCCGATCTGTCTGAACAGCACCCTTCACCTGAACGCCAATCCGAAACGTTCCTTTCTGCGGATAAACGATGACCCCTACGGCAAAATGCGCTGCATCTGTCGCATACTCCGAATCATCAAAAACACTGCTATGCCCGTACATCACTTGCTCATGTTGGGAAAGCAACTCATCGATCACATCTGCATGAAAATCCTCGATTCCTGCACTGACATACACGTTCCCTTTTCCGAGGGAGTGCTTGAGCTCCTCTGAAAAATAACGATTGCCGATCTTGACCCCAAACGGCCAGTTGGACGAGTACGGCTCAATCGGTATTTCTACGACGCCAGTCGCTACTTGTTCATTTGCCTTTCCGGGTCGGGGCAGCCCAAGCTCAAGCTGATAGACAGACGCCAGATTATCGTAGCTCACATCGAACTGCGGCTTATCGCCTGCCGCGATTTCTTTTACACGCGTGGTCACCCGAAAGGAATCCGCATGAGACCCTTGCTCGACCGGTTTTCCCTTCTGCGCACGCCACGCAAGCTTTTGCAAAAGCGCTGGTGTATACACGTACTCCCCAAACGGAACAGGAACAACCTTCTCAATTACATAGGTCGCATTCATTTGCAGCAAGCATACTTTTGCCAAATAAAGAAAAGGCTGTTCGGTTGCCTGTGTCACCTGATCCAGCTTGCGATTGTAGTAATCGGACACGAGCCGCTCTACCAGATCGTCTGGCGTGATTTCGATTTTTCCTACAGAGACGAGATCGGTATGCGCCAAGCGATCGCCGAGTCGAACCTCTGCCTTGCCACCCAGCACTGCCAACTCCACCGTTCCGCGATCCCAGCCAGCCTTGATCGGAATGGAGACGACGTAATCCGTCTCTTTCGCGTCAACAGGCTCTAAGAAGGATACGCTATCGTCGCTGCTTTCCATGACTGTCAGCCCTGGCGCATCCAGCTTGTAGTGGAATTGCACGCGTGAGGTTTGTACCGTCTTCTCAATGTGCAACTGCAAGGAAAATACTTCACCCGGGTTGACGTATCGTGGAGTCGCCTGCCAAATGCGTACCTGTGGATCTGCATATAGCAGCACTCTTTGCTCTACCAATTGCACCCCTTCGATGGAAGCAGGATGTGGTGCCTCCTCTTTGATAAAAAGCCGATATCCTTCTGCCACCCGGTTGTATTCAGCCATTTCCTGCTCGACGGTTTCAGAGACGGAGAAGACCTGTTCTTTGCCTTTTTCATCATAGGCCAAGCAGACGTACACATTTTTCGCGTAATCGTTGTTGCTAAAGCCTTCCATCATGGACAGCTTCAGCTTCACAGGCTCAGGAAGCACGATTTCCCTCCCGAGATAATCAAGAGCGACTCCAGCCTCTACCGAAATCTGCTTTTCGTCCACAGCGATCACCTGCAAACCGCATACCACTCCACCCCCGTGTAGCAACCGATTGGTGAGCCGACGTTTGTCATTGAAATAGCGCTGTTCTGATTCGAAATCTCTGACGGTCAACAGCTTCCCTTTGAAATACACATTCCGTTCATGGGGAAAATAACGCAGATTCTTCATCTTGAACACCTCACTTTGCGTAAAAATCTTGGCTTCTTATTCCAGCTCTGCATCCAGGCCAATCCTCGTGTCATAATCGATTCGTCTGCTGCGGTCCTTCCCACTTAGCACTGTGTTGTATGGCATGGATAAATTTTGATCCAGCGTGAGAAACGACGGCTCTGTTAAATACGAATTAATCCCTACGTAGCTATGGAGGTCGGCGTAGATGCCCGGGCGAAGAACGATGAGCTTCGCCTCTGTAAAAGCAGGCTTTTGATCTTCCAAAATCTTTTGCAGAACCGACTGCTCCCGCTCTGTTTTCGCGCATTCCTGCGAAACGATCAGGCAAAATTGATACGGATGATCCATGTACAAGGAAGAGATCAGCTCGTGCAGCTCAGGGATCGCCTTCATGTCCCTGATTTGAAAATACTCCACGATCATCGGGCGCTCCCCGGTATATAGCTCCACCATCTTTTCCAATCCTGTACGAGTGCCCCGCTCTGCGTATAGCTCCGGCGCACGACGAATCAGCTCTCGGTACTGTGCCTCTGTCCAATGATCTTCCCTGCCCATCCCTAACCAGGAAGCGAGCCAAGGGACGAACTCGCCAGGTGTCGTATCAGGATCGAACAAACGTGAGAGGGTATCAATCTGTTCCTCCAGCTCCAAGTAAAACGTCCCGAAAAGGGAGAGGAAGCGTTCCAAAAAATCAGCACTGACAGGTTCACTTTGATAAGTAGCTGGCAGATACCGCAAAAATGTATCGCGCGGCGAGTAAATCCGCATTTGCCTGAGCAGCGGCGAGTGGCGGTCGGTACCTAGCCATTCGATTTTGAGCCATAAATAACGGCCTTTTGCTGAATGAAACAGCGCATCGGAGGCGTTGATGACTGGCTCCGACCATAGATTGGCCGTCCTTTGCAGCTTGGTTTTCCAGTCCATGTCAGGTGCCAGCAAAAAATCATCCAGATTGCGTACGGCTCCATGAATCACATGCTCTTTTCGATCAGAAGAAAACGTCGAGATGAGTAATTGCGTTTCTTCCGGTATGTCTGCATCCAGCGTGAATTTATGCCAAACCGTTTCAAATTCCGCGCTATCCAATGCACGTGAGAAGTAGATGCCCATCGGTATTCCGGTCTCATCCAGGTTGGACGTCCGCGAGACGAGCCTCAACATGGTCAGAACATTTTTCTGTGCGTCCCAGACATACAGCCGTTGCTGGTGGTCAAAAACGAGCTTGTCTGCTCGTCCGTGGTAGTTGGTCAATGGCGCAAGTGCTTTTCCCGTTGGTTGAAAACGCAAAATGAATCGGGTATGATCATGAGCCGAATCGATGGAACGACTATCCCCCACATAGAGAATAGGACCTGGACCCACTGCAAATCCTGCGGGCTTGGTTCCTGACGGGATCGCCAGGGTGCACACATCGGAGCCTTCCGAAGAGAACCGAAACACTTGATTCGTCTGTGCCAAAAATAGATAGGCAATGCCCGATTCGGCAACGGACAGGCGAAACAACCTTCTTCGTCTGATCTCACGAAGGGTAGCTGTCTCTGTTACTTTCAATTCCGCATGCGCGTATGTAGCCTCTATTTTGCCTGCCCGATTCAGCCGAAGGACGACGACTTGTGTCCCCGCCGCGATTTCCTTTCGTTCGCTGTCTCGTTCTACAACCAAGGGTGTCGTGATATAAAGACGTCCCTCTTCATCCAGTCCTGCATCCAAAGGAAAAAGCCGCTGTCCTTCCCCATCTTCCCAGCTCCAAACGCACTGACCGTTGGCTATGGAATACGCTCCGACTTTTCGCCTCGCTTCGGGGTCGATGATGTACACGTATTCTTCGTCAGCGACGAGAAACGAGTCTTTGGAAAACAATCCGCGTCCAGCGCGAAACACAGTCTCCTTGAAGTTGTTGCTGTCATCGTAATGCGTGATCTGTCCGCTTTCATCCAGCCAAAGCAACGAACCGACGTGTGCAATGGCAAAATCCAAGAGTCGAGAGTGATGTGTCGTCCCAGCTTGATGCACATGATCGATCACATATTCGGGCGATTTATTCAGCGCGATCCCCTCGTTGGAGACGTGAAGGTTATACCAGGCCCCCCGCTGCCAATCGGACGGATTGTTCAGGGAAAAGAAACGATTCATTGTATCCATGCCCACTCCTCCGTTTGTTCCCGTCTATCTTTCTCTATCCAAAACAAGCTCCAGAACATGCTCGCCTGAGTACACCAGCCCATGACGCGGAATCTGAATATCGCCCCCTTCATCCCTGATAATGCCTGTGCCCTCTGCGGAAACCCACAAATCCGTCACGTACAGCACACCCTCGATCTGGTTTAACACCTCGTAGAGATCACTTTTATAAACAGGTCGGCCAAATTCCCATCCTTTTCCTTGGTGAGTCGAAGGATTGTGTACATCCAATGGTTTTAAATATTGCTTCAATGCCTGTAGCGCGATCTGCTTTTTGTCTGCAAACGCAGGCTCCACCACGATTGTCGCAAAAACGGTCACTTTGATATAGACTGGGGCAGCCACATGGACTTCTGTTGTCAGCAGCCTTCGCTGATCCAATTGGTGACGAACGGTCCTTAAGGAACCTTCACTTGGCAGTGGTGTCGGCTGGTCGCTGAACGGGACGATAACGACGGTCATTTGAGCGGCTGCGTTTTGCTCGGTAGCGCCCATTTCCCCTACTTTATACAGGGGGATTGCCTTTGCACGGGCTACTCGCAATCCGGGTGTCGAGAGTGCGATGGCCTCATAATCTTCTGCTGTAACGGCCCGCTGCGGTTTTTTCCATTCCATTCTCATCCTGCGTTTGGCTTGGTCGATCGTTTCGCGCTCGCTTCCCCCGCAGGCTGGACGGGGATTCGTCACCTGCGCGGTGGTTCGCTGCCGGGCGAGTGGGAGGAACCGGGTAATTTGGCCACCCTGTACATTCCCCTTCGCCCCTTGGCCTGTCTGACAAGATATGATCCGAATGCCTGCCATGCCTTCCAGCCTTTCGGGAATGGCTCCGTGCTCATTGTTGCCAAACACAATTTCTGTTCCGTCCGCATCAATCAGCAAAAAATGGCGATCCTGTGGCCCCGATCGGTCAAAATCAGCGACCAGCGACCAGTCTTCCCAGACGGGGAACGGACTGCCCTCGACTTGACGCGCCACCTGAATGACAAACGTTTCTGGCAAGATCGATTGGACGTTCAGCCGAAACACTTGATGTGGCAATCCACTGCTCTCTCCAATGAAGCGCTGCCCCGCAAAATCACTCCGATAGGCGATGACTCGAATATTTTTGCGGCCTTCAGGCATCGCACTTCCAAACCGAATCATCGTTGTGCCCTGTTCGGGGTCGCGTGAAACGCGGAACGAAAATACCCCTGTATCGGCTTGGTCTGGTTCATCTTGATCCCATCCACTTTGCCACTGACGCCCCTTTTTGCATTGAACCTCCACAGTGCCTCCATACGATAGCGAGCTGGAAAGAACAATCGTCTGATCCGCTTGACCGGTCCCGTCATACTCCCATACCTGACTGAAGGTTTCGCGTTGGATGGCGCTAACGGTGTTCAACTCGATTTTTTCCATGCGAGGAGCCAATTCGAATCGACCTGCACGCAATGTCGCACAGAGCCAAAAGCGAGGCCGATCATTGGCGGGGTAAAGCATGAGTGGCTTCATTGCCCCTTCAAGCTCGATCAGGACTCGTCCCGAAAAGGAGAGATTCATCGTTTCATCCGAGACTGGTGGTAACGGACTCCATCCCATTTCTTGCGTCCGTTCGTTCTGTCCATAGTACTCCCACATGAGAGTGGCTGATGGAACGAAAAGAGACGTGGGCGTAAGCGGGACAATCGGGACAGGATAGTCTTCAAACAGACGCAAACCAATGGAAACTGCCTTCCCTACTGGCAGTGGCCGATCAAAGCCGAGGTATATCTTGTTCCCTATCTTTGGTTCTTGGCCAAATGCGTAGTAGGAAACACCGTTATGCGCATTGGATGAACTTACATCCACCGTCCCGCTTTCTGTATGAACCAGAACACGCTCCAGGCTGGCCGGTACCAGAACAAGCGAATGTTCCGTCTCGAAAGGAAGATTCCCCGCGAATAATCTCGTCTTCTCCGGAAGGATCGCTTCTTCTGACACGTCGTAAAACGTTACATCCGTCGCCGCACATGACTGGCTCTTTGGGTGTATACCCATGAGCTGCAAAAATTTACGCTCGTTCTTTTCCGTTATCCGATTGAGGTAGTATTGCTGCATTTCCATCAACCACGCGAACATTTCCAAAAGCGTAATACCCGGATCGTGATGACGGTGATCACCCCATTCTGGCTGCAGCTTGGGGATCGCGTTTTTTGCTTGCTCGACGATCTCTTCAAAGTGGCGATCATCCAGATTCTTGGATGGAAGCATAGCGTACACTTCCTTTTTCAATGTTTGGGTGGGTAGGCAGCGTGGCCTTCGTGAACACGGACGCTGATTCGATGCGCACCCTCTGTGACGATCCCATGTATGATCATTTCGTATTCAGAAGCGAGCAGTTCCTTTCGTTGCCCATTTTCCGTTCGAAATACAGCCAAGGTCAGATGATCCACAAAGCGGACGCCCTTTACGGATTTCAACAAGGCAAACAAGAGCGACGGGTGCACACGTTGTCCGATTTCCCAGCCCCCACCGTGCAGATTTCCCGATATCGGGTCAAGGAATCGCGCGAGCTTGCCGAGTGACTCCAGCTCCACCTCAACGATTTCCTCCAAAGACCCCACTGCCAGCTCTGCTGTCACCGCAATTTCCAAGTAGACAGGCTCCCTCACATGAATCCGCTCGGGGGAGGCTACCGTCGCTGCCGCATGTGTAAGCAAGTAGTTCGTGACAGAACGCTGAAGCTCCAAAAATTGTGTGCCAAAGCTTCCGGCTGCCGGCAATACGATCACAGTGACATGCCCTGCTTCTCTTTGCAGGCGACTGTTCCGATTCGGCAAACACTTCACTCTGGCTATCCCCGGATGCGCTTCACGGACGAGCCATTCGAAGTCTTCAGCCGTCACCGCCCGATAGCGATGCTTGATGGTCTGAGGACCGCGCTGCAAAGCTTCCGTCAGCATTTCCCGATCACTTCCCCCAATCGCAGGCACCGGATTGCGGACAGCTTGGACAAACGGAATCGATTGTTCCAGTTGATTCAGCTGCCCGGCTGGAAGATTTCCTGCTGTTCCCCCACCAACCTTATACGTCACCCTCACGGAACCGAGTCCGGTTTGTGGAAGCTCCCTACCGTGTCGGCCATCGCCAAATATAATTTTTCCAGTAGCGCTCTCCAGGCAGTAATGACGATCATCCGGGCCAGAATCGTGCAGATGCGCTGCTCGCTTCCACAGAACCCAGCATTTTTGCTCGTTTCCTTCAGAATCATAGAGAAGCTCCACCCGATTTTCTGGATGTTCCAGCCAGCTCTTTCGTTCGCTCGGCAAAAAGTAGCCTGTTTCATCTACCCATACCTCTTCCCCCATGACGGGATGTCGGATGAGTCTGTACTCGGCTTGTGGCCCCTCTGCTATCCGCTCCGCCATTTCATTGCGAATTGTCTCCTGTTGAATAGCTCGTATCGTATTCGGATAAAAGCCGCTTAGCACGGGATGTCGTGCATCCGAAGTGCCTCCTCCAAGCCGATTGTCTACACGGACGGCGCGAATCCAGTAACGCTCTCTCTCAAACATTTTGCTTTTTCCCATATCAAAAGGACCAGCGAAACGGACGGTACCACTTTCCGTAAAACCAGAGGTCTGATCAATCGTCTGCAGCTTGGCCCAAGACGTTGTCCCTGTGTCCCCGCGCTTATACTCCCATTGCACAACAGGAGTGGACCCTGAGGATTCTTCCATCGGCAGGAAAGAAAAGTAGAAAGAGAGCGGTCCTTGTAAAGGCGGCTGTTCAAATCCGAAGTAAACGGCGGGATGCATGCATTCGGACGGCAAAAACGGCTGGAAGCTAGCCTGATGATTGCCTGTACGGACAGGTTGCTGCCAATCTAAGTCGTTCTGTGTGAGAATCGCTTCCGGCCCATGGAGGGACTCCCGGTACGAGTAGGTCAGGCGCATGTCTTCCAGCCACGGGGCCATGTATACAGGATTCGGACCATATAAGCCTTCCACCTGAAGAATTCTCACCCGAATCCAATAACCTAGCTGTGATTGCACTGTCGTCGGCTGCAAATCATCTGGACACGTAAAGGCAACCACAATCTCCTCATTCGTATCGGTACCAGCAAACCTCTTTTCACACTCCTCCCCTGACAGGAGCACCATCCATCCACTGCCATTCCAGTATTCCCATACCACCTTGCTGACCGTGACGGGTGTCGTCGCAGGAGGGTCAAAGGAGGACTCCTTCATGATCCATTTCCATTTCGGTTCCGGTTGTGACAGATGCGTAGCGGGATAAGGCACCGTCTTCATCCGAAAACGAAGGGCAACCGTACTTCCAGGCTTCGTCAGCGCCTCCTCACAGGACAAAAAAAACATGCCATACGGTGCGAGCTGCTCGCCAAATGCAAGGCAGCCACTCCCAGAAACCTGCACATCATTGGAGAAAAGCATGTCGGGTGCAAGGCCCTCCGGATTATCTGTCGGCAAATAATCCGTCTTCAACTGGATTTGGGTCAGGGAGGTGCTCCCGCCATTTTTCATCCATTCATGAATCATGCCTGGCTTCACTCTACAACGAAGCCAACGATTTTCGATTCCTTGCACTTCACTAGACTCCCATTTTTTCCGCTGCTTTTTTTCCAAGCGCAGCCGATTTTGATCAGCCTCGACTTTGTCGAACAAAACCCACTCGCCTTCTGACTGATACGTCCACTCGACCAGCTCTGGATTCGCCAGCTTCTCTGTCAGCAAGGATTCCAGGTAGCGTTCCTGATTGGAAATCATCGTGAGCTGGATCGAAGCACTCTCTCCTAAACAAAACAAGTTCTCATGCCCCAAATACCAGCAATGCTCCTGGTGATTAGGCAAAGTCTTGCAGTCCAAAAGAGAGAGCGGCGCATTTGTTCCAAGCCAGTTCGTTACATCTGTTAAAAAGTCTCGACTGCCATTGGTAAACAACAGATCTGTCGGGAGAGAGGGGGTAGCCAGCATAGGCTGGTCTGTTTCGAAAACCACTTCATCGCCAAGGGCAGACTTACCCGAAACTTTTGTGCCCGCCGGAATCCACACGGGCTTTTGCACACCTGTGCTCAATTCAAATGTCAAAAAGGTTTCTGCCGGTCTTGCCTGAGCCATTCCGACACCAAGCATATTGAGAAAAGCGATAAAATTTCGCTCGGGTACTTGATTCAAACGCTCACGATTATTCATCAGCATGTCTGCGAAAAGGAGAAATAAAGCCGTACCCGCATCAGGATCTTCTGGAGTGAATCGCCACTCCGGTGTGTAGAATGGCACCATTTCGCGCATTTTTCGGATGACTGCCTGCATGTCCCGCGGATCCACCAAAGGCGGCTTCACATTACCGACCTCCCTTCCTTTTTTCTTCACGCGACTGTGACTCTTGCGCTACCCATGTGGACCAAGGCGATGGACAGGATACAACAGCTGATAGCCTTTGTTTGTCGCACGTACTGTATAGCTGATCGTAACGTTCACCGTTTCGGAATGAGTTTTGTCTACTTTGGCCTCCACCTGTACATCCCGCACACGGGGCTCCCAGATCATGATCGCTTCTGCGATGTCCGACTGGAGCAAAGCCAGGCTCGTTCCGTCCGTGCCATCAAACATGAACCCTTGCAATCCGCTCCCGAATTTCGGTCGCATCACACGCTCTCCCTTTGCAGTGGATAGAATGATACGAATTGATTCCGCGATGTCATCCTCGTAGTCGGACAAACGAATACGGCCTGTAGCCTGATCCACCTGGATAGGGAACTTCCATCCTTTTTCACCGAATGGCTGCTGCATGGAATCCCCCCATGATTTAATTCAATTTAATCACCGAACCGTTGATGGCAACCATTCCGTCCGATTTGATATTCAGGGACGCTCCTGCTTTAATCGACATGGCTCCCTGCGCCTCCAGATTCAGCTGGGTGGACTTGATTGTCAGCGATGTGTCTGACTGAATAGTCACTTGCCCTTTTGCATTCAACGTGATCGTACTTGAGCCGCTCTTCACCGTAACTTCGCCCGTGCTGCCGCCTTTGATGGCGATTTGGTTGTTTCCGCTGCTCTCCGTAAGCACAATACTCTCATCCTTGTCCGACAGCTCCACCTGTTGTCCTTTTTTCGTGGCAATCGTGATCTTCCCGTCATTCGGATCATCACCAAAAATCACTTCGTGGCCTGCACGGGTCGTGATTTTTCGGATGTTGTTTTTCTCCGCCATTTCCGGGCCTTTGTTTTCCTGATTCCAGAGCATCCCGATCACAAATGGCTCGCGTACATCTCCCCAGTGAAACGCGACCAGCACCTCGTCGCCTACCTCCGGAATAAACAGGCTCCCGCGATCTTTTCCTGCAAAAAGCGTGGCAATTCGCACCCAATCTGTCTCCCGCTCGTTATCAATCAGAGGCAGCTTCAACTTCACACGCGAGAGCTTTTCCGGGTCTTCGTTGTTCGTCACAATGCCGACAATGACACCGTGGATCTTTGCCCGTTCTTCTTCTGTTCGTTCATCCTGGTAGAACCAATGATCAAAGCTCATATCGTATTTCCCTTCACTTGAAACGTCGTGACATAGCCTGATGCCACATCGATGGTGTGTGTGACAGATGTGATGTAATAAGGCTGACTCAGCTTTTTCCCCATGCCCTCTAGCATGATATAGCGGCCAGCACGAATTTCTGGCAGACCGATGGCCTCGCAGTTGCCGTCGAGAAGGTTCATGGCGAGTTGATTCAGGCGTGCCTTGGCAACCGCTTTTATCTCCTCAGGCGAGTCCAGCTTTTTCGTAGACTCGTATTTATCAAAATAATCACCGATTGCTCGCAGCAGGTCAGCGCTTGTCTTCGAATTGGTCCCGAGCTTCCCGATATCCGAGCTCGTTGCTTTCGCTTCCTGGAGCACCGTTGTTTTGTCCTTGTCTACCCATCGCACCGTATAGGAGGAGGCTTGGGAAGCAATGTTGACATCAACGGAAAAGCTGCGCAAGGAAACTCCCCAGATCAAGGTAAGGACCGGTGTCATGTTGCTCAGTGGCTTACGGAAATACAAGTTCTTCCCGACGATAAAAAAATCGTAGTTGCAAATTTTTGCAAGACGATTTAAAAACTGAAAGTCAGTCTCGGAGACCGTCTTTGTAATCGTTTCGATTGTCTGAACCGTATCATCTACTTGCGTTGACAAGCCGTATTTTTGTCCCAGCTCTTTCACGACATCGCTGTATTTCTTTTTATTCCAGGAGGCAGACTTGTTATCAACCATGAGCAAAAACGATTTGTCCATTCCTTTTACCGTAATGGTAGGAGTCTCCTCACATGCAAACGAAACGGCTGTAATATGTCCGTAAAAAAGGCTGGATAGCTCGGTTCCATAGCCCATCTGGATTTCGATTTCGTTGCCAGGAACCAAATAGTCATCTACCCAACGGAATTCCCACGCTGCCGTATCAAAAGCATTGGTTACCGAAAACGAGAACGTATCTGCTTTGCCTTCCAAGCTGGCGTTGATCGTTGCTTTGGTAATGGCGACACCCACCTGGCTGATCAGTTTTTTTCCTCCAACGAGTATTTCCAAGGCTGGGGAATGAAAGTTGTTGTACGTTTGGCGCAGGTCATCGAAGGAATGGCGGTCTGTCGTCAATTTTAATTCGCTCATTCTTTCGTCACCTCACAAGTGGCACACGCAGGGTAGTAGCCGGTTTTAGAAGTCTGGGATTGTCGATCCCATTTGCGTTCGCAATGTTTCGCCATTTCGACGCATCATTGTACGAGCGATACGCCATCAAGTACAGCTGGTCTCCTTGGTTGACCGTTTGTTGTGCGACCTTTTCTCTTGCAGCCCCGATATCGTCCGCGGACTTTTTCACGCTCGTGCCTTTAAACGTGACGCCTAACGTGGCTCGTACCGGTGTCCCTTGATCGAGAAACATCGTAAACCGCTGCGAAACCTTCTCGACAACACCGGTGAATTGAAAGCTGTCCCATACGAATTTGCATAGGGGCGGCGTACTGATTTTCTTTTCTACGGCCATCAGTCCCAGCACCTGATTGGTGAATGCACGCACATCCACTCCAGCTTCGTATGTATCAAAAAACAAGTCGACCGATAATGTCTCGATATCACCGCTTGTGAACATGCCGACTGGTACCGATTGTCCCAATATCTTTTGCCACGAGTAGTTATTGGAAGCATCTACCTTGTATTCCGAAGGGTTAAAGAGAACGGAAATACTCTCCTTAAAGTCACCTTGCCCGTTGCGATCTACTAAAATTTTCGCCTTTTTCTCCTGGCCTATCATTGGCATTTGCCTCTCTTTTCCGAAGAAATAGTTGTCTGTGAATGCGGCGGCTTCTGCTTATAGACCTCGTCGCTGCCGCTCTTGAGTGAGGCGCTTGTCCAGCTCCTTCATCATTTTATCCATCAATCGATCCACCTCTTGTGGGGACAACGAGGTCTGATTGCCAACCCTCTCTTGCACGTGTAGATCGACTTGTCGATGGAGTGGAAGTGTTGTCGTCTGCTGCACTGAGGTTTCTGGAGGCTGAATGCTTTTTCGCAGGTACTCCATGGACGGCGGCGACTGAACGGTAGCAGCAGGACTTGCGTGGCTGTCTTCTGTGCGTAACGCTCGTCGATGAATATGGGTTGCGCTTTCGGACAGGGAATGCGGCTTGGATTCTTCGGACGCTCTTTGGCCTTGTTGCAAAGTTTGCAGGAGTGGCGGCTGCATTGTCGTTGCAATCATTGGCTTTGGAACAAGTGTTAGGGATGTGTTTTTTTCCGCCTGTTCCACTGTTCCCGCCGCCATTGGTGTTGACTTCAGGTTGAATAGACTTGGTCTTTGCAGAGAGGTGAGCCTAGCGTCTCGAGCCTCGACCTCCTGTGTCTTATCACTCATTAGCTGTTTGAACGTCTGCGCCTTCTGATTGACCGTCAGAATCTGCTCGTGATTGCTTTGTTGAAAACGACTGCGGCGACTAAGCTGTCTGGAATTCGAACGATCCAAGATAAAATCAATAGATGTTTCTCTCCAGAATGGAACCGAGCTGATTGAATAGTGGCGAGATAACGGCTCCAAGCTGTTGACTCGACCGTTTCGTGGCAGTCGCTCTATTGCACGTCTGCTTCCACTCTCTTGCATGAAACTGTCGGGCGCCCCCACGCTTTGACCATGGACAAGGCTAGGGAGTGGCCCCCATTCTTTCTGAACAACCATTTGTGTATCGTGACGATTCAGAACAGTCGAGAGTGAGTGATGGTTTTGGACATATGTTTCCGTCCGGAAATCAGTCTGGATAGCCTTTCTGATTTGCTCCATGACTTGAAGATAGGGGCGAGCACGTAGGGCAACGGAGCTTGTCCAAAAACTTGCTGTCTGCTGCAAAAAGCGGGAGTGGCGGCTTTCACGGGATTGACGGCTTTCTCGTAATCGATTGCTATCGCCCATGCGAGACCTTGACGGATCATTCGATTGCTTTTCACTGCGCGGGGGAGCTTTCCCACTTGTGCTTGTTGAGCCTACCTTTGTAAATTCGCTCATCGCTGATAGCTTCGCGCTTTTTTTCAAGAGGATCGTAAGGCCTAGTTCTGCACTCCATCCAACAGCGATCCGTCGTAATGACTTCCTGCCAGAGACGACGTCCTCTCTGATAGAAAACGGCTTCACAGACTTGTTGTACAATCGCTGATGTTCTGTTCCTCCAACTCCAATCCACTCTGTGGCACGACCCAGTAGGTTGACCTTTTCTTGATTCTTGAAGAAAGCCACATCTGCCCGCTTGTTTTTCCTATCCTGAAACGACAGTAGCTGACGTACCGTCTCGTATGATAGCTGATAAACGTGTTTATTTTGCAGAAAATGAATAGTTGACTGAAAAAATGGTTGGGAGATGCCTTCGATATGATTCGTAGCTTCATGATTACTAACGGATCTACTCTCTTTGGTCAGAACATTCAGCAGGTGCATCAACCATCTACTAGGCGTACTTCCCGCACAATACGGAGATTGATTCTCCGACTCATACAGAAGGTTCCTCGGCGAATGAGTGCTAGTAGTAAGGAGCTTCCTTGCTCTGAGCTGTTCTGCCACCATCTGTTGAAGATGCACCCACGCCATCACAGACTTCCCGTTCGTCTCGTGATGGGTAGAACTTACGATACGATTTTGTAGCGTCTGCCAGTGTTGGCGTTTCGTATGGAAGATAGGCGCGAAGCGATTCCATACAAAACGTGCAGTACTAGCTATACCAGCTGGCTCACGCTCGATTTCGTTATGAGTTTCAAGATATTCCTTGATCCACGTCTGGTTCAGCCATCCTCGTTTTTCAAAGAAAACAGGAGCATTGGCGGACTGGAAGCTCTGTATCCAATTAGCAGCGATCGAATTCCTGACAGCTGACTGCGAGAGAAGCAGAACAGTTCTTGAGCTATCTGTGCCACGTGTCATATACAATAGGAACGATAGCCCGTGCATGGGGTGTAAAACGTGTAACGATGAACTCGTCCACCGCTCATGCAGTAGCATGTCACGCTGCTGATAAGAAGCACGGGACAAGGCTGGGATCACGCGCGTTTTGCCCGGATGAGTTTGCTCATGGCTTGATCTCAAGCGAATGGAATGCTCCCTGACAATCTCGTTCAACCTGGCTTCCTGTGATATCAGTTGTTGAAGTAACTCGTATGTCCACTGATTCCTTGTTGCGATGGATTCGAAAGGAAGCAGTTGCAACGGGTGAAATAGAATGCTACTCGGCCGCTCCTGCTCTACCCGAGATGAAAGCACGGTTGCTTGTCGCTCTCGATTTATGACAAGCTGACGCAACCAATGCGACAAGGCACTCGACTGTTCTTCCCGCCCGCTCTCTATCTGCTTCAACCTCTGTCGAGAACCGAGCACCGCTAGCCCACGTTCGCTTTCAGCCTTCGGAAACTGTTGAGCCAAAAGAAACAGCTGTTTAAACCGTTCCCTTACAGCCTGCTGTTTAGTTCGACCAGCATCCGCTCGATGAAGCATGCTAGGCAACAAGGTCGTGAACATCTTCGAAAGCTCATTGCTCTGAAATATCTTTAGTTCCGATGGGCTAGAAAAAACTTCAGACAGCGTTTCAAGCATCCACTCGTTTTTAGCTTGCGGGTGTTGACGGCTTCTCGGGAAAACAATCGGCTGCAGAACACGTAGATGTGGATGCACATTCATCGTCCTTGGCAGCCATGTTGCTCGACTTTTCTGCCAGTACAGACTCAGGTTTTCCCACCAGCGTCCCCAAAGCTCAGTCTGCTGGGAAGCTAAAGACCCACGTGTACTTTCACTATCACGAACGATTTGTCTAGTGATATCTTTGCCGTCAATTCCGGCTTTCTCTGTCCACAACGAACGATCCAAAGATAAGCGTGCAGCCCGTCCTTCGGCTCTTTTTAGCAAAACAGAAAAAGACCACGTCCCAATCCTTGATTCCATCCCTCTACCGATCAACTGCAAAAAATTGCGAATCCCAAACCGTTCGAATCGGCCTGCTTCAGAAGGCGTCGCTCTGACACGTGAAATCGAAATCGCATCTACTCTTGTCGCTGATTCGAGCCGTATCCGCTCAAATGCATTTTGCATACTTCTGCGATCACCAGGATCAACTATTCGCGCCGAGTGTACCAATAATTTCGGCGAACTATAGGAAGTCTCAGGCGTCCAAAATCTTTCACGTACGGTTTCCTTGCTGTCTGAAACCATTGCTTTCAAAAGAGGCGCGGCAAAATCGACCGGGTGTATCTGCTCTATGAACTGTCCAAGCGGCAGCGATTTTCCAAGTGAGCTTGCTCGCTGAACCGAAGACTGAACATAGCTGGACCAGCGATATTTATCTCTCCCATTTGAGACAACCGTGATCCGAGGCGGGTAAACCTTCTCGATTATTTTGGATGACTCCCACTTCCGAAAAAGCTCACGTATCAAAGAAGCTGGTCGTACTTTTCGTCCTGATCCCGATGCTTGCGTCATCACTACGCGCTCTTTTGTCCCTGGTAAGCCAGCCTGTCCGTTCGGCAACATTTCTCGATTCAATCCGAGGTAGGGGTCCACTTGTACTTGCATGCGTACTTGAATGAAGGTCTGATGAAAGTGGTTTTCCTGTCCTCCGATACTCGGCGAAAAATCACGATGGATCAAAGCGAGGTAGCCGGGATCGCGACCTTCCCTGTACCGATACTTCTGCATGATGCTTTGTGCAAAGCCTTGGCTGGCTGCCCTTGGCAGCAGTGATGGACGACGCGAAGGTGGGAGCGCCTTGATCGTTATCATCGTTTCGTTTGCTCCTTGCAGACGGGATAAGGCTTAAAAATACGATTTTAAGCCGTGGTGCACGATTTCCAATGTCTCGACGGCTACTTCTCCATGAGTGGCCCGGAACTCCGGTCCAACCCATTTCACCGGATAAGCCCCTTCAAATGCCCAAGCCCCCACATCATTTCCGTTTGGGTCCATAAGAATGATTGCCCCCTGCTTGCGCTTGCGCTTTTCTGGCGGGCCGAAGTGGAAGTCCTCATACCATCTCCACAGCTCGTTTGATCTCACAAACCCTCGTTTGAAGACGAGATTGGGAAACTTGCTGCGTTTCGGCAGCTTGTGGACGAAATGATTCATGCCGCCCTCTTGGTATTCCTCCAGCTCTGTTTCGACAGCCAGACCGGACACTTCACTAAATCCAGCGACCCAGATGCCGTCCATCTCCAATCCAAACGGAAGAAATTCTACACGAAATCGGAGGTTGGTGTAATACGGATTCTCATTGGCGAACACCAGAATCACCTCCGCTTGAACACATCAAAAACATTTTCGGGTTCGTCATTTTGCTTGCGATTGATGGCGGATATCTCCTCACACCAGCGCCGCCGTTCCTTGTGTTCCATCGACATGATCTCATCGTGAGGCCAGTGAAAATAGTAGGCGATGAAGGCGGCTTCTTCATAGATCTTGTCGACGGGATACCCACTCATACTCCCTCCAGCGCCCCTGAAAAAGCCATGTCTACCTGAAATTCATGCTCGCATTTCGGGCAAGCTGTCTTGAACATCGAGCTGTCCAATTCATTGATTTGTCTGTACAGGTTTTGCAGGTACGCGAGATCCGCTGTAAACAGCCGTTCCACCACTCTTGTGTCAATGCCCCGTACATCTCCCAGCTTGGTAATCACCCTCGTCAGCAAAATAATCGTCAAGTAGCCGGGATTTTGCTGGACACGCGGATCGCGCATCGGCAAAATTTCGTCGGCAGCCGTCGCCAAGCGCATGACGCCCCGCTTGTGAAGGTTCCCTTCTTCATCCACATAGCCGCGCGGGAGCTCAAATTCGTATTCCGTTTTAAATGCCATGGTGTCATCCTCCTCATTACCCTAGGCCAGCAAGAGTGACAACCTTTTCCTTGCCACTCTTAGGCTTCGGGATCTTCTATTATTTCGTGCGTGTCATTCCTTCATGGGCAATTTCCAGCTGCTCAATCGCTACCTCTGAGGACGTACCGTTAAAATCAGGCGCCGTGTATTTGGTCGGCCATGCTTCGATGACCTTCCATGTAGCGACATCATCCCCGGCTTCATTGATGGCAATGATCGTTACCGTTTTGCGTGCGACCTTGCCCTGGATGGTGTCCTGCATCCAGTTGTACAAATCCATCGAATCCGTCACGCCCCATTTCAGCGTGATATTCCCGTACTTCGCCAAGCCCGGGAGCTTGCGCGGTGTAATCACCTCATTGCCTTCGCGATACTCGACTACGTCCACAGACGCATCAAAGCCCGACACCTCACTGAAGCCTGCTTGCTGAATGCCGTCCATCTCTACCCGATACCGAAACTTGCGGTATGGATCCTTGCGATCTGCCATACTGTACCCCTTTCTTCACACCGTTTTTCGCCGTGAATTATTGCTGATCAGATGTTTTTTGCGTAATACGGAAGATGACGAACTCTGCCGGTTTGACAGGAGCTACACCAATCACACAGATCAATCTGCCATTGTCGATGTCATCCTGCGTCATCGTGCTTCTGCCGATCTGGATGTAAAAGGCCTCCTGCGGGCTTGAGCCCATCAACGCGCCATCTCGCCAGACACGCGTCAGGAAAGAATCAATCGTACGTTGGACGCGGGCCCACAGCCTCTCGTCATTTGGCTCAAATACCACCCAGTTTGTCCCGTTTTTGATCGATTGTTCGAGGAAAATGAACAGGCGGCGTACGTTTATGTACTTCCATAGCCCATTGGATGACATCGTCCGCGCACCCCAGACACGAATTCCTTGCCCCGTAAAAGCGCGAATCAGGTTGACTCCCTTCGGATTCAAAATATCCTGTTCGCCCGTATTGTACTGGCAATCCAGTCCTGTGCAGCCGCGCACGACCTCGTTTGCCGGGGCTTTATGGACGCCGCGGGTGTTGTCCGAGCGTGCGTAAATGCCAGCCATGGAGCCTGATGGCGGAATGTAGATGTTGCGCTTGTCCAGCGGATCGAACACTTGCAGCCAAGGATTGTAGATGGCAGCGTATTGCGTATCGAAAATATTGCGATGCGTCAACACATCGCTTACTTTTTTCTTGTCGCGTGGGATATCGAGGATGGCGAAGCGGCTTTTCAGGTTTTCACAATGGGCCACAAGCGAGAGCTGCACATTCGGGTCTGTCACGCCAGGAATAGCCATAATGCTCACTTCGTCATTATCGATGAAGGCTTGGATTCCGGTACGTTTTCCCGGTCCATGGTCCTCCCCCATGTATTCGCCTGCTGACAGATTGGCGACAGAACCGTCGCTGCCCCCTGCCAAAGAGATTTGATACAGACCGAATTCCGTCTTTCCGCCCTCGGATTGGGTTTCTTCCGCCATCCCTGAAATAACGGTAAAAGGCGGGATGACTTCTGGGCTCGCTGGGGCAGCACCCGCTTCGACCTCTACGATATTGCTCTTGGACAACAGCTTGCTGACATGATTGGCAGCAGAGACATTGAGCGAGCATTTGTCGAACTCTTCGGCCTCATCGTTGTAGAAGACTTGCACCGTAAATTCGCACGTCGAGAGAATTTTGACCGGCAGCAGATTGTTATCGATGACGTCTCCTGTAAGCACGGCTGACAGCTCGATCACATTGTCTTGGGATGAAACCACTTCGCTGTACTGCTTGGTATCACCGTCATAGAAAGAAACGACATCACCTGGTTGAAAGCCTACACTGTTTTTCACACGGTACTTGGGAGCCTCGCCTAGCTGCTCATAAATCTGCGTTTTTGCCTTGCTCGACGGAATCAAATTTACGCGGATCTGATTTCCCCATGCCCCCGGGTTTTTTGCCGTAATCCGAAGGACAGCCCCTTCGCTGTTGCCTTCATTGGAAGCCGGCTTCGCATCTGCTGGCGCTACCCGCATCACATAGCAACGGGAGCCTCCATTCAGAAAGAAATGATCCACCGCATAGGCGAGATAGCGGTATTCGCCAAACGCATTTTCAGACAAATAGGAACCGAACAACTTGCGGAAATCATTGACACCTGTAATCAGCTCAGGCAATCCCGCAACGGGTCCTTTTTGGGCCAGCCCGATAAAGCCCGCCGTGCTCGTACTCGCTCCCTCCATGGGAACGGGGCCACTATCAAACTCCTCGACATACACCCCTGGTGATAAGTACTCTGGCATCGTAACCTGATTGGAGAGTTCCGCATGTATCAGCAGCAGAAACCTGCAATCAGTCCCTCCCTCCGAATAATTTCATCACAAGCTTTACCACTTACGAAAAAAGCCGTTTTGATATGTGAGTCTTGCTCTATAATCAGGCAGCAGGATGTCTTGGACCGACGCCAAATAACTGCCGGATCACCCTATTTGGGTCTGTTCATTTGGATGATACCTATGGATTGGGTCGTACCGGCTTGAATGGAAAGCTCGGCAAAACCAGCGGCTTCTTCCCGCCGCACTTCAATTTTCATACGCGCATGAGTTTTTTCCAGAAACAACGGAAGGGCAACTACGAATTCTCCTCTGTCGTCGCTATACGTTTCGAGCAGAGGGAGTAAGGCAGTGCCTCTTGGGTAGGCAAATGAAAGAGGTTCGGTCAAGGGATAAACCCGACCTTTTGGGGGACTTGCAAAACGAATGATCGTCCCTTTGCATGTGGGTGTTTCGAGAAGAAAAGCGTCAGCCAAATCGACTTGACCCTTTTTACTGGCTACGATTAGCTCCGTAGCCTCTTTGTCAGCGTCCTCGGCCAATCTCACTGGGGTATCTCGCTCATACGAGATGACAGCCTGCACAAAGGCACCGCCAGCTGGGGAACCATCCTCCACGCAAGCCCTCCCTCGAACAAGGGATTCTCCTGCCCGGAATGGATAGGCTGGACTCGGATGCAAGTAAATGATTGACTCCGTGGAAGATGTGCTCCCAGTAATCACAGAGAAGGGCACGGAGCGATCCATATACTCCCGGCTGCTTATGGTGAGCGTGTAAATCCCATCAGGCAAGTCAGTAAAGATATACCATCCATCCCCTTTGCATACGGGCACTTGTGGATGATTCGCCAAGCGAACAGACAAGCTCGAGCGAAAAGGGGCTCCTCTTGTATACATGTCCACCAGACGGACGGCATACGAGAAGACGGAACGAATGCGCACTTGGAATTGCTGATCCATTAACCATGACCATCCCCTCGTATGCGAATATCCCGTTCCAGTACGCGCTTCGTTGAACGAACTCGGGTGGAATCGATATGAACCGGCCCTACCGAGTAGCCGATGGATAGCTTGTACGGAACATGTGGAAAGAGTTGGATGAGTTTATCAACAGGAGGCTGCTCCACGACGACACGTAGCTCTGTATCCATGTTGGCAAGGGAGCCTTGGAGCTGATCGCCACGCAAAATGGCGTTGTCGTAGAGAACCTGTATGGCACGCCCGAGGATGCGATGCTCGTCCAGTATGCGGGTATGCTGTTCTGCTGGAGAATGGGCGGTCAATATGTAGGATAGATTGACCGTCATGGGGGGATATCGCAACTGATCAGTACCTTCACTGATCATCATGTGCTGCCTCTCCTGACTTTCCCGGATTTCGTATAAAAACAAGGCTAACGCCAAATCTCCTGGCTGGGCAGGTGAGCTAAGACCAATCAGCTCGGGTTGGCTAATCGGCTCCGGCGTCATTTCTTTTCGCAAAAGAGCGAGCAGCGTCTCTCCTACTTCAGCAATAGCGGTGTACTGGCTGATACCCGTTCACCTCGACATTATTTGACAGAATATCCTTATCATAACATTCAAATTAATGGTTTTACATGAATTTTTATCTAATTTTGTAAAATTGCATATTTTCTTTGATGCGCACTACCTGTTGGCGTACTCCCCCAAATCCTCTTTCAATAGCAGCTTACCCGTCTTTTTTAACTCCTGCTTCGCAGCCGCAATCAAATGACTCATCGAGACGGGCGTGCCTTCCGATGCAGCCAAGAAAGAGGCAGCGAGAACCACATTTTTGATCCCGCCCCCAGCAATGTGCAGCTTGGATGCTAGAAACTCAAAATCGATGTCAGCAGCTCGCGGCGTATCGGCCGGGAACATGCTGCGCCATATTTCTTCGCGATAAAATGGTTCGGGAAAAGGAAACTTCACCACGTAGTTGATTCTGCGCATGAAGGCCTCGTCAAAATTTTGCAGGAGATTTGTCGCCAAAATGGAGACCCCCTCGTACTCCTCCATCTTTTGCAGCAAGTAGGCTGTTTCCACATTCGCGTATTTGTCATGCGAATCTTTGACTTCTGAGCGCTTGCCAAAAAGGGCATCGGCTTCATCAAAGAAGAGGATGGCATTGCCGATTTTCGCCTCTTGGAAAATGTGGTGGAGGTTTTTTTCCGTCTCCCCTATGTACTTGCTGATTACCTGCGACAGATCAATTTTAAAAAGTTCCAGACCCAGTTCATTTGCCACGACTTCCGCCGACATCGTCTTGCCCGTACCCGGAGGACCTGCAAACAGCATGCTAACGCCCTTGCCATAGGAAAGCTTTCGCCCAAAGCCCCACTCTCCCAAAACGACATTTCGATAGGTCACCTGATTGCAGGCGTTCCGCAACAAAGTCAGTTGCTCCTCAGGCAAAATCAGATCGTCCCAATTGTATGTGGGTCTCAAACGTGTGGCGTGCTTTTCTAGCGCATGTCTCATTTGCAGGAAGCAAGCTTCATGGAGGTGCGTTTGCGTAATGATCCTTTCTTTCGTCTGCATCGCCATCTCATTTGCTCTGTGAAGCGCTTGGTAGATTTGCCCGGCATTCAGCTTGAATTTCCCTGCCAAAACACCAACGTCAATATCCTGTGAAAAGCTCATTTCTGCACTGCCCGTCTCCCATAATCGCCTCCTTTCCGTTTCATCTGGACTAGGCACCTCCATTTCCAGCCAAATCCGCTTCCCCAGGGCATTTTCCGGCTTCCATTGACTTTTCGCCACAATGGCAATGGGACCTGAAAAGCTCTCGAGTTCATCCATCACCAGCTGCTTGCGCCCAGCTGTTTGCCCATCTTCTGTCAGAAAAGCCTCGAACTGATGCAAGCACAGCACCCCCCGACGCAGCTGCACCTCCCGCATGACCTGCTGTAATCTGCGCGAAAAAGCTTCCTCCCGGATCAAGCGCTCTGCATCGATGAACAGCACGGGTCGCCTGACTTGATGAAACAGATGCTTGACTCGATGCCTTTTGCCAACGCCAGCCGGACCATGCAAATGCAGAAGAAGCCGCTCTGAATCTGCTCCTGCTGTTTCCCACAATGTTTCGAAGCGCTCCTGCAAATGATTCGCGCTCTCCCCTACCAACGGTTCCAACTCTTGATCTGGCAAGCTCCAAAATTGCCAAGGAGGCAGACTGGCATCCCCTCCATCCTTCGTCGTCAAAAAGTGCAGCATACGTTCATCCAGTTTGAGCGGCCTAGAGAGCCAAGAGCCGCTGCCCCCCATGTCCGCCTCGGTAAAAAGCAGCAGCCGCCCCAGCTTGCTTTTTTGCGTGAACGCAGTCCATGCCTCTATTCTCTCGGTCGCTGTCCGGCAAAATAGCTGCATCGCCAATTCTGGAGTAGGCGACTTGCATGTAATATCATCGAGGAGGTAGCCAAACAGCTTTTCGTACTTTCGATCCAGCTCGACTGCCAGGCAAAGAAATAAACTTCCCAACTCGAATCGGTTAAGCGAAAAAGCGTCTGCCACTGCCAGAATCGGTACGCTACCCGCTTTTTGCATGTGCAGTGCATCAAGTTGTTCCTCGCATGCTGCCACCCGCTCTGAGAAAGCTTCCCATAGCTGTGTTGCCGGCGGGGCTGCATCGAGCAATTGCACGACTTCTTCCTCTGTGACAATCACCCCCCTCATTTGATCAAGCGGATAATCATCCCCCTGCTGCGCTCGCACAGCCAGCAAGCGCAGCAGATGAATATCCAGCCATCGAAGCATTTCTTCGTAATAGTTCCACTGTTTGTGATTCGGTTCGGGACTCGTCATTTCGCTTTTTCACCGCTCCTACGATATTTTCAACTCGCCAGACCAATCTCGTTCGGCCCCTTTTTGGGCGTATTCGTCACATAAGTAGAAATACTGTCGCGCCGCCTGATCCCATCTGTTTTGCTTGATGACGGACAGAAAAGCGGAGCGTGCATCGTGAAACCTCCCATTTTGATACATCGCAATCGCTTGCTCAAACAATTCTTTCGTCTCATCCTTGTGCGCGCGAATCTGGGCAGCGTCCCCCTCGTATACGTCGTACAAATGCATCGGCTGAGCCTCTCCCTCGATATGCACCCAGCCTAAATCACGATATCGGTACGGAGTGCTCCCCCCCATCCCGGCAAATAGCGAATCGGACATCAGGATGCAGGCTCCGAGCGTTTCCGCCATCTTTTCCATTTTCTCGACCACGCGGACGTGATCCGATATGATCGCAGCCTCTAGCCGCGTCGCCTCGCCAATAATCCCGAGCATCAGCGGACCGTGATGCAGAGCCACCCGCAATTCAATCGAATCGTATCCTTTTTCCGCCCGTTGCTCGTTATAATCTGCTAACGTTCGGCGCATTTGTACGGCTGCATCCAACGCATCTTTCGCCTCTTTTGGATAAACAGCAAGCACGCCGGGATCGAGATATTCGATTATCATCCCTTGATTCTCGTTCACAATCGGAGCAAAACGCTTGAGAAACGCATTGATGACGCGGAAGGTCGTCTCTGGACGCAGACGATGAGAGATGGCATGAAACGATTGCAGACTCATGCGCATAACGGCCATTTCCCGCTCAACCTGATCACCAAGCTCCACGTCGAGTATGCTTTCCTTCCCGAGAAAATGGATAAACTGCTGCGGCACAAAGCGATTGTTCGCCTCGCTCATCCTCGTGATATTCGAAATGTACTGACGAATGCGCTTTGCCATTTGGTTGAAGCTTTCTGCCAGCTTTTGAATTTCATCCATGGAGCGAACCCTGGCCACCACGCTGTAGTCGCCTTTTCCCATATCAGAGACATTCGTTTGCAGATTGCGGATGTTTCTGTAGGTCAGCCACGAGAAAAGGAAAAATAGACTCGCACAAATCGACCAGACCAGCGCAGCGCCACGGCCGAGCTCACGGGACATTTCGTTGTGCTGCATGCGGACCCCGTTCATTTCTCGACCCAGCTCCAACACACCCGATAGCTTGCCGGAGGAGCTGTAGATCGGAGCCATCGCGTACATCCAGTAGCCTGTCCGATCCTGGGCTTTACCCGAGACGATCTCCCGCTTCATGACCACACTGCGGAACTCGTCATCTATGGCAACATTCTCAAACACTTCTGCGCTGTCATTGTCATCCATCATGAGAAACAATTCGCCATCTTTGTATTTGTAAATCGTTTTGTACAGCCCCCTGTTCACATGCACATCATCTGGGACCTCCAGTTTTTTCAGGTTGGCCTGTACTGCTTGATAATCCGCATTCATGTAGTCAATGGCCCCGTTGATTCCATCCAGCTTGTCCCCTTCGATCAGAGTAGAAATCACATAGGCTTGGAGACGAAGATCGGTCTGATTTTCCTGCTCCATAAACGCGAAGGTCAGCTTCGTTCCCTCCAGTTGAAGGAATACGGGGACAACAATCAGTGGGGCTATCACAATCGTTTGCTTGATAATCAACGGAATCCGGAAAAGGCGAAACAGCAGATACTGAATGACACAAAAAAGGAGAATTTCCACACCCAATCCTGTCCACCAGCTCCATTCCTTCAAGCGGTCTTTTTCAGATACAGACGGGGAAGTGATCTTGGTTATCACATTTCCTTGTTGATCCAGGAAGGCGAGCTGACTATCCGTGGCCACTACGATCTCATAATTGGGGGTTACAGCAAACGCCGTTAAAGCACTGCTATCGCTCGATTTGATCTGCTCGAATGTTTTGGAAGGCACCATCAAGGCGATTTCATCTGGATGTGCGGGATCGAAGCGTTCCATGACATTTTGATCAGAATTGTAGAAAAGGAGACGACCTGCTGGTCCCACTTTGACATGATTGGGGACGGTATGATTCTTTTCGGACCGTTCGGAGTGAATGTAGAGCGGACCTTTCACTTGAGCTTCCCCGCTTCCTTGGGGAACGTCGACCTGGAAAACCTCTCCTCGCTTGGTAGTGACATAGGTATGCCGCGGGTCTACTCCTGTGATTTCATTGACGTATACTTCATTAGGCAATTGGATTTGATAGAGTTGTGTGGGGGGTGAATCAGAGGGTACAGATTGATAGGCAATCACTTCAGGGTGTTGATACACATAAAAGTAAAGACGATCTTTCGCGACTTGCAGGGAGCGTACCTTGCCAATTCGCTTGTACGGGCTGTTTGCTCCGTATGAATCTTCATACACGACTTGTACGATTTCTCCATCTGGCGACATTCGCACGATTCTCTCGGATACCGTCCGCAAACCAAAGCTATCAAGCTTTGTGATCAGCACGTACGCATAACCTTCTTCGTCGATGGCTACCTCTGTGAAATTTTCCAAGCCTTCTTCTGGATTTTGCTCCAGTACTTGCTGGTACCTTAACGACCGATCGGGGTAAAGGCTCGTCAGCTTTTGGTGTCCATCCGTTATGAGGACGACATCCTTTTGACTGTTGACCGCGATGCTGTCGATCCCTTGAAACGGTACGTCCTGCTTCCCGCTTCTATCCACGTTCCAAGCGAGCAGCAAGCCGATCCCAACAAATACAATCAGCAGTCCGGTCAACCAGGAATACTTCTTGTTATTTCCCATCGTTTGCGGTTCTCCCATCTCTCGAAAACGTATTTTCGAAAATGATACCAAGCAACATTATACTAAAAATTACAAATTCCGCTATACATCTTCTCTATTTGACATTTATACTACTATACAGATTGATTTTCAATATCTTACCAGATGACTTATGTAAAGGAGTTGGCTTCATGGGACAACTCGTCTGCGGAGGAGCCATGGTACAGTGCAGCTTCGGTGCTGCTCCCAGTTCACTCATGGTGCTCCCGGTGAATCGCGTCACAACCAGTATGCCGATCGCAAACATTATGGACAATAAACCGATGGTAAACATCCTTCCATTCGGGATGTGCAATACGATGTCCAACCCTCAGGTCGCAGCAGCCACAGCGGCGAAGCTGGGCGTTTTCACTCCGGTCCCCTGCGTTCCTGTAACCGTCGCCCCTTGGGTTCCCGGCTCTCCTACTGTTCTCGTCGCCAACATGCCTGCCCTCAATCAATCCTCCAAGCTCATGTGCAATTGGGGTGGCGTCATCCAGATCACGAACCCCGGTCAAGCGACGATTCAGGTTCCCTGACAGGTAGGGAGGATATGATATGGACAAACAACTCCAAAAGCTAACGGAACAAACGATTGTCGACCCGCTCACCAATCCGCTCAAAAAATGGGTGCAGGATTGGATAAAAAAAGGAGCCGCCCTCCCCACGCAAGCCCTCGATTGGATCAAGAATGGCATTGCCGGACTATTCACCAAAAAAGAAACTTCACTCAAAGATTACGTGCATATCGGCCGTTTTTACATCGCCAAACGCTTTCTCATTTTGACAGGACTATTCCTCCTTCTCCTGGCCTACTTCCTGTTCATCAATCCTCCCGATGCGCTTAACCGCTTTTTGCAGCGTCCCATCGTCATTCACCTAAAAACTCCCAATCAACAGATTTCTGACACGGGTCTAGCGATCATCTACAACCCGGAAGGCACGATGATCTATTCCGGCCAGCTCGTGGATGGTCTGTATGACGGAAAAGGCGAACTCTATGACGACAATGGGAAGCTTCTATACAGCGGCGAGTTCAAAAGCGGCACTCCACAAGGCTTAGGCAAAGGATACCGGAAAGGCGTTCTCGTCTATCAAGGCGGGTTTGAAAATGGCATTTACGCTGGTCAGGGAACGTTGTACAACGACAACCAGCAAGTCATTTTTCAAGGAGATTTCAAAAACGGGAAGCCGGATGGAGCCGGTCAGGAATGGTACACAAACGGCGCAATCAAATACGAAGGCGCTTTTAAAAACGGCGTGTACAACGGGTCTGGCAGACTTTTTACGAAGGATGGAAAGCTGCTCTACGACGGACTGTTTGACAATGGATTCTACGGCGGCGAAGGTACCGATTACTACGAAAACGGGCTCGTGCAGTATAAAGGGCAATTTGTCGACGGCAGATACAACGGGGCCGGGAGTCTTTTTGATCGGGATGGCAAGATCGTGTATGAAGGTCATTTTCGAAATGGGCACTTCAATGGAGCCGGAACCAAATTCTCCACCAGTGGCAGCATCGTTTATCAAGGTGATTTTTTGCTAGGTGTGTATCACGGGCAGGGCGAACTGAAAGATGCAAGTGGCGTAACGCTGTATAAAGGCGGCTTTGCCGAAGGGCATTATCACGGAACGGGAGAGCTTCGTTCTGCCGAAGACGCTCTGTTGTATCAAGGGCAATTTCGAGCAGGTGCCTACGACGGCATCGGGGTGCTCTACGACAAGGACGGCTTGCCTCTGTATAAAGGGTATTTTCGCGAGGGGCGTATTTATTTGCCAGGATTCATCGGCATCTCCAGGAGCAAGCTGGAGGAAATCATGGGCAAGCCCGACGATGACGCGCCGAGGGAAGCCGAAGATGCTGTTCCTCCTCCTGCCGATCAAAAAGCCCCCGAAGCTCCACCAGCGAAGGATGCCACCTTATCGTCTCAAAAACTTACCTACCGTGACATGAACATGGCTTTTACACTTGAACCAGCACCAGGACACCCTGGCAAGCAAATTGTCACTGCCGTCCACTTATATCACCCACAGGTCATCTCGATCGTCAAAGAAGATCGGAATGAGCTCGACAGCAAAGCAGCCATTTTGCCCAAGACATCTTCCACATACGCTAGTACTGGAGCTATCACGAGCTATTTGGTCGACCCGTATCTGTATCTCTATTTCTATCAAGCACAGCAAAAGGAAGCCGTTCAGTTGGACGTGACAAAAGCAGAGGGGGTGTAAAAATGCGACGCTATGAATCTAGCAAGCCGTCTATGGATGCGACTCATGAAAAAACGCAGGCACCTGTTTCCGGGCCCATGCTTCAACCAAGCAAGGTCCAAAGAAAGGCGAGTCACTCGTCCCGCATCCTTTCTCTGCAAAAGACTCTTGGCAATCAGGCTGTGCAGCGCATGTTATCGAGGACTCCTCTGCAAAAATCGGAGAATCTTTCTTCCGGCAGCGGCCGCTCACTCCCCGATTCCGTCCAAGCAAAAATGGAACAGGCTTTCCATACTGATTTTTCAGATGTACAGATTCATCCAGAATCGTCTGTTGCCTCCCAAATCGGAGCTGTTGCCTTCGCCCAAGGGAATGACATTCACTTCGCCCCGGGGACGTATCAGCCAGAGACGCAAAGTGGGCAACAGCTGCTCGGCCATGAGCTGACACATGTGGTCCAACAAAGACAAGGGCGGGTAAAAGCGAACGTTCCTGATTCCAGCCTGCCCATTAATGACGATCCCGCTCTGGAAGCGGAAGCTGATCGCTATGGGTCACTGGCAGCGGCAGAAACCATGACGGATCGCACGGGTGCGGATGCTACTGGGTCTGTAGCATCCCCGATTATTCAAGGCACTTGGGACGAAGATGTAAAAGATGCACGCAGAATGTGGGACAAACATGTGGAGAAAACAAACAACCTGGATGAAGGAACGGTAAATGGGCTTTTTGAGCAAGTGGACGACATAGAAAACTACTTTGACAAAGTACGTTACGGTATCAGTCTGCACTCCAAAATTTCTGATATTTTCTCGGTTACCGGGGGGAACTATACAGAGCTGGAGGAGGCACAGCGTCTATTCGGAGAAAATATCACACCCTTTTTCGGCAAGGATAAGGACACCGATCCTGACATCGATTACACCTATTTGGAGAAGCAGCAAAGCGACAACGATGAAGAAGTCCGCATGGTGGATGAGAACGAGGATGATTCAACTGCTTTATACGAGGAAAAACGAGTGGCGATGGAGATCAAGACAATCAGCTCTCATGATGATTCCCAATTTGGCTCCCGGATTCATGAAGCGATCGGTCAATTAGACAAGCGGCGAGATATGAATCGATATAAAGAGTATGTCATCGTCATTCAAAAGTATCATCCTGAAAACCCTTGGCCGTACACCGCTGCCGAAAATAGGGCCCGCGCCCCACTGGGTGATCTCAAAGCTAGACTGACCGCTAGATTGAGCAATATGACACATCTGCCAGGTTATGATATCAAGGTCATTTTCCGAGGCATTACAAAAGGAACCCCAACAGGGGGAACCGGAACCGTAGACCCATCCTTCTTAATCCCGGAACATATACGCTATTCGAACATGCCCTCTTATACAGTCGAATGCTATTACTGCGGCAGCTCCAACACTGGGTGGTTGGTAGATGACCCTATCCCTGAATAAACCGAAAACGGCAGGCTCCAAAACGAAATGGGAGAACTGCCGTTTTTCCTATGCTTAGTACAATCGATTTGTATAGCTGTCTTGCAAACCCTCCGCCACTTCTTTTGCCGTCACACCTGGTAACTTCACATGATCTGCCAGCATTTGCGCGACGTTAGGAGTCGTCCCTTCTGCCGGCCACGACTCCGGCTTCCATAATCCAGAACGCATAAATGCCTTTGCACAGTGGACGAAGCACTCCTCGACCTTTACGCCGATCCCAAGCGTAGGCGCCTTCCCGTTAACCGCCATCTTCGCCAGTATTTCTTCATCGCGAATAATGCAAGCCTTGCCGTTCACACGGAACGTCTCTTCCAGCGTAGGAATTAAAAAGATAAGCCCAATATGCGGGTTGACTAAAATGTTCGTGATGGAGTCCATCCGCTTGTTTCCTGGGCGCTCGGGAATCACCAGATGATGATCGTCGACGACATGCACAAAGCCAGGCGCATCACCACGTGGCGAAGCATCGCAATGGCCATCTTTGTCTGCTGTGGCAATGATGAGAAATGGTGATTGGGCAATATACTTGCGGCTATGGTCATCCAACTGAGTGATCGCCTTGTTCTGTACGAGACGACTTGGCTCTCCGACCATTTCGCGCAGTTGCTGCTCTGACGTGACCACATCACGGAATATTCCGAATCCTGACATGACTACCCCCTCTTTCCTCTGCTTGTTCGAACCTGCCACCATCATACCACTTTTCTTGCTTATGGCAGAAGCAGGAAAGCTAGAGGGGTCACAAGCAGCAGGGTTAGAATCGTACGCTCTACCCAAATCACCAGAAGCTTTGGAATGCTAATCGGAATCTCGGTGGACAAAATGCAAGGAATTGTCGCGGAAAAGAACAAAATGGAAGAAACCGAAACAACTGCAATGACAAACTTGGTGACCAGAGGTGCTTTTACCACAAGCAGAGCAGGTAAAAACATCTCGGCAATTTCGATCGCTGATGCTTTTGCAGCCAGCATCGGCTCTGGAATTTGCAAGAGCCATGTAATCGGATAAAACAAGTACCCCAACCAATCAAACAAAGGGGTAAATTCGGCCAATACCAACCCGATCAAGCCGACCGACATGATGGATGGAAGAATACTCATGGTCATGATGAAACCATCCCGCAAATTCTCCCAAATGTTCCGCGTTAGCGGCAGCGCTTTTCCCGCAGCTTCCATAGCCTCTATCCACGCTTGGCGCAACCGTTTTTCCTTAATCACTTTCTCCGGATCGCCGTTGTCCTGGTAATATGCATCACTCATATTGGACAGCGGCCAAATACGCACCGTCACTGCCGTTACGAGAAACGTCACCACGAGCGAGACCCAAAAATAAAGATTCCAGTAATTCATCAAATCCAAAGTTTTCGCAATGACGATCATAAATGTCGCCGATACAGTGGAAAAGCCTGTTGCAATAATGGCTGCTTCTTTAATCGTATATTTGCCTTCTTTGAATACCCGGTTCGTGATCAAAAGACCGATCGAATAGCTCCCCACAAAGGAAGCCACCGCATCTACCGCAGAGCGGCCAGGTGTTCTCCAAATCGGGCGCATGATCGGCTGAACCAGTACCCCGATAAATTCCAAAAGGCCGTAGCCAACAAGCAACGCCAAGAACACGGAGCCGATCGGGACTACCATACCTACGGGAATCACCAGCTTTTCGAAGAGAAATGGCCCCATATTCTTGTCCAGCAGCCATGCAGGACCCGCCTGAAAATAGATCAACAGAGCGATAGGCACACCCAGTACTTTTAGCGCAGAAAAGACGAGGTTTACTTTGCTCTGCTTCCAACTGCCCGTCACAAACGGATAAATGGCTCCAAGCACAATCACAAGCAAAGCATATATCGGTATCGCACTCGGCATGATTTGCCGAACCCATGTCACGATGTGATCGAGCATAATGGAGCTTGTGTTGTTAATGGTAACAGGAATAAAAAAAACGAAAATGCCAATGAGGCTAAAAACAAAAAACTTCCAAGCATGCGTGGTGGATACGGCTTGCTGACCAGGATGAGGTGCAAGATTGCTGTTCGAAATATTGCCCATACATGTCCCCCCATTTCAAAAACAAGCCGGTCTCCCCCACTTCTACCCGTTTTTCTTTTGCTCTCTCTAGTATTACGCCAGTCTTCCCCCAGCAACGACGATTGTTCCGTTTTTGATTACCGTGTTTACGTGGTTACTCCCATAACGATATTGCAAGGTCATGAAATCAGGAACGTCAAAAATCGTGACATCTGCTTTTTTCCCGACCTCAAGGCTGCCGACTTCATACGCGCAGCGGATTGCGTGAGCGGCGTTGATGGTAGCTGCCGTCAGCACCTCGGCTGGCGTCATCCCCATTTTCAGGCAACCCAGATTCATGATGAGTGGGAGCGAAACAGTTGGAGACGAGCCCGGATTGCAATCCGTCGAAATCGCGACAGCCACGCCACGATCAATCATTTTCCTGCCATTGGCTGACTCTGCCATCAGGAAAAACGCCGTACCGGGCAGTAACACAGCGATGACACCCGCTTCTGCCATCTGTTCAATCCCCTTGTCTGAAGCGCGCAGCAAATGATCCGCAGATACCGCGCCAACCGAAGCTGCCAGCTCTGCCCCTTCATACGGTTCGATTTCGTCCGCATGAATCTTCGGCAGCAACCCATGACGGACCCCCGCTTCGAGAATGCGTCGGGACTGCTCCGGAGTGAACACACCTCTTTCACAAAACACATCGTTAAAAACAGCCAGCTTGCGACGAGCAACCTCTGGGATCATTTGCTCAATGACCACGTCTACAAACGCATCCGGATTTTCCTTGTATTCACGCGGCACCGCATGTGCACCCATGAAGGTACTGACGATGTCGATGGGATGTTCCTCGTGCAACTGCTTGGCGACCTCCAGCTGCTTCAGCTCATCTTCCAATGTCAGGCCGTAGCCGCTTTTCGCCTCGACGGTTGTGACCCCATGCAACAGAAACTGGTCAAGACGCTGCTTGCTCTGGGCAAACAGCTCTTCATGGGTAGCTGCGCGCGTCGCCGCGGTAGTCGAGTGAATCCCGCCGCCATTGTTCATAATCTCCATATAGGTCGCACCGTTTAGCCGCATGTTAAACTCGTTTTGCCGACTGCCCGCGTGCACCAGATGTGTATGCGGATCGATCAGCCCTGGTGTAACCAGCTTGCCCGAAGCATCGATGATTTGCGCCTCATGCGTACGGTCTCGATAGTAACGCGTCAGCTCTTCATCTGTTCCTACACGCTGGATGACGCCGTCCTCCAGCCAGATGCTTCCGTCCTCGATGATCGACAATTCATTCATTTGCGCTCCTACAACAGGGGAAGAGGAGCCGCCAGCCAGCGTGGCAAGCTGACTGGCGTGGCGAATCCATACAGGTTTAGTCATGGCTCTTACTCCTTCATCATCGGAATGTGGACGCCTTTTTCCTTGGCTGTTTGAATCGCGAGGTCGTACCCTGCATCGACATGTCGGACGATGCCCATGCCTGGATCAGTCGTGAGGACGCGCTCCAGACGACGTGCTGCTTCAGGTGTTCCGTCAGCCACGATGACCATTCCGGCGTGGAGAGAGTAGCCCATGCCCACGCCGCCTCCGTGATGCACAGATACCCAGCTCGCTCCGCCTACCGCATTGATCATGGCATTGAGAATCGGCCAGTCCGCAACCGCGTCGCTGCCATCCTTCATTGCTTCCGTCTCACGGTTTGGCGAAGCGACAGAACCGGAGTCCAGATGGTCACGCCCAATGACAATGGGGGCCGAAAGCTCTCCGCGGGCCACCATCTCATTGATGATCTGACCAAAACGCGCACGCTCGCCGTAGCCTAACCAGCAAATGCGGGAAGGCAGTCCCTGGAACTGAATGCGCTCCTGCGCCATGCGAATCCAGTTGCACAGATGCGTGTTGTAGGAAAACTCACGAAGAATGACTTCGTCTGTCTTGTAAATATCCTCAGGATCGCCGGACAGTGCTACCCAACGGAACGGCCCCTTGCCCTCGCAAAACTGCGGACGGATGTATGCTGGCACAAAGCCAGGGAAACGGAACGCATCCTCCACACCTTCGTTTTTTGCCACCTGCCTGATGTTATTGCCATAGTCGAAAGTGACTGCTCCTTTTTCCTGCATCGCGAGCATGGCGCGAACGTGTTCAGCGATGCTTGCTTTTGTGCGAGATTCGTACGCTTTCGGATCGCGTGTCCGCAGTTCGGCTGCTTCCTCCAGTGACATGCCGATGGGAATGTAGCCGTTGAGTGGATCATGCGAGGAGGTCTGGTCCGTCAGCACATCCGGGATAAAGTCACGAGCCAGCATGGCATTCAGCACTTCGGGTGCATTGCCCAACAGACCGATGGAAATGCCTTTTTTGTCGCGTTTCGCTTCTTCCGCCAAACGGATCGCTTCGTCCAGACTCTCTGTCATCACATCCAGGTATTTCGTGTCCAATCTGCGTTGAATACGGGTCGGGTCCACCTCGATATTGATGCTCACACCGCCATTGAGCGATACGGCCAGCGGTTGCGCACCACCCATGCCGCCCAAGCCTGCTGTCACGGTAATCGTTCCGGTCAACGTGCCTTCAAAATGCTGGCGTGCCAGTTCTGCAAACGTCTCGTACGTCCCTTGCACGATGCCCTGGCTGCCAATGTAAATCCAGCTTCCCGCTGTCATTTGTCCGTACATCATCAAACCCTTTTTGTCCAGCTCGTGGAAATGCTCCCAATTCGCCCAGGCAGGCACCAGGTTCGAGTTTGCCAGTAGCACACGCGGCGCATCGGTATGCGATTTGAATACGGCAACCGGCTTCCCAGACTGGATGAGGAGTGTTTCATCGCTCTCTAACGTTTGCAATGTTTTGACAATTGCATCGAAGCATTCCCAGTTCCGTGCCGCCTTGCCAATTCCGCCGTATACGACCAGATCCTCTGTACGCTCAGCTACATCAGGATTGAGGTTGTTCAAAAGCATGCGCAGCGCAGCTTCCTGTACCCATCCCTTTGTATGTAATTGGGTACCTGAAAAGGCTTGGATCAATTGCTCAACGGATTGTGTCGTCGTCATCATTTCCACCTGCTTTTCTAAAAGGATGTACTTCTTAGCTCCATTGTAAAAAAGCAAGGGAAAACAAAAAAGGCACCGCGCTTTCGATTTGGTGCCTCTATTTTCGATTCACTTGCAACCGCATTCATGGTTTGACGAAAAAATCTGTCTTTTTTTTCGATTTCTATCTTTTCTTTTGATTTCGTAACAAACGTGGAGTTGTCCCTGTCTTTTCCTTAAAAATTTTACTGAAATAATTGGCGTTAATGAATCCACATCGCTCTGCCACCTCTTGGACAGACAGGGATGTCTCAAGAAGCAATCGGCGTGCTTCTTTTACCCGCAACGATGTGAGTATTTGGCGAAAAGAGCTTCCTTGCTTTTGCGCGAGCAGCGTACTGAAATAGGAAGGACTGCGGTCGATATACCGTGCAACCTCCTCCAGGCGTAGTGCAGGATCGGTGTAACGCCCTTCTATATAGCGAATCGCCTGTTCCACGACATCTACACGGGACTCGTCGATAGGATGATGTGCCTCATCGAGCAGTTGATTGATAAATAGCAGCAGTTCCACTACGATCCGATACAAGATCGGCGAGTACAGAATCGTTTCGAAAACCCGGTGATACTCCTCTTCCAAAGGGGCGGAATCAAGACCTCGTGATATCATGTAGCGCCTGACTTGGGCCAAAATACTCGTCAGCCGAATACGCAACAGTCCCGGCTCCGGGTAGGGCTCTTCCTTGTAAAAGAAATGAGTATACAGCCACTGCTTCAACTCTTCCCGATTGCCTTCATCCAGCATTTCAACCCACGTGCGCTGTTCGGCGGGTGTCAAAAATGGGTCAATCATGGTCCAATTCACGCGATTATCCACGACCGTCACTTGCCGATATCCTTTGAAAAAGCGGACTTGCAGAGCTTGGCTCGCTTCCGCATACGTTTCGTTCAAGCTCTGTTCGTGGCTGCTTGCGTCATACATGACCAAAAAGAGTGGCGCATCATTGTTTGCTTCCCAGTCCATCAGCAAACGCTTGCCAATTTGGTTGAGCCAAGAAGGCGAGACCGCCGCATCCACTGGAAAAACCCCCACAATCGTCTCCCCTAGCGGCAAAAGATCGGGCTTGTCGCGAAACGGATATTCTTCAAAAAAACGAAGCAGCTCCGGATGCCGCTTCGGATCTTCCAGTTGAGCCAGCATGAGCGAATAGGACTTGGCTTGTGCATGCCCGGGAAAAAACAGGTCAAGATACGAGACATCCCTGTTATCGCCTGATCCCGATCCCCTTCCCTTCTCTTCGTTCATTCGCTTCCGATCCAAGCGCTCCTGACAGCATCTCGTCAGGATTCTCCTGATGTATTCCGGTGTCTGTGGCTTCAGCCATAGATCGCGTGCGAAAAGTCCAATCCCCTGCATCGCCCGCTCAAACGTCGCCTCTGATGTGGTCACCACAACGGTCGGACGATATTGATCCACCAGCAGCTTCAGCCGGTCCCACTGCCCGCGCCCGATCATGTCCAGTTCAATACAGAGCACTTCCGGTGTATGCGCTTCCATCATTTCGAAAACGTCTTCCATGGTCCCGGCACTATGCACCTTGTCATACGGAATGGCATAGCTGCTGACGAGCCATCCGATCCCGATTCGTTCGTTCTGGTCCCGATCCGCTATCAAAATGCTGGGCATAGGCTGGCCTCCTTTTTAAAGCTATCAGAAGAGTGAGACATCTTTCTCTATGAAACAAAGGTTGCCCATAAATGGACAACCTTTTCTCCTTCACGTTCTTACTTCTTAAAAGGATTTTCGATCATGGTTCCCATCACATGATCCAGCGGAATAAAGCCAATATCGCGGGAATCTGTGCTGTGATTCCGGTTATCTCCCATGACATAAACATGATCGGCTGGAACCGTGATCTTTCCGTCCGCTACATATTCCATCGTTTCTTTGATGTATGCTTCGTTCAATGCCTCACCGTTTCGATACACCTTGTTGTCTTTGAACTCTAGTACGTCGCCTGGTCTTCCGATGACCCGCTTGACATACATCGTGTGATCATCGCCTTGACCTGTGACCAGCGACACCAAGGGATGCCCCATGATATCGTCCATCAATGTACGGTCTCGCTCTACCCGACTGTCGATCACGACAATCTCGCCGTAATCTGGCAAATAAGAAAACGTGTGTGATAGTTTAGACACATATATGCGCTGTTCGTCTTGTAAGGTAGGGTCCATGGAATGCCCATCAACCTTGAACGGCTGAAATACAAAGATTCCGAGGACAAGAGCGAAAACGACAGCAAAGGTTATCGATCGAATCCATCCCAATACTTCTCTCATTTTCTTTTGGCACTCCTTCCTTTTACCATTCTCTCATTCATGCATCCAAACCATCATACCACATTATCCACGCAATCCCAAAAAATCAGCCAGAAGACGGATCAGGTGAGGCCGTACTCGCGCAGTTTCCGAAACAGCGTTGCCCGGCTTATGCCTAATAGCGCAGCTGCTTCTTCTTTTCGTCCGTTTCTATCCCGGATTTGTTGCATCGCGGCATCGATTGCTGCTCGTTCCAGTTCTTTCAGCGTAAGTCCTTGCCTTTGCCAGTCGAATGGCCCCTGACTTTCTTTAACGGAATGCGGGGGAGAATCACGCAGCAATCCCGTTAGAATGGGCAAACTCGAAGGCTGAACCCAAGAGGTTGCTTCCATATTGACCGCGTACTCGATTACATTTTCCAGCTCTCGGACATTTCCTCTCCAGTCGTGATGAAACAGGACGTTTTGCGTCTCTTGGGAAAAGCCGTGCAACTTCTTCCCCACCCGATTCGCATGCGCCAAAAGGATATCGTTCGCCAAAGGCAGTATATCCTCTCTACGTTCTCGTAGCGAGGGCAAGTGGATGGGAATCACATGCAATCGATAGTACAGATCCAACCGAAACACCCCCGCGTCTACCCGCTCCTGCAAATCCAGATGGGTCGCTGCAACGATCCTTGCTGCTAAAGGTATGGCCTTGCCGTTACCTCCAATTCGGTACAGTTCCTTTTCTTGCAACACGCGCAGCAGTTTGCTCTGTAAATGTATAGGCATATCCCCGATTTCATCGAGGAACAGTGTGCCTTTTCCTGCGACCTCAAACAACCCCGGTTTTCCACCTTTTCGCGCTCCTGTGAATGAGCCTTCCTCGTAACCGAACAACTCGCTTTCCATCAAATGCTCAGGGATTGCGGCGCAATTAATCGAAAGGAACGGCTCGTCACGGCGCGGGCTTGACTGATGAATGGCTCTGGCAAAGAGCTCCTTTCCGGTTCCACTTTCCCCTTGGAGCAGGACAGTCGAATCACTGGCTGCCACACGTCTTGCTACTTCCTTCGCCTGTACAATCGCAGGACTGTTTCCACCAATCACCCGAAAAGGATCGGGCTCCGAGTATCCACTCACTTGCCTTGCGATTTGCACGACTTCCTGTACATCATCAAGCGTAATCACCCATTCTTTGACCGTTCCTGCCTGTAGAATGGGCTTGATGGCAAACAAAAATGTCTTGTCTTCCTGCCCGATGGACAAAACGATCTGCTTTGGCGCAGACTGCTCGGTATCTGCACAGCGAATAGCATTTATCCATTCTGCCGTTTGACTGTCGTCGTAATCGAGCTGCAAATACTGACGGGCACGCTGGTTCGCCTGAATGATCCGATTGTCTTGATCGACGAGAAACATGGCTTTGTCCATTTCATCCATGACGACACGCAGCTTTTCTACCGTATGCAACTGCTCGACGTACAAGTAGTGCTCTTTTAGCTTAATGGCGATCAGCTCGGCCATTTTTTGCAAATAGGTCAATATCGCATCTACATCCGCAAACAACCGCTCGCGCTGCTCCTCATCGAAAGCGAGCAGGCCGATCACACCTATATTTTCATTGTCTAATTGAATCGGGCAACAAATCTCTCCCGTCTCCGTGCAATTTCCATAATGCATACAAGGACGGCACCGCTCATCCTGCCCCGGATGCATGATCACAACAGGATGCCCAGCGAGCAATGACTCCCGGTATATATGATCCTCTCCTGCCATCGTCCGCAAAACGCCAGCCTCAGTCTTCCCCGTTCCTGCGATCCGCAAAAACTGACTGTCCGCAATCTCTACCTCTACGCGCAGAACGGATGCAACTGCTGAAGCAATCTGTTGTACACTTTCTTGAATTTCTCGCAAGGGCATTTGGCTCCCCCTCCCGTCAATCTCTTGCCTTCATTATAGCGCATCACAAGGAGAAGCCTGCCCTTATGCATTTTTTACCGGCAAAAATCGCAAATCGTCTCCACCAAGATGGCACTCATGTCTACCAAGCTATCCACCTCTACATATTCGACTGCCGAATGCAGACCGGCTCCCACTGGTCCAAACAAGACAGTAGGAATTCCTGCCTCCTGCAATAATGCCGCATCCGTCCACCCCGAGAATCCGCATACTTCGGGTGTTTTTCCCATCACACTCTTACACGCGGCCTGAAGAGCTATATAAACAGGTTCATCCAGCGCAACTTCAAACGGCTCCCGCAAAAATGACAGCTCGGCACTTGCTTGGAACGTCTCATCTTCAGCGCGCAGCTTCTGTAGTAATGCATCTATTTCATTTGCCACGTCTGCCTCTGTCTCGCCCGGCAACGTCCTTCTCTCCCAGTCGATGCGGCAATAGTCTGGGTAGGTGGACAGCTCCGTCCCGCCCTGAATGAGTGAAGCATGGACAGATGCCGCACCGAGTATCGGATGAGCCGCACCTTGAGCCAATCTGTCTGAGAGACGCTCGAGCTCTTGCAGGACCCTGCCCGCCCGAACGATTGCATCAATCCCTTCTGCTGGACGACTTCCGTGGGCTGCCTTGCCCAGCACCTCACATTTGACCCAGGCAAATCCTCTGTGAACGACGCCAATCGCCAGATCGGAAGGCTCACAGCATATCGCCGCATCTGCTTTGTAAGCCTTTACCAACTCCTCCGTGCCGATGCTTTTATATTCCTCGTCAGCGACAAAAGTCAAAATGACATCTCCTGCCAACGGAACCTTTGCTTGTGCGATCGCCTCTACTGCGGCGATCATGGCCCCCAGACTGCCCTTCATGTCCTGACTGCCTCTGCCGTAAATTTTGTTGTCCGCAAGGGTTGGCTCAAACGGCGGAATCTCCATGCGCTTGGCGCTTACCGTATCCATATGTCCATTGAGCATCAAGGATTTGCCGCCGCCTGTTCCCCGTAGAATCCCGACGACATTGACCGCTGTGTCGTTAATAGGCGTAACATGAACCTCCAGTCCTGCCGCCTCCAAACGCTCTCGAATAAAAACGGCGATCGCTTTTTCGCCTGGTCCATCCTCATCCAGGTACGGGTTCACCGAATCAATCCGAATCAAATCCTGTACCAATGAAATTAACTCATCTCGATTAATCGCCACGTTCATTTTGTCATATCCCCCTCTTCTCGGCATGCGCCTTCCCAGATGATGCGTCTGTAGATATTCCGATCCGTGTCACCTTCCGTACTAAAGCACAGAACAACCGAATTTTCATTCAGGCCGAGCTGTTCACGCTGTTGACGATACATTGGCTTGCTCATCAAGGCAGCGAGAAGCCCTGCCCCGACTGCTCCACTTTCCCCGCTCACAATGGAAGGGTCATCTCCAGTCGGTGACGCAAGTATACGCATGCCGTTTGCCGCCACGTAATCAGCACAGCTGACGAAGAAGTCTGCATGCTCCCGCAAGATCTCCCATGCCATCGGATTCGGCTCGCCGCACGCCAGACCTGCCATGATGGTTCCTAGCTCTCCCGTAGCTGCATGTGGTTGTCCGTCGTTCTCTTCGGCTGAGAGGACCATGCAATTGGCGCTATGCGGCTCGACGATCACGGTCGTTAGGTCTTTGTTTGCTTGCGCTGCAACGAAATGTCCCAAGACTGCGGCGGCCATTGAACCGACACCTGCCTGCAAGAATAGATGCGTCGGCTGTTTGGCGTCGGTGAGAGCTGAGAGTTGTTCCATGGCCTCGGCTGCCATCGTCGTATAGCCCTGCATGATCCACGTGGGAATGGTCGTGTAGCCTTCCCATGCCGTATCTTGAATCACTTGCCAACCACGTTCTTTGGCCATTTGTTCAGAAAGACGCACGGCTTCATCGTAGTTTCCATTGATGACGTGGGCTTGTGCGCCGGCCTCTCGTATCGCATCTACTCGTTGCTGGGCGGAGCCTTTGGGCAAATAAACGACAGCATGCTGTCCGAGTGCCTTCGCAGCCCATGCAACTGCCCGTCCGTGATTGCCATCTGTCGCTGTCACGAAGGTGACTTCTCCGATTCGCTCTCTCATCTCTTGGGAGCACAATGCTTCAAAGGTCATCTCTTCTGTCGATTTCCCCAGCTTCTCGCACAAGAAACGAGCCATCGCGTAAGAAGCTCCCAGAACCTTGAAGGCATTGAGGCCAAATCGCTTGGATTCATCTTTTACAAGGACCTGTCCTACTCCCAACTCACGTGCCAGTGCAGGCAATGTAACGAGGGGAGTCGGCTCGTAGCTTGCGAGGGATTGGTGAAAAGCTTTGGCAAAACGGGTTTCTTTTGCGGTCAAATAGATAGGAATGCGAGAACTCCCGCTAATTTTCCTCTGATTTTTCACAACGTAGATAGGTGGTCGTTTCTCCATAGATGGGTTCCTCCTCGGGTGGTTTCATCACTTTGATAAAGCAAGGATCGTGCCAACGATGTGAGGTTTGGATGGCTCATTATTTCGGTGGTAATCGTATCATAATGAGATTAAATTGTATCAAATTGATACTTTCAGTCTTATTTTGACACTTGTTATTCCAGCTACAGTGGTGGGAGGAAACAGGAGAAAACGCTCCAGCTTCTTGGGTCACCAGCTAGGGGGATTGACTGCACGGCTCCATGGAAAAAGCAAAACCGCGTCCAAAGTAGAACCTCAAGGATGCTTCTCAGAGGTGGACGCTTAAAGGCGTGTTTCGCTTTTTCCATTGCGCCTCGGTTGGTGCCCCAAAGATCTTCGCTTATTTCTCCTGTTTCCTTGCGAGCGGATGGAATTTCAAGTGGCTTTTAAAGATTGAGAATGATCGACAAGCCACCCCAGAGAAGAATATTTCCAGTCCTAGCGACTTTCGAAGTCCAGCCCAGCTGCGCGGGGATTTGCGGGCAAAAGAAACGCAACGTGCCCTTGCGACGAAGCGGCTACCACTTTTGCGTTTCCCCGCAGATCACCGCGGAGCGGACAGTCTCCACTTCCTAGCAGGACGTAGCCCGGAGCGTAGACTGGAAATATTCTTCTCTCCACTGCGGCCACTTATGAAATCTGCGCTCCAACTGCTGTGGTGGGAGGAAACAGGAGAAAACGCTCCAGCTTCTTGGGTCACCTGCTAGGGGGATTGACTGCACGGCTCCATGAAAAAAGCAAAACCGCGTCCAAAGTAGAACCTCAAGGATGCTTCTCAGAGGTGGACGCTTAAAGGCGTGTTTCGCTTTTTCCATTGCGCCTCGGTTGGTGCCCCAAAGATCTTCGCTTATTTCTCCTGTTTCCTTGCGAGCAGCTGCTTTTCTGATAGGCTTTGAAAGATTGAGTACAAATAATTAGCCACGCCAGAGAAGAATATTTCCAGTCCTAGCGACTTTCGAAGTCCAGTCCAGCCCAGCTGCGCAGGGATTTGCGGGCCAAAGAAACGCAACGTGCCCATGCGACGAAGCGGCTACCACTTTTGCGTTTCCCCGCAAATCGCTGCGGAGCGGACAGTCTATACTTCCTAGCAGGACGTAGCCCGGAGCGTAGACTGGAAATATTCTTCTCTCCACTGCGGCCCCGTTGAAAAAAATAACCACCTGCATAACTCTCACAGGTGGCATCTTTGGCCCTAGAAGAACTCTATGCGTTTCTCTCTTCCTCCTCAGCAGAAGGCCATCCACCCCATAAGTGGTTCAAATGCCCGTCAGGATCACGAAAACTAAAGCTATATCCTCCTCCTCGCTTATACGTCATTTCACTTACTTCGATTCCTTTGCTTTTCAGCTCCTCATAAACCTCATGGATTTGGTCTACCTGCAAGGAGATGATTGGCTGGGCTTGTCCTGCCATATCGGTAAAGTCCAATCGCGGAACTTCAGGGCAACGAATGAGCCCGAGACCTACTCCGCCTACGTTCAACCAAGCCTCATTGTCTCCAGGTGAAAATTCGAAACTAAACGGTATGCCGAGCACATCGCGGTACCACTTTATGGATACCTCCAAGTTTTTGACAGGCAGCTGTACAACCGCAAAATTACGTACATGAATACTCATTTGTGTTCGCTCCTTTATTTCAAATATGTAGTTTCACCCTCATGAACGAAAGAAAAGAACAAAAAGAAACGGGTACCTCTACCACTTCTGAAAAAAATGCAGCAAATGCCCATCCGGGTCACGAACAGCAAAGAAAAGGCGATCGCCTGCCACCGAGACCTTTTCCACACTCACGCCCTGTTCAGCGAGACGCAGGTACGTTTCACAAATCGCATAGGCATCCCCCGCGCGAAAAGCAGCCAAAAATTGCTCGAACCCTTCCTTTGATACAAACCCAGACGAATCACGACGGCCAGCTTTGTCGATTCTCTTTTGGCTGGACTGGCTGTCATCCTGTCTGGACTGCTCAGCCAACATGAACAATCGCTGACGTGCTCTCTTCACACCTTCCTTCACAGCCCCTACTGTCGTATGCAGCAATGTGGCTGTTTCCTGCGCCGTAAATGAAAAAATGTCCATCATGAGAATCAACACCATTTGTCTGGCATTTAGACGATCAGCCAGTTGCTCAAACACCTCTCTCTGCACAAACGCATCGGATACAGTGAACTGATGCAGATGTATCGCTTCATCAAACAGGGCGGGAAGCTCATTCGCCTTTACTTTCCGGCAATGGTCGATCCAAGCATTCGTGGCAATTTGCCTTAAAAATGCCTTGGTCAGTTCTCTGTCTGGAGCCTTCTGCAAGAAACGATACACCTTCGTCAATGTTTCTTGCAGAAGGTCCTGCGCATCCCAGTCGTTTTTTGCGAGGGATAAGCAGTGTTTTTTGATATCCGCAAGAAAAGGTTTGACACGCATAAAGGAAGCCTCATGCTGATCCTGCCCCATACTATCCCCTCAAAATTTTCTGACTATTCATACTCATTTTCAAAAAAATACAGGACGATGTCAAACATAGACCATGTAAAAATAAGAAAACGACCATCCTGAACGGATTTTTCCCGCTCAGAACAGTCGCTACTTTATTTCTTGCCAATCAGCACAACCAAGTCAATCGTCATATCCACTCCTGCCAAGTCAGACACCCGCTCCAACTGCTCAGGTGCCGCGCCCCATGCTAACGGAGTCATCTGGAGCAGAGAAGACAGACTCCCTTCATCCAGTCGGAACTGATACTGAACCCGCTCCTTGCCGATTAGCTCAAAGCTGGCTTTGAAGTGCTCGATCGTTCGATGATTCGCATATTGTGTTTTTGGTGTCTCTTGATACAAGACTTCTCGTAGCTCTCGCAAATAGTTGGCCTCGGGAATGACTTTGATCATTCGTCCATCATCAGCCAGGAGTCTATGAAACTCATCCGTATTGGATGGAGATAACAGATTGAGAATGTATGAAAACTGTCTGTCGGCAAACGGCGCCTTGGTCAAATCGCCAACGCACCAAACGACTTCTGGATCGCTCTTCGCCGCGAGCATAACTCCCTCTTTGGCAAGATCGACACCCACTCCGACAAATGGGACTTCACTTGTTTGCATCACTCTCTGTCGAACCTGCGTCAGATGATAGCCTTCGCCACATCCTGCATCCAGTACGTACATTTGGCTTTCCTTGGGTTCTGTCGTATGCAGGATGACCTCGCTCAACACGTCATACAATGGATCAAAAAAACCTTGCTCCCCTACCGCCCTTCTCGCTGCGAACATTTGCTTGTCATACTTTGTTTTGTAGGTTCGCGCAGCCAAGTGAACGTAGCCGTGCTTGGATAAATCAAAGCAATGATGATTGTTGCATACCAAGCTGGTCGCAGGTACATTGTGCATAGCCGCCTGGCAGATCGGACAACGAAAAATCCCAGCATGCTGGGAGATAGCTGTAGAAAACAAAAAAAGCACCCCATTCATTCGTATTTCGGTGAATGAAAAAAGGCACAGTCAAATAAACCCCAAGCATTTTTAAAAAATGCGGGATTACGTTGATCTGTACCTCACATTACCGATAACGAATGAACTGGATGATCATGGTCTGTAACACTCCTGCTTTTTGATAAAGTAGGTATCACGATGGACACCCAAGTACGATTATAGCACATTTCAGCAAATACAGGCACCTTACACTACGGGAACGGGAGTCTCAGGGGGCAGGTACGCAGTCTATGTCTCGCTTTTGCGTCCTGCCCATCCCCCGCTCCTTACAGATATTTTTGCGTTTACTCCAGCAGCATGACCTCATCATATTTCATCATGATGCTTCCTTCCTGGTACTCCCCTACTTTTGGCACATTCACCAGACCCTTTACGTTTTGGAGAAGCGCCCGCACGATGTTCACGCCACATTCGTGAGCATGCGGATACCCGCCGCCAAAACGGGGATTGATCTCCGACACAACGTACTGATCTCCCACCAAAAAACAATCGATGTCAATTGGCCCACGCGGCTCTAGGACACGAATGAGTTCCTTTGCCAGTGATAGCAAACGCGGATCTTTTACCGCGAGGGAGCGATCCGTCTCCCCTGCCCTCATTCGCAGCTTTTTGCGGGCGAAAAGTGTCACCAGCTCCCCCGAGATCAGATCCACATAGGCATCCACTCCGTACTCCTCTGCCTGTAAGAACGGTTGAATGACGACATCTTCCGTTTTTTCCATGAGCACAGACCATTCTTGCTCATTCTCCACACGTGTGATGCCTAAACTCGCACTTCCATACCGCGGCTTGACGATCAATGGATACGTAATCTGCCCTGCCAAAAGCGCTGCTTGTACCTCGTCCATTTTTGTAAAAGTGGGAATGGCGGGAAACTGGTACGCGGACAAAAAATCATGCGTTGCCATCTTATCCAAGCACATCTCGATTATATCTCGACTGGACACGATCACCTCGATGCCCTGCATGTAGAAACGATCTGCATGCGCAGCCAACAGAGTCAGCTCAGGGTCTATTAAAGAAAGGATTGCCTTAATCTCGTACCGCTGGCAAATGCGCAGCAGGGCATCGAGATACCCAGGATCATCGATACGCGGCACCTGCTCGTGATGATGGGCAGCGCACAGGGCCGGGGCCGTCGGATCGCAGTCGACGGCTATGATTTTGCCAGTGTCACCCCATTCGCGCACAAAATAGTGGAGCAGCTTGACTCGTCTGCCTACACTGGTCACAAGTACGTTCATTCAGTTCACGACCCCCTGCTTGTCAACGTGAAAACGATAAACGGAATCGGGAATGAATTGTTGGAGAGTCTCTTTTCCTCTGACAATGATCGCTTCATTTCCGTCGATGGCGAGAACCGGCGGCCTCTCCCGAATAAATGGTGGATTAAAGACGAGCGTATACGCTCCCACGTGTCCAAAGACAAAATAATCCCCGATATCAGGCAGTGGCCCCGTGTAGCCTTGAAGCAAATAATCTTTTTCCATGCACGTATACCCGACGACATGATAGCTCGCTTCAGGAACGGGCTTGCGGTTGCACACATGTCGGGCTGGCAAAGAGTGCGCGTGCATCGTTGGCTTGACATTGTGAATGCTTCCATCTACGAGAACAAACCGCTCTCCTCTGTTTTCTTTTACATCGATGACTTGGCAAACGAAATCAAGGGCATCTGCCACGAGTGAAATACCTGGCTCCAGAATCAGCAGCGGTGCATAATCCAGCTCTGCCAGCTCCTCCTTCACAACAGACGTAATCGCTTCGGCGTACTCCTCAAAGGTTGGTGCAGCCGTCATCCCGAACGAGGTTGGGAGCTCGCCATAGAATCCGCCTCCAATATCGATAAAAGCAAGCCGCTCGCCCAGAAGCTGCTTCCCTAAACGGCATAGATGGCGCGTAATTTGGCGATATACACCCACACTGCGATTGGTGGAAAAGTGTCCATGCAACCCGACTACATGCACATTTGGGGCGACAGCCAACAGGCTCAGGGCTTTTTCCAAATTGCCGTTTTCGACGCAAAAGCCAAATCGGCTGACCTCGTACCCATTTTGCAGAGGACTCACTCCACCCCTGGCCAAATCCACATTAATCCGCAGCCCAATCCGAAACGTCTGCTCGGGATACTCCTTGGCATAGGTCACCACCCAAGGTATTTCCGAGAAAGAATCCAGATTGATCAGGCTCCCCTGCTCCAAGGCCAGGTGAATGTCCGCTTCCGTTTTAAGCGGGCCGTTAAAAATGATGGACGCAGGATCAACACCGAGCTTCCGTGCCAATTCGTACTCCAGTCGAGAAACGACTTCTGCATGCGCCCCTAACTGATGCAGCTTTTGACATAAAAACGGCAAATAATTGGTCTTATACGAATACGCGACGACTACATGCTCATAACGTCGAGTAAAAGCCCGTTGAAAACGACGATAGTTCTCGGAGAGCTTCACTGTGTCCAACACGTAAAAAGAAGAAGAGCATAGACTGCGCCATTTTTCTAACTGTTCATAACTATACATGGCGCACCCCCTGTTTCTGGTTCAGGAGGCAGTTCGTAATAACACCGATGACTCGCTCCTGCTGTTCAGCGGTCAAGCTGGAACCGGACGGCAAGCAAACACCTTGGGCAAATAGCCGATCTGAGATACTCTCATCAGGTTGGTGCGGATAGTATTGGCACTGCGCGAACAACGGTTGCAGATGCATCGGCTTCCACACGGGACGGGCTTCGATATTTTCTTTGCCCAGCGCATCAATCAGTTGTGCAGCAGAGAGTGTAGTGTCCGCTGGATTCAGTGTCATCACCGTCAGCCATCGCGTGGATCGCCCTGTTTTCGGCTCTGGCATGAACGAAATACCAGGCAATTGTCCGAGGGCTTGTTCATAACGCTTGTAAATCCCTCGCCTTGCCTCGATTCGCTCCTCCAAGACGCGCAGCTGCCCCCGGCCAATTGCCGCCAGTACGTTGCTCAACCGATAGTTGTAGCCCAGCTCTTCATGCTGGTAATGCCTGGCTGGCTCCTTCGCCTGCGTCGACCAGAAGCGCGCCTTTTCGATCGCCTCCACGTCATCGGAGACAAGCATTCCACCACCTGAGGTCGTCATGATTTTATTGCCATTAAATGAAAAGGTCCCAACATGACCAAAGGCACCGCTCATTCTCCCCTTGTATACAGCCCCTAACGATTCTGCTGCATCTTCAACCACTCGCACCCCATACTGCTCACAAAGCGCTATCAATGGCCCCATATCTGCGCTCTGCCCATATAAATTAACAATGACGACCGCCTTGGGCAACTTGTCCGCTGCTGCCGCTTCCCGCAGGGCTCGCTCTAATGCCTGCGACGACATATTCCAAGACTCTTCCTCGGAATCAATAAATACCGGAGTTGCTCCCTGGTACAGAATCGGATTGGCACTGGCGACGAAGGTGAGGCTGGAACAGAACACCATATCACCCGGAGCAACACCTGCTAGCCTCAGCCCGAGATGGATCGCAGCCGTACCAGAGGATACAGCCAAGGCAGCTTTTACGCCCACATACTGGGCAATCTCTCGCTCAAAAGCATCGACGTGTTCCCCCAACGGTGCGATCCAATTGGAGGCAAAGGCGTCTGCCACCAAGTCCCGCTCATCCTCTCCCATATGTGGTGGTGATAAAAAGATCCGCTGCTGCGCACTCAATTCGACGCCCCCCCATTGCGATAGGCAGGAAAAAACTCACCAGCCTGATCGACCTGTAATTTTTGGCACAAAGCCAAATACACTTCCTCATCGTGAACTTTCTTGCCCATCCAGTAAGGAAAATGATTGCCATTTGCAAACGAGGACTTGAAACGGAACAAGCCATCTCCATCCAGATTTCCTCCTCCGAGAAGAAGCAGCTGCGCTCCATCCAGCTTTGCCTGTTGGATCATGGCGTCGAAGAGGAGGTGATTGACGCCAAGCGCCATGTCTTCCGTATGGGATGCCCCTAGCTGATAATGGGCGAATTGATTTCCACTGAGCAAAAGCACGCCCGCCACCGGCCGATCCTCATGCATGGCAAGCAGGAGCCGCGGCTTGCACAACACTGTTTTTTTCATGAGTCCCCCAAAAAATTCCGGTGCATAGTAGTAGTGCGCCGCGGCTTGATTGCGGTCCATCGTCTCCCGATGCAGCTGGATAAAAGAAGGAAGCCAATCGGTTCCGCCCAATGTAACCCGGACGTCGTTTGCCGCGGCCTTCCTCATATTTCGTCCGACGTTTTGCGTATAGCGGGCACGAATGTAGGCAAGTGTGGGGCGCAAATCGACCGCTGTTACCATCCTCACCAGATCCAGTCGCATTTGACTCGCGAACAGCTCCGCATTTCCCAGCAACGGATGAAAGCGAACCGTTTCCGTCAGGTAGTTTTTGTACCGACAGTAGACGTGGAATTGCTCCTGGAACAATCGAGCAGCCGTCTGTCCCCCCACGACGAATGGCCCTCCGTATCCAATCGAAACCAAATCAGCATAACCAGGTACCACCCCATCCAGACATCTGACCAAATACGGGTAGAAAACCTCGTTCTCCCCACTTTTGAAAAAAACAGCTTCTGGCGTGCCCTGCTCCATTTTGGCGTACAGCTGTACGTATTCTTTCGTGTAGGAAACGTCCAAATGTAAAAAACGTCGCAAATATTCGGTCCAATCATCCTGTTCCGACAGTACGATCAGGCTCACCTGCTTCCCTCCCAGCGCGCTCTGTGTTTCCACTCCCTCTGAAGTCTTCTACCGTGACGCTGCCCTGCTGATTTACGCCTGTCGATTGAAAAACGCGCTTGATTGTCAGACCGATAATCCGCATATCCAGAAAAAAGCTGCCATTTTCTACATACCAGACGTCCAGCTCGAACTTTTGCTCCCAGTCAATCGCATTTCTCCCATTGACCTGCGCCCAACCTGTAATCCCCGGCTTCACGTCGTGTCGCTTCAACTGCCGCGGCGTGTATAAGGGCAGGTACTCCATCAGCAGTGGTCTCGGCCCTACGAGGCTCATTTCGCCACGAAGCACATTCCATAATTGCGGCAGTTCATCCAAGCTATACTTGCGCAAAAGCGTTCCGAATGATCCTAGCCGCTGCTCGTCAGAAAGAAGCTCTCCACTCTCGTCACGTTCATCGGTCATCGTACGAAATTTATAGATGAAAAATGGTTTTCCGTGCAGACCTGGTCGCTCTTGTACAAACAAAACCGGAGACCCCAGCTTCCAGCGAATGAGCAGACTCACTAGCAAAATCAGTGGGGACAGAATGACGAGCGTCAGGAAGGAAACGCAACGATCAAACAAGGACTTCATGCCGCACCTCCTGTTGACTCCACTTCGCTGCCGCTTCCTCCATGCTGAGGCTTTGCATGCCGTACCTCTTGCGCAACATGGAGTAATGCTGGAGTATTTCCTCCAAAAAGGACAGATTCTCTTCGATGTGATCCCCAAAATTCTCCGGATGCCACCACAGATGGTACAAGCGATTGTGCTTTGCCGTATGAGTCAGGTCGCATTTGATTCTCTTCATGCGCCATTTTTCCAACCTCTCAAGCCGCGGATGATATGGGCGTAAAAACCGGCTGGATGGAACATCGACCAGTCCCTCTGGACTGCGCTTCAATGATTCATAGTTGTTATGGCCGGAGAGATTCACATACGCATCCATCAGTCGCATGGCTCGTTTGAACAATGTCTCTTCAGCAGTACCTTTTGTGTGATACATCCAAGACCGCTCGTTGCCGCGATAGGAGCGAAACCCCCTTTTTTTGCACAACGATAAATAGGCTGGCTGCACCTGATTTCGCGGAAAAACGATGCTGGAAGGTGCGTATCCTTTTTTCCGGGTCACTTTTTGAAAAGAATCTAGATCAGCAGCAAAAGCTTCGGGAGTCTGCCCCGGCTCTAGACAATAGTAGTGGGAAAGGGTGTGGCTTCCGATGAATTGATGCGGGTAAGAGGAAATCAGCTTGATCAAGGAAGGAGCGAAGTGATACGGGTCGACCTGCTCATGCTCTCCGATCGCATCTGTGTCTAAATAAGGGTAGGGTGACAGCTTCCCATCGGAATACGCCGGGAGATGCCGTGGGATAACGCCTGCCAGCTCCTTGCGCGTCTCGCAAAACAAAAAACCGACAGTAGCCCAGGTGACATGCATTTCATACTTGGCAAACAGCTCCAAAAGTGCGGGGATCACTTGACGAACGCCTAACAAATTTTGCTCATAGGACTGAATGGTTCTCTTGTCTCGGACGCCCCAGTAAAGTTCAAAATCTAGGGAAATGACGAATGCTCCCGTCTTGTCCAATCTTCTCCGCTGCCTCCTTTCTCTTGCTCTCTTTCTTCTCGCGCCTGACCAGTCAGTTTGGCAAATAACGCCGCCTGTTTCGCAAGGACCGTTCGCTCATCGAAGTGCTCAAGCGCGATGCTGCGGCTATTCTGCCCGAATGCTTCTCTGAGTCTGGAATCGACTACGAGCTTTTTTAAGGCTGCATACAAGGGACATACTTGTTTTGGTTCTACTAAAAATCCGTTGACACCGTCCCTGACTTCTTCCCGACATCCACGGATATTTGTGGCGACGATCGGTTTCGCCATCGCCATCGCCTCAATGATGGAACGAGGCAGCCCTTCGCGATGAGAGGGAAGAACAAATATATCGCTTGTAGCCATCAGCTCTGGGATGTCTGTGCGGAATCCGGCCAAAATGATTTGCGGATGCTGTCGGCAAAGCTCCACGAAGTCCTGCCCTCGCTGATCGCGTTCACTGGAAGACACGTCCCCCACCAATAAGAGGCGCAGACGCGAATATTCACCCGCCAGCTTGCGAAAGGCTTCCAACAGCTCAAAAATTCCTTTCTCCGAAACCATGCGTCCTACATAGGTGATCACCACATGATCATCACGCAGCCCTAGTGAGGCCTTGATAGACTGGACCTGTTCTCTCGTTACGAGTCGCGGGTGAAAGCGCTCTGTGAGATCAACGCCATTGCCAATGTGCATAATCCGCTCCGCCTGAGAGGAGAAGCCATCCTTCACGCTCAACTCGTAATCCTCTCGACTCTGAAGTAAAAGATAATCAGTCATATGCCGGGCAAACCATTTTTCCAGCGTGTAGTACATCTGATAGGTCCTTTTGCTCATTCCTTCATGAAAGAAATAGCCATGCGCTGTGTAAATGACATGCGGCACTCCTGCCAACCTTGCTGCTACGCGTCCGAGAACAGCCGCAATCGGTGTATGGACATGCACGATTTCATACTTCTCCCTTTTCATCAGCCGATACAATGCCCCAACTGTGACCAAATTGGAAATCGGGTCGATCTTTCGCTTAATGGGGATACTTCTGAGCGTTAATCCCTTTGCAGTCAGCACATCAAAGCGCCCCGTATCCGAACACGCGGTATGCACCTCGTAGCCTTCACCCATCAGCTTTTCAATCAAGGGAAACAGCAAGCTTTCTACAGAGCGGTCAATTGCGCATACTTGCAAGATTTTTTTCAAGCAGATCACCGCCATTTTTGATCTGACGCGTATTGATTTCGGCTGTCACGAAATACAGCGCGAGCATGATCCAGAAAAACGTTTCGCGAATTCCGTTATGAGTGAGTCCGTACAAAATTTGGAAGACAAGTGGATACCAAGCAACCAATCGATGCCCACGGACCGCCCCATACATCACGAGAATGAACAACACCGTGCCCATTACACCGTAGGAGAAGAACAGATTGGCTAAGGTAGAATGGAGTTCCAATGAAATGCTGCTATTAAATCGCTCGTACATCCCTTCCCCTGCTCCAAACAAAATGTACTCCGGATGGTTGGCAATCCGGTCATAGCCCCGCGCTGCCAAATTGTCATCCGAATCTTCCCCGAGTGATACCATCCGTTCTTCGATTTGTGTGTAAATAGATGCGTCGCTCAGTACGTTTTCGTTGGTGTACAAATAGATGAAGAAGACAGTGAAGGACGAGACGAGCACACAAAGCAGATTCATCCAAAACAGGCCCGTTCTTTCTTTGATGGAGAGGAGCAAAAAAGCGAGGTACATCCCTGCGGCACTAATAATCGCTGCTTTCGACAAGGACGCTGCAATGATGCTAAACGCCGTTCCGATCGCAATAAAGAGGGGGATGGTCTTCACAGATACGAAGCGAGCACACAGCAGGCATATCCCCATGCACAAAAGCCCAAAATAGCCGAGCTGGTTTGGATTGTTGAAGAACAAGGATTGCCTGAACTCATCACTATCCGGTGACAGTCCTGACACGAGAATGAATGCCTGAACGAGCAAGGAAGCGGACGTAGCCAAGAAGACCCATTTGACGTACTCTTGAGGGCTGCCCCTGAACAAAATAACCAGGGCAAGCATCACGGCTCCGTTGTACAAATACCACTTGGTCGAGCTGAATACATCCATTTCCCCGCCAAGTGCAATCGTCCATATGCCATTCACCATCATAATGTCGTACAAAAACAGAAGAGTAAGGAAGAGAAATAGTCCGAGTCTGCGGTTGACCCGACCCAGGCGAAACAAGAAGCTGTAGGCGATCAAGATGAGCATAATAAAATCGGCGATTTGCGGATTGCCACTTGGGAAGAAGTAGAAGGGCTTAAGTACCACATATAGCAAAAGAAGGACCTTGTCCGGTGAGAGCTTCTCCTTGACCATCATTTACCTGTGCGCCAGATGGTTGGTGAATTGCAGGATTCGCCGATAATCCTCCCACGTATCAACCTCTGCCCAAAACAATCCCGGTGGTATTTGTGCGACATACACATTCCTTTCGCCCATAAAAGAATAGAGGACGTTTTCCCACCACAAATCATACTGCTTCTCCTGAATTAACCTTTGCAATCGACGCAAAAATATCGGCAGAAAGCTCTCTTGAAGTTTGGCAATTCCAACGTATTCGCCAGTTGTCTCTTCCAATGAAAGCTCCTTTCCATGGCGGAGCAACAGTCCGTTTTCATAGCCAAATTTATAATCTCCCTCATAGCGACGGACTGGATCTGCAAACATGACGGGACATGCAGTCTCTTGCAAAACGACTTCCAGTACCTTTGATTCAAAGTAAACGTCGGCGTTCAACAGCAAGCAGTCGCTTCCTTGCAAAAACGCGCGGGCGAACCAGAGGGACACCATACTATTCGTCCGATCATAAAAAGGATTGTGATAAAAACGAATCGATTCATCTCTGAGCAACTCGGTAATCACGTTGGCTTGATAGCCCACCACCAACGCGATCTCATCAATTCCGTGGCGCTTCAGTTCCGCTATCGTATTTTCAATGAGCGCATGGTTCCCGATATCCACTGTACACTTGGGAATGCCGTCAATTTGCTCGTTGATTCGTGACCCGAGACCTGCCGCCATGAGCAGTGCCTTCATCCGACTCCCCTCCTTCTTTCTGAGATGGCATGACGTATTTGATGTTCAGCTTCAGCTTGTACATCGATCTGGCCAGCCCGACGAACAGGTGGTAGAAGGTCCATAGGAGCAAAAATAGCATCTGACCGCTGAGTGCCCACAGAAATGCGGTAACCAGCACGCCCAACTGATAGCCTGTTTGGGTAAGAAAAAGGAAGACAAAAGCATCGATCCATTTGCTGCGCTTTCTCATGGAAACTGTTTCGTGAGAGATTTTCGCCTGGCTAAATACGAGATCGGAGCCATTGGTCGCCAAAATCTCTGCAAAAATCGTGAGCAGGATCAAATAGAGCAGCCACGGACCCAACATCGCGTGATAATTCGTGATGCCGTATATCACACCGAATGACACCAGGTAGAGTGCATAGTTGAGCCCGATGTCCAGCCATTCTCCTCCCTTGCTCTTCTGGTTGCGCATGCGGGCTACTTCCCCGTCGACGCAATCCGCCAAGTAGCACACCTGACAGAAGAAGCAGCCGAGCAGAAAGGATGCCGCTGTTCCGTACATAAATGCTGCTGCGCTAAGGAGTCCGGCGACAATCCCCCCGATTGTAATCGCGTTGGGGGATATTTGTGTTTTTCGGGTCAGCAATAAGCTCATGTAGATGGAGATGCGACGTGTGAAGTAGTACGACCAAAATTCCTCCTTGCTCCACGGCTTCTGCACCTGCACACGGCAATGGCGTGTCTCTTCACTATCCCAAAACATAGACGGATACAGCTCATCCTTCACGGTATGACACCTTCTTCATGACCTCGTCTTCGAAATCGAGACGGAATATTTTTCGGATAAAAACGGGATGTACCACGTGCGAAAGCCAAAATATTTGGATGCCCAATACGAAGCACAAAGATCTCGACAGATCAGGCTGATCGAAGTAGCAATGGCGGCCCCGATAATTCCATACAGCGGAATGAGACAAGCGTTTCCGATTATGTTTAGTGCAGCTGAACAGACAAGAATATTGCGGGCCGTCTTTTGATGCCCGGTCATCGTCAATAAGGGGATGACGCTGCCTGTGCAAAAATTGACAAACTGCCCCATGCACAGAATCACAAGGACGAGGCTCTCACTCGCAAACTCTTCGCCAAAAAAAGTGAGCAACGGAACGGCAAATATCGCTACTAGCAGATTAAGAGGAGCAGAGGTGAAGAAGATGAGCCGATTAGCGAACGCAATCATCTTTTTCAAGCCGTCCATATCCTTACGTGCGTACAGCTCAGAGAACTTGGGAGAGAGGATCGTATTGATGGAAATCAGCGCAAAGCCCGTCACCATTGCCAGACGAATGACCACACTGTATACGCCGACGGTTTTTGCATCCGTAAAAATGCCCAGCATGATCATATCTGTCCACGTCATAATCAATTCCATCGACGCACTGAGATACATGGGCAGTGCGACTGCAATAATTTCCCTCATCCCAACGCCAGGCTCTCCCGTAGTCGGCTGTACCCCGTTACGGAATCCTCGGCTGGTCGCATACCACTGCCCCATCCCATAGACGGCATTCAAGATAACAGCAGCCGCGAGCAATTGAATCAAGAGCATCGTGCTAGGTTCGAAAAAAGGTATCACGCTGATAAGAAACGCCAAGTGCAGAAAACGCATACCGACGATATCGACAGTGATCGAGATGACAACTCGATGAAGTGCCCGAAACGCAGATGCATACAGTCTGGCGAGTGACACAAACGGAAGCATCCACGCGACGACTCGCAATGCCTCTGCGGGCAGCTCCCCTGCAAATACGTAGGCGGACACCTGCTCCGAGAACACATGCAAAAGTACCCCGAGCACAATCGAAATCAGCGTCGTCCACAGCACTACTTTGTTGAATACTTCGGAAATTTGATAAAGCGAGCCTTTCGCGCGAAACTCCGAGAGAAAGCGGATCATGGCTGTATCCGTCCCCAATACGGCCAGCACCATTCCGATGTTCATCAGGGTGATCGTAAGCGAATAGATGCCCAGGCTCTTGGCTCCATACTCTCTGGCAATATAGAACTGCAAGAGATAGAGCAGCACGAAGCCAAGGAGCCGAAACAAAAACGTGAAGGCCGAGCCGCGAATCACTTCGTGAACATCGCGATCTTTATTGAGACGGCTCCATTCTCGTTGCCAAGCTAATTTGAGGGCATGCATGCCTACAAACGCCCCGCTTTCTGCTATGCGTTGTACCCATATCCGTAGTAGCCTTCTCTCTTCCCTACCTTTTTGTTGTTGAGAACAACACCGAGCAGGTTAGCTCCTGCCGCTTTTAACTGCTCTACCGCTTTGACAGCAGAATCCCGCTTCGTCTTGCTTGCATCCACCACCATGACACAACCGTCCATTTCCCTTGCCAGCACCATGGCGTCGCTTACGATTAATGGCGGGCTGTCGACAATCACAAAATCAAAGTTGTGGCGCAGGTATGCCATCAATTCCAAAAGCCGTGGCGTCCCGAGCATTTCCGCTGGATTATGTTGGATCGGCCCTGCCGTAATGATCGACAGTTCTGATACGCCAGATGGTTGAATAATATCGGTAATCTGGCACATATCGGAAAAGTAAGAACTGATCCCGTACAGATTCGGCATATCAAAGGTGAAATGCACCCGCGGATTGCGCAAGTCAAAATCAAGCAGCACCGTTTTTTTATGATCCTTTGCCATCATCAAGGACAGGTTGGCAGCGGTGATCGTTTTTCCCTCAGAAGCCCCTGGACTGGTGACTAAAATCGTTTGCATCAGCTTGTCGCCCATGGAAAACTGAATGTTTAAGCGAAGGGTACGGTAGCCCTCGACCAGCGGTGACAGCGGTTCCCAATGGGCGATCAGCTTTTGATAACGATCATCAGGCTTCTGCCTTCTCATACTCATTCCTCACTTCCTCCACCTTTGGCTGGCGAAATGCCTTCCGCGTTTTTTTGTCGATCACCGCAATGGTTGCCAGTACAGGTAAGCCTAAATACTCCTCCACTTCTTTTTCCGATTGAAGTCGGGTATCCATCTGCACAAGCAAGAAGACGACGACCACAGAGGTTGCCAACCCGAGGACAAAGGCGATCACCGAATTGAGAATCGGTTTTGGGCTCACTGGGATTGCCGCCGGATTGTTTCGCGCTTCCGCCAAAATATGCACGTTGTTCATGCTGAGCATTTTGACGACTTCTTCCTGAAAGGTCGTCGCGATTGTATTGGCGATGAGCACTGCTCTGCCCTGATCCGGATCTTCCACCGTAATGGAAATGACCTGCGAGTCCTTGACTGGCTCCACCTTCGTCTGAAGCAGTAGATCCTCCATGGTGGTTCCAGCCCCGAGCACATCGAGCACGCGTTCCATCACCCGCGGACTTTCAATAATGACGCGATAGGTTTCAATCAATTTCAGATTGGAATCAATTTCTGCGACGGATAGCATGCTCTCTACGGTTGAATCCAGCGAGCGATTCACTAATATTTCCGTCTTTGCCTGATAAATCGGTGTCAGTAAATAGAAGCTCACGAGCGCTGTTCCGATGGTGCACAAAGAGGTAATCAAAAGGATCAGCTTCCATCGCTTCAACAACATCAGGAGTATTTCACGAAGATTAAGCTCCTCATTCATCCTGCTTCCCCCTTTGCCCCGCCATGCTGTCACTTCCTTCTTTCGGCAGTTGTACGGGAGGTTCGATTTGTTTTTGAAAAGTTGCAAGACTCTCGGTCAACCTCTCACGCTCTTGCGGGCTGACGATATAGTAGTAGATTCCATTGATCATTTGACCCTTTCCTTCCAAACGAATCGTCTCGACGGAGGTAACTGCCGTGCTGTAGCTTAGGGCAAGCTGTTTCATCACATCAAAGGTCATGTTTGTTTTCACGTATTTCTCCATCGTCGCAAGGACGTCATTCAATCGGGTAGGCGACGCAAGGGTCACCCCTTTATCCAGCAATGCCTTAATGATTTCCTGCTGTCTTTCGTTACGTCCGAGGTCGCCTCTCGGATCTTCGTAGCGCATGCGAGCGTAAACCAAGGCTTGCTTCCCGTCTAACTGGATGGGACCGACTGGAAAGGTGTAATCCGCATAAGTAAAGGCCAGCTTGTTGTTGACTTCCACTCCTCCCAGCGCATCGATCACACCTGCGAATCCTTCCATATTCGCGGTCACTACGTAATCAATGGGAAATTGGAGGAACTGTTCGACGGTGTCTACTGCCTGCTGCACTCCGCCGAATGCGTATGCGTGATTGATCTTATCCTGAGTACCTTTGTGAGCCATAGCTGTTCGCGTATCACGCGGTATGCTGATGAGCAACGCTGATTTCGTTTTCGGGTTGACGGAGAGTACGAGGATGACATCCGAGCGCCCCTTGTCATTTTCTCGTTCATCAACGCCAAGAAGCAGCAGGGTGATCGGTTCTTTGGGCAAAATAGCGGAGTTCTCCACTTCAGCCGCAGGCGGTGTAGCTGCTCCTTGGGAATTCATGGTCGTTGATTGCCTCACTGATGCTGGTTCAGTCGCTACAGGCATCTCGATAGATTTCTGCGTGCGGACAGGGAGGTACATTTTGCTGGCCGTTTCTTTTAACGACAGATAGACATACACACCATAACCACTCAAGCTGATGAGACAAATCAATCCTCCCCATGCAAGCAGCCTCTTCCACTTTATCGTGGCGATCTTTTCCTTCCATTTGCCGACGCTCATCCGATCGCCACTGGATAAGGGACTGGCGTAGACTCTTCCTTCACGTAAGAAGTGGATTGATAGCCAGGAACGATCCCTTGCAAAATCTCGATAATAGATTGTTTGTCCTCTATCGTCGCTCCCTTGTCTGCAATTTGCTCCAACCGGGCGATCCCTGCCAAGAGCTCATTCCAGGAAAAATCGAGCGGCTTCCCAATGAAGATGCGATTATGGCAAGTAGACGACAAGCCTTCTTCTGCCGTCAAAATTTCTTCGTACAGCTTCTCACCCGAACGAATTCCCGTGAATACAACCGGAATATCCTTCCCGGGCTCCAAGCCTGCCAAGCGAATCAGGTCGAGGGCCATATCGACAATTTTGACCGGTTTCCCCATATCGAGAATAAATATCTCCCCTCCCTGGGCGAGTGCTCCCGCCTGAATGACAAGCTGGGCAGCCTCAGGAATGGTCATAAAATATCTCTCCATATCTGGATGCGTAATGGTAATGGGTCCACCTGCCCGTATTTGATTGAGAAAAACAGGAACGACACTCCCCCTGCTCCCCAGGACATTTCCAAAACGAACTGCCGCAAACCGGGTAAGTCCGAAATGGTTGTAACCCTGGATCAGAAGCTCAGCGATCCTTTTCGTGGCACCCATCACACTGGTTGGATTCACTGCCTTGTCCGTCGAGATCAGGATGAAATGAGAGACGCTGGTTTCCAGTGCGCATTCCGCCACGTTTTTCGTACCCAGAATGTTATTCTTCAATGCCTCGCACGGGTTGCTCTCCATTAACGGCACATGCTTGTGGGCTGCCGCATGAAAAACAACAGCGGGACGATACTCATGCATAATCGAAGCAATTCTTTGTCTGTCACGAATATCTGCAATCAAGCTGACTGTCTCCTGCTCAGGAAACAAACGCGAGAGCTCCAGGCTCATTTCAAAAATGCCGTTCTCTTCGTTCCCCAAGAGAAGAAGTTTCCTTGGACCAAATCTAGCTATTTGTCTGCAAAGCTCGGACCCAATCGAGCCGCCCGCTCCTGTCACAAGTACGACTTGCTGCCGCAAGTACCCCGTAATCTCTTCCAGATTGACCTGAACAGGCTCCCTTCCCAATAAATCCTCCAACGCTACATCCCGAATCATGTTCATCGTGATTTTTCCGCTGATGATGTCTGCTACATGCGGCAAAATTTTGACGCTCGCTCTCGTCGTTTTGCAAATGTCGAAAATCTCCTTAATCGTCTGCTGAGATGCGGATGGCATGGCAATCACGATGTCTAATATGGAAAGTCGTTGCACGATGCGGGCGATGTCAGCCCGATTCCCTACAACTGGCAGGCCGTACACCCGCAAATTTTGTTTGCTGGGCTCATCATCGATAAAGGCCACTGGACGCAGCTCCGACAAAGGAGAGGTTTTCATCTCTCTGGCTACGAGCACACCTGCGCTACCTGCCCCGATAATTAATGTCCGCCTGCGATCCTGGGTTCTTTTCTCCCGTTCTTCATACCACCACTTCCATACAAACCGGGAGCCTGTGATCCCGAGCAAGACAAAGGCTAGCGTCATGAGAAAGAGTGAGGTAGGAAATCGAATGGACCAGCCAAGCAGGTACGTCATTTTCAGTACCAGGTAGAGTGCCAAAACGGAAAAGCTCGTGGCTAAAATGATCGAGACCAGTTCACGTACACTGACATAGCGGAAAACAGGTCGATAGAGTTGAGCAAAATGCATGCCTGTCACGACAAACAGTACGTGGCCAATCATCAAATACACAGGTTGATATCCGCTTATCTCTGTGAAAGAAAAATCAAATCGAACCAGGCAGGCCAACCAGACAGCCAAGCTGATAATTCCTGCGTCCGATAAGCTTAACCAGAATCTTCTCTTCCGGTAGCTCATATTCATCCGCTCCAGGTGATCGTTATTCAAAAAATGGTCATCATAAACGCCACAGCCTAATTTCTGCCGGGCATGTTTCGCGATTGAGCACGCTTTTCACGTCTGCGATGACACCTTGCCCCTGATACAAGAGTCCGGCAAGCTCCTCCCATCCCAGGTGCAGATATCGCTCATGAGGTACGGCCAATACGATTCCGTGGGCGGGCTGCAGGTCTTCCCACTCTCGCAATTGAATGCCGTATTCCTCTCTCGTTCGTTCCGGACAAGCCAAATCATCCGTCACTTGGACCTCTACGCCGAACTCCTTCAGTTCCTGAATGATGTCGATGACCCGACTATTGCGAATATCCGACACGTTTTCTTTAAAGGTGATGCCCATGATCGTAATCCGGGAGCCTTGTATCGCAATATTTTGCCAGATCATTTGCTTCACGAGTGAGGTCGCGACGAACTTGCCCATTCCGTCATTGATCCGTCGTCCAGCCAGTATGACCTGCGGATGATAACCAACACTCTCCGCCTTGTATGTCAAATAGTACGGATCGACACCAATGCAATGACCACCGACGAGTCCTGGAGAGAAAGAGAGGAAATTCCATTTGGTCCGTGCTGCTTCGAGCACATCTGACGTTGAGATGCCCAAGCGGTCAAAAATAATCGAAAGCTCATTGATCAAGGCGATATTGATGTCACGTTGCGTGTTCTCAATCACCTTTGCAGCCTCAGCCACCTGAATCGAGGGAGCTTTGTGAATACCTGCCTCTACTATCAATCCGTACATCTCGGCAATCGTTTCGCACGTCTGGCGATCTTGCCCTGAAACGACCTTGACGATCTGGGACAATCTCCGTTCCCGATCCCCTGGATTAATTCGTTCAGGTGAGTAGCCGACAAAAAAATCAATCCCCGCGAGCTTCCCAGACGCTTGTTCCAATACAGGAATACAAATTTCTTCTGTCGCCCCTGGATAAACTGTCGATTCATAGACGACGATAGTCCCTGAAGTCAGATGCTGCCCAACGATTTCAGACGCGAGAATGAGTGCCCGCATATCGGGCCGTTTCGCAGAATCGACAGGAGTGGGTACCGTGATAACGATAAAATCGCACGCTGCGAGACTTGAAGGGTCATCCGTATACGTGATGTTGGCTCGCTTTAGCTCATCTGTCGACATCTCTCCTGTTTCGTCCATTCCGCTCTCTAGGCTGCGTATGCGTCTTTCGTCTATGTCAAAACCCACCACTGGAAGCACCTGGCCAAAAGCAATCGCGACAGGCAGTCCTACATATCCAAGACCTACTACTCCCACTTTTTTACGCATGCGCGACACCATAATAGCTGACGTACCAGTCTACAAAGCGAGAAATCCCCACATCGACTGGTGTTTTCGGCCGAAAGCCTGTCGCCTCATACAAAGCTTCCACTGACGCATAGGTAGCAGGAACATCCCCCGGCTGAATGGGCAAATAGTCGCGAACAGCCTTTTTACCCAGCTTCTCTTCCAATATCGAGAGAAACGTAAGTAAATCGATCGGCTGGTGATTCCCGATGTTGAAGACCGCATGCGGCGCCTTGTCCCCCTCCCTTTGGGGGATTCGATTCAGCAGTCGCAGCATCCCTTCGACGATATCGTCCACATACGTGAAGTCCCTCGTCATGTTGCCGTAGTTGAAAATGCGGACAGGCTCTCCCGACAAAATCGCCTTGGTAAACGTATAGAGCGCCATATCGGGTCGTCCCCAAGGCCCATATACCGTAAAGAAGCGAAGTCCCGTCGCAGGCAAGCCGTATAAATGACTATAGGTATAGGCCATCAGTTCATTGGCTTTTTTCGTTGCTGCGTACAAGCTGACCGGCTCATCTACGGGATCGTACTCCGCAAATGGCAGCTTTGTATTCCCTCCGTAGACGGAGCTTGAGGATGCGTAGAGCAAATGCCTGACTCTCGACCGTCGGCATCCTTCCAAAATGTGCAGAAACCCGGTGATATTGGAAGTCGTATAGGCATGGGGGTTTTCCAGACTGTACCTGACGCCCGCTTGAGCGGCCAAGTGAATGACAAGCTCCGGCTTCATTTCGCTGAACAACTCGTCCATTTTGCTCTGATCTGCAATATCCGCTTTGATAAAACGAAAGGATGGGTACGCTTGGAGGATTTCCAGTCGTTTGCCCTTCAAGACCGGGTCGTAATACTCATTGCAATTATCTACCCCCCACACCGTCTGTCCTTGTTCCAATAGCCGTCGTGCTACATGAAAACCGATAAATCCAGCTGCGCCTGTCACCAAAATCGACATACTCTCCACCTCTTTGCTTATTCATACGGAGGTTCTAGGACAAATATGCCAGTGGCTGCCCAAAGTTTATGGAACACATTTTTTATGCAGTCCATGCCCTTTTTACGAAATGGTTGTCAACATTTGAGAAATGGTTGAATGAAATGAAAAGAAGACAATCTTGTCTACCAATTTTTGGAGGAGAATGCTTTTATGTGGATGGATGTAAAAACGTACGGAGCAAAGGGGGATGGAGTGACCGACGATACCCAGGCAATCCAGGCTGCCTTGACTGCTGCTCTAAACCAGCAAATTCCTCTGTTTTTTCCTGCTGGTACCTATATTATTGAACCAAACAGGCTAGAGGTCATCCTAGGAACAGGAAAAAGCCTAGTGATGCAGGGAACCGGTCCTTTTTCCGTGTTAAAAAGGAAAGCCAATTCAACAGCAGCAGATTGGCGCTGGCTCTTCTCGATTACGTCCACGGGTGGTGATGCTGATTCTTTTGTGGTCACGAACCTGAAGATTGATTCCAATGCAAGAGCCAACCCGCTGCCTCCCGATCCTTACGATTACGAGCATAGCGCCGATTTCTACATTCGTGGTGCCGGTCCTAACAGCTATATCAATTATGTAGCGCTACGACAAGTATGGTGTACAGATGGAGTCGCCGACCATTTTTACTTTGCCGGAGTAACGAACTGCTATGTCCGCTCTGTGCAAATTACCGATTTTTACAGCGACAGCCGCAAGCGTACACGCTCTGACATTACGGTTACGGGTGGCCTGGAACGTCTGAATGCAGCGAATGTAGCGTGTGATCGTTTTGAGGTCGAGCTCAATGAAGGGTATGACGGAGCCACACCCATGCACGTAAACCTGAGCAATGTCTCTTGCCGTCAGCAGCTCGACTTGGAGGGTGACCTGTCCTCCCCGATGGTCGTGCAAGGTAGTCAGCTTGTTTCACTCGCCAGCTTCAGTCTCACTGGCATGACAGGCTGTATCAGCTCATCCGTTTTTTATACCGCACCCAATGAGAAAAATCGGGTGAACTTTATGAAAAACATGACGTTCAGCAACTGTCGCTGGGTATTGCATACGACCGCACAAGGAAGTACAAAGACGGTTGGTACTGGTCTTACCGTGGATTACTCGGATGTAGGACTTGTATTTGATGGCTGCAGCTTCGAGGCCAATGATACGGCGACTTCCATCGGCGGCTACGCCTTGAGCTTGGAGCCATGGGATGTGCTCGCCGAGAGACAAGTTACCGTGAGGAACTGTTCGTTTGACCCACGGCTGACCCAAAACATTTCGTTGAACCGCTGCGGAAACGTCTCTCTCATAAACAACCGTTATTCCGGTTCTGACCACGCAATCATGCTCTATGGCACCGGAACGTACCCATTGGCAGTCACCGTGGATGGTGGCGACTTCAGCCAGGTTACTGGAAAAATGTTTTATCACAAGTCTTCGGATAAAATAACCCTCTCCATGAAAAACCTCCCTGTTCCTGTTTCCCTCACTAGCGGCTACAAATCCGAAAACTCTTCCTATATCCCAACTGTTTCGATCAACGAGCGTGTGGTGTATGTAGCAGCCCCACCAAGCACCACCGTCAAATACGGCGGGCTCAAAGGCGATACACTGCGCTTGATCACTCCTGTAAACAACCAACCGTGCGAATGGATTGCAACCACAACCAATAAGACCGCCTGTACCTGGCTGGCGACCAAAATTGCCAAAGCATAAGGTAAAAAAAACATCCATCTGCCCCCGCGTTGTGGGATAGATGGATGTTTGTCATTAGGCAATACGCTCCAAATCCGGATTGTACCGTTTCACATAGGCATAAATTTCTTCCCCAAGCAATTGCGTTCTCACAAGCTCATCTGCCTGTTCAGTCAAATGCTGAGTGAGTTGATTGATTCCATTTTCGATCCGTCTTTTGGCAGCCTCAGGCAGTGTCAATACATGCGGTACGAGCAATTGCAAGTACCAAACGCCCTTATCTTCCTCGGAGACGTCGATCTCCAGCTCCATATCCGAACTGTCGAAATCGTACAGTTGATTAAAGAGCGACTCCCTTTTTTCCAGCGTCATTGCGGCAATGTCGATTTTTTCCACGCTCAAATAATACTCTTCATTGAACAAGACCATTTTGTCGTCAATTTCCTGATACTTTTTCGCCAGTGGATTCATCGTCATCGTTCCTTTCCATCTCAACATCTATCTTATAGCATACTACCTTACTGAATATTTAGGCAACTCGTCCGTTTAGAAAGGGCCTTGCTCTATGCAAGACCCTCGTTTTTTACACGAGTGTTGATCCCTCCACTACGGCTTGTGCATCCTCCTTGGAAATCAGGACAGCGCGAGCCTTACCGCCACTTTGTCCAGCGACGTACCCATCTGCCTCCATCATTTCGATGAGTCGGGCAGCACGGTTATATCCGACGCGGAAACGGCGTTGCAATCCAGATGCAGAAGCTTGTCCCTGATCGGCCACGAACACGAGCGCTTCCAGATACAACGGATCATCTCCGCTGTCAAACGAAGCAACCTGCTGCTCCAAATCTTCCTTGCTGAAAATGTACGCAGGCTTTCTTTGCTTTTTGATCATGTGCGTGATTCGCTCAATCTCGTCATCCGAAACGAAGTTCCCTTGCAGACGGACTGGAGTCGTGCCGCTCTCAAGGAACAGCATGTCCCCTCTACCCAACAGTCGTTCTGCCCCAGACTGATCGAGAATCGTGCGCGAGTCCACTTGGGAGAACACGGCAAAAGCAAGACGAGTCGGTACGTTTGCCTTGATGTTTCCGGTAATGACATCCACGGACGGGCGCTGTGTCGCCAGAAGCAAATGAATACCGCAAGCACGCGCCTTCTGGGCGATCCGGATAATGCAGTCCTCCACATCCTGCGGCGAGACCATCATCAGGTCAGCCAACTCATCAATGACGATCACGATATATGGCAGCTGATCGTCTGTCGTCTGATTGTAGCGTTCAATATCGCGAACACCCGCATCTACGAACAGCGCATAGCGCTTCTCCATTTCTTCCACGGCCCACTTGAGAGAAGCCGTTGCCTGCTTGGCCTCCGTTACGACAGGCGTAACCAGATGCGGCAAATGATTGTAAGGGGCGAGCTCCACCATTTTCGGATCGATCAAGAGCAATCGCACCTGCTCAGGAGTCGCCTTGTACAGCAGACTGACGATGATGGAGTTGATGCAGACACTTTTACCCGAGCCTGTCGAGCCAGCAATCAAACCGTGCGGCATCTTTTTAATATCCGCAATAATCGGCTCTCCGCCGATGTCCATACCGAGTGCGACCGCCAGCGGAGATGAATGTTCCTGAAACTTGTCTGAGCTGATGATCTTCTCGATTAATACAGGCTGGCTGGACATATTCGGGACTTCGATTCCGATGGCATTGCGTCCTGGAATCGGTGCCTCGATGCGAATGTCTTTGGCAGCCAAATTCAGCTTGATATCGTCAATCAATCCTGTAATCTTGTTCACTTTTACGCCGGGAGCCGGTTGCAGCTCAAAGCGTGTCACGGATGGGCCTTTGACAATCCCTACGACCTGAGCGCTGACATTGAAATTCGCGAGCGTCTCTTCCAATAACAGCTTTTGAATTTGCGTATGCTCATCGTCATCATCGCTGACCGGCGGGCTCGGATTCAGCAGTCCCAAATCCGGCAACGCGTATGGCGGCTGTGCTGACTCTGCTCCTTGGTCAGCTTCATTGGACGAGTCTTTTAACGGAACAGCAGGCTGCCTAGTAATGGATGCCTGAGAAATGTTCACGGACTGTGCAACGGATGAAGCTGGGACAGGGACTGGTACGGTTTCCACAACAGATTCTGCAGCTGGTTCTACAACTGGTTCTACAACTGGTTCTACAATCGGTTCCACAATTGGTTGAGCAATGGATTCAGGCTCAGTTGGCTCTGTTCGCTCTGGCATCTCTTCGGAAACCGAAGCCGTTCCTGCTGAACTGAGTTCCTGTGGTGAATCTATTTCTGCTCTCTCTAGCAAACGGCTGATAGCAGATGCATAGGCAGGCTCTTCGATGGCATCGCTCTCCAGCTCCGTATTGACTGCTTGATTCTCCTCCTCAACAGAAGGAGACTCCACGTTATCGCCATCATTCTCGCTCTCCACCTGCACAACCGCACTGAGTGTAGTGATCAGTCTATGCTCGGCTTCTTCATGGGCTATCCGCTCTTCCATCGCTTGAGAGTCGTCTGTAGATTCTAATTGCCCAATAGACTCCGATTCCTTCTCTTCGGAATTCACGCTCGCCATTGGTTCTGCAAGTTCGCTCTCTTCTGCTTGTGCCTCTTCTTCCTCATGCACTTGTGCCACCGTCTCTTCCAATTGTACGGAAGCAGCAACCTCACGTTCTGAATCAAGAGCTTCTGCCACAGCAGTCTCCGCAGCAGCATTTTCTCCTTCGTTATGTACAGAATTATCCGCAACAAAAACATGCTGCGGTTCATTTTGCTCAAAAGAAGCAGACTCTTGCTCCTCTTGAAAATACCGCTCGCTGATTTCTTGTTCCCACTGCTTCATTTGCTGTAGATGCTCTTCTTGCTCCAAACGCGGATAAATGATTCCCGCAGTCGTATGGATTCGATGTTCCGCCTCGCGCGTCGCAGGGGTAATTTTTCCATAAACAGGGGAAACGATTTCAGACGGCTGATAGGCACGCTTTTCTTCTGCAGAAAAAACGGGTCTCGTTACTTTTTCCGCTTCTTTTTGCGGCGTACGGTTTGGACGCTGCGGCATCTCGATGTTGTTTTTGACAAGCTCAGGTTTCTTTTTCTCGAAAACGGGCTCTGTCTTTGTTTCCAGCACGCGCTCATTTGCTGGCCGCACCGTTTCACGCTTGGGCTCGAAACGCTCACGAGGTGCCTGCTGGCGACTGCGTTCATTCGATTCGGCAGGATTCTCGCTACGATTGCGCTTCTTCTCCAAATAGTCATCCGGGACAACTGGAAAACGAAATTGACGCTCTCTTCTTTGACGCACATTGTCTTCTATATCTCGAGTGTCTACCCGTTCTTTTGGATATATGCTTTTTGTTCTCGCCTGAGGCTGACGGGGAGCGGGAGTACCTGTTGGGTTACCGGTACCTGCCGGACGGCCTTCTTCCTCTATTTCCTCTTCTCTTTCTCCCTGAAAAAAGTTCATCAGCTTTTGAAGCCACGACCACATGTTGCAACGCCCTTTCTTCACTAACCATCTTTTCCCCTTCATCTTACCACGAAAAGGGGGCAGAATTAGCTGGATTGTGATTTTTTTCCGTTTTTGCGAAACCTTTTCTCTATTTGAGCGTAGAACAAAGGGGAATAAAAATTTAAATACATAGGGGAGGAACACATCATGTGGAAAAAAGGTAGCGCCCTTTTGGTAGCAGGTACGGTACTGCTGACCGGTTGTGCTGGCGAGGCATCCCTGGTGCGTGATTCTATCGTAGCGACAATTGACAAGCCAAACTATGATTTTGAAGGCTCCTTGAAGCTGACAGGTGACGTTGAGAAATTGCCTGAAGCATTCGGAGAACCGGCTGACAAAGAAGGACAGGCGTTGTTGTCCGCTTTGAAAGCAGGCGTAACAGTAAAAGGCTCCCAGCTGGATCTGGACACTGTGAAGTTTGAAGTAGAAGTAAAAGACGACAAGCTCCTGCGCGACAACAAGCTCTGGACAGGTGACAAAAGAGCATCCGTTGAAACGATCGTTGACGAAGATAAAGTCTACGTGAAGTCTCCGCTGGACAGCAAATACTTGGTAATCGATTCGAACTCATCCAATCCATTCATGGCTGAGTTTGGCGGCTCCGATGCTGCTAACGCGGCGAAGCTGAAAGAATACCAAGACAAAATGAACGACCTTACTTTCAACTTTGTGAAAAAGTATGTAAGTAAATACGGCTATACATTGGCAGACGCGAAAAACCATGGCAAACAATCCGTTACATTGCCGAACGGTGAAAAAGTAGAAGCGACTCATGTAACTGTAAAAATCGACGCAAAAGAATTGGTAAAAATGTTCTTCTTCACAGCTAACGATGCAGTAGCTAGCAAAGAAGTAAAAGATTTTGCGATCGATATGATGGTACTGACCACTTCCATGACAGAAGATCTGTACCCGGAACTGGGCAAGAAAACCACAGAAGCTGAGAAGCGCGCAAATGCGGAAGCGATGGTAAACGAAGGCATGGCTGAAGCGAAAAAATGGTTGGATGAAACAGGTAAAGAATACACACCTGAAAAAATCGTAGAAGAAATGAAAAAAGAAGGCTTCCACAAGCTTGCTTGGAACCTCGACTTCTACATCGACAGCAACAAAATGCCTGTGAAACAAACAAGCGATCTGAGCGTAACGTTCCAAGCGCCTGAAATGAAGCAAGCTGTAACAATCGGTCTGGCTGCTGATCAATATGCATACAACTTCGGAAAAGCAACCAAGTTCAATGCGCCAGCAAAAGATGCTGGTCTGACTGTAGAACAGCTGGTGAAAGATGAAAAAGCAATCAACAGCTTCAGCGACAAAGGCTTTGTTCGTCCAATCGCTGAAAGCATGGTTGATCAACAAAAATGGATGGAAGAAATGGCTGAGGATCTGGAAGCTGAAGAAGCAGCGACCACTACGAAGTAATATTTTCCCTCACGAAAAAAGCACGGCGCCTCTCGCGTCGTGCTTTTTTACGTACCGATGAAACTAGAGAATTTGGTGCTCTTCCAGGTATGTAAGAACAATCTGGACAGCTTCTTCAATCGTCTGCTTGTCACTCTCAATGACCAACTCCGCTTGAACAGGCTCTTCATACGGTGCTGAAATCCCCGTAAACTGACCAATCTCCCCGCTTCTCGCTTTTTGGTATAGTCCCTTCACATCCCGGCGCTCGCACTCTTCCAATGAACATTTTACGTATACCTCGATGAATTCTCCTGCCTCTACCAGATTGCGCGCAAGCTCCCGGTCTTCCCGATACGGAGAGATAAACGCCGTCAAGGTAATCACACCTGCATCCACGAACAGCTTCGCGACTTCGCCAATTCGGCGAATATTTTCCCGTCTGTCCTCTGCTCCAAACCCCAATCCGTGGTTTAAGCCGTGACGTATATTGTCACCATCCAGTACGTAACTGGCTAGCCCTCTTTGATGCAGTTCGTGCTCGACTGCATTGGCCAACGTCGATTTGCCCGCACCAGACAGCCCCGTAAACCATAAGACACAGCTTTTGTGGCCTGCACGCTTCTGACGGTCTTGTTTGTTTACCGTTGTTGGATGCCATACAATATTCGCGGTGCCCTCTCTACTCATCGTCTCTCTCCTCTCTTACAACTGCTTTCTTTTAGCCGCTTATACGGACACCGGTCGCAGTCCTTCGATCAATACCTGTGCGACCTCAGGACGGCTAAATTCTGGTGGCGGAGCGTCCCCGCGCGACAGCATTTCCCTCACCTTTGTCCCGGACAGCGCGACATGATGCTCACTGTCATGCGGGCACGTTTTGGTAGAGGCCATGTTTTCGCAGCTCTTGCAATAAAAGCTGTTCTCGAAAAATAATGGCGTAATCCCTAGCTCCTCTGGCTGGAACTGGCGGAAAATATGCTGGGCATCGTACGTCCCGTAATAGTTGCCAACACCAGCATGGTCCCGGCCTACAATAAAATGAGTGCAGCCGTAATTCTTCCTCACCAATGCGTGAAAAATCGCTTCCCGCGGTCCCGCGTAGCGCATGGCAGCCGGGAACACGGCCAACTCTACCCGGCTAGCCGGATAGTATTTTTCCAGCAATACCTGATAACTGTTCATCCGCACATCTGCAGGGATGTCATCTGCCTTCGTTTCGCCCACGAGAGGATTCAAAAAGAGACCGTCAACGATTTCGAGCGCTGATTTCTGAATGTATTCATGCGCGCGGTGGACGGGGTTACGCGTCTGAAAGCCGACAATCGTTTTCCAGCCCTTCTCGGCAAATCTTTCTCTCGTTTGTGCCGGATCGAAGTGATAGCTGGCAAAACGGCCTTTTTCGGTGCGCTTTACCAACGTAATCGGGCCACCCAAATAAACGGCGGGACGCTCCAGCAGCTTTTTCACCCCGGGATGATTCGGATCGTCGGTGCCATAGACGAGCCGGGCCTCTCGCTCCTTGTCAGGTGAATAAATATCGGTGATCGCAAGAATGCCATATACCGAGCCCTGATGGCTCAGCCGCACCTTGTCTCCGATCTGCAAGGCTCCTGCGACAGTCGTCGAGACCGGAAGCGTAATTGGAATGCTCCAAACGGTACCATCTGCCAGCCGCATCTGCTCAACGACAGAAATATAATCCGCCCGATCCAAAAATCCCTCAAGCGGACTGTAGCCCCCAATCCCGATTAACTCCAGATCTGCGAGTGCAAATGCATCTATCTCCACCTCATGCGTAGTCACCGACAGGTCTGCCTGTGGATCAAAACGGTTTACCAGCTCTCCCCCGTGAGGTTTCCCACTCATACAAAAGCCCCTCCTATCCTTGGTTTGTTCTTCTCTTTCTCGTTACCTTGCGAGATGCAGCCCACATTCCGTTTTCCCTGCTTGCGCCCAGCGCCCTGCTCTCGAATCCTCGCCCTCTTTTACAGGACGCGTACAAGGCGCGCAGCCGATACTCGGATAGCTCTGGTCGTGAAGGGGGTTGTACGGCAATTCAAATGCTCGGATATACTGCCACACTTCCTCCGACTTCCAATGAATGAGCGGGCAAATTTTTAGCGACTGGAATTTTTCATCACGATTGATAAACTCGACATTCGCTCTCGTGGCAGACTGCTCTCTGCGTAGTCCAGACATCCATGCAACTGCTCCGGTCAGCACACTATCCATCGGCTGTACTTTGCGTATATGGCAACACATATCCGGCTGCCTGCTCCACAACTCTTCGCCATGAAGGTCTGCCTGCTGTGCCAGCGTGATGTCTGGCTGCTTGACCGTTAGCCGCAGCGCAGGATACCTTGCTCTCACCTGCTCAATCAAGCTGTACGTCTCGGAAAAGTGGAGATTGGTATCCAAAAAAGTGATCTTGGCATCCTTTTTCACATCGCTGATCATATCGAGCAACACCATGGCCTCGGCTCCAAAGCTACACGAATAAATCAAATCATCTGAAAATGTCTTGTAGGCCCATTTGATGACATCTATGGTGTCGCCCTTTGTGAGACTTTTATTGATGGAATCGAGTTGTTCCTCTGTAGCTGATGCATAATTCAGCTGGCTCATATGCCCCCTCCTTGATCATTCAGCGTGCGATCCTTCCTGTGAACCAGTCGCCGACAAGACAAGAGTCTGCCCTTGCTTGGCATGGTCGCGCCACGCCATAAGCTCATTTATATGGATCGCGCTGTCTGCATGGCTGCTCACGGTTTGCCAGCCCATTCCTCTCGCTGCATCTGCTGTTTCCTTTCCGACGCATACGATCGGTGTCTTTGACCAGACATCGCCAGCGAATTGCGCCAGCGCTGACAGCGTTTGAGCGTCATCCGTCGCTAGCCAGTCAAATGACAATCCTTCCTTTTTCGAACCAGGGTGCTTCTCCTCCCATTCGAGCGTGCCCGCTTGGATCACTTGAATCACCTTGCCGTGGTCCAGCGTAATTTTTTGCGGCTTCCTTGCCCCTGCGTAAAGCACCTGCTCTTCTTTTTCCAAGGCTAGCAGGTCGGGGAGTGCCAGCAGGGATGTGTTTTCTTCCAGCACCAAGTCCGGATATATCCCCCGTTTCTCGAAAGCATCAAAAGCCCGTTGTCCACAAACAGCCAGCTTGCTCGTCAAGCGCCGCACATCATAACGCTGTTGTCGCAAGGCAGAAGTAAAAAAGGCTACTTGCTGCTCATTCTCGAAGACGAGCCAACGATAAGTGGAAAGCTCTGTCATTGGTGTGTCAAACGTGCAGCGTTCGATCAAAGGAATCGGCATGACTTCGGCACCCAACTGTTCCAAAGCAATCACGAGCTCACTATTTCCTTCATCGCTCGCTCTTCTTGCCACAGCTACCCGTTTACCGAACAAGGGGCGTGATTCGTACCAGTTCAGCGATTCCCGCAAACGGACGACCTCACCTACAATAATGATAGCCGGTGCGGCAAAACGAGCCTGCTCGACTTCCTTATCTATCGTCCCAAGCTTGCCGATCAACGTCTCTTGCTCACGCACTGTCCCCCAGCGCACGAGAGCAACGGGCGTATGGCCGGCTTTTCCATGCGCAAGAAGGCGCTCCTTGATACGAGGCAAATTTTTCACACCCATGTAGATGACCAGCGTTTCCATCGAGGCGAGGGCTGCCCAGTCCGGCTCCTTTCCCGCATTTTTATCACACAAGTGACCGGTGACAAAAGCGACGGAAGAGTTGTAGTCACGATGAGTCAGCGGAATACCCGCATAGAGCGGAGCCGCCATCCCGGAAGTAATCCCTGGCACGATCTCAAACGGAATAGAATGCTCACGGCACATCTGCGCTTCCTCTCCTACCCGCCCGAACATGCTCGGATCCCCGCCTTTCAGTCGAAGGACGTATTTTCCTTTTTGGGCTTCCCGGATGAGCAGGAGGTTGATCTCCTCTTGCGGCAATGTATGATGATCCGCTTCTTTCCCGCAATAGATGAGAGTGGCTCCCTTTTTTGCGTACCAGAGAAGCTGCGGGCTTGCTAGGCGATCGTACACAATCACATCCGCAAGGCGAAGCGACTCCATGCCGCGAATCGTCAGCAGCTTTGGGTCACCAGGCCCTGCTCCGACAAAAACGACTCTGCCTGTGTTCATTACGAATCCGTCCTCCTTGCTGCTTTTCCCCTTCACAGGAAGAGCCATCGTCCCATTATCCAAACTTTGAGGTCTCCACTACGTACCCGACTCCTTGGCGTCCGAGCGGCTTTTTTTCCACCAGGCTCAGCTCTTTGATACGAGGTGGCGCTATCGTATGTCGCAAGAGATTGTTCTCGGCTGAAGAGAAGGCTCGTTCATCCGTTTTGGCGATCACCACAACCGTCAGTAACCGCCCTTCCTCTAGCACGGCTTCCAGCTTGTAAAGATAGCTCTCTGTTTGTTCCTCTGCCATGACATGTCCCCTCCTAACCTGGCTATATTCCACACAGGGCATTACGCTGGTTGCAAAATGGAGTCTACCTGCGCCTGGATATGGGAAAGTCCTACCCTCTCCACGTAACGCCAGTATGGTTCGCCTTCCTGACGATCCGCCTTGTAGAGCGTAATCAATTGGGCGAGGAACGGACCGAGTCTGTCCACGGTAATCCGCGCATTGAGCTTGCGGTTGAATTGCGGCTCCTCCAGTGTCCCGCCTACATGGATGTCGAACGCCTCTACCATCCCGTTCGGTGTCTTGACCAATGCGCCTTGCAGGCCGATATCCGCAATCTGGCGCTGACCGCAAGAATTCGGGCAACCAATCATATGAATGCGCAGTGGCGTTTCGAGCACAACCGTTTCATCCAAATATTGAGCCAGCAAACGCATCCGCTCCTTGGTCTCCACGATAGCCAGATTGCAATATTCCGTGCCTGTGCAAGATACGGCATACCCGACAAATGTATTGGGCTGCAATTTGAAACGGTTCACAATCATCGGCTCATTGCGGAAAGCTGCTACCCTCTCTTCGGGAATGTTGCGAATCAGAACATTTTGGGTGTTACAGGTGCCAATCGTCTCATCGCCGTATTCGTCCGCCAGACGGGCCAATTCATTTAATTCTTCTGCATTCATCCGCCCAACCGGAACAGACAAGCCTGCGTAGTACAGTCCTGCTTGGCTCTGCTCGTGAATGCCGTAAAAATATCCGCCATTCCAGCCCGAAGTTAAATCAATACCGCCGGACTCAAGCTCTCCAACCAACTCCATTAATTGCTCCTTGAACTTTTCTGGTCCCCAGTCAGCGACCAAGAACTTGAGACGTGCATGCGTGCGTTTTTGACGGTAGCCGAAATCGCGGAACAGAGTCGTAACTCCTGCCGCAACTTTGACGACCTCTTCTGGTCGGACGAAAACATTCAGCTGCTTCGCCAAGTATGGCTTCGCTGACAAGCCGCCGCCTACCCAGACGTGGAAGCCGATCACTTCCTCGCCTCCAATTTCTTTTTTGGCCGGAGTGAAAGCCAGATCGTTGATTTGCGCATGCGCGGCGTTATGGATATTGGCCGAAATCGATATTTTGTACTTGCGTGGCAGATTAGAGAAGTCGCGATTGAGCAAGAAGAATTTTTCTAACTCCGCAACGATGGGACGCGTATCCAGTACTTCATGCGGATCAATTCCTGCCAGTGGGTTCCCCATGATTTGCCGCGGGCAGTCTCCACATGCTTCAAAAGAGGATAGTCCCGCTGATGCGAGCCGATCGAAAATGTCAGCGAGCGATTCTACCGTGAGCCAATGAAATTGCACGGCCTGACGTGTAGTCACATCCACCAGATCACGTCCATAATCTTCCGCGATTGTGGCGAGCACGCGAGCTTGTTCACTGTTCAAAATGCCTCCTGGTATACGCACACGCATCATGAAATGACCATCCTTTGGCCGCTGCTGATAGACGCCTGCCCATTTAAATCGATCCATATCAGAAGAATCAATCGATGCGAAGCCTTCTTTGGAATAGGTGTTTACGATCGTTTCGATGACGTCCAGTCCGTCTTTTTCCAGCTTCGTAAACTCCATTTTGTTGAGGGATGGATCAGCAGCCCACTTCCACTGCTTTCTCTCTGCCATGCTCGTACATGCTCCTTTGTGTGAAGATGTCAGTTACCAATGCCATTCGAATCGATTGGGTCATCCAGTCCGCAATCAGTGGGTGGGGCAAGTACGCACTGCCCTCATAGCGATAAGCCAAGCCCGCAAGCCGTTTCGGGATTGCTTGTCGCGTGAAGTAGCCCTGGCTGACGAACAGAGGAAGCACGAGGACATCCCCTTTTTGTGCCAGTAAACAGGCTTGTTCGTACAGCGTATCAGGTCTCAGTGTCGCATATCCGGCAGCGGCAAATGCATAGCGGTTTTGCAAGCGGAATGTCAGACGCAAGAGCAGCTTTTCCCAGCGCTCATGACATCCAGGCAAGTCACTGCCGTGCCCGACGAGCAACAAAGCCTCCTGACTAGGCAAACGTGATAGACTTGCGATTCGCTCTGCCACGATCTGCTCGACATTTCCGTGATCCTCCAATGGCGGACACCAGAGAATTCTTGCCTGAACCGGAACGCGAATCAGGTCTGTCTCTCCTGTCGGCCATGGGTCCAGTCCAAGCATCGCACGGATTTCCCCTACGTGATTGCTTCCTGCCGTGGCGAATAGCGGAACGACGACAATCGTTTTCGCTCCTGATGCTTCCAGACGTTTCACTTCATCGCTGATGCCTCGTCCTTCCACTCCTCCCAAGTAAGCTACCCGAATTGGCAAATCAGTGCGGCACTGCCAAACGGCTGATTCCACCAACGCCAACCAGTCAGGATCAGGTGAACCGTGAGCAATTACCAAAACCGCTGTTTTCGCCATCGGATAATCCCCTTACCCAAACTTATTTTGTAATTCATATATGTTTACTCGGAATTATAATTGGGATGGATTGCCTCGTCAATAACAAAATCAACTTTCACTTGAACATACTGTTTGGGACGTTGCTATAGGTGAGGGAAGAAGTTCATTTCCAGTCTGCGCTTCGGCCTACGCCCTGCACGGGGGATTGACTGTCCGCTTCGGAATAAATGGCGGGAGCGCTTCAAACGTAGAAGTTTCAGAGAGGTATTCCATAAGTGAAGCTTAAATTCCCCGCCATTTATTCCTACGCTTGGTCGGGCTCCAGAGGCGCTTTAACTGGAAATGAACTTCTTCCTACGCAGCTTTTTAAACATTATGAAAGTGATTCAAAAAGGGAGAAGAAAAAAGCTGCCAGGCCTATTGCCTGACAGCTCTCCCCTTATTCCTCACCCTTTTTCCTCGTTCGACGATACAGCAAATCCACACTTTCTTTGAGCGTCTCATACTCGCGCTCGGTCAAGTTTTCGATCTGCTGGATATTTGCGATCGCCTGCTTTTTGATCTCTTCGGTCAAGCGATCTTTCTCCTGGCTTTTGCTTTCATGTGTCTCTGTCCAATGCGTAGCAAAATTCGCCGTCAAAGCTCCTAGCATTCCGATCCCCGTTATCATCAAGATCGTCGCCATGATCCTTCCACCTGCCGTCACAGGCGAAATATCCCCATAGCCGACTGTCGTGGTTGTCACAATCGACCACCACAACGCATCTGGGAAGCTTTTGATGTTCTCGTTTACACCGTATTCGAGCAAATAAATAGCAGTCGAGCTCCACAGCATGATGATCGTGACGACACCAAATACTTGACGCATCGGGCCTGATCGAATGATTCCCAACAAAAACGGAGAAGCTCGCACGATGCGCACCAGCCGAAGCACGCGCATGATTCTGGCTAAATACAAATACGAGTCCAATGGAATCATTGCGATCAGATCGAACCAGTTGGCGAAAACGAATTTTCGTTTGTCTTTCGCTCTCCATAGCCGGAACAAATACTCGACAATCAGCAAGATGATCAGCCCAGTGTCTACCTTGTCCATCAGTTCATCAGTCAACAGAGGATGATTAGAGAAGTCTGCGAACAACAGGATCGCATACGTAATCACAAGCATAATGATAAAAATCTCATACATGACGCGCCAGAACAAAAAGACTCCTCCCTGTGCTCATAAGTGCCTGTTCAAAATATGATCTGTTCTGCATCGAAAAAGAGGCGAGAACCTGAAGCGGGAGGAGCCAAATGTAGAGAACCTACTTGAGCACCATACTTCGAAGGTGAACGCCTCTTTCCATGCTTAGTAGCTGATCAGCGCAGCCATCAACAAGCCCGCTGCAATACTCAACCGCGAAGCGAAAATACCGACGGATACGTTCCCGTTCGGAATTTCAGACACGACTTTAAATGGTGTGACCCATTCGAACAAATAAAAAATGATGACTTGAAATACCATTCCTACAATACCCCAGATGACCAAATCCCACAAGTTAACGGAGTGGTATACAGCCGAAGCGAGGACGATTGCCAAACCGATGATTTTGCCTCCCAAATCGTGCGAGGCTGCTTTTGCCGCTGCCATCTTCTTCGGATCGTCAGTCTGTGCTCCCTGCTTGATCAGATCAAACTCCTTGTAAGGAGTCGTAATCGTAAACACAAAAATCCCCACAGCCAATATCGGAATGGTCACTGCCAAATACGTTAAAAAGTTTACTACGTAATCCAATTGTCCCAACATGTAAGTTGTCCTCTCCTTTCGCTACTTGTCTATGCCGACCGGCAAATAATAGGATAGGTTGTTTGTAATCGGTCCTCCGACACGGGCTACAATTGCCGATGCCTCTGTGCCGATCCAAAAGGACCCCCAGAGCAGCCGTCCAGCATAAGCTCCTTTCATTGTCTGAACCGTTATCTCTGGAAGCTCTACCCGTTTCTGATAAATCATCGGCTGCTCCCAGTAAAACTCTTCCTGATCCTTCTCTTGCAGCGTACCATCTGATGCAAACAGCATGACGCCGCCACCTTCCCGCCCAAAAATCGGCTTCGTGACGTAGTCCTCCCTGCCTGCAAACCGATTTTCAAAATAAGTCGGCAGCATGTAAGCTTCGATGATCGTGTGCTCCTCTTCTGTGAAAAACTCATTCGCCTCATGCAAGTTCCAGATGAGCGCCTGCAAAGCCTTCGTCTGAATGAGAAACGCAGAAGGAGGATTAATAATGGCCAGCTTTTTGCGGGCAATCAACGAAAGCACATGCTCACCAGTCCGGTAGCCATCTTCATCCTGTTCTGCCGCCAGCTTTTCCAAAGCATGCAGACGGTACAGCACATCGACTGGCAGTAGCTCCTCTTTCTCCTTTACATAGAGACGATCTTGCCAAACACGCAAATGCTCCAAAGCGGCAAACCGGGCAGACAAACCCGATTGGTTCAGTAAGTATAATGTCGTTCCCTTGTCTTCCTCATGCCAGTCGAGCGAGCTAAACCAGATAGAGCCCGTATCATAGCCCTGCGCCCGATAAGCGTCGACCACCTTGCTGAACGCTGAACGCAACTGCCGCTCCATCCCTTCATTCGGGTCCTCGCGCAGGAAATGACGACAAGCACGACCGTTCACATAAAAAGCCTCGACGATTCCTGTAGGGGTATCACTGTTGCACTCGAGCATCTTTAATCCTTCTGTCGTCTGGGCAAAATCAAAGCGTCCAATCACAGTCGGCATTGTTTGGGAAACGGCGACCCTGACTGCCTGCAAAGCCTGCTTTGGCACTCCTAGTTCCAGCAACAGGGAGTCCTCTGCACGCTGCAATACCGGAACGACCTTTGTAAAGATTTGCCCAAGCCGCTCGGTTGCCATCGCGATTTCCTCTCGAAAGGAGGGAGAGATCAGGTGGATATCATGAAGCGCATATTCCTCGCCATACATCCAATCCCAGGTAAATACGCCCTCTTCCCGCATCGGGCTGTACAGCGCCTCTCGTTCTCGTCGGTAATGGTCTTCCACTTCTCTCACCTCACCCGGAGCTGGAATAGCCCGAGCTGCCGATTCCGCCCTTAGAGCTGCTCGTGCTTATCCCACTCGATACTCCGGATTTGCTCTTGTAAGACCTGTAAGTGGAGCCAGAACCTCCGCTACTACTGCTGCTATCGTCACAATAGCCGTCATTGTCGTTATCGTAGCAATCATCATCATAGTCGTCCCCGGAAGAACAACCGCTGATCGCAAGTGCAGCCGCGACGAACAGACCGACTACTTTCTTCGATTTCGTTTGTGCCATTTTCCTTCCTCCTACACTGGCTTCGCGTAGTAAACATAAACCTGCCGATCTTCATCCACCTCGGCCGATGTCTTTTCCCATTCGCGTCCATTCACGTACAAATAGTCGCTTTGCAAATGCAAGAGAGCATCGTCATCGTCCTTGAAATAAAACGTGTGTACCAGCGGATAAATGCTTGCATTTTCTTGATATTCACGCATTTCGATCTGAATGCTGCCCCAGCGTGCAGTCACAGCCTCCGCATAATCGACAGCCTGCTCTTCTGTAGAGCGCTTGACGTAAATCACATACGTGCCGTTTTCGATTGCACAGGACGTCTTTTCATAAACAACATGCCCCTTCACCAAATAATCGCAAGCGAAACGCAAGGAGACCTCATCTTTGTTCACGTTGTCGTAGTAAAACTGAACAGGGAATCCCCTCGCCTCATCCAGCAGCCGATATTCCATTCGTGCCATTTTTCTCACCTCTTTTACCTATCATAGAATAGCAAATCATACGCAACAATTTTATACGTCCGCCGAAACATTTGGTTGCCAATAAATGAAAAGAAATCCAGCAAAGCCATAAACCGCTACATAAGTCCTACTTCTTTTGTTCCTGTTACGGTCGAATCATACCGCGAATCGTTTCATGCAAATGCCCGTTGCTCGCCACCAATGAAGGAGTGTGATCTTGTTGGAACGGCTCATGCTGATACGGTTTTCCAGACCAGTCCGTAATCGTTGCACCCGCCTCCTGGGCGATGACAATTCCGGCGGCTACATCCATAATATTGGATCGCTGCATCACGACATAATCGAGCCATCCGTTTGCCAGCAAGCACCAATCCAGCGCAGGCGCAATATTTCGCATGAGACGCTTGGTCTGGAAAACAAACGGTTCTGTGAAAGCCATCTCTTCTTCCTTCGTGACCGTATCGCGTCCACGGATGTACGTACCGACTGCACGTGTGAGGTCTTGGCGGTTATTGACGTTCAATCGTTTTCCGTTCAAATAGGCTCCTTTTCCTTTTTCCGCCCAAAACATTTGACCCGCTACCGGATTGTAGACAACGCCCAGCACCAGCTCTCCCTTGTGCTGCAACGCAATCGAGATCGAGAAATACGGATAGCCGATAAAATAGTTATTCGTTCCGTCTAAAGGATCGATAATCCACAAATACTCTTCCTCACGGGAAACCATTCCAACCTCTTCAGAAAAAATGGTATGTGTCGGGAAGTGGCGATGCAGTACTTCAATGATGCGTTTTTCACTGCCTTTATCCTCTGGCAGCTTCACGTCGTTATGCAATTCCTCATCGGGTACGAGCTGTTCGAGAAAACGTTCCTTCAAAAACGCACCCGCGACACTTGCTGCTTCTTTTGCAATTTCGATCATGTCATTTCGCTCCTTATTTTTGTATGGAACAACCTTTCACTTGCACTTTCACAGGGAACATTACTATCATAGAAAGACACCCGAAGGAGGGGGATAAACATGAATACCGACTTCATTCGGCTGAAAAATATGGAAGGTGAACTCAAATTCACCCAAATGAACAATAGCTACGGCTTCTCTGTTACCACAAAGGAGCTTGTTCTTTTCAAGCCACACATGACCTACCATTTGTTTTTGCAGGATATCATCAGCATGGTCCCGATGAAGCTAAACACTACCCCTGTCACGTTTCGGCATCAGAGTGAGACCGTTCATGCCTCATTTGGTTCCGATTACTACAAGCTGACCGCCAAGTGGGCACGGATTGTTTCCCGATCCGGTATCGTCGAAAAAGAAAACATGGAGTTTATCGTACCGCTTTCAGCCAAAATGCTCACTTATATTTCGGAATACAGCGGTCTCGTTGTCATCAAATAACACCGTCACCCCTCGCTCTCACCTTTTTGGTGTGGAGCGAGTTTTTTTATTTCCGATCATTTCTGGATAGCACAATGAACGTTCCTGTACCGTGGGCGATCCGCCTATTCCGATCATCGTAGACACTGCCCTCCATGACGACCAACGTGTGTCCGCGATGCAAAAAGCTCGCTTCTGCGCGCAGCCGCTCCCCTATTCCCGGAAGCAAATAATTGAGCTTTAGCTCTGTCGTCACTGCATACTGATTGGGTGGCAAGGACCGATTGATCAAGGAGCCCATCGCTGAATCGATCAAGGTCGCGAGAATTCCTCCATGAACAACTCGACCTGAATTGTGCATAAAAGGGGTCAGAGGCAATTCGAAGCGATATGACTGCCTTTCTTCGTCTATGAACTCTCCCTTTAACCCAAGAAACCCAGAGATAAAAGCGCTATTCCGTTCCCGCTTCTGATGAATTGCCTGAACAGCCAGCTCAAGAATACGACGCTCCTCTTCATTCCCGTCCGACCAGATGTTTTTTAATTCATCTAACATTTTGTTCACTCCAACCAAAATAGAATCGATTCTTCTATTTTATCCCAAACAAGCTGATTTCGCTATGATTCCTAAGCTTATGCCAATCGAGAGCAGTTGTCCGAACCATTCGAGACTGAGCAAATGTTCAGACTTTTACGGTTGTTTCTGTTATTAAAAATTGATAAGATAGTTCAAAACATAAGACAGGCATTATCCGTATGGGAAGGGAGTTTTTCAAATTGGCCAGACAACGAAGTGACATGATCAAAAAAGGATTCGACCGCGCACCGCACCGCAGCTTGCTTCGTGCAGCAGGTGTAAAGGATGAGGATTTCGATAAACCGTTTATCGCTATTTGCAACTCGTACATCGACATTATTCCAGGTCACGTGCACTTGCAGGAGTTTGGAAAATTGGTCAAAGAAGCCGTTCGTGCTGCTGGCATGGTTCCATTCGAATTCAATACGATTGGTGTTGACGACGGAATCGCTATGGGACATATCGGGATGCGCTACTCCCTCCCGAGCCGCGAGATCATCGCAGACAGCTTGGAAACCGTTGTCGCTGCTCACTGGTTTGACGGCATGATCTGTATTCCGAACTGTGACAAGATCACGCCTGGGATGATTATGGGTGCACTTCGTGTCAACATTCCAACCGTATTTGTAACCGGTGGTCCTATGAAAGCCGGAAAAACGAGTGATGGTCGCTCCATCTCGCTTTCCTCCGTATTCGAGGGTGTCGGCGCTCACCAAGCAGGTTTGATCAACGACCAGCAACTCGAAGAGCTGGAGCAATATGGATGCCCAACTTGTGGTTCCTGTTCCGGTATGTTTACAGCGAACTCGATGAACTGTCTGCTCGAAGCCATCGGTTTGGCTCTGCCTGGCAATGGTACGGTACTCGCAGTCTCTCCTGAACGCCGCGAGCTGGTACAATCATCTGCTGAAAAACTGAAAAATCTGATTGAACGCGACATTAAACCACGCGACATCGTGACACTCGAGGCAATCGACGATGCATTCGCACTCGACATGGCGATGGGTGGGTCAACCAATACCGTTCTCCATACACTGGCTATTGCACAAGAAGCAGGCATCGAATACCCGATCGAGCGCATCAACGAAGTAGCGAAGCGCATTCCGCATATTTGCAAGCTGGCTCCTTCCTCCGACTATCATATCGAGGATTGCCACGAGGCAGGCGGCGTATCAGCTGTTCTGAAAGAAATTGCGAAAAAAGCAGGCGCGATCCATCCAGACCGCATCACCGTAACGGGCAAAACCCTTGGCGAAAACATCGCTGACGCTGAAATCAAAAACGATCAAGTCATTCGTCGCCTGGACAACCCGTACAGTGCTTCCGGCGGACTCGCTGTTCTGTTCGGCAACCTAGCGGAACAAGGCTCGATCATCAAAACAGGCGGTGTCGATCCTTCTATTAAAAAGCACGAAGGTCCAGCCATCTGCTTCGACTCCCAAGAGGAGGCTCTGGCAGGAATCGCTGCTGGCAAAATCAAATCCGGTCATGTTGTCGTCATCCGCTACGAGGGACCTAAAGGCGGCCCAGGTATGCCAGAAATGCTGGCTCCTACCTCGCAAATCGTGGGTATGGGCCTCGGGAAAGAAGTCGCTCTCGTTACAGACGGACGCTTCTCCGGTGCTTCCCGCGGGATCAGTATCGGTCACGTGTCTCCAGAAGCCGCAGAAGGCGGTCCAATTGCCTTCGTACAGGACGGAGATATCATTTCGATTGACCTCGAGGAGCGCACGATCCAACTGCACGTGGATGAAGCCGAGCTGGCTCGCCGCAAAGAAGGCTGGAAAGAATTCGAGCCGAAAGTAAAAACAGGCTATCTGGCTCGTTACTCCAAGCTAGTAACGAATGCGAGCATGGGTGGTATTTTGAAAATCTAGCACACTGCTAGCATACAGACCAAAGCCCTTGTCTTTGTGGGAGACTCCACAAGGCAAGGGCTTTCGCATTTTTTACAAGATTTGCATTCCTCGATTCTCGCAACAAATTGCGTTGCCAGACGTATTAGTAAGTAGAGAGCCAGACGAGTAGATTACAAGACTCGCCGTGCCGAAACGAAGCGCTTCTCCCAGGACGTGCCTTTAAAGGTCGAATACGTCACTCCTGGTTTTCCATATGTATGTAAGAGTTTATTGTTGCCTGCATAAATCGCCACGTGTGTAATCCGTTTGGACGTTGTCGTCGTACTCGCCTTAAAGAACACCAAGTCTCCCTTTTTCAGGTTGGCCTTGGACACACTCGTTCCTTTCTTGGCTTGATCGCGAGAAGAGCGTGGCAAGCTCTTGCCGACTGCGACTTTAAATACGCGCTGTGTAAAGGAAGAGCAATCAAATACGGCTGTGGTATTACTGCTCGCGCCGAATTTATAAGGAGTACCCAGATACTTTCTTCCCGTGGCAATGACCTTGTCCGCCCTGGATTGCGACCATGCAGCCTCGGCCACATTTTGCTCTTGCGGCAGTGGAGCGACAATCGCTGTGACTCCCATTACTACTCCCATTACGATTCCGATGAGGGCTTTATGTAATTTCATGCTGTTCATCCTCCCTTTTCTTGTGAAAAAGATCCCTGCTCAACAAGGGACCATTTTATGCAAAGTTTGGCTGACCTCTCACTTGTTCTCTACTTTACCAAAGCTCACCCTCTATGAAATTACCAAAAACTTACCAAAAACTATTTTTTCTACTGGATACGATTACCGCTTGACGCCTTCGCGCTTGATTTAACAGGCATTCCTCAAATTTTCAGTCTATTTTCTTGCCATAAAGTCCCTCCTAAATTGGCAAAATTTATCCACCCCCGATTTGTTCAAATCCGCGCCACGTGTGACTTTCTTCCTAGTCCCATTTACAAAAAACCCCTTTTCACTCCTTTTTCACGTAATCTGTATCTGGAATCTCGCTTCCCTTTCTTCTCTCTCTACTTGCAACTAGCAGGGAGTCATCGTAAAGTAGATAGGAGTTCGTTTTGAAGGAGGCACATATGCGACTGCGTAACATTCCAGGTGCCGAAGCGGCCCTGAGAGAATATCCGACGTTTGTAGACAATCCCCTTTCCTATAAAGGAAATTGGAAGGAACGCTTCGGGAATAACAACCCGATTCATGTGGAGATCGGCTGTGGAAAAGGACGTTTCATTAATACATTGGCCGAGCGTCACCCTGACATCAATTTCATTGCGGTTGAACTGAAGGCGGAGGTCGTTCTGCGTGCGGTCCAGCGTACGGAGTACAAAGCTGTTCCGAATCTGGCCTTTGTCCAATACGACGCTTCCAAGTTGACCGACTTGTTTGCCGATCATGAAATTTCTCGCATCTATCTGAACTTTAGTGATCCGTGGCCAAAAACCCGTCATGCCAAGCGCCGTCTTACTTACAAAAGCTTCTTGAACACCTATCGTCAGGTACTTGTGGCAGACGGCGAGATTCATATGAAGACAGACAACGAGAACCTTTTTGAGTTTTCACTCAACCAATTCGCTGCGGAGCGCTTCCAGATGCGCAATATCACCTTTGACCTGCACCAGTCCAAGCTATCGGCAGATAATGTGATGACGGAGTACGAGGAGCGCTTTTCTTCTCGCGGGCAGCGTATTTATCGGGTGGAAGCGAGCTGTGTGATTAAGTAGGCCCTGGTTTGAGTCAACATAGGGGAGGAGAAGAAAAAGCACAGTTCTCTTCGACTCTGACACGCCCGCAAGGGGGATTGACTGGCCGTCTCCACTTCAAAAAGGGGACCGTCGAGCCAAAGCCACCCTACGGGCGGAAGTTTCTCAAAGAGGAAGTGTTCGACAATCGGGTCCCCTTTTGGAAGTTCCGACTGGGTGGGCGTTGTCAAGGTCTGCGAGCCCTGCGCTTTTTCTTCTCACCAGCTTTCGTTGGTTCTTCGAAACCTTCTAAATACTTATAAATCATAAGTACAAAAAACCCTCCACGCTCTCAAGTAGGCTCGAACCTTACTTGCGGGCGCAGAGGGTTTTTTATTCTTTTTGCCGTCCGACGCTCTTGTATACGCGCTCTGGACGTCCGACGACACCGTACGAAAGGTCTGCGATGGCGTCTCCTTTGGCTACTAAATATTCTAGGTACCGCCTTGCTGTTGAACGGCTAATGCCTGTTTCTTTGCTGACCAAATCCGTCGTAGCCTCCTGCGTCTGCATGAGAAAGCCAGAAATCTTGTCCAACGTAATTTGATCAATACCTTTGACTGCCCTTGTCTCGGTTGTCTTCTTCTGGCCTGTCCGGGCAATGAGCTCATCGATTTGGGCTTGACTGATTTGATCGGTGTCTTTTTTCCAATCACTCACCTTTTGCCTGAACTCCTGATAATTCCGTAACGTTTGTTGCAGGCGAGCAAAGATAAGCGGCTTGGTAATAAAATCGAATACGCCGTAGCGAATCGCCTCTACAACCGCATCCACTTCTTTGGCAGCTGTCAGCATGATGACATCTGTTGCAGGGAACTGCTCCTTTATGATCGACAAAAAATCGAGGCCGTCCATATCCGGAAAATAAATGTCAAGCAACACGAGATCGGGCTGCAAAATTTCCATTTGGTCCTTGGCCTCTTGCCCATTCGTGGCAATGCCAATCACCTCGTACCCCTCCACTTTTTCCACGAAGCGTCGGTTTACCTCTGCAATTCTCAGGTCGTCTTCAATAATGAGTACCCGTATCACCTTTAACGGCCTCCTTCCGTTCTGCCGTGCGTGCATCTTTTGGTATCGTCACGGTAAAAATCGTTCCTCCCGCCGGATTTCCTGTATGCGTAATGTTTCCGTGTACGTGTAAGACAGCTTGTTTGACTAAATGTAAGCCGTAGCCATGATTGGGTTGTGATTTCGTAGAGAAGCCCAGCTCAAAGATTCGTTCAGCATTCTCTTCGGAGATGCCTGGTCCGCGGTCCTCTACCTCTATGAGCAAGACCTCTTCCATATTGAGTAAAAAGATCGTAATTTCTGGTGCAAATGCCCCTGGAGCTTTTACAGCGTCCATCGCATTATCTATCAAATTGCCGAGAATGACAATCAGCTGTGAGCGATCGATCGAGGCAGGAATGTCACGGAAGTTGCTTTCCGGATCAATCTTTAATTCCACTTTGCGTTCGTTGGCTTGATTCAGCTTCCCGAGCAGCAAGCCACCTATCAGTGGGTCGGGGACTTCTTGCATAATAAACGTCGTATTGTGGACATGCACATTTAACTCAGAAGAAATCGTTTCAATGGCTTCCTGATACGATTCGAGCTGGATAAGTCCTGATATGAGATGCAGCTTGTTGGAATACTCGTGCGTCTGGGAACGAAGGACTTCCGCGTACTCCTTCACCCGTGACAGCTCCTGTGTGACCTCGAACAGCTCGGACCGATTGCGAAAGCTCGCTACAGCACCCATAACATGGCGCTCCTTATCCATAATCGGGACGCGGTTCACGACTAATACGTGCTCGTCCACATTCGTTTCGCGGTCAAATTCGGCTTTCCCTGTCTGAATCACCTCATGAAGGCCCAGCGAACGAACCAGCTCGTCCTGTTTGTCCATGATACTGTCTTTATCCTTCGCTTGCCCCAGCATATGGAGGGCGGTCTGATTCGCGAGCGTGATCGACCCTTCCTTGTTGACCGCCACGATGCCTTCGCGAATCGATTCCAGCACAGCTTGATTTTCCTGATACAATCGCCCGATCTGTTCTGGCTCCAAACCAAATATGGCTTTCTTTACATTCTGTGAAAGAATGAGTGTAGCCACCACACCCAAGAGCAAGGTGACGATACCGATGACGAAGATTCGATTGCGATACGATTCGATCGTTTCATTTATATCCTCAAACAAAAAGCCGACAGAAACGACTCCCATCACCTTTCCTTCCTCATCATAGATCGGAGTCTTTCCTCTGAGTCCGGGGCCTAGCGAGCCGACTGTCTCAGAGATGATGGATTGCCCCTCAAATACTGCCTCATTGTCGCCTCCCACCATCTTTTTGCCAATCTGCTCTGGTTCAGGATGTGAATAGCGGATGCTTTGCAAATTTCCTACTGTTATAAATGCCGCATTCGTGTCCACGCGTATTTTTTCCACGATTGGATTGATAATCTTGGCAGGATCTTCTGCGTCAAATGCCTGTTTGATCTCGGACATCTGCGCGACGGTCTTGGCGGTATGCAGTGCTCGCGTCCCGATCTCATGCTCCAATACGCCCGCCAGCATCTGTTCAAACATCGTACCGAGTATGACAATCACACCAAATAGGAGCGAGCAAATAATCAACATCAGCTTGCTGTGAAAACGCACATTGTCCCCTCCTCTTCTTCTCATTGTATCTCATTTCGCTCGATGACGAAAAAAGAGGCCATGAGCAGGCCTCTTTTTTTATTTCTTCCTTCTTATCGTTGATTAGAATGAGATGACTCCGGTAAGAAGAGCAAGCGCAATCATCACGATCGATGTTCCAAATGCCCATTTCAGAATGAACTTTTGAGTTTCCGCATAATCGACCCCAACCATTCCGATCAAGAGGTACTGTGCTGCAAACAACGGGCTGAGTACGTGCAGCGGTTGACCCAGGATGGAAGCGCGACCAATTTCCGCCGGATCGATTCCGTAAGCGGCTGCTGCATTCGCCAGGATTGGAACGATCCCGAAGTAATACGCATCGTTCGACATGAAATACGTGAATGGCATGCTTGTCAGCGCTACAAGTAGAGGCATATGGGAACCAAGTGAATCCGGAATCCAGGAAACGAGTGTGCTCGCCATCGCATCGATCATTTTCGTTTCAGTCAGGATGCCTGTAAAGATTCCCGCAGCGAAAACCATGGACACTGTAGCCAGTGCATTAGCTGCGTGGGCTGCAATCCGCTCTTTCTGATCTTGCATTTTCGGATAGTTAATAAACAGGGCAATAGCAAAAGCGAGCATGAACATCGTCGGCAGTGGCAAGAAGCTCGTAATCAGACCGACCATCAGGGCTGCGGTCAACAACAGATTGAACCAGATCAAACGTGGACGTTTCAGTGCAGCAGTCTCATCTGCCGCCGCCACTTCTTGTCCTGCAAGCGATTGCAAATCTTCATCTGGAATCTCAATGATTCCCAAACGCTTACGCTCTTGTTTGCCCAGAATACAGGCTACGATCATCACCCACGCAATTCCGCCAATCATCGCAGGAATAACAGGGACGAAAATCTCGGAAACATCCAGATGGAGTACACTCATAACACGTGCTGTCGGTCCACCCCAAGGCGTCATGTTCATGACACCGAGTGCGAGCATCGGCACGACTGCCAAAATCATCGGTTTGATTCCCAGCTTGCGATACAAAGGCAGCATCGCAGTAACCGTAATCATATACGTCGTGGTTCCATCTCCATCCAGTGCGACCAAGGTAGCGAGGATCGCTGTACCTACAATAACCTTCAACGGGTCACCCTTTACAATTTTCACGATTTTCTTAATTAATGGATCAAACAGACCTGCATCCATCATGACTCCAAAGTACAGAATGGCGAACAACAGCATAATTCCCGTCGGCGCAATTTTCTTGATGCCTGCAAGCATCATGTCGCCAATTTCTGTACCAAATCCGCTAATCAACGCAAAAACAACAGGAACAACAATCAAAGCAACTAATGCCGAAAGCCGTCTCGACATAATCAAATACATGAAAACGGCTACCATGAGAAATCCGAGTAATGCCAGCATACGCTAGTTCCCCCTTGCAAGAATGCGCTTACAATGATGTTGTAGCAACCATGACGAATGCGCTTTCATATTGTGCTGTCATTATAGCAATGTTCGTAAAAATCCGAATAGAATATGCGCATAAACTGTTTTAACCGCATTTGCTCTATTAACATCATAAAAATCACGAAATGCGCATATGATGATCGCCATGCAAGTACATAAAAAAGAGGCCTTTCGTGAAAGGGCCTCTTTCCATTACGAAAAAGAACGGCACGAATCAGCCGTTCTCTTTTTTTCTTATAAATCTCTCTTTTGAAACACCCGAATGGACAGCCCCAATGCCACGATGCCATAGAGAATGGTATAGATGAGCATGGTAGTACTCGGAGGAGAAGTCGTACCGAAAATTCCTTGCGAAGCAAAGGACAGCGGATCGTCAGCTGTATCAAATAGCGAGATCGTCATTTGCCTAAATAGCGAATCGGTTGGAAATACCAGACTGGAAATAATCCCGATGTTCGTGAGTGAACTGTTGCTAAAGGCAACACCAAGCTGCTCGATAAAGCCACCAATGAAGCTGATTCCGTACAGAATGATCAGGATAATCCCGCCTGTTACTGTTGTAGTCATACTGCTCAAGAACATGGCTACACAGACAAGAATGATCGGCATACCTACGAAGAAAGCGGCTGCTTTCAGGATTTGGTCTCCTCCTACCTGAACAGCCACCGCACCTCCGCCCACCCATTGGTTGATCGCCAAAAGTCCGAAGAACATCAGGAGTCCGTACAGCCCCAACATACTTGCCAACCCGAAAAATTTCCCCAATACATATTTGTAGCGAGGAAGTGCGCGGGCCAGCCACGTGTCGATTTGGTGGCTCTCGATTTCAGATGCGATGCTCCCAACACTACTCAAAATCGCCAAGAGTGCCGTAATGACGGAGCCAAAGTACAAGCCCATCCCCAAGAGCTGCGTGGAAAAGAAGTTTTTTTGTAGCACTGCATCTGGACCTGCGTTTCCGAACGATTCCTTCATTTCCTTAATCGCATAGCCGGTTGCCAGTCCAAACAGCAGCAGGAAGGCCAGCGACATGATCAGCGTAATCGTGAAAATACGCTTGGAGATCATTTCTCTATACGTGATTTTGATGATCGGCCACATGTCGTTCCCCCTCCTTTCTCTTCACCCAATACAGAAATACGTCTTCCAGTGATTGCTGCTTGCGCACGACTTCATGTACTCCAGCCCCTGAAGCAATCAACTGTTGCAACAGAGCCGGTACCCGATTGTCCTGATCCAGCGTCATTAACCATGTATCACGGTTTTCCTCTTGTCTTACGAGACGACTCTCTGTGACGAAGGAAGGAAGCTCGTTATGAAAGCCTGCGCTATCCTTGTCCACTGTCAATTCAATTTGTGGTTGGACGGTGCTCAGCTTGCGCCAGTCGCCTTGTACGACCAGCTCACTACGGTGAATGATCCCGACGTAGTTGCACACGCTCTCCATTTCACTCAGTAGATGACTGTTAAGAAAAACCGTCTTTCCTTGGTCACATAGCCGTGCGATCAGCTCACGTACTTCCTTTCGCCCGATTGGGTCCAGTGCGGAGGTCGGCTCATCGAGGAAGATCAGCTCTGGATCGGATAAGAGGGCGCAGGCAATCCCAATTCGCTGCTGCATGCCTTTGGAATAGCCCCGGATGCGTTCACGCTCACGTCCAGCCATTCCGACCAGCTCAACGACGTTTTTTATCACGGATTTGCTCTCTCGATGTGTTAATCCACACAACTCGGCATGATGCTCCAAGAGCTGCTGGCCCGTCAACCAATCCGGATAGCGAAACAGCTCTGGCAAGTATCCTACCTTTTTTCGTGATTCTACACTGCCAATCGGCTGCCCAAGCATGACCGCTTTGCCATTCGTTGGGTGCAATAACCCGAGCATCGTCCTGACAAAGGTACTTTTACCCGCTCCATTTTGACCGAGGAAACCAAATACGGAGCCGCGCGGTACTTGTAGCGTAATATTTTTGCAGCCGGCTTTCCCGTTATATTGCTTGGTCAACTCCCAGGTCTCTATCACATAATCTGACATCGCTTACCCCACTTTCTCCATTGCAAACGGGACAAAGCAGAGCCCTCCTCCTTCAGGAAAACTCTGCCAACACCCCACTATTTGTTTACTTATTTCAGCTGATTTGCAAAATCCAACAGCCCATCCGCGTTCTCTTCGAAGCCTTCCAGCATGTGAATCTGTCCATCCTGCTGCCACATCAGATGCGCATTGTGTTTACCTGTGATCAGCATTCCGTTTTGACCATTCACTTTTACTTCCTTCATCTTGCTTTCGCCGTCTGCCATGTATGGCACAGGGAGAGTATGCTGCCAGTCTTCGATGCTAATCATCTGCCTTTTCACTTGATCCGGAATGAACGGCAGGGCCAAGAGTGTCTCGCGAAGCTGTGCCAGATCGACTCCCTCTGGTGCGCTTAGCTCAGGAGCACCTACGACATAGTAGCTAATATTATCTTTTCCGACAAGCATCCTGACCTGCTGCATCTGTGGAATCTTCAAGGAGAAGCGTTTGCCACTCAGTTTTTCATCAAAGCGCGCCTCTACCTGCAATTGCGCCAGTAGCTTGTTTGCACGATCGGCATCGATCTCCATGTGCATGGTAAAAGGAGAGTGGATGTCTACACTATCCACCGTGACGTCCTTCGGCAGCTGTGGCAGCTTCACGCCAGCCTTTTCAGCGGATTCCTTGTTGTTGTAATAATAGCTTCTTTCCTCAAGTTTCTCTTTATCGTTTTTATCCATCCAGATTTTTCCGATCCCAGGCAGTTCCGTCTCGCCCCAATTGCCGTTTGCGATCCATTGTTCCAGCTCTTGCATATCTTCTTGCGTCACTTTGACGAATTCAACTTTATCCATGCGGAAAATGGACAGAAAATCGTTCGCTGCTGCTTGTACTTGGGGGAAAGACAGGGACACAGCCAATACTGCTGCTGCCGAAGCACCTGTCACCCATCTTTTTGTTTGCTTGTTCATCTGACTCCAGCTCCTTCTGATTGTTGCTCGATTGGTTATCGCTTGTCGATCTTGTGCATATGCGTTCGTCGGTTTCTCGATTGTTTGCGAAAAACGCTGCCACGCTGCTTCCGTATTGACATTCACATCGTTTGTCTCGGAAAAAACATGCTCCATCTTCTCACGCGTCCAGCTATCCAACGCGGATAGTTCATCCAGCTGTGTACGGCAGGTTTCACAGTACTCCAGATGAAGCAGGAATTGCTCACTTTCTTTTGAACTGCACTCACCGTCCAAGAACGCCTGGACAAAGCCTGTATCGGCACATTTCATTCCTCTTCCCCCCTCATCCGGCCATAGATGGTACGAAATTTACTTTTCGCTCTCGCGAGGAGTGTTCCCACCGAGCTGATCTGCGTGCCAGTCGCTTTCGCCAACTCCGCATATGGAAATCCGGAATATTTCATGACCAGCAAGGTTCGTTCCCGCTCGTCTAGCTCCTCTAGCACATCGCGGACGATAATCTGGGACTCTTTTGCAAGCCACATCTCTTCTGTAGAAGGACTGACGTGCTCTTGCTCGGAAGCACTTCGCTCTTGTCTTGCATACCTGCGTTTTTCTGAACGAAGATAATTGTACGCTGCGTAGAGCGCGGACTTGGACAGCCATGCCGGGATATGTTCAATCTCCGAGCGATCCGTATGGTAAAAGGAGAGAAATACATCCTGTGCAATATCTTCTGCCGTTTGTTGATCTTTCACAATTCGCATGATCTGTCGGACCACAAACGGATAATAGGTCGTAAACAATTCTTGAAAGGAATCTGCATGATCCTCTACTCGAGCATGGTTCATCACCAGGTTTGCTTGCACCTCCACTGGAATTCCTCCTTCCTGCGTGCCATTGACGAATGCCTCTACTGCTTCGTTCATCTAATAGAAACCGCCCAGGCGATTTTTGTGACAGGAAGAATCAAATTATTTTTCGTTTAGAAAAGTTTCAGGTTTCTCGAGGAACCTGCGCGTCAATTGATAATGCTCTGTATCGCGATAATTCACCTCTTGTACAGGCGATTCGTCAAAATTGAGAATGGTCGCACCGGGATAGCCCAATAGAATCGGCGAGTGCGTCGCAATGATAAATTGTGCTCCTTCTTCCACCAAATCGCGCATCACGTACAAAAAAGCGATCTGACGCTTCGGTGAAAGAGCAGCCTCTGGCTCATCCAGCAGGTAGATTCCCCTGCCGTTGAAGCGGTTGGCAAACAGCGCGAAAAAAGATTCTCCGTGCGACTGCTCATGCAGTGAGCGACCGCCGTAGTTTTTATAGCTTTCAGAGCCCATCTGATCAATATGGCTGGCAAACTGATAAAAGCTTTCAGCCCGCAAGAAAAAGCCATTCGTTATTTTGGGCAGCCAGGAAAGACGTATGTAGTCACCCAGGCTCGCCTCCGAGCGATGCACCTCATAAAAATTATTCCGCGATCCTCCAGCCGTATGAAAACCACATTGATAGGCAATGGACTCCAATAATGTCGATTTACCTGATCCATTCTCTCCTACAAAAAAAGTGACACTGCTCTCAAGCTCGATCGCTTCCAGCTTGCGCAAGGAGGGCAAGTGAAACGGATATTCTTTCGTGTTAGGAAAGTTTTCTCGCAGCAGCTTGATCGTTCGTAAGTAAACCATTTTTGACCTCCACTCTCATTATTTTCCCGGCTCACGCCGATACATCCTTATAAGGGCGCCTTTTTGAACGCTCATTTATTTGGAGGAGAAGTATCCGTGGACAAGGTTTCCTTTCTTCAGGAAAAAAGTACATTTCATATGAAATATCCGGATCAGAGCGACCTCGCCTTTTACCGGTGGTATACGACTCAATATCCAAACGAGGCCATCGGCTGGTTTCACCTTGGCCAAGAACGAGAAGCACAAGGAAACTCGGAACAGGCTCTCGAAGCGTACAGGCGTGGTCTCGTATCCAAGCAAGGCTCGTATTACAACGAGACCCGTGACGCTTATCAACGACTGCTGCGGGAGCGACAACGCAATTCCTTGGGCAATCGAACGCGTTTACTCTTGGCTTCGCTCTTGTTTCTCTATTTTCAATTCGCTTTTTCGCCCGGACCGTTGAGAGATGCGTCCTCCAAGACGCCGCAGACTGCCAAACAGCCCGTTCCGACAACAGCACAAACGCAGCCACATGTCGAGGTCATTGCAGTCCCTCCTACACTCAGTGCGCGTGAGCTATCTGAACAGGTCCGGCGCTATGTAGAGTCCCGGCGTCCTGCCCTTACGCAGCCTTTTACCGTGATGGTTGTCCCAGAAGTACCTGGTTCGCCGTTGTTCCGTCCCTTGCTGTTTTATCAGCCGCGTGAAGTCCGAGGCATCTTGCGTTACAATCCGGCGAGTCGGACTGTTCTCAGCGAAAAATGGTGGGATAAACCGGTGCAGTTGGAACGAGAACCGACACTTGCCACAGGTAAGGCAGAACTCACGGATGAGCAGCTAACCCTCCAGCATGTACTGATCTTGCGAAACGCCTTGTATCGCTATTATCAGCAAACGGGTACGCTGCCTGCCCAGCTGTCTGATCTGGCTGGCGCTTATCCAGGCAATTATTTGCCGCAAATTCCCGTACCGCCAAAGAGACTTTTGTTAAAAAGCTATCCGTATCATCCCAAAGCCTTCTTGCCAGAGTCCGCATGGGACAGCTTGCGCAATGTGCTGCCGCTTCCCGGTTATCCGGAGCCAGTGGTGCCTTTCGAACCGTTACAGCTTCACTTGTCTACCTCGACACATACGATGAAGCTCATCAGCGGTTCCCATCTGGTACGCAGCTATCCCGTCGCCATAGGCAAAAACGGTTCTACACCCGAAGGCTACTATACCATTCAACAAAAAATCAATCAGCCCCGCGGACATGACAATATTTATGGAACGAGAGGCATGGTCTTTCAGGAGAACGGGTATGCCATCCACGGGACAAACCATCCCGAGAGCATCGGCTCATCTGTTTCGCTCGGATGTGTTCGCTTGTACAATGCCGCTGTTGAGGAGCTGTACACCTTTGTTTCATTGGGGACAGAATTCATCATCTCCAATGCTCCCTCTTCTGCCCAGCCTTGGAGCAACCCTGTTCCATTCGTTCTCCCTGCTGGTCCTGAGGAAGAGACGCCACAAGTCATTTACAATTGGCTCCATTGATTCTTTGGCTACGTAAAGAAAAGACGTGCGGAACGCCATACCGTTACGCGCTGATTTTTACCAGACGCTTATCCAACGAAAAAAGCCCTTCTATCCCTTTTTAAAAAAGGTGTAAGAAGGGCTTTTCTTCCTATAAATGGGGAGATTACTCTGCGTTCACGATCACGTTGTACGGAATCGTCGTGTTGTTCGTGTTGTAGACTAACAAGTAATATTTCCCTGGTTTTGCCTCAAATTCTCCCGTCAGTTTCTTACCTGCGTTTTCGGGGTAGCCGAAATACGTTTCGAGATCATCTTCATGGAACACCACCCAGTTTAAGCCTTCGTCCATCTCGCTGCTTACCGTCACTTGAACGATCCCTTCTTCTTCAACCTGAATGATGTACGTGTCCTTGTCATCTGTACGATCGGTTTGACCACTTATCTCTTCGCCCAACTGTAGCGCATTCGCCTCATCGAATGAATTGTTCGGCTCCGTTTCGGTTGGTTCTGATTCTTCTTCTGGCAATTCCGCGGTTACTTTGTATGGAATCGTTTCACCGTTAAAGTTGTACACGGACAAATAATAGGTACCCGGAGTTGCTTCAAACTCACCGGAGAGCGTTTTTCCTGAGGTTTTGGGGTAAGCGAAATAATTATTCAGATCATCCTCGTGGTGAACGACCCAGTTCAAACCAGTATCATGCTCACTCGTTACGTTGATTTTCACCGTTCCGTTGCCTAATACCTTCAAGGCAAAAATGTCCTTGTCGTCTTGTTTGCTTGTTTGACCACTTAACTCCACATTGCTTTTCAACGGATTTGCTTCTGAAAAGCTGTTGTTTGGCTCTTGTTCCTTTTCCCCGATTTCTCCCCCCTGCTCCTCGATCGTGATCGTAATCGATTTCGCAGTAACCGCTCCTTTGTCATCCGTTACTCGCAGTTTCACGGTATATTCTCCCTGATTTTCGTAGACATGCGTAGGATTGGCATCACTGCTGCTTGTGCCATCTCCAAATTCCCACAGATAAGATACGATACTGCCATCCGGATCGGAGCTTCCGTTACTGCTAAACGTCACTTCCTCGTTTACGGCTGCTTTTGACGGTCCGTTCATGACAATAACAGGTGGCTGGTTTTCTCCATCTACTTGTTCTGGAAGTACCCCGTGGAACGTGACATCATATTCAAACTGATTGGACGCATTTACTCTGTAGTTGGTAAAGTAGGCGGTTACGGTTTTGTAGCCATTCCATGGATGGGAAGTAAGTGTCGCTAGAAACTCGTCTGTGATGCGACTCATCGTTTCCCAGTCCTCCTTCTCCCCCTGTGCCTGCGTACCCGTGTACGTCCCTGTTAACGTGAAGGTTTGGAAGAACTCTGATTCGTGCCTGTTTGTAGACACATTTTGCAATCCGGTGACATCTTCAATTTCTTGGAAGATTGCTGCACTTGCTTTGGGGTCCGGTGTTACCAGATAATCATCCGACACCAGCGGCACCGTCAGATCGGGATAGCTGTCTACCAACGATTCCATAGTACGGTGGTAATCCCGATTTAGCTCTGAATCGTCACTTAACGTACGGATTAACTGGTCATAGCCATCCACGTTATTGGCCTCTATGTAATCCATGATATCATCCAGCTTGTTCCAATCCTCTTTCATCATGTGATACTGCAAGGCGTATGAATACGTATAAAAGTCCCATGTGCCGTAGCGTGCGTGCAAAGTTTGAGACGCCGTATACCAATTGTCCTGTCCAAAACGAATGAGATTGCCGACCATGGATTTTCGCGGCAGAACACCTGATGTTCGCGTGGAGCCTGCAAAAAGTTCTGCTCCCCCTTCTTCAAACCACGATAGTCTCTCGTCTCTGTAAATCGGGCTTTCATTCCACAAGCCAGGTATAGCGTAGCGCCCTTGCAAATAGTGCGTGAATTCATGGCGGAACAGCTCTTCCAGTGTGTACGTACTCTGCTGCGGTGTTCGTTCGTATGTGAAGAAAGTTCCTTTTCCCTCGATATACATGCCCCCGTTGTCCGTCTCATAGCCATACAAGGGGTTGTTCATCTTGTACTCTGAGGGACTATTGTAGAGGACAATGGTCAAAATATCGTCGGGGTTCCCTTCTTCCATCGGTTCATCTCGTCCTGCCATCCGATGAAACTGAGCTTTTACCTCTTTTGCCGCCCAATATAACCGTTTGACTTTTTCTTCTGTGACATCTCCGCCTGTTTTCATGACGATGCTTCCGTCATCAAACGTATATTCGTTGGGCAGATACTTTTCCATGGCATCCTTACGAATCTTGTTGAACTGGATGTCCCTTCCCTGCGCATCTTTTCCGCCGTAGACGTTCTGAATCAGATTTGCTGCTTGCATATATTGAAGTCCTACATACGGATAAAGCTCTAACGCTTCTGTGAGCACCTCATTCCCCTTATTCGGATTGGAATGGTATTGACCCAAATAAGCACTGTGATAAAAACCATTGTCGAGGACCCATTCTTTCGCTTCATCTGTATCGCCATGCAAGGCGAGATTTCCCATCTCGTTCAGATACGTATCGATTTTGCCGTAAAACTCCTGTTGCTTGGTTGGTTCATCCACTCTCCACATCAAAATATAGCTAACCTGGCCCATAATACGGAATACAGCATCACCCGCACTCCGCTGCGTAATGAAGGTATCCATTTGCTCTTCGTATTGACGGATAATCGGTGCAGCTTTCTCCACAAGGGAAGCGCTTACAAAAGTGTTTCCGATAAGTCCACCAAATGCACCTACTACCTCATTTTGAGCATCTGTTCCCAATTTGAAATTCGGATTGTCTGCAATGGCATGCAGAGCAGGGAACACTTTTTGATGCTCGCTTCTCTGGTTGAGATAGGATAATTCCTGATGGTAGTAGCCGAGATAATATCCAGAGCGAAGCACCTCAACCAAGGTGTCAATTCCTTTGGAATCGCTGTTGGAGTATTGTGTGCCTCTGACTTGTAATGCGTCAATGATGGCCTGAACGCGCTGCCGATCGTTGTAAAAGGCATACGAATCGGGAGTAAAATCAAATAATTCAGGAATCTGCTCCCAATTAATCGTCACCAGTACATTGACCAATTCGTCGTAACTGAGCTTGTTCAAATCGGACATCGCGTACTTTTCGGCATTTGCCTTCATGCTCCGCTGTTGTTCGCTAGAAGACTCTTGCTCCTCTACACTCCAGGTCGGCTCCACTGGATGCGGATACTCTCCTGTTTCCTCACTGGATTGATGCTGAAACGAGGTGACCGGGTCCAGCGTTCTCCCCACATTTTTTCCGGAAGGCGGAACGCTTTGATTCCCCTCCCTACCGATCGCACTCGAGTAATCCTTGACTGCCAAGGCTTGGACAGGACTTCCAACCGTCCCCAATAGAAATGATGTCGAGAGAAGGACACCAGCCACCATGCGGCCTGTGTGTACCGTGCGACTCTTTTTCTTCATGAATGAGCAAACCTCCTTTGAATGGGTAACCGTTTTTTCGTTTGTTGCGAGGAAACCGTATTTCGTTTTGGGCAGATTCACCTTCTCTCCAACTGAAATGCAATAAAATACACCCTGTTAAAATTGCAATTATGGTGCCAATACATATAACAGAAAAGAAGATCAAGATTGTATACATTTTTTTACAAAAATTCATAAACATGTATAGGATATTAGACACGGTTCCCATCAAAGGTGAGCTTTGCTTAGCGCACGCAAAAAAGCACGTTCCCGCAAGTGGGAACGCGCCATGTTTTTACGATCACATTTATTTTTCTTCTTCCAATTCCCTCATCGATTCTTCTTGTTCTTCTTCCGGGTTCCAATAATCGAGCACTTTTCCTTGCAGAACCTTGCCTTGAATGAATTCTACCTGCTGCTCACTGAAATCCTCTGTCCACTCAATACCCAATTGTTCAGCTAGACGTACAACGGTCAACAGTTCTGACCAAGCCACGTAACGTTTGTACCAGAAGAACTGTGGCTGCTCGTTCATGTATGGGTAAAGATCATCGAAATCGGTGTGTTTACAGTCAAGAGCTCGCTCAAAATTCACCTTGGTTTGGCGTAACTGTTCTTTGAAAAATGTGGGTAGATCTCTTTGTGCGTAGCCAGACATGGACTGTCCCCCCTGTCTCCCGATTTACTGGTATTGTACCACGCGAAAGAAGCTGTGCAAATAGTCGAATCGGTTTTGAATCGTTCTTGCTGGGCTAATCTTTAGCCGTTTGATGCATCTGGGAACTGGTTCTGCCCCTCCTCTTGTGGAGGTGGCGGCAGTTTAATTTCGTTTGAGGAACCATCTGTCTGACTAGGGTCTGGATTCACGATGTCCGGTGGAACCTCGCCTGTTCCCGGATTTGGCGGTTGGCTGCCATCTCCATTATTTGTATGCTCACCAGTTCCTCCGGTACCTTGGTCAGGTGGAATTTCACCATTGCCATTCTCGGTACCATCTGGATTTTGTCCCTGATCGTTACCTTCCTCGTTATGACCTGGATCTTGATTAATCAAATTCTCCAGCTTTTTGGAGTCAATTGGGACTGTTTTTGAAGGTGTGCCTTCCTCGCCTTGTGCATTTCGTGGAACGACTTGATACTGATACTGTTTCGGACTATCCAGCACATCTACATAAGAGGTTTCCTTCATACCTGCAGAGATGAGTTGTCTTTCGCCGTTCTCGCCAATGCGGTAAAGATCGTACGTATCGCCGTCAGCGCCACCAATCCAGCTAAGCACGACCATCAATTTATTCGTACTTGGATCAAATGACATGTCTGCAGCCAATTGGAGCTCTGGTTCTACTTCCACCTCTTTTTGTTCTACCGCACCTGCTGGTCGAACAAAGTCCGATGATGGTACACCTTTTAAGGCTGTTGCCAATACTTTGGAGAACATTTGCGCCGTCATGCTACTTCCCTGGTGCATCAAATGCTGTTTGTCCTCTGGATCGAAGCCCATCCAAACGGCACCCACATATTCCGGTGTATATCCGACGAACCAAGCATCCTTGTTTGCTTTGCTGTCGCCTGCTATCGATTGGGTCGTACCGGTTTTACCTGCAACATGGCGTCCAGAGATACGCGCTGCCTTCCCTGTCCCTTCCTGAACCGCTTTCTCCAGCATGGTGTGAATCTCCCAAGCTGCTTCCGGCTTCAGTGCCTCAGATTGTTTTGGCTGGTATTCACGGACGACACCCTCATCCTTGTTCTCGACCTTGGTGATCGAGTGCGCCTCAGACACTACCCCTGCATTCACAAAAGGTGTATAGGCCTGAGCCATTTCCAGCGGTGACGTACCTACATCCAATCCCCCGAGGGCAATTGCCAGGTTTCGGTCATTCGGAGTCAGCTCAATGCCGACTTTCTTGAGGTATTCCAAGCTTTCTGAGACCCCAATTTCATTTAACAGCCAAACCGGCGGGATATTCGCGGAGTCGATCATCGCCCGGTTCATGCTCATCGTTTCCGTGTATCGGTTATTGTAGTTGCGCGGCTCATAGCCATTGAAGCTCTGCCTTTTGTTGCTCAGTTGCGAATTCGCGTTCCATTTGTTGATATCTTTATTAACTGCTGGAGCAAACACGGCAATCGGCTTAAAGCTGGAGCCCGGCTGACGCTTCATGTCTGTCGCGTAGTTAAAGCCTTTTGGCGCATAGTTGCGTCCGCCCATCATCCCGGCAATTCCGCCTGTTTTCGCGTCGATGACAATCATGGATGATTCTACACCGCGCTTGGCACCGTCTTTCGGGAAGTTTTTGGCATTGGCATATTCCTCTACCATGGCATCCTGTACTTTCGGATCGAAGGTCGTGTAAATGTTCCAGCCCCCGCGGTACAGCTCTTCTTCTGTCACGCCGAACGTGGCTTCAGCTTCTTCTACCATATTGTCAAAAAACGCGCGATAGCCTTTTTTCAGGGTTGAATCGGCTATTTCACCAGATTTTTTTGGCAGTGGCTCTGCTTGAGCTGCCAACTTTTGTTCCTCTGTAATCAGTCCTTGCTCGTGCATTAATCGGATAATGGTATCGCGACGCAACTTTGCCTTTTCAGGGTTGTTAAATGGGTTATATGTTGTCGGTGCTTTAGGAATCGCAGCTAACATTGCCGCTTTTGCGATGGTAAAGTCCTTATGATCTACAGGGATACCAAAGTAATATAAGGACGCATCCTGGACTCCAAACTCTCCTTTACCCAAGTAAATCCGATTAAGATACATTTCTAATATTTGATCCTTCGAGTATCTGCGTTCCAAACCGATTGCTATACTCATTTCTTTTGTTTTGCGCCAAAACGTTTGATCTAGGGTGAGAAAGACGTTTCTTGCTAACTGTTGGGTAATCGTACTTCCCCCTTCAGCTAGTGATCCTTTTTTAATGTCATTAACGATGGCGCCACCGATCCGAACCATATCGACGCCTTTGTGTTCATAAAAGCGTTTATCCTCGACCGCGAGGAAAGCATCAATTAGCACTTTTGGCATTTCATTGATTGGCTTGTATTCACGGTTCTTTTCACGAATCAGACTCGTCATCTCTTGCCCATTTTTGTCGTATATGACTGTTGGTTCAATTTTCAAATCCTTCAACTTCTGCTCGTTTTGCTCAATCATCATGTCTCCCGCGTACAACAGGGCAAAATATCCCCCGATCACGCTAAGGAAAAGAAAAATTGCAAACGATACGGCAATCATCAGCAAGTTGTTCTTTTTCTTCTTGATTTTCTTCTTGGCCTTTGCTGCCATTATTTACCTCCTGGTTTTCTCTCTCCCCCACATCTTATATAGACGGTGCCATTTCAAAAAAGTTTCTTTTAATACGTGTCTATCATACATCATCAAGCTTATTTGTCACTGGTAAAAGACACATAAGGGTCCCATTGATTTCATTACGGCTAGGAATCGAAGCATTGAGCTACGTTTTTTCTTATTTGCTAAACAAGCATTTAACACATTCTGTTGATAGTTTCCATTATTATTGATCGAACACTTATTAAAGCGAACTTAATACAATTATAGAGTTATATAAATTGAACAAAATAGGTAAATATTGTATATTAAAAGAGCAACAAATCTATAAAAAAGCGAGGGGAACTTACTTGAAAAAATTCAGAATTTCTTCATCGTTTTTACTATTCACTGTATTCGCCTTGATGTTTGACTCCACATTCGCTGCTTCTAGTACAGTTACTAGTACTGCTACTGGTCACTATGTTTTCGGAAAGACTAGCTTTAAAAGCTATGTTTGGGTTAATGGTGGTAGTTATTTTAAAAACCCTTCCCTTGTATGTGTTGAACTCGGAAGCAACAGTAACATTTTTGTAGAGTATCATGATTCAAACGGTTACTACGATGGAGAATACTTGCCTGGGCCAAATTGGCAATGCGCTTACCCTTCTTTGACTGGCAACTATAAAATTAAACTTAAGAATGCTGATACTGGAAATACTGTTAATATAGTGGGAGGAGAAGTTAATTACGAAAAGTAGTACACTTATTTAGGCATTACACTGTTAGGGCTGATCCAATAGTCACTTGGAGAATTCTTCCCCACCATTCATATTTATGAGAACTAACAAAAGAACCTCTAATATCCACTTTTATAGTGGTTTTAGAGGTTCTATTACTTATAATTTGGAACTCGATCATTTAGATTTACCCTATTGGGTCAGCCCCTTTTTACTCAAGGAAACCATTTATTTCAGCAGTTTTTCTGCTTCAGCTACGACGTTTTCTACCGTGAAGCCGTATTCCTTCATGATGCGCTCACCTGGTGCAGATGCGCCAAACTGATCGATTGCGATGACCGTACCGCTATCGCCAGCGTAACGCTCCCAGCCCATTGGAGAGCCCATTTCTACTGCCACGCGCGCTTTTACAGATGGTGGAATCACAGCGTCGCGATACTCTTTCGGCTGACGCTCGAACAGGTTCCAGCTCGGCATGGAAACCACGCGTGCTTCAATACCTTTCGCGAGGAGTTGCTCACGCGCCTGCATCACGAGGGATACCTCAGATCCAGTTGCCAACAGGATGAGCTGCGGGTTTCCGCTTGGCGCGTCTGCGAGAACATACGCACCCTTGCTCACGCCTTCTGCCGCTTTCTCAATGGTCTCAGGCAGGACTGGCAGGTTTTGACGAGTCAGTACCAGCACGACTGGCTCATCTGTGCGAGATACAGCATATTTCCAAGCCTCGTTCGTCTCCACTGCATCAGACGGGCGAAGAATGGTCAAGCCTGGCATCGCACGCAAGGAAGCGAGCTGCTCAATCGGCTCATGCGTCGGACCGTCTTCACCAACCGCGATCGAGTCATGTGTAAATACGTAGACAACAGGCTGCTTCATCAGTGCAGAGAGGCGAATCGCCGGACGCAAGTAGTCGGAGAACACGAAGAACGTACCGCCGTAAACTTTCACGCCACCGTGGAGAGCCATACCGTTGAGGGCTGCCCCCATCGCGAATTCGCGAACACCAAACCAAATATTGCGGCCATCATAAGAACCTGGCAGGAAGTTGCCCGCTTCTTTAATCACCGTGTTGTTGGAATGTGCCAAGTCAGCGGAGCCGCCCAGGAAGAACGGAACGCTGTTTGCCAATGCATTGATCGCATTACCGGAAGCAACGCGTGTCGCAAGCTTTGCGCCAGCTTCATACGTTGGCATATGGTTGTCCCAACCAGCAGGCAGATGACCTTCTTCTGCAGTCGTAAATTGCAGCGCCAGTTCTGGATACGCTTTTGCGTAAGCAGCAAACAGGTCGCGCCAAGCAGCTTCTGCTTTTTCTCCAGCATCAGCCAAGCCTGCATAGAAATCAGTCACTTCTTGTGGTACGTGGAACTCACTTTCATGGTGCCACTCGTAGTTTGCTTTTGTCAGCTTCACTTCGTCTTTTCCAAGCGGAGCGCCGTGAGAAGAGCTGGAGCCGCCTTTGTTCGGGCTTCCGTATCCAATGACGGTTTTTACTTCGATCAAGGTAGGACGATCCAAATCTTTTTTCGCTTCTGCGATAGCCGCGTCAATGGCAGCCAGATCATTGCCGTCTTCTACGCGAATATATTGCCAACCATACGCTTGGTAGCGACCCGCTACGTTTTCAGAGAAGGAACGGGAAAGCTCGCCATCCAGAGAGATATCGTTCGAATCGTAGAGCACGATCATTTTGCCCAGTTTCAGGTGAGCAGCCAGGGAAGAAGCCTCGCTGGATACACCCTCCATCAGGTCACCATCGCCGCAGATTACGTATGTGTAATGGTCAACGATGTCAAAATTGTCACGGTTGTAAACAGCTGCCATGTGCTTTTCAGCCATCGCCATACCGACAGCCATCGCGATCCCTTGTCCCAAAGGACCCGTTGTCGCGTCAACACCCGCGGTGTGACCAAACTCAGGGTGACCAGGCGTTTTGCTGCCCCATTGACGGAAGTTATGTAGGTCTTCCAGTGAAACATCGTATTTCATCAAATGCAACATCGAGTATAATAGCATAGAGCCATGTCCTGCTGAGAGGACAAAACGGTCACGGTCAATCCATTTTGGATTGCTCGGATTTACTTTCATAAAGCGGCTCCACAGTACATGTGCCATAGGGGCTGCACCCATCGGCATTCCCGGGTGACCGGAATTCGCCTTCTCGATGGCATCAATCGCCAACGTGCGGATGGTATTAATGGATAGCTGATCAACAGACGTATGCTGAGTCATCTCGCAAAATCCTCCCTGCGTTTTCTAGAAATTACTACCGAGAATCAGGTAAAAACACACTGTGCCATTATAGCATAGTTCCCATTCATAATCATGTTCGCTTTGCATGAATTAAGGAGGTCTTTTTCAATGAATTGGTTTTATCTTACAATTGGAATCGTATTGGGTGCTGCTGGAATTATTATGCTGCTTATGGCCTTGACCAGCTCGCCTATTTTGAAAAAAAACAGACTGGAACGGCGTAGAAAGGCTGCCGAGAATCATCGTCCGGAAGAATATCATCAATAGAGGAGAATCCGCATGCAGAAAGAGCGCTTCGCCATGCAGGTAGCCGTTCACCTTTTCCTGGTGAAGGATGCGCAAGTCTTGTTATTACGCCGCTACAATACCGGCTACGAAGACGGCAATTACAGTGTTCCCGCTGGACATCTGGACGGGAATGAAGAAGTGAAGACAGCCGCGATCCGCGAGGCCAAAGAAGAATGCGGAATTGACATCGATCCAGCGAGCTTGGAGATTGTAGGCGTCATGCATCGTCGCTCCAATGATGAGCGTATCGATTTTTTTGTTACTGCCACAAAATGGCGCGGAGAAATTATCAATGCCGAGCCAAATAAATGCGATGAGCTCGTATGGGTGGACATGGATAAATTACCCCCGAACGTCATTCCTTATGTGAGACAGGCTCTCTCGAACTTTAGACGAAAGCAGTGGTTTGACAGCTTTGGCTGGGAGACTGCATTCGAGTTGAAGAAGCAATAAAAAGCAACCCCATCCACCAAAAGCAGGCGCCTGCCATCCAACATGTTCATGGACAGATAGGCGCCGTACTTTAGGAATTCGTAAAGATTAAGAAACAGGAGGTTGCTTATTCGTTCTAGGTTCTTTCATTCCACCGAGACGCTGCAGCTGGCAAATCATGAGGAACGAAAACCCTGCGAAACAAACGATCGTCAATGTAATTTTGCTATATTGATAAACGCCAGCAACCATTATTTCCAGTTGATCGGAGAACCAATAGCCCGCTACAAAGTAATGCATGGTCCAAATGATACTGCTCGGCAAAAAGAATAGGAGGAACTGCCGAAACGGCATTCGGTTGGCACCGGCGAGAATAGGCACGATATGACGAATAATCGGAAGAAAGATACCAAAAGCAAGCAACCAGCCCATTGACCCGCGCAATGCAGACAGTAAATCAGCACGCAAGCCCAGATTCCGGCTCATCCAGCCAAATGCCTTCGCTCCCAGTAAGTACCCCGTACAAGAAACGATGAAAAAAATGGGGTATATGACGGCAAATGCTGTAAAAAAGTCCGCTCCTGTATTGGCAATCTGCGCCCCCACGGTCATCACCGTAATCTCATCAGGAATAAATTTTCCCAGCATGCCTGTAACCATCTCCCAGAATAGCTCGTAATACCCTGTAAACTCCACCTGCGTCGCCTCCTTTCTCTCTGCCCTCTATCCTAACGGGTAAACCTTTCAAAAGAAGACAGAAATCCTTAAGAAAAGGATAAGTATTTCTGAAGAATTTCTTACGAAGCGCAAAAAAGCTCATTTCTCCTTTGTGTTTAAAGTAGAATGAGCTCCTTAAGTGAATTGAACGATCTTGCTATTAAAATTGGAAAACTGGTCAACACAAAATGATAGAAATTCAGTTATTCGTACACAATAAACACTCTATTTCCACTTTGAATTGCTTGCTGTAAAAAGCTAATAATATCCATTGTAATAGCCGGGAGTACTGGAATAATATTACTTGATTCATTTTCTGTAACTTTCTTAACATCAAATAGTTTAAACAATTGTACTGCTTTTTCAACATCTTTGATTTCCCAAGGGCTTTCTTCATACCATCCTTCATGAACGTAATATTCATGTAAAATTCCATCTTGAACGGAAGTCTGTTGAACCAAGCAATCTAGCAATAATTCAAAATACCCATTCCAAAGCTTGAGCACTTGCACTTCATTTGATTTTTCATACATAAAGATTATCTCAGGCTCTCCTTCAAACCCAACATAATATAAATCATTTATCACTTCTGATTTCATAATATTACTCCTTCCAATGACCTTGATCTAATATTCTTACTTGTTCAGGTGTAGCGGTTCCCGCTTTTCTAGCAGCTATTGCTTCATACCATTTGTACCCTTCCACCCATTCATTTTCTCCAATTTTATAAAATGACTTTGGTTTTTGTCCTCCACTACCAGGAATAGTTCTTTGAATTACCCAAGTGTTTCCTTGATCAACAGGCGCTCCAGAGGTTCTTGTATGCCACCTGACTTCATACTTATATGTCCCGTCATTCCACTTGTAAGTTATTTGTTCGTAGCCATCGTTCATAGACTTTGCTTTCATATTTGCATTTTCAGGTATTTCGATTGGTGCATTCTTTCTATACTCTTTTGCTATATTCAGTTGTTGCTCTTCACCCATCTCGGAAAATTTAGTATTTTTATTAATATCAACCTTCCTCTTATTTACATTCGCTAACCCATCCCATAAATCCGCAGCATTTTTACTTCTTCCCACCGTAAGTGCCGCAAAAACAATCCCACCGACTGCATCTGCATCGGCAAGGTTTAACTGATCATCCCGCAACGTATCCAAGTCTTCCTGTATCGGCTTAACATAGCTTTCTTGCACAAACAGATTTACACCTTTAGGTAAATCCTCTGCCGCCTTCTGCAAACCTTTCGGCAAATCATTTGCGGCTTTCTCCAAAGCTCCCGGCAGCTCACTTGCCGCTTTTTGCATTGCAGCAGGAACATCTCCCAGCTTTGATATTCCTTTGACGAAGTTGTCCCACATGGTTGGCTTTTCCTGTGGCTTCTCGCAAGCTGGTCCTTGTCCAAAACTGGCATCTGAAGGCCCACTGTTAGCTGACGATTGATTCCCTATCGTTACACCACCCAAATCCTGCCCATCGTCTTCAATCTTGATCAGTCCGCAATGGAAACACATATTCGTGGATTTGTTCAGCAATGCGGGGTGTCCACCAACCATTTTGTCCGGCTTGCCATCTATCCATGGCATGGTCATTACAGGTGTGCACGGCATCGGCGTTAGTACACCATTATTTGCTGCGGTGGCAGAAGCGACAGCGGGATTCTTCAAGTTGTTGCACTTTCCAAATGGCATGATATTTATGTTGGGAACGAAGTCCATGATATTCATTTGCGGCTTCCCTTTTACAAAAACACCATGACTGAACGGCATCTTCAGCCGACTTAACCGACTTCCGCTGCTGCATGACAAAATAGCCCCAACAACCACATAGCTCTTGCGTTCCGCACTCGATTTTTGGATGGAGATACCTTCAATATTGGGCATACAGTCTCCTCCTCTCTGTAAGGTTCCTATACAGATGGAAGATGCTCGTGCTAATAGATGAAGACCAATATCCATTCTATATATAAAAAGGAAATAATACCCACAAGGTAGGTATCGGACACTGGACTGATCAAAAAAATAGGTATAAAGTTCCAAAATTACATTCACATGCGGATATGAACACAAAAAAACGTGTTTACCATCTCCCGCATACACACGGCTTGGCAAACACGTTCTTACTCTCTATTCTAATCTCTTCCCTCAGCCTTACGCTTGCTGCGCAACGCTGACATGGCTTCAATGAACTCTTCCTTGTCAATGACATTCAGCTCATATAGCTCCCGAATTTCATCTTCTATCAACAGCAAATCTCCTTCAGGATCGCCTGTATAAATAACCAATCCGAAACGGTGCAGAAACGCCTTCAAATCGAATTCATTCGGGTTTATTTTCAATGAGCTCCCTCCAGATCGATTTCCATCCTTGCGAGGACGGCATCGTAATCAAACTCGACAGCAAAGCCGGTAATGACGATGATCTTCGCGTATGGATACGCTTCTTGCCACGCCTCCTCCTCTTCCGGTTTCAATCCGACGATATACAAAGGGTCGGCAGACAGCTGTGAATGTTCTTGACACAAGCGTAAAAACTCCTTGCATCTCTCCTGTTCGACAGCCGCATTCAGAACGAGGACAGCTCGGTCAACTTCTCCGGACTCTCTTTGTTTAGCCAGCAACTCAAACGTTTTGACCGAAGGCACAATGGCATTGATCTCAGGAAAACGATCGAGCACTTCATCCAGCCAATCATCTTCATGCCAGGCCAGGTAGTAAAGCATCGCAGTAGACATGTAACAAACACCTCATGGATATATACTTGACAATATAGGTAGCCATTCTTATTTCTTTTCTATTATAGCACGACTCGCGCTAACTGCCCACGTTGCTGGCTTGACTTCGCCTTTTCCTTCACGTAAGGTGGAAAAAGCAAACAATCCGCTTGAACAGATTTTTGTGCGAAAAGAGGTAGACGTAGTGAATAAGAAGCACCTTGCCCTCTTGTTCTTTATTGCATTTTTCATCATGCTCGGCTTTGGCATTATTATCCCCATTCTTCCCTTTTTCGCGGAAAAATTGGGTGCGACTTCGTTTCAAATCGGCGTGCTTTTTGCCAGCTACAATATTATGCAGCTGGTGTTTGCACCGATTTGGGGAGCACTTTCAGACAGAATCGGGCGAAAGCCACTCATATCATTCGGGCTGTTCGGCTTTTCCATCACCTTTATCCTGTTTGGACTAGCTGACAGTTATACAGAAATGCTCCTGTATCGCATACTGGGTGGAATCGTCTCGGCTGCCGCATTGCCAACCGTAACCGCTATGGTAGCGGATCTCTTCCCTTCAGAAGAACGCGCAAAAGGGATGGGGGTCATTGGCGCCGGGATTGGACTTAGCTTTGTCTTCGGTCCGGTAATTGGTGGACTGCTCAGTGAATTCGGCTTTGCCGTTCCCTTCTACGCTTCGGGTATCGTGGCGTTGCTTACGTTTTTCCTGATCCTGTTTGCCTTGCCAGAGAGCTTGCCGAAAGAAAAACGGGCGAATCTGCAAAAAGAACAGCGGCAAAATCCGCTTGTCTCTTTGTTCGGCTCCATGTCCTTGCTGTACGGTATTTTGTTCACTGTCTCCTTTGCTTTTTCCGGATTGGAAACGACTTTTGCCCTGTACATAAGTGATTTGTACGGCTTTACCTCCAAAGACCTCGGCTATATGTTTCTCGTCATGGGCTTGATCGCTGCCGCGGTACAAGGTGGGCTGATCGGAAGAATGGTCAAGCAGCTAGGGGAAGCAAGTGTCCTCGTCATTGGGATGATTCTTTACGGCATTGGCTTTTTCGCCATTCCGCTGTCGGGTAACTTTTGGGTGCTGGCGCTGATCCTCTCGTTGTTCGGAGCGGGACAAGGGATGATCAGAGCGACCGCCACAGCAATGATCACCCAACGGACGACGCAAGGCCAAGGCGTGACGAGTGGAGCAATCAGCTCGATGGACAGCCTTGGACGTATCTTGGGTCCATTAGCTGGTGGAGCGGTTTACCAAGTCTCCCACAGCGGTCCGTTCTTCCTCGGAGGGGTCTTGATGGTATTGCTCCTCCTCTGGTTCGTCAGCAGCTATCGTCGCCTGCCAGAACCAAGCACACAAGCACAATCGTAAGCTATGCAAAAAGAAGCACCGCCAGCTTTCAACTATTTGCTGGCGGTGCTATTTTTATTGCAGCCTACTGTTCCTGTAGCTCCATCCACGCCGAAAAGGTTACATCTATCTCCAGCTGCACCTGATCGATCGCTTGTTGCCAAGCTACTAACTGCTCGTAATCGACTCCTTCACTCTGGAGCAAGGCCGTCAGTTCACCTTTTCTTCCTTCTAATGACGCTATTTTTTGTTCAAGCTCTGCCAGCTTGTATGAATTCGGACGTTTGGCTGTCGCATTCGTCACGACCGTCTCTTGGACTTGCTTGACCGCTGGCTGCTTTCGCTCTATTTCCTCCGGCTTACTGGCACGAGCACCGATCCTCTGTTTTTGCTTTTCCCTTGCTTCCTCATACGAACCCACATCGTGAACCAGCCGCTTATTTTCCACCCAAAACACACCATCTACCATCTTTTGCAGGAAATAGCGATCATGCGAGATGATAAACAAAGACCCGCGAAAATCCGCCAGCGCTTCCTCCAATGTTTCTCGAGCTTCAATATCCAGATGGTTGGTCGGTTCATCCAGAATGAGCAGGTTGATTTCCTGATGCATCATTTGGGCCAAGCGCAGTCGCATCCGCTCTCCGCCACTTAGCTGCCCGATCCGCTTGAAAACTTGTTCGCCGTAAAACATAAACCGTGCCAGCAAATGTCTTGCTTCCGGCTCCGTCACTCTGGCTACTTCACGGAAAACGTCAATCAGCCGCTGGTTTTGATCCCCTTCCAAAGCTTGCTGTGACAAGTAGCCTACCTTAACGCTGCTGCCAACTTTAAGCGTACCTGCGTCTGGCTCAACCTCTCCCAGCAGCATGCGAATCAGCGTAGATTTCCCGCAGCCATTTGGTCCAAGCAGCGCTTTTCGCTCGCCATAGCGCAATAAAAAGCTAGCGTCCGCAAACAACTGTTTTCCTCCAAATGTTTTCTGTACCCCCGTCGCTTTCAGCACATCCTGCCCGCTTCGGTCGGTTTTCATAAACTGCAAGCCCATGCGATCCGCTTCCATTTTCGGTCGCTCGATACGCTCAATCCGCGCCAGCGCTTTTTCCATGCTTTTTGCCCTTCGGTGAAAAGCCTCGTTCGGCGGATTGGAGCGATTGCCCCACTCCTTGAGCCTTTTGATCGTCTCTTTCATTTTCTTGATCTGCTTCTGCTGTTCCTGATAAGCGGCAAACTGGCGCAGCAAACGCTCTTCACGTTCCGTAGCGAACGCGCTGTAATTGCCGATATAGAATTCGGCTTCTCCTCCGTCCACATGATAGACAGACGTGACGACGGCATCCAAAAAATAACGGTCATGGGAGATAATTAAGATCGTCCCCTGATAATTTTTCAAAAACTCCTCTAGCCACTCCATCGACTCCACATCCAAATGGTTGGTCGGCTCATCCAAGAGCAGGACATCGCTTTGCTGGCAGAGTAGCTTTGCAAGACCAGCCTTCGTCTTTTCCCCACCGCTGAGTTGAGCAAAAGGTGTCGCTAACAGCTCAGAACTAACTCCCAAGCCCTGTGTCACCTGGGCCATTTTCGTCTCCCACTGATAGCCATCCAGTTGTTCAAATTCATCTTGCAGCTTTTGATAGCGCAGCATGAGGCGGCTTAGCTCTTGTTCATTTTCGTAAAGCAATCCCATCTGCTGCTCGAGCTCGCGCAGCTGCTCCTGCAGCTTGATGACGTCTGCAAAAGCGCTGGCTACAACATCCGCCCCCGTCCACTCAGCCGGATACTGCGGCGTTTGCGGCAGGTACGCCCATATCGTTCCTTTTGCCCGAAAAAGCTCACCAGAATCGGGGCTTTCGATACCTGCCAGCAGCTTGAACAACGTGGTTTTGCCTGCTCCATTCGGTCCGACGATCCCGACTCGTTCTCCTGCTTTTATTTCCAATGTAATATCTTGTAAAACCGGATCTGCTCCGTACGATTTCTGCAATTGCTGTGTTGCGACAATAATCATGATTATTTCCTCCTCGAAATGTGGGTAACGGTTCAAAATAATGGATTTCCTGGTGGCCCCGGCACAATGTTGAGACCACACCGCACGTGCAAGTGGACGCAAAAAAGCCGCAGGCCATTACCTGCGGCATCGTGAAAGGGACCGACCTTACGTCAGTTACCCATTATAGACAAGAACAAACCGCCCCTGATCGATGCATGGTACGCCTATGGAAACTCCGTTCAGTTGTATGCGCAAAAAAGGACAGACTGGTCCCGTTGAATGTAAAATCATGCGTCATACTGGAAGTTTCTACCACAAACCATGCTTGCAGAGTTCCGAACACGTACACACACCTCCGTTTCTCAAGGGATAGGAAATCACAACCATATCTTACATCAGGAATCACACAAAAACAAGAGGGCCTGCTAAGTACTCCTCACTAGCAGACCCTGTACGGCTTTTACCCGATTTTCTTATCGACTTCCGTTGCCTTCTGTGGCAAACAGCGGCTTCTTCGTCTCTGCATCCAGAAAAACAATCGTCGTGTAAGGTGGCAGCTTCACTTTTGCCGCCAAATACGGATAGGAAATCACTTGCGGGTACATTCTTCCCGGATCAGGCAGCGTTTGTTTGACATACACAAAAACCTGCTCCCAGCTCTGCTCGACTTTGGTTACTTGCAGTCCATAGCCAGGATTCGGTGAGGGCCCACGTGCGATGACATATAGATCTCCCTGCTTGTGAATGCCTTGCTGTTCTTTTACCGAGTCAATAAATGAACGTTCCTGTTCCGTCAGCTTATCGGCATCGACAAGCGTAAAGGCACTCTCTTCACCGGCCATCACAATTTCCACCGCCTTTTTCTCGGCATTCCACGTGATTTGATGTCCGGCCTGTTCTGCCATCCATCTCAACGGCACATACACTTGCTTATCACGCACGATTGCGCCCTGCCCATCTTGCAGCGACTTGCCATTTAACGCTACTTTTCCTGTAGCGAGTTGAAACGTCAGCGTACCTTTTGCCAGCTTCATTTCTCCATTCGTTGCATCTTGTTTCCAAGTACCTTTTAAAATCCGGCTCGCATCCTCGGCAGATACATAGGTGCGCTGCTGGACGAGAATCGGTGCTTTTGCCAAGGAAGATTGCTCTCCGTTAACCAGTATCGCAGTTGTCGCTGTTTGTGCTGTGCTAGCGCCTGCCGCGTGCACAGGGTAAGCCGCCAACATCTGAAATGTCAGTGCAACAGCCAAAATCGATTTGCCTTTCATTGTTGTTCCTCCATCCCTGATCATCATTTTCGTCATTCTTTACTTGTTAGACATAGGTTTCCTCTGATTCGTTTCACTATGACTGAGATTGGCGAGAGATTAGTGCAAAAGCCAATTTCCCATGACCAGAACAACCGGGATGGACAAGAGCGCCAGCAAGGTGGAACAAACCGTCGTCATAGCCCCCATCTCCTCATCCGCCGCATAGCGCCCGAACAAGATCGAGGCTAATGTCAGGGTGGGCATTGCTACTTGCACAAGGGAAACGCTGACGATATCGCTGTCGATTGAAAAAACGGACAAAAGAAACGCCGTCATCAGCGGAAAAACAACTAATTTAAACGCAAGTGGCATACTCAAAAGCTTCAATGACACTTGCGGTTTGTTGCGCAAAAACATAGGCAAGAGCATACCAATGTACATCATGGCTAACGGAGAGGCGAGCTTGGACAGCGTTCCAAACAGCTGCTTCACAGGCTCAGGCGGCACAAACCCGATGATGGCAGAACCGAGTCCAAATACAATCGCAATCATCGGAATGTTGATGAGTGTTTTTAACCCTTTCAAGGAAAAGCTTCCTTTTTCCTGGAGCATCATTACGCCTACTGTCCATAGCACAACATCCACGCCTGCGTCGAAAATAGCTGCCAAGAGCGCCCCTTTAGGCCCAAACAATGCCGCACAAAGCGGCAAACCGATGAAGCCTGTATTCCCCAAGCCGGACAAGAGCGCAATCTCCCGACGCTTTTTCACAGGAAGCGGAAGTGCACGCGCCCCTAACCAGCCGATAAAAATGCCCAGGCAGTTTAGGATGATCGAAATGAAGAATATTGCAAAAATTTGGTATAAAATTTGTTGATCAATGGTTGTCTGAAAGATCCCGTCTAAAATGATGCACGGCATGGCAACGTTCACAATAATCGTGATGACGAGCTGGCGGGAGTCCGCAGTCAAGGGTTGCCGGTAGCCGATTAAGCTACCGATCCCAATGATGACGGCCATGATGAGGATGGACTGCTGCAACGTTTGTAGTTCCATGCTGCCCTCCTGCCTACATTTCTACCGGAAGCCATTCGAGTCCCGTCGGCTCCCCTTTTTCACATGTTCTTAGCAAATCTCCGCACAAAGGAACAACCTGCTCAAGCGGAACACACCAGGAAAGGGGAAAGGCAACCTCACTACCCTCGATGACGAGCGTGGACATCACCGCCGATTGCTTGTCTGCCGCAAGTACAAAGTGCTGCTCAGCCGGCTCGTGTTCTTTCCATTGCACCAATACTTTGCCGTTGTTCCCGCCTGCTACGACCAAATCCACATGGTCTCCATACGCTGCGTGAACCAACGTCCGTGTGACTCCATCCAGCTGGGCGATTTCCTTCAGCACTTCATGCCAAGCTACATGCTTTTGCTCCATTCCACTTCCATCTGTATACATACGCCAGTCGTTTAACATGTTGGTTGACTCCTTTTGTCGGTGCGCTCTCCTATGAAGAACAAGCACGTCATTGCTTGTAGGCCTTTCAATTCGTACTAATTGTACGCTTCTTGACGAGGAACCTCAACCACTACTTCTGCGCCAAGTTTCCTCTCATGCACATAGCCACCGCATGAATGGAGAATCTTAAAAGAGATAACAAGTATAACGTTACTGTAGTGGTGGGGAGGAAACAGGAGAAAACGCTCAGCTTCTTGTCCCACCCGCTGTGGGATTCACTGCCCGCCTCCATGCAAAAAGCGAAACCGCGTCCAAAGTGGTCATTCCAGGTTGTAATTCAGAGGTGGACGCTTAAGGGCGTGTTTCGCTTTTTGCATTCCGTCTCGGTCGGTGTACCAAAGATCTTCGCTGTTTTCTCCTGTTTCCTCTACGAGCTTTCCGTGTTTAAACAGGCTTTTAGAGATTTAAAAGAATGGAAGAAATGTCATCAGTTACGCTAGAGAAGAACATTTCCAGACGTAGCGACTTGTGGAGTCCTACCAAGCGGAGAAGAGATTTGCGGGCAAAAGAAACGCAACGTGCCCCTACGTCGAAGCGGCTACCACTTTTGCGTTTCCCCGCAAATCCCTTCGGAGCGGACAGTCTCACCCCCCAGCAGGACGGAGCCTGGAGCCTAGACTGGAAATATTCTTCTCCTCACCGCAGCTGCATAGATCCCAATTCAAAGTAATCAAATAGGATTTAACAATTTAAACATTGACAAAGGCATGAACGACCACTACTATGAATCCATGAAATCCGATTAACATAAAGGGGATTACAACATGAAAAAAGTCATTCTGTCTACCTTACTATCTTGTCTGCTACTGGGAATGGTTGGCTGCAGCACTTCCGGTTCACCTTCTCAGCCGAATAATACGACTCCGCCTGCTGATCAAGCAGCTTCGCAAAATTTGCTGGAAAAAGTGAAAGCCGAGAAGAAACTCGTCATTGGTACGGAAGGTACATACTCTCCGTTTACGTACCATGATCAGTCGGGCAAATTGACCGGCTATGATGTAGAGGTTGTCACGGAAGTTGCCAAGCGGCTCGGTGTAGAGCCTGTATTCCAGGAAACCCAGTGGGATGCCATGTTTGCGGGGCTTGACTCCAAGCGCTTTGACGTCATTGCCAACCAGGTAGGAATCCGTCCTGATCGTCAGGAAAAATACGATTTCTCCAAGCCATATACGATTTCCCGTGCGGTTTTGGTTACACACAAGGACAACGAAACTGTCAAAGAATTTAAGGATATTAAAGGTTTGAAAGCTGGACAATCCATGACCAGCAACTACGCTGATCTCGCACGCGCCAATGAGGCAGAAATCGTCGGTGTAGACAACTTCAATCAAGCGATTGACCTGATTGCGCAAAAACGTGTGGACGTGGTGATCAACGATAATTTGTCGGTGCTTGATTTCCTGAAGCAAAAACCGGATACGCCAATCAAAGTCGTGGCGAAAAATGCAGACGGCCAACCAACCGCTTTCATGTTCCGTAAAGGAAGCACAGAACTGACTGACGCGATTAACAAGGTGCTCGATGAGATGCAGCAGGACGGCACTCTTTCCAAAATTTCCGTCAAATGGTTCGGCGAGGATATCACGAAGTAATTCTTAAACCTGAAGAAAACCTTTATCGAGGAAAACGCAAGGGGGAGCGACCGCGTTTATGCGGTAAGTTTTCATGCGCCTAAGAATTTAAATAAATTCTTAGGCGTTGACAAAATTGTCTGTCCCTTTTAGTATGATCCTATTCAATTTCACATCGGTTTAGTGGGGGTTAATTTATGAAAAAACTATTATTTTCCCTTCTCGCTTCCACTCTGTTAGTCGCATTGGCAGGTTGCGGTTCGTCTTCAACGGGACAGCCGCCGCAAAATAGTGCCGCTCCTGCCCCAACAGAAGAGAAAAAAGAACAAAACTTGTTGGAAAAAGTAAAAGCCGAAGGTAAAATTTTGATCGGAACCGAGGGCACGTACGCGCCGTTTACGTTCCACGATCAGTCTGGCAAGCTGACGGGCTATGATGTGGAGGTCGTGACAGAGGTAGCGAAGCGCATCGGTGTAGAGCCTGTTTTTCAAGAAACACAATGGGATGCGATGTTCGCTGGACTTGACTCCAAGCGCTTTGATGTCGTAGCGAATCAGGTAGGTATTCGCCCTGATCGCCAGGAAAAATACGATTTCTCCAATCCATACACCGTATCCACAGCGGTCCTCGTCACTCATAAAGACAACACGACCGTAAAAGGCTTCGAGGATATTAAAGGTCTGAAAGCAGCGCAAACACTGACGAGCAACCTCACAGATATCGCGAAGAAAAACGGAGCGGAAATCGTCGGTGTGGAAGGCTTTAACCAAGCGATTGACTTGCTTGTTTCCAAGCGTGTAGACATTACGATCAACGACGGGATTTCCCTGTTGGACTTCATGAAGCAAAAGCCTGATGTTCCTATCAAAATCATCGCAAAAGATCCGAACGTAGCGAAAAACGGCTTCCTCTTCCGCAAGGGCAGCACAGAGCTGGTTGATGCATTCAACAAAGCACTGGATGACATGGCGAAAGATGGTACCCTCGCAAAAATATCAGAGAAATGGTTTGGTGCAGATGTCTCTAAATAGCTTCTTTGAAAACCCAGAACGCCTGAACCGATGGATCGATATCGCGCAAAGCTCCTTTCTTCCTCTGTTGAAAGGAGCCTTGCTCTATTCTTTGACAATCGCCATCGCTTCCTTTTTCATTGGTCTGATCATTGCGGTTCTCACTGCGCTGGCACGTCTATCCGGCATAAAGCCACTGATTGCCATCGCGCGCTTTTATGTATCGATCATTCGCGGTACCCCTTTATTGGTCCAATTGTTCATCATTTTTTACGGCTTGCCGAGCATCGGCTTGATGATCGACCCGATACCGTCGGCAATCATCGGCTTCTCTCTCAGCGTCGGTGCCTACTCCTCCGAGGTGGTACGTGCCGCGATCTTGTCCATTCACAAAGGGCAATGGGAAGCAGCCTACTCCCTGGGGATGACCTACTGGCAAGCACTGCGCAGAGTCGTGCTCCCACAGGCAGCTCGCGTCTCCATTCCTCCTTTGTCCAACTCGTTTATTAGTTTGGTCAAGGATACTTCCCTGGCTTCAGTCGTTCTGGTACCAGAGATGTTTCGCAAAGCCCAAGAAGTCGTCGCTGCGACATATGAGCCGCTGCTGGTCTATGCGGAAGCGGCCCTTATTTACTGGGTGATTTGCTTCGTACTCTCCATTTTCCAGGATCGCATCGAAAACAAGCTGGACCGTTATGTCTAAAAAGCAGGTGAAAACGCATGATTACGATCACGGATGTGCATAAACAATTCAACACCTTACATGTACTCAAAGGCATTTCCCTCTCGGTAGAAAAAGGAAAGGTAGTCGTTATCATCGGTCCTTCTGGCTCCGGGAAAACAACCTTGCTTCGCTGCCTGAATGCACTTGAGGTTCCGACCAGCGGCAGCGTCCAGATCGGCGACGTCAAGCTGGACTTCTCCAAAAAAGTAGAGAGAACGAGTATTCCGAAGCTGCGGAAGCAGACTGGCATGGTGTTTCAAAACTACAATCTGTTCCCGCACATGACAGCCGTTGAAAATGTGATGGAGGGGCCTATCACTGTCAAAAAAGAAGACAAAGAAAAAGCGCGTGCGAAAGCCGCTGCTCTCCTGACAAAAGTAGGTCTCGGTGACAAGCTGGACCATTTTCCTGCACAGTTGTCAGGCGGACAGCAGCAGCGCGTAGGGATTGCCCGCGCACTGGCGATGGACCCGCAAGTCATGCTATTTGACGAGCCTACTTCCGCTCTCGACCCGGAGCTCGTTGGCGAAGTGTTGAAGGTGATGAAGGAGCTTGCCCAGGAAGGAATGACGATGATCGTCGTCACGCACGAGATGGGGTTTGCCCGGGAAGTTGCCGACGAGGTTATTTTCATGGACCAAGGCGTCATCGTCGAGCGAGATACACCTTCCCATTTGTTCGCACAGCCGCGTGAGGAACGCACACGTCAGTTTTTGCAGCATTTGAAGTAATGACCAGAAAAAAGACTCTGTCTCTTGTATAAGAGCACAGAGTCTTTTCTCTACTATGAAGCCTTACTCATCAAGGAAGGCAATTACGAGAAAAATGATGATGAGAATCCAAAGGAAACCGCCCCCAAAAAAGCCACCGCGATTGCAACCCATAATCTTCCTCTCCTCTCGTTGAGATCAGATGGACGCACCGATCTGCTGGCAAGGATCAGTACTGCATTCAGCTTATGACAACCGCATCTCTCCTGTATGGATGCCTGTCTATTCCAGCGATCAAAAAGGAAAAAACGGGTGCTTGCCCCTCAGCATTTATACAAAAAACCTAAAATTAACAAATGCTTCATGTTCTCTCTACTCTTCCTTAACATCAGACATCTATCATGAATGTGTCAGACCCTACGATGGACATTACGTCCTCCATTTCCGCCCGAATAGCCCCCTTCTACATCGGGCGGGCTTTTTTTCATTGCCGCAAACCTATAAAATATGGATAAATAGACCATTTTAGCGGAGAGAGGGATTATTCGTGGAAGAGTATAAACAGGCGTTAGCGCAATATATTGACGCTACTAATACACATGACTTTGCCAATGTAGAAAAAGTGCTCCATCCGAATGCCATTTACTGGTTTTCTGACAAGACTTGTACATCCATGAGCGAGATCCGCGCTTACTTTGAAAATGCATGGCATCTGATCAAGGATGAAGTCTATGGGGCTACGGATGTCCAGTGGATTGCTGTCGATCAAAGATCCGCAAGCTGTGTATATACGTATCAATATCAAGGCTATTACAACGGGGAATTCGTCACGGGAAGTGGCAGAGCCACGAATATCTTTACAAAAACAGAGACAGATGAATGGAAGCTCATTCATGAGCATTTGAGCGGCAAAGTTGAGTAAGCCCAACAACAAAAGCCTCGCTAGGAAGCAAGGCTTTCTTGGTAAGTCGAGACCCCTCGTGAAAGGGGTCTCGTATTGTTTTTTATCGACTAAAAAGGGATTCGCTCTGAATGAATCACATACTGATGCTGAGCAGCCCACTCTTGGAGACCATCCCAGAATGCTTCGCAAGCGGTAACGATTTTTGCTGGATCAGTCAAATCTCCCGCCATTACCAATCTGGCTACCTGATCGAATCCAGCCGGACGATTCGGCAATTCCAGCGCTTCCGGCAAAACCTTGGCCCCTGTCGAGTAAAGCTTCCTGTTGTGCAGCCCGATCAACATTGCACCGTATTGGGCAAACTGCATGGCCAAGTAGGGCAGATAGGTATGTGGGCCGTTTAGATTTACGTTTCGCAACTTGCCGATAAACTCGTACATTTCCCCTACGAGAATACCGTTGATTCCCTCTGTGAAATCTTCCTGCGATGGTAATTCTGCTGCTTTTTTGAACGTTTCAAAAAAGCCCTTTGGATCATATAGACTCAGCGGAGAAAAGAATGGGCCATGTGTCAGCGGCCAATCATCCTCGACAGTAGCGGCAGTGTTCAGCAAAACATCTGCACTGCATACATTGACTTCAGCCTTCCAAGGTCCCGCTGACCATTCGTAGCTAAATTCTATTTCTTCCCCTGATTCTTCTAGTACACAAAACATCTCGATATCCGAATAAGGGCCGTCTGTCCCTCGAGAAATGGAACCATACACCCCAATGGCGAGAACTTTTTCTTTGTACACTTCATGCAATCGCGCAGCAATTTCTTGGCAGGTTTGAAATCGTTCACTTCGAGAAATTTTTACAGGTCCATTCATGTTCATTGACGTCCATCTCCCTTGCTATATTTTGGGGTGAGCTGACACAAATACATGAATGGAGGACCTCGGGATTAACGGGGGACTTTTTTTGGATGCATGTAAACTTCCTCCCATCGACCAGATCGTAAGGCTCGTAATGATATGCATTTTACCAAGGAAAGGAAAATCTTACGAGTGATTTTTATTTGTGGTGGAAGCATGGGCGTTGTCGATGGCCGATTGAATATACGCTTGTAGTGTATCGATGAAGGTACGAGCGGCGAACCCCATATATTTGTCCGTGCGATAGATCAGACAGATGTCTTGGCTGGGTGTGGGACTCACGAGGTTGATGATCGCAATCCCGTCGTCGTTTACGTTTTGCAGCAATAAGCTAGGCAGGATACAGCCCCCGATCCCCTTTTTTACAAGAGTCAATAGAGACAGGAGTGTGGTCGTTTCGATATGGGGCTGCAAGCGAAAGCCTTCCTGTAGGCAATAGCGATTGATGAGCTGTCTCGCTTGATGATCTGGCGGAAACATCACCATTTTTACATCTTGAAGCTGCTCAAATTTGATTGCCTTTTCCTTGGCAAGTGGATGTGCGGTATGAACTGCCAGTGCGAACTCTTCATGAAACAGTGGAATGACAGTGATTCTCTCATCCGGCTCAGGTAAAACAGTCACGCCCAAATCAATCTCGCCGGATATGATTTGCTCCACGATTCTTGTAGACTCAATGACGGATAAGGATGTTTTCGGATACAAGCGGTGGAATTCTACAAGAAGAGCATCAAACAACAAGTCAGCATCTCCAGGCAGGACACCGATCGTGAGCGTGCCTCCTTCGTTGTTTTTCATGGCAGCAATCGCTTCTCGTGCGTAGTCGATATGGGAAAAAACATGCCGACTCTGTTCCAGCAATACCTTCCCTGCTTCCGTCAAGGCGATTCGCTTGCCCAAACGGTCAAACAGCGGGACACCCAGCTCACTCTCTAAAAACTTGATTTGCTGGCTGAGATTGGACTGCGAGGTACACAGCTTTTCTGATGCCCGGGAAAAATGCATTTCTTCACATATTGCCATAAAATACTCCAATTGCCTGAGCTCCATTGCCTCACCTCTTACGCCCATTATCATTTTTACTAATCATTCTAATCGGAAAAGCATGATTGTTGCGATTTCCCCTACGACGTACACTTTAGTTGACGGTAAGATCACTGTCAATCATAGGAAAATGATAGGGAGGTTTTGTCTCATGTCTCAAAGCATGATCACTACAGCCACATCCGTTCGTCAAATTGGCCTGCAACAGATTCCCATGATTCCTGAGGAGCTATTGGATGTTCAATCCCCCGCTTTTTCAAATACACTTCGCTGGAATATCGGCCACATCGTCTTTTGTTTTCAGCATTTCCTATCCATCGGCTTGCCCTACCAGTCCGACCTGCCCGCTTCTTACGCTACTCTTTTTCAGACGGGAACGAAGCCCTCTGACTGGACGACTGCACCACCCTCGAAAGATGAGCTGATTCACTATTTGTCTGTACAGCTAGAACTGTTGTCCTCCGTCACCCCTGCTGAGCTAGAGGCAGCTTTGCCAGCCCCCATTACAATGGGTCCCTTCCAGTTTACAACGGTTGGAGAAGTCTTTAACTTTGCCGTCATGCACGAGTCCATCCATCTGGGGATCATTTCGAGCATGGTAAAAGTCGTAGCACAGGAAGCAGCAGCAAAGTAATGGCAAAAAAACGAGACCTTCGAATGGTCTCGTTTTTTTCGTTTATTCGAACCGAGTGAACTTTTCTTCGGCAGGTGTGCGCGTGCGTGCTGCTGGTACATTTTCCTGATCGAAAAAACCGAGGTGCAGGAAACCAACGATTTTCTCTCCTGGCGCAACCCCCAAGATGGCGTGTGCCTTCGGGTCCCAGTTGTGCGCGTTTGTTTTCCAGACGACACCTAGTCCACGCTCCCATGCGAGCAACTGGAAGTTTTGAATGAGAGCAGCCGTCGCACTGAAATCTTCTTCCCATTGTTTCTGGCGCGGATCTTCTTTCATGATAACGACCAAATAAGCTGCCGGTTGGTTGTACATGTCTCTGCGCGCCTGATGGGCCTCTGGAGGATAGCAGGTGATCAACTTCTCTACAAACGCTTCTTTTTTCCCTGAAGATACAAACATAAATCTCCACGGCTCACGAACACCATGGTTTGGCGCGTACACTGCGTCATTCAACAGCTCCAGAACAAGTTCTTCGGACACAGTATCTGGTTTATAATCTTTTTTAATAGAGCGGCGCTCTCGAATGATTTTGGCAATGGACACAACGGTCACCCTCTTCTCTTAGACTTCCACACTTTGATAATGGTTATCAGTCTTATTCAGAACATATGTTATCGCTAACACTCGGCAAAATCAAGTAAGAAGTAAACGAAACTGCACACCACGCTTCCAGGGATATGGTAAACTTTTGGACGAGGAGGGATGTAGATTGGACGAACAGCGCCCAGCTCTCATAAAGCCCGGATTTTTCAGTATCGATGCGCCAGCAGACAGGCGACGCAACGAATTTGACTTTCATAATGAAGCACTGCTTTTCCACCAGCAGCCCGTCGATTTTGTTTTTTTCGGCGATTCCATCACGCATTGGTGGGATCTCGCTACCTTTTTTGGTCGGTCGGGTAAGACGATTGTGAATCGTGGAATCGGCGGTGACACAACCGAACAGGCCCGCAGACGTTTTGCCGCGGATGTCCTTCAATTGAAGCCACGTTACGTGGTGATCATGATCGGGATTAACAATACGTGGGCGTTGGATACATTCTTGCCTTCCGACCGACTGACACCCCAAGAAATTTGCCAGCAAGTGACAAGTGATGTAGAAGCAATGGTGCATGCGGCTCTCGAGCAAGGCATTCAGCCCATTCTTTGTTCCCTCTTGCCTACTTGTATGGACCGATACGCACGCAACCGTGAGCGAAACGAGCTCGTCGTCGCTATCAATGAACGTTTTCAAGCTTTTGCAAAACAAGCAGACTGTCTGTATGTCGATTATCACTCCCGCATGACGGACGCAGATGGCATCACACTGCGCAAGGAATTGGCTGACGACGGGCTTCATCCGCATGTCCTCGGCTACCAGCTCATGGCGACCGTTCTGCGCGATACACTTTCTGCACATGACATCCCACTTGGCACACCATCGTGAATGAAAAAAGGATGCGGCTTCTTATGCCCATCCTTTTTTGCTGCTTATTCCGGTCGACGGTCCGTCAGCCAATGTCCACCTGCGATTTTGCCTACTGATGCCATCAAAACAGACAAATGGGACGTGCCATCAATGCCTAAATACTCGTTCATGTCATGATCCATCCAGTGACCAATCGTCGTTACCCCTAGCCCCAGTCCGTTTGCTACCAAATGCAGGTTCTGCGACACGTGCCCGGAATCCCACCAAATATAGCGGTACGCACGCTCTTTGTATTTGTCTTTCGTGCGATCCACCATCGCTGTCCAAACAAAATTGACAGCAGCCCGTCTCGTCACCTCTTGTTCTTCCGTGAACAGATAGGCGATCTCGGATGTGTCTTCTCTCTTCAGTCCCTCCAAGCACCAATTCTGTACATCCAGGTGATACAGACCTTTCTCCAGTCCCTCCACGTTGTTAATCATCAGGTACGTCTCAATCGGATACAAGGCACCTGCAGACGGAGTCGTGCGTAATTGATAGTCTCCCATATCATCTGTGATGCCCTGTGTACCCCACAGCAGGAGATTCAATTCGTTAAGTGTCATGGGCTGCTTCAAGAAATTACGCTTGGATCTTCGATTGGCGAGGACCTCCCACAAATCCACGGACGCTGGAAACTCCGGCTTGCCCAAGTCAATGCGGGTAAATACCTCTTCATAGCGCAAATACGTCGCCGGTCTTTTGGAAAAATCGTAACGAGAGGCCCAGCCTTTTTCCAGCTCGCCCACCCGGTAAGAGGTCGCCTCGATAAATTCATTTGCAATTCGCTGCCATTCGGGATGCATCTATGTTCCTCCTCGTATTTTCTTGGTGGTGATGCCTTTTACTATACGAAGCTCTTTTCCATTAGTAAAACAATGATTTATAATATTTTTCATTAGAGAAAACTAATGAAAGGAACAAGGAGACATGACGCTTACCCAACTGCAAGTGTTTGTCGCCGCAGCAAAAGCTGGAAGCTTTACGCGGGCAGCAGAAGAAATCGGCTTTACGCAATCTGCCGTCTCGCAAATGATTCAGGCCCTGGAAAAAGAGCTAGGCGTCAGTCTTTTTCAGCGAAGTCGCAGCGGGATCACTCCGACGAGCATCGGAGAGCGAATGCTTGCGCACGCTCGCGACATTTTGAACATCACATCCTGCATGACGGAGGAAGCAAACGTGGCACGCGGGATTTCGTCCGGCACCCTGCGCATTGCCTCGATCCCCAGCGTTGCCTCCCGCTTCTTGCCCGGACTTTTGGGCGGCTTTCGCAAGCGGTTTCCGGCCGTGGACATCCTGCTTTTGGAAGGCGATAGTGATGAAATTAGCAACTGGCTGCACAGCTCGGTTGTCGACATTGCCTTTACCGTTTTGCCTGATAAGGAAATGCAAACGTTGCCGCTCTTGCAAGACGAAATGATGGTTATTTTGCCAGATACCCATCCGTTGAAAGACAGTAAGACCCTTCGTTTTTCCGAAATCGCGGAGCGTTGTTTTATCATGCCAAAGGATGGCTGCATCCGAAAAATGCTGCAAGAGAATCACATTAATCCAACGGTTACGTTTGAAGTACGTGAGGTGTATACGATTTTGACCATGGTTCAGGAGTATATCGGCGTCACCATCATGCCTGAGCTGTACATGCCGCCTGTCATCCCCAAGGTTGTAGCGATCCCTCTGTCACCCCCGATTACAAGGGAAGTGGTGCTCGCGGTGCGCAACTGGCAGTCGATCTCCCCACTCACGGCAGAGTTCGCCGTTCACAGCCAGCAATATGTAAAAGGCATGGACTTCACGCCAACGAGCAAGTAGCCTCACGAACAAAGCCCTCGCCTATTGGGATTGGCGGGGCTTTTGGTGTGCAAGATGCTCTGTTAGCCATTTTTCAAATTTGTTGGCACTCATGATTTCATGGGTAATAAATTCACCATGATAAAACAAGCCAAAGGTCGTCCATATGACAGGCGCGTTCTGTGCTGCTTCTCTCGTTGTCAACCTGTACGCATGAAAGGGGACACTTTTCGCTTCCGCTACTTTTCTCAGCTCTTCCAAAACACCAACAGCAAATGGACACTGTGCTGTGTAATAAATGGTGACACCTTTCTCCTTTGAAGAAGTCGTTCCTGTTTTCTTAAAGGACGGCATAGCAGCTTGTCCATTCCATTTCCATGCCACTAATTGAAAATACGGTTCTGCTTGGTCTGCCAGTTCAAACCCCATATGTTCAAAAAAACGTCTCTCACTCAAATACGGGTACTTGTTCTTCCCTACGATATGAACGATTCCGTCCATGCCTCGTTTGATGGCATCTTCCTTGCAATGATGCAACAATTGTTTCGCATACCCGTTCTCTTTATATCTGCCAGACACCCACAAGCAGTTGATATACATATAATTGGGCGCTTCAATAGGAACCCATGCCATTTCCGCAGGCAAGTATTCAATAAACACTTTTGCCCGCTCATCCAAGCGATAAAAAACCAATCCTTCATCCATTCGCTCTGTCAGCCACTTCTTCTTCTCGGCTACTGCATTCTCGTATTGTTTTGCACCTAATGCACAGCATATGTGCTCCGTTTCTATATTCTTTTTCGTGATTTCTATATACCCCATTTTCTTCCATCCCCACCTTTCCTCTGCTTTTATCTCAAATCGCGGACGATTTGACCCAGTCTTTCGATACCGGATTCCAAATCGGCGATCGACGAGTACCCATACGACAGCCGCACATATCCTTCTTGCGTCTCCCCGTAAATATTGCCCGGATTCAGCAGAATGCCCTGGCGTTTGGCTGCTGTAAAGAGCTCCATCATCGAGAGCTTTCCGTTCATTTTCAGCCAGATGAAAAATCCTCCGGCAGGCACTTCCCACGTCGCGAGTTCACTCATGTGCTTCGTAAGCGCCCGGATGGCAGCCGCTCGTCTCGTAACAAGCTGCTCTCTGACCTTGTGCATATGCTTTTCATACAAGCCACTCGCCAGCCACTCCTCCGCCACACGTTGCGATAGAGAGCTGACACCGTAGTCCGTCTGCATCTTGATATCGGCCAGACGTTCGATAACTGGCTCAGGCCCCACTACCCATCCAATCCGCAAGCCGGGGGTCAGTGTCTTGGACAGGCTCCCAATGTACAGGACATGTCCATGTTTATCTCTTGCCTTAAGCGGCAGCGGTGGAGGCTCTTTCGTCCACAGCTCGCGGTAAATGTCATCCTCGATAATCGGCAGACGCTCTTCTTCACATACCCGCAGCAGCTCCAGCCGGCGTTTTTCTGTCATCAGGATGCCTGTTGGATTATGAAAGCAAGGATTGGTGTACAGAATCGCACCATGCTCCTGTTTTCGCCTCGCATAGATCGCCTGTACAATCATCCCCTGACGATCCATCGGCAATCCCGCAAGCTCCATCCCCGCCGACTGGAACACATGCAAGGAATTGAGATACGAAGGCTGTTCCAAAAACACGGTTGAACCTCGATGCAATAACCCGACCGAAATCAGCTGGAGCGCCTGCAATGCACCAGACACGATTAAGACAGAAGACGGTGAAGCTGCAATTCCTTGTCGTCCGACATAATCACTGACCGCTTGGCGCAGGGGGAGGTACCCTCTCGGCTCTTCATATCCAAATCCGCTTAGATTCCTCGTCACCCGCTCCATGACTTGCTTCATCGCATCGACTGGAAACATGTCTGGGGAGAGCTCGCCTTTGCTCAGCTGAATCAGGTCTGCCTGGAATTCACGCTTATTGATTTCTTGAACCGCCGTCATGCTTGGCTTGTGCAATCCAGATCGGACATACTCACTCCAATCCGGAGGTGGTGTCGTAGCCAACAGTGTCCAGGTGTTGTTGACGACGACAGTGCCCATCCCCAGCTTTCCCTCGATCAACCCGTCTGCGGTCAACTCCTCCAATGCAGCAATGACCGTGCTCCGATTGACCTCGAACAATTGTGCCAATTCGCGTTGGCTGGGGATTTTGCTGCCAATCGGCCATTCTCCTGTCGAAATTTTTTCTTTGATAAAATCAATAATTTTCCGATATTTCGGCAACCGTTTCTCTCTGTGCAACCTGATCGATCCCCTTTGTCTTCCTCATCTTTGTAGGTAAAAGTGGTTGGTTTTTTTGATAGCCGAGTGGTTGCAGATATTTTACCACTTCTTGATTACCATGAAAAAGAAAGAAGAAGCAGTGAATAGCTGGTTGGTTTTTTCATTCAAAGGAGGGAAGTTATCTTGTTTCATCATGTCAGAAGTCGTATTTTCGCTGCACATGCCATCAGCATTTTGTTATGGGCCTCGGCCTTTGCTGGTATTCGCGTTGGGCTGCAAGCCTACTCGCCGGAGCATCTGTCGCTGCTTCGCTTTCTGATCGGCTCTCTTTTTCTCGGGATACTCGCACTCTTTTTCCGCATCCGTCTGCCGGAGTTAAAGGATGTCCCAGCTATCCTTATGCTTGGGGGCTTGGGTTTCGCCGTTTACCATACAGCACTCAACTACGGCGAGATGACTGTAAGTGCAGGTGTAGCCAGCCTTTTGGTCACGACGACGCCGATCTTTTCGGCTCTCCTCGCTCTCCTATTTTTCCGGGAGCATTTCGGTGTGAGAGGCTGGGTAGGTGCACTGATCAGTTTTCTCGGAGTCGCCATCTGCTCGATTGGCACAGGGGAGACTCTTCTATTAACAGACGGAATATTCTTGATTTTGTTGGCAGCCATTAGCGAAAGCATTTACTTTGCGTTTCAGCAGCCATTCGTAGAAAAATACGGCGTTTTCGCGTTTACCGCCTACACCTTATGGGCAGGTACCTTATGTATGCTCTTCTTTCTGCCCGGGCTTGGCACAGCGATAGCCCAAGCGCCTTGGGATGTGACACTCAGTGTTGTGTATTTGGGCATTTTCCCTAGTGTTGTTGCTTATTTGTCCCTCGCCTATGTGACTTCTGTCGTTGGTACATCGGAGGCTACTACCTCCCTTTACATGACGCCAGTGCTTGCTTTTCTGATTGCTTGGGTGTGGCTGGGTGAAGGTCCTACGCTTGTGACGATGGCTGGTGGCGTTGTGACGCTTATCGGTGTTCTGCTCTCCACGATGAAGCCTCGGTTATCCAGAAGGACTGTCAAGCACCAAGCCTTTTAGAAACGCCAATATTTCCATGCTTGTTGCTAGCGGCGCATCGATCGGCATCAAGTGCTTGGAATTTGGAATGACTACCGTTTTGCTTTGCGGATGCCTCGTAACCTTTTGGATGAGAGAGAGCTTCACATCGAGCTTTGGCTCTGTCTCCGCCGAGAGAATTGCCAATCAGATGGGCTCTTTCTACTCCTGTATGATCGAGAACTGCCCGTATATCCTCACATTGCGTACCGATATCGTAGCCAGTAGCCGCATGCTCAGATTGGCCATGCCCACGCAGATCCATACAAATGATGTGGAAATCCTCTGAAAAATAAGGTAACATGTCGTTCCAGATGGACGAGGTCCCTCCTTGGGGGTGCAAGAACAAAATCGTTTCACCATTTCGCTCACCTTCCAACACATGCAACCTTGTCTCCTGCTGATAAACCGTCAGTGACTTCACGTTGACTCATCCTTTCATTCGTTTTAGCTTAAGCGAGGAATACGTATGAACCGAACAGGTCGTTTACTTGAACTGCTTGCGCTTTTCCACACAGGAAAAACCTTTACCGTGGGTGACTTAGCCGATACGTTGTCCGTGTCCAAACGAACCATGCTGCGTGACTTGCACTTGCTCAGCGAGGCAGGTGCGCCCTTGCAAGCTTCCCCCGGTCCTGGCGGTGGATACAGACTGATTCGATCTCATCAGCTGGCGCCCCTTGCCCTCACGACAGAGGAAGCCGTTGCTCTGATTTTGTCGTATGAAGCTCTTCTCTCCTATACAGATAAGCCATTTGCAAAAGAAACTTTGTCTGTGATCGCCAAGCTGCTTGCGAGTCTTCCCACAGATCCTTTGACTAGAGTAGAGCAGCTTCGCAAAAAACTGCGGGTGACGAACCCGAGCAGAAGGGTGGAGGCTCCCTTTTTGCGGCCGCTGTTGGATGCTGCTCTGTCACAACAAACTGTGGAAATTGCGTACGACTCTCTCAACCGACAAAGCACCAGAATCATTCAGCCCGATTATTTGTATGCCTTCGATGGCTACTGGTACTGCAAATGCTTCTGCTTTCTCAGGGGATGCACAGTCAAGCTGCGTGTTGACCGCATCCAAGCCATGACGATTGTCGATGCCCCTTCCGTCGTCCCTGATCCGCATGTCTCGCAGTATGAAGAACCAGAGCAGCTTCCCCTGCGAATTCGTTTGACGAGAAAAGGCTGTAAACTAGCCGAAAGCCACCATCAATTCGGTAATCAGATTACGCTTCTGGCAGATGGCTCCGGTTTCATTACCGACACCGTCGCTCTCTCCGAAATAGATTGGGTAGCCCGGTTTGTACTTGGTCTGGGAAGAGAAGCGACAGTAGAGGAGCCTGCTGAACTAATCGACTGGCTGCGTAAAGAGCTTCATGCTCTGTGTCATTTTTATCCCGGTTGAACGCCACTCTGTTCGGTCCTGAGATGAGCATAGCAACAAATGGTGTCAATAGATGTCAGTAATAAGAAAAGCCAGGAAGAGCCTCTTCCTGGCTAGTGCTGCATACCGAGCTCTGCCGCCAACACGAGAAACATCGCATGCGACCAAAGGAGCGGCACAGCGGGATGTCCTGCCCTCTCGACCCACCTCTCATAATGCGCCGGAGAAAGCAAATGCTCCTGCACTTGTTCAGGCAGTCCGCTCGCTTGCCGCTGAGAAATAATCCACGCGGCTATCTTTTCCGCTTCTTCACGCCTGCCCGTTTTCACGTAATACCAGCCCAACCACGCAGATAACAGCAGCCATTGTCCCCCGCCGTAATACGTATCAGCCGGGTAGCGATGCACGCCGTACCCTGCGCGCAGCTCCTCTTCGATGGCCTGCACGGTCCGGATCATGAGCGGATCATCTACGGTGACAATCCCATACGGCAGTGCCAGCCAGAGCAGACTTGCATCTACAGAATGATCCCCGACTGATTTTATCAATCGCCCGTTGGCTGTGCCATGCTCGCGTATAAATTGGCGAATGGTCTCTCCTTGCCAAGCGAGTTCGGAAGCTCGGTCGGACAAATAAGGCTCCATCGCCTTGAGCCCGGCATAAATGGCTCCTAGCGTCACCGGATGGATTCGGTCTCCCCCTTCTTCCCAGCAATCAAAGTTAGGGAGCTGCCAGCACGTCACTACATAGTCAATCGTCAGTTCAATAGAAGGCTTCAGCTCGTGAATCAAGTCATGCTCCCCACTCATCTGCACATGCTCAGCCAGCCCCCACAGCCATGTCCCGTAGCCATCTAGCTGAAAGCTGCCCCATTCGCCTGTTACTTCTTCGCCGTCAGCTGTATAGCGCGTATGCAAAAAGCGGTCGTTCCCCGCATCATTTTTATCAAAGCCTTTTTTTACTGCCGTAATGGCTGCTCTTGCCTTTGTCTCATGCTTTCGGATCACATCATCGCACCATTGGTAGAACTTGCGGGCGCTCTCATGGCTGCCGGTACGGTTCATCGCGTAGGCCGTAAATGTTCCATCACGGAGCCACGCATACTGATAGTGGACAAATGCGGGTGAAGCGAGATACGCCCCGGTACTCGCTTGATGCTGAAGGATCAACTTTACACTTTCCTCGATCAGGGTCATGGTTATTCCCCCTTATTCGGACAAGCCGACGTCGTAACAAATACACTTGCTGCTCGTTTCCGGCTATGCTTTTATAGCATATGCAACCGACGTCCAAACGAAAACCCAATATGCACAGCAAAAGAAAACCCACCGGATGCGCATGTCCAGCGGGTTCTTGTGACACTTAATTTTGTGAAGGTACATCGGTATGTTCCGATTTCAGGTAATGCTGCAGCTCCTCATAAAAAGTCGGGTTGCAAGCCATCACGCTGCTTTTCTGATCGTACGGCAGTGGTGTCCCCATCATGGTCGTCACGCGGCCGCCCGCTTCCTCTACAATAATGCGAGCTGCCCCGAAATCCCACGCATTGAGCTGCATACTGACGTAGCCATCCAGTCTTCCCGCAGCCACATACGCCATCTCCAGAGCGGCGCTTCCTAACAGGCGCATTCCGCGAACCTTCCCGGCAAGCTTTTTCACGATCAAGTCGACGCCGATCTGCTCAGCACGCTTGTTCCAAAATACGCTCGTACATAACAAAGCCTGTTCCAAGCTCACTGCTCGATTCACCTGCAAGGGACGATCATTGAGAAAAGCCCCTTCCCCTTTTACCGCATAAAACAACTCGTCTCTGGAAGGATCGTAAACCGCTCCGACCATTCCCTCTCCCTTATGGTAGACGGCAATGGAGACGGAAAAATTGATTTGCTGATGAACAAAATTGGTCGTGCCATCAATCGGGTCAATGACCCAAAGCGTGTCATACTGCTTGTAGTCCTCCGCATGTGCACTCTCTTCTCCAAGAATGCCGTGATCAGGGAAGCGGGCAAGAATCATCTGAATGACGTGATTCTCCACTTCTTTATCTACGGCTGTAACAAGATCGGAGGCTGATGTTTTATACTCGACGGTAAAAGGCTCCTTCATTCGCTTCAGACTCAGCTCACCCGCTGAACGGGCGCATTGCAAAGCGAGCTCCTTGAGAGCCGCCAGTGTTGATGCTTGCACACGTATCGCCACCTAAAACTTGACTTATTTTTTCGCAAAGCACGCCCCTTTCTTCTAGAAAGAGAGGCTTCGATGTTTTATTTGAAAATGCTGAGACAGCTCGTGCTAAAAAACGGCCATGCTATATTGTTTAGTGTACCATACTTTACCTGCTGTTACACCACACGTTAGCCACGGGGAATGCGCCTGAAATGTCTTTGTTTTTCCCAGCGCCCGAATTATTGAAAAAGGGTGTCTCCCTCGTCATTTTCTGACCGGGGAGACACCCTCTTTTACATAACCACTTTAGCAGCAGCGCGTTACGCCACCTTTTTCAAATCGTTCGGTCAATGCGTACATGTAGTACTCACGCTCTGTCATCGGAAAGATACCCGGTGCCCCATGCGTCTCGTACCAATGGGCGAGATAGCGATCATAGTCGGGCATTCCGAAAATCGTTTTAATAGCAGAGCTCACTTTGCGCATTGCCTTTCGCATGGCTCTTAGCTTGCGCCTCATGCTACGTGATGTCCTTTCCCGTCAAATACATTTCCTTTGGACTTGATGTACGGCGACTCCTGCAACGGATAGTGCTTGCCGCGGAGAATATTGATCCATACCCGCGCTCCGTCGAGAATGATCCCAATCGTAATGACCATGAAGATCGCACATACCACCGCATCGATCTGGTCGTTGAAGATCATTTTTTGTGCAGCCTCCACCGTTTTTACTCCTTTTGGCAGCGTACCGGCATCCAGTGCCTTTTGGAATGCTTCTGCATGCGAGAGGAACCCGATTTTTGGATCAGGATGGAACAGCTTTTGCCAGCCCGCTGTCAGCGTAGCCGTCGTCAGCCAAGCCATCGGTACGAGCGTGATCCATGAGTAGGCCGCTTTGCCCATTTTGAAAATAATCGTCGTTCCCACCGTAAACGCAATCGCGGCGAGCATCTGGTTGGCGATACCAAAGAGCGGCCACAGGGTGTAGATGCCTCCCAATGGGTCCATGACGCCTTGGAGCAGGAAATATCCCCAGCCGATGGTAATAATGCCAGAACCAACGAGATTGCCTGGCAGCCAGTTGACTTCCTTCATTTTCGGGATGACGTTGCCGAGCATGTCTTGTACCATAAATCGTCCGACACGCGTTCCCGCATCGATCGTCGTCAAAATAAATACGGCCTCAAACAAAATCGCAAAGTGATACCAGAATGCCATTAATGCCTTGCCGCCCAATACACCGGAGAAAATCGTCGCCATCCCGATCGCCAGTGACGGCGCTCCGCCCGTCCGTGACAGGATCGTCTTTTCTTGAATATCGTTGGCGAGAGTCGTTAAGTGGTCAGGGGTTACTGTATAGCCCCAGCCCGTTATCGTCGTCGCAACCTGGACTGCGTCTACACCAATCGCTGCGGCAGGCGAGTTGATCGCAAAATAGACGCCCGGAGTCAACACGCATGCAGCAATCATCGCCATAACGGCGACTCCAGACTCCATCAGCATCCCGCCATAACCGATCAATGGCGCATGCGATTCCTTCGCGATCATCTTCGGCGTCGTTCCGGATGATACGAGTGAATGGAATCCCGATACGGCTCCGCACGCGATGGTAATAAACAGGAAGGGGAACAGATTTCCTGCGAAAACAGGGCCAGTTCCATCAATGAATTTCGTCAGTGCTGGCATTTGCAACGGTGGCAGCGTCAGCACGATTCCCACCGCCAATACCGCAATCGTCCCTACTTTCAAAAACGAGCTGAGGTAATCGCGCGGTGCCAGCAGCAGCCACACAGGCAAAACCGAGGCAATAAAGCCGTACACAATAATCATCCAGGCAAGCTGTACCTTGGAAAACGTGAAGGCTGGTCCCCATGTTGGAGAGGCAGCAACGATTTGACCGAGCCAGAGGGAAAAGAACAGCAGGGCAAGCCCGATAATCGAGCCTTCCAATACCTGCCCGGGTCGTATGTACCGCATGTACAAGCCCATCAATATTGCGATAGGAAGCGTCATGAATATCGTGAAGGTAGCCCACGGCGATTCAGCAAGAGCGTTAACCACAACCATCGCCAAAACAGCAATCAGGATAATCATAATGGCAATAATGCCAACCAAAGCAAGCGCTCCGCCTACAGGACCGATCTCTTCCTTGGCAATTTGGCCGAGAGACTTTCCATTGCGACGCATCGATCCGAACAGAATGATAAAGTCCTGCACCGCTCCACCAATTACGACCCCGACGATAATCCAGATCGTTCCCGGCAAATATCCCATTTGCGCGGCCAGCGTAGGACCTACGAGCGGACCTGCACCTGCAATCGCAGCGAAATGGTGCCCAAACAACACCCATTTGTTCGTTGGCACGAAGTCTTTGCCGTCGTTGTTCACTTCTGCCGGTGTAGCGCGATTGTCATCGAGCGCCATTAATTTCTTGGCTATGAATTTGCTGTAGAAACGATAAGCTACAGCATAAGTGCAGAATGCGGCTGTCAGTAACCAGAACGAGTTGACTGATTCCCCTTGCCAGAGCGCTATCATCCCGAATCCGACAGCACCCAATGCGGCTATCCCGCCCCAAATCAGGAGGGAAAGAAACCATTTCTTCATCCGAGTCGCCTCCTTCTATTTATCAAATATTCAGGCAATGAACCTTAGAAAAACGTATCACATCGGACAAATTGCCAACATAAAAAATGGCTGAACCGTACAAAAACAAGCACAAGCTGCACCATCCTCGCTTGAGTGTAAGCGTTTCAATTTTAGGACGTAGAAAGCCTCCGCCCCGAGTCTGATCCATTTGTCCCCACAATATGTTAAAGTTAGACATAAATTGGTATGGAGACCAAAAAGGAGAATACGTACATGCGACAAATCGGGGGTTACATCATTATCGGAATCGGAGCGATTTTTGTTCTGGCTACTTACCTGAACGTACCGCTTGCAATGGACATGCTATGGCCAGTCTTCCTTCTCATCCCAGGTATCGGGTTTCATATTTTCTTTTTTATGAACCCAAAGCCGAATCGCGCTGGATTGCTCGTACCGGGCGGGATCTTGCTTGTCTATGCCCCACTCTTCTTTTTCAGCCAGCTTTTTTTTGGCGGGGATATGAGCACAACGTGGCCCTTCTTCCTGATCGGTCCTGCCGTGGGGCTTACCGAGCTGTACATATTCGGCAATCGCAAACCTGCTCTGTTGATCCCCATTGGCATCCTCACCGTTCTTGCCGTCGTATTTTTGATCGCGAATCTGGCCTCTACCCAAGTAGGCGGCATTCTCGGCTTGCTCCTGATCGTACTGGGCGGAATCATGGTGACACGCAAGAAAAACGATGACTATCCCATGTAAGCAGTCGAAAAAAAACAGACCAATCCTCCCCTCCCAAACGGGATGCAGGATTGGTCTGTTTGCTTTAAAACCCCAGTCGTTTCTTCAATTCCTTTACGACATTGCGGCTGACAGGCACTTCTGTTTTGCGATGATCCTGCATGACTAGATGAATCGAGCCTTTGAACCAAGGAACGAGCTCTGCTGTTTTGGATAAATTGACAATAAAAGCGCGATGCGTCCGAAAAAACTGCTGGCGTGACAGCCTGCTCTCCAGCTCCTGCAACGTAAACGTGGTCGCATATTGCTCACCTGCTGTATAAATGCTCGCATACCTTCCTTCCAAGGTGGCATAGACGATTTCGTTTGGATCAATCAGCATGATCTTACCGTTTTTTTCCACCGGGACACGACGCGGCTGAGTATCGACCAACACATTTTGCAGAAGGGACTGCAGCCTTTCCTCCAGCAGCGGTGACGCGTCCAATGCAGGCTCGTTTTTCCGCATCATTTTTCGTACCCGGTTCATCGTCTTTTCCAGTCGCATTTCGCTGAACGGCTTGACGATATAATCAACGGCTTCGGCCTCAAATGCTCGGACCGCATGGAATTCATACGCACTTGCAAAGATGATGACAGGTGGATTGACCATGGATTCCAGAAGCTCCTGCCCCACATCTACGCCATCTCTGTCCTGCAAATGGATGTCCAAAAAGACCGCATCCGGCTCTGTCTGAAGAACCGCTTCCAACGCCTCTTCCCCGCTGCCCGCCTCTCCTACTACGGACACTTCCGAAAACTGCTCCAGCAAATACCGCAGCTCTTCTCTGGCAGGTGTCTCATCATCGACGATGAACACTTTGAGCACTGACGTTCACCCCTATCGGTAATTGTATGGTGCATGTTGTGCCGCTCCCGCTTTTGCTCTCGATCACGATTCCATACGGTTCTCCGTAGAGCGACTGGAGACGGCTTTTTACATTGGCAAGACCGATCCCGGATAATTGCCGTCCTGCAATCTTCTCATCTAGGGCTGGCTCGAATGGGTCCACTTCCATTCCGACTCCATTATCTGCCACTGTCAGTTCGACGATTTGCTTTTCTTTGCGGCGGGCACGAATCACGACAGTTCCTCCTTCGCGCTTGGGCAACAGCCCGTGCTTGACCGCATTCTCTACCAGCGGCTGCAAAATCAGTCCTGGCACGGTAAACCGCTCTACGCCATCCTCGATGTCGTACTCTACATGCAGCTTGTCCCCGAACCTCGCACGCTCGATGGCCAAATACGCTTCGATATGCTCCAGCTCACGCGCCAGACTGACATATCCCCCAGAGTCATGCAAATTACGCCGGAAGTACTCCCCCAAATGAATCAACAGTTCACGCGCCTGTTCGGGACGGAAGCGAATAAACGACACGATCGTATTGAGCGCATTGAACAAGAAATGCGGATTGATTTGCGCATGCAAGGCTCTGATTTCTGCGTCTGCCAACAGGCGGGACTGCTTCTCGAGCTCAGCCAGTTCGAGCTGACTCGATATCAGGTTCCCCAATCCACGCACGAGTTCCAAGTCCACTGCCGACAGTTTGCGAGAGCGATCCTGATACAGCTTGAGCACGCCCGCCACTTCACGTCTTCGCATCAGGGGTACGAGAATCGCATAGCGCAAGGAACAATTCGTCTCCCTGCACCCAATCTCTTCCTTTGTCTGGGCAATCTTTACTTCTTTGGTCGATAAAACTTCACGGGTCGCCTTGGTCGTTATGCCTTCTCCCACTACGTGATGGGACGAGCCTGCGCCAACATGCGCAAGTACGGAGCGCGTATCGGTAATCGCTACCGCTGCTACACGCGTCGTCCGCAATATTTCCTCTGCTACCTTTTGGGCAGAATCAGACGTCAGTCCTTGACGCAAGTAAGATAGTGTTTTGTCCGCTACTTGCAGCGTTCGCTGGGCCTGGAGTGCCCCAATCCGATCTTCTTCCTTTTTCGCCAAATCAATAATAATGATCAAAATAGCAATTCCGACCGAGTTGACGACTGACATCGGTACACTAATGGCCTGCACCAATGCCAATGCGTCTGCGTAAGGCCGGGCGATGAGCAAGACAATTCCCATTTGCAGCCACTCCGCCAAGAAACCAACGACGAGTGCTGTCGTCCATCCGATTTTTTTGCTGCGGTTACGGCGGTACTGATAGATGAGTCCCGCAAACAAGCCCTCGCTGATCGTCGAGATGGCACATGCCAAATCCGTAAAGCCCCCCAATGAATAGCGATGAATCCCCGCAATCAGTCCAGTCATCAGCCCTACCCAAGGACCAGCCAGCAAGCCTGCCACGACAGTCCCGATCACGCGTGAATTCGCAATCGCATCCTGATACCAGATGCCATTGTATGTACCCAGTATGGAAATCGCGGAAAAAATGACGACCATCAGTGCTTTTTCCCGCCACGTCGCTTGCTGGTTCAATATGCTGCGGAATGCACGTACACGTGTAAACAGCAAGGCCACCACGATCAAAACAGCCGTCCGCTCCGTCAACGGAACCATTAATGCCATATTCATTGGTTGTTCCCTCTCAATCGCTGTCCGATGATTCCTGTTCGTTTCTGTAACTAATCAAAATATTCACTTTTCACCTCGTTTTTCCCTTTTGATTCTCCTCCTTTCCTAGCAAAAAAGGTTGCCGAAGTGATTTCGACAACCCATGGATACCTGTATCGTTTTAATATTCGAACTCCAGTATTTTAACTTTTCTTTCGGTTCAAATCCTAGCTTTGTCCCCAGACGTACTGACTCCTCGTTCGTTTCCAGCGTGGTCCAGTGCGGTGTCAGTCCATGTTCCAAGCAATGCTCCAGGTATGCCGCGCAAGCAAGCGTCGCAAAGCCTTGGTTCATGTCGGCTTCCTCGTACGTTTCCACGCTAATCTCATGGTCACGCTCATGGACGCAGCAAGACAGGCAAGCACTTACAATCGTATTTCCTTTACATACACAGAAACCTACACCCCACTGCAAAAAATCATCCACCGAATGATAGAACTCCTCTACAATCTCGATCAGAATGTTGTCAGGATCATTTTCAATGACACCTGCATCGATTCTTTTCAACGTGTATCCTTCGGGCAGAGGGCGGTAGCTGATCTTTCGCGCTTGGAATTGCTCGGGATTGAACTGGTAGTAATATTCCCAATCCGTTTCGATCTCTCGATGCGAGATAGCTTTGGTCACTGCCTTTTCCCACGCTTCATCTGGCACAACTGCCAGAAAATGAGTGCCCCCGCATGATTCGGTCGTATATCTGCGCAATTCTCCCTCGATAAAGGCACCCAGATCCGCTGTAAACGCTTCATTGGCAGCATCCCCTACGAAAATGCTGATCACGCCGGTTTGATCGATCAATGCTGTCCGAGGCTGCTCCACATCATCCACGTAAATTACTCCTCGATTTGTCCCATTGATAATCGCATGGATGGTCAAATCGTTCACGTTATCAGGTGTCAGCAGCGTTCTGATTTTTGCATAATCATTTGATTCCAATCTATGAATCATCGCAATTTCGGCCCTTTCTCTCTCTTTTGGACATCTGTGTACTTAAGCGGCTGATAGCGGAGCGAAGTCATCCAGACTCAGCTTCCGCATGAAATTCGGGTCATGGTCCACGTTCCTTTCCTGGGAGGATTCCAGCTCTTCTGCAAGCAGCACGCGAGCCCGGTGCAGCCGGGATTTCACTGTGCCTTCCGGGACACCTATTCGCGAGGCGACTTCTTTAATCGGCAAATCCTCGTAATAGTGAAGCCAAACGACGATGCGCAGCTCATGCTCCAGCTTCCATACTGCCTCTGTTAGTTCAATGGCTTCGTAGGAAGCCTGTACCGCTTTCTCCTCTATTTGTGTCGGAGACAACTCTACGGTTGGACTTCGTTTCTTTTTTCGCTGCCACTGTCTGCATTCGTTTATGAGAATTTGGATCATCCATGTTTTGAAATAAGCAGGCTCTCGCAGCGTTCGAATGGCTCTGAATGCTTTCATTACCGTATCCTGCACCACATCGGCACAATCCTCGTCCCGCCCGACATAGGTCCGTGCCAAGCCATACAAGGTACGCTCGTACAATTGAATGACTCTGGCAAAAGCTTCTGCGCTACCGTCCTGGGCTAGCTGAATGTCTTGCTGAACTTCCCTCTTGATGCTCACATTGCATAAGCCTCCTTTTATCTCCAATATTTGGTTGCTATTAGTATAGATGATAGAGGCGGTGAAATGGTTCATGAGATTTTATTTTTTCTGCTTCGCAAATAGAAAAAGACCATCCTTCAGCTTTTTCAGCCTGAGATGGTCTTGTCATGCTCGTTACCTCAATGAACTACAGATTACCTCTGCGCTCCTGCTCGCGCTCCAGCGCCTCGAACAGTGCCTTGAAGTTGCCGTTCCCGAAGCCACGCGCTCCTTTGCGCTGGATAATCTCGATGAACAGCGTCGGACGGTCCACAATCGGCTTGCTGAACAGCTGCAAGAGATAGCCTTCGTCGTCTCTGTCGACCAAGACACCCAGCTTTCTCAGCGCCTCGATGTCTTCGTCAATTTCTCCTACACGCTCTTTCAGATCTTCGTAGTACGCATCTGGCACCATGAGGAAATCTACACCGTTATTACGCAGCTTCGATACCGTGTCGATGATATCGTTGGTCAGGATCGCAATATGCTGTACGCCTGGCCCTTTGTAGAACTCCAAAAATTCCTGAATCTGCGACTTGCGGCGTCCTTCTGCCGGTTCATTAATCGGGAATTTGATGCGTCCTGTTCCACTTTGCATCACTTTGGACATGAGCGCTGAATACTCCGTCGAGATGTCATCCTCACTGAAATTTTGTACGGCTGTAAAGCCCATGACCTTTTGATAGTATTCTACCCACTCATCCATGACCTCAACGTTACCGACGATATGGTCGATGCCGATGATCCCTGTACCCTCACCTTTGACTGGAGATTGGTAAGCTTTATAGCCTGGGAAGAATGGTCCTTTGTAATTTTTTCGTTCGATAAAAGAGTGGATGTTTTCGCCGTACGTACCGATAATCGCTTTTTTGACCGTCCCGAATTCATCGGTATACTCAGTCGGTTCCATGATCGGAATGGCTCCGCGAGAAACGGCCTCCCGGTAAGCCTGCTCACAATCCTCTACACGCAAGGCAACGTCTTTGACTCCGTCCCCATGCTTTTTCACAAATTCCGCGATTGGGCTGTCAGGCGTAAGCGCCCCACTGATCACGAACGTCATATGCTTCTGCTTCAAGACGTAGGAAACCTTTTCCCGAGAACCTGTCTCCAAGCCCGCATAGGCTACTGCTTCAAATCCAAACGCATTTGTGAAATAGTGCATGGCTTGCTTGGCGTTCCCTGTATAAAACTCCAAGTAGTCCCAGTCCTGGATCGGGAAAAAATCGGTATTGCTCATTGCCTATCCCTCCGCTTTCCTTTTTAATTATTGACATTATTTTGTGAATTGGGATTATTTTGTCGTTATCTTGAGAGTACATTGGAAGCGCTTCCTCGTGCAAGAACACAGAACAACGCGAAAACGCTCAAACGCTTTCATTTATTAAAGTACGCATGCGAGTAACAACTGAATACCAAAAAGCCACCGATCAAGCTGACCGATGGCTTTCGCTGCGTTTTTCTACTTCCTATTCTGGAAAACAAATCGTTTCAGTTCCGCTAGCGGGGCCGCTCCTACGACTTTGTCGATTAATTCCCCGTTTTTGAGCAAAATGGTCGTTGGCAAACTCATAATGCCATACTGATTGGCAATCTCCGTTTGTTCATCGACATTGACCTTTAGGACTCTCACTTCGCTGCTATGCTCCCCGTCAAACGATTCGAGTATCGGCCCAAAAAAGCGGCATGGTCCGCACCAAGGCGCCCAAAAATTGACGAGAGTATAGCCCTCGCTTTTTACATCATGTTGAAACGTAGTATCTGTCGTGTGGCAAATGCTCATTTGTACTTTCCTCCCCTTTTTATGTTGAATAGTCAATCGAAACAACCATTACAGACCCGCAATATCCTCGATAAAAACAAAAAAATAACTCGCGGTACTTGGATCATTTCAAATAACTTATTCACAGACTTATCATATCCATAATATCTCTTAATGATTTTTTGTGTCAAGTTGCACCATCCAAAAATGGGCATCGAAAGTGCAGATGACAGCACGAACCACTCTTCCCCTTGCTCATGCTTCCGATTCACTTTATGATGGATGTATTAAGTCCATGATTGAGGTGTCTTAATGAAGTATTCACAGGCAACAGACTATGCCCTCCATGCGATGCTCTATCTGGTGGCAGAAGCGCCTGATAAACCCGTGAGTGTTCAGCTTTTGGCAGAGAAGCTAGGCGTTTCACAAACGTACCTGTCCAAAATGCTGACCAAACTGGTCAAGGCTGGGTTGATCCACTCGGTCTCTGGCGCAAATGGCGGATACAAGCTCAAACGCAACCAGGATGATATCTCGTTTCTGGATGTTATCCAAGCCATTGAAGGGACGACCTCCTTGTTTGAATGCAGCTTCCATCACGATAGTGCCTGTCTGATTCAACAGGTTGTGGCTGACGCCGAGCAGCAAATGATGCAAACACTGAAGAATAAAAAAATTGCTGACTTGGTCGCACATATCCCCAACCGTTTGACGTAAAACAACTTACCTTGAAAAGCTCCGGCCACCTCGACCGGAGTTTTTCTTCATAACGGTATTCTTCAATCGACGAGAAAGGCGTGAACAAAGATGAGCCAATGGACAGAACAAGCCGCCAAGCAGTGGGATCAATTTGCAGAAGACTGGCGAAAAAGAAGTGAGCACATGTGGGAAAAAGGCAGCCGCAGCACCATCCTCCCCTTTTTTATGAAGCATGTACCTGTCGGATCGGGACCTGTTCTCGATGCAGGATGTGGTGACGGCTATGCCAGTTGCAAGCTTGCAGAGCATGGCTATCAGGTGGAGGGCATCGACATTGCCGGGGAAATGATTCGCCTCGCTCATGACCGGGTCATTTCCTTCCCAGGCTCTGTTCATTTTCAGACAGGAGACATCAGCAACCTTCCTTTTGCCAATGATTCATTCTCTGGTGTGCTCTCGATTAACGTAGTGGAATTCACGCCGTCTCCGCTCAAGGCACTCTTGGAGCTTCACCGCGTGCTCGCTCCCGGAGGAATTCTCGTCTTGGGTATCCTCGGTCCTACAGCTGGCCCACGCGCTCATAGCTATCGCAGACTGTATGAAGAGACGACGATCCAAAACACGATGATGCCCTGGGAAGCCAAACAGCTGGCGAGCGAAAATGGCTTCACGCTTCTGGGAGAAGAGCCCGTTTACAAAGAAGGAATTACGCCAGATATCGCAGGCCGCTTAAGCGTAGAGCTGCGGGAGGCGGTCAGCTTTTTGACCTTGTTTGCTTTGCGGAAATAGATCAGAATGCTCTCAACTTTAGTTAAGTATGCCGGTCACACCTATGAGAGGGAAAACCGGCAATTTTTTATGATCAATCACATCGAACAGTGTCTCGCTAGTCTAGGCTTTGCTATTCCATAACTGGGCAGTTTACTAACCAATATTTCGTTGTTAAAATGGTCGTGCTAATGAAAATTTATTTATTCTTTATTCTTTTTCACTACTTCTACTACAACTTTGTGCGACACACATCCTGAAAGGTGAGAATCATTATCAACGAATGCAATTTTACAATTGTTGCCCCTATCATTTGCTTTCATTGTGGGAATGGGAACTTTCACAAATCTGATAATAAACACCAAATATACAAAGATCTCATCAATAATGAAGTCATCGAGATACCGGTAAAGCGTCAACGGTATCGATGCACTGCTTGTGGTACGAAAGAATGGGACGTTGTATTGGGAGCATCAACGTATTTGAAAAAAACGAGAAGACTACTCTCCTTTGAAAAGCGCAACACATGATTAAGAAGCCGCTTCCCTGAAGCTTACAGGGAAACGGCTGGGTTCTTTTCACATACTCGATCACCATTAACATACGGGTCTCATTCCATATCCATTCAGCCTTTTTTCTTACCGATACTGAACATTATTCAGCTGCATCCACATCAATTTACTGTCAATCAACATGGCAAGCGTCATCTCATCCATCCCGTGCAGCTGACGGTACAAGCGCTGCGTTTCGATCAAGTCATTGTAGGTCAAGAAAGGATAGTCCGGCCTGCCGAATGTCCCGTCTGGAAAATAAGCGTAATGCAAATCGCCATTTCCGAGTATCCACTGCGCTCCGAGATTAACGACACCGTAGAGCATACTATCCGCTAAATCTTTGTCAGTCCGATCCCCGAATTGCAGGTAGCTTTTGTAGAGAAAATTGATTTCCGCCAACTGATGATTCAAAGAAACATGTGTCTGAATCATCGGATTCGTTGCTGTCGCGTAGTCGGAAACCAGCCACCCTTGCTGTACACCAGCGATGACAAAATGGTTCATGGCTGCGTGATTGTGAAAGTAAGAGGCATATTTTTTGGCAGATTGACAAAAGTCCTTTTCTTGATACTGATCACAGCCCCGGAGCATCAGGTCAGCCGCTCCTGTGTTGAATCTCGTATCGTAAAAGCCCTCTGGTATCCCGTAATCGCCACTTAACCACAAAGAGCGCGGCTGTGTCTTCCAGTACCCCTCAGGCTCCTGCTGCTTCAGGCTCGCTTTCAGCATCACATAGCCCATATCCCGGGCAGCTTTGCTTCCACCTGTATATAAAAAGGAGCGAAGGACATAATTTTCGGGAATCCGCCAAAAGGAAGACTCCGAAGTCGGCTCGTACGTGGAAGGGCTTTGATAGTAATACCCATCGTACAGCCATTTTGCCTTTTCCGTAACGTCCAAGTTAATCCAGACGCTGTCAATCGCTTGCTCTCCCCAAGGAACGAGCGGATCTCTCGAATCGAGCGCCCACATTTCGCTGATAAAGCCTGCCTTTATCGGCAGCTTGATCACAAGCTCGACACCAGAAGCCGTCTGTTTTACTTCGACTGGCAACGCCAATGCCGGCTTTTCTTCAATTGTGGCTCTGCCTTTATCCACGTAGGTAATGGGCTTGCCTAACCAAATATACCTGCCCTCTGTCTCAACAAAACCAGAGGCAAGCGGAAGGGTCTGGACTTGATCAAGCGTGACAACCTTCCAATACGGTTTCTTCGACTCATCATAGGCTCGATAGCGGAACATCATGTTCTGACTGTTGCCCTGTATCGGGATGCTGAAAACGGAGGGCATCATATTGCGCTGACCTGTCATTTTATGGGCCCAATACGTGACACCATCTGGGAATCGAAATTCTTGTTTTTGGTGAATCGCCCCATTCAGGTGGTCAACAGTCTCTGTTTCTGTTGGTTTTTTCCATTCGTTTGCAGAAATATGGCTCGGAAAGAAACTACTCACGGCGATGGCCGTCATCAAAAGGAGCATTCTGCTGATTTTTCTGACCATGTCATCCCCCTATTCTATTAAAGGAGAACCGAAAGTCCTACTTTAAAATGAATATTTCGTAGCGATTATTATTTTTATAATAATCTGATAAATTAACCATAGGTGTCTACTTTTATTTCGCAGGAGGGAATTTATGGACAAGAAAGTACGCTACGTTGTTTCTACAGCACTCGTAATATCTCTGTTCACCAGCCCCTCAATCATCCATGCCACCCAAGCTGAACCACAACCCCACATTCCTTATTACGGAATAGGACCAGCCTATGTACAGCCTGCACAGATTGAGAGCTTGTTTCCCAAGCCAACTATCCAGTTTGGGACACCCGGCTTCCAAGAAGGAAAAGAAGCTTTTACATCCCAGGAAGAAATGATGGCTTACATAAGCAAATTGGCTACACGCAACAAGGAGATCCAGCTGCTATCCATCGGTACATCATTGGAAGGTCGCGACATCCCTCTGCTTCTGTTCAGCAAAGACCACAGTAAGCTTAAACAAAGCAAGGAGAAACCACTCATCTGGCTACAGGCACAAATCCACGGAAATGAACCTGCCTCTGGTGAATCTGCGCTTGTGATCGCCAAATGGCTGGCAGAAGGAAAACTTGGCGCTGACCTCCTGGATAAAGTAAACGTTGCGATTGTTCCTCGCATCAACCCGGATGGCTCCTACCAGTTCAAACGCTACATCGCGACAGAGCTGGATGCCAACCGCGACTACATGAAGGTAGAATATCCTGAGGTGCAAGCGGTTCACCAAGCCATCAATGCCTATCAACCTGATGTGGTGCTTGACGCCCACGAATACGGCGTCTCTTCCAGCCAGCTTCGCGATGTTGGAAAAAAAGGCGCGATCTCTTCCTATGATGTTCTGATCTCCTCTGCGAAAAACTTGAATATCCCCGCCAACCTGCGCAAAATGTCAGACAATCTGCTCTTGGCTGACGTTCAAAAAGCACTCGACAAGGAGCAACTTTCTCATCACGCTTACTATACGCTGGCAAAAGGCAAGGACGGAAAAGTGACCGCAACAGAAGGCAGCACAGAGACAAGAATCGGACGCAATGCCTTGGGACTGAAAAACACGTTGACGTTTTTGGTGGAAACACGCGGCATCGGCATTGGACGCGCCGATTTTGAACGACGTGTATACAGTCAGGCCATGACTCACGCTGCTGTCATCCAATCAACAGCAGCCAACGCCAAAGCAATCAAGTCCGCCGTAACCCAGGCACGCGCAGAAATCACGGAAAAAGGCAAAAAAGCAAACGACAACGACAAACTCGTCATCTTGAGTGAGAATAAGCGAGTACCGGGTCAATCTCTCGAAGTGGTCGATCTAGCCACGGCAAAAAAAGTGTCTACCCCCATCGTCTGGGTAAGCTCCACCGATGCCTATCCCGTACTCGAACGCGAGCGCCCCACTGCTTATCTCATGCCTCCTGGCTACCATGACGTTGCAGCCAAGCTGGAACTGCTCGGTGTTTCGGTAAGCAAGCTATCAAAAGAAACGACCATAGCGGTAGAAAGCTACACCATTTTGGAAAACAAGGTGAATACGATTTACGAGAATGGGCATTTCACCAATCAAGTGACTGCAAATGTAACAGAAACAACGAAAACCTTTCCTGCGGGTAGCTACGTGTTCAGCATGGCCCAGCCAAACGCCAACTTCCTTGCATTGGCCCTGGAACCGGAATCAGTAGACAGCTACGTCACGTTTAACTTCTTGCCCGTTGAAAAGGGCGATGAAGTCCCGGTGTATCGCTATATGCTGGAGCAACCGCTACCTACCACACAAAAGAACTAAAGGAAAAAATCCCCTCTCTAAAGTTAGACTCCTGAGAGGGGATTTTCGTTACATGTATAGGCTTACTTTATTTCAAACACTTCTTGGGCAAGTCCTGCCAGCTTTTGTGTATTGTCGCTCACTTCGACCATTGTCGCAGAAATTTCCTCCGTAGCAGCTGCCTGACTCTCCATGGTTTGATTGATCAATTCAATCGAATTTTGCAGGAGAGATATCAAATCCCGGATGGAATCCGTGGTGTGCTTGATTTTGTCTGCATTCGCCCGCGAATCCGTCGCCATATTGCGAACCTCATTCGCAACGACTGCGAACCCACGCCCTGCATCTCCTACTCGCGCAGCCTCAATGCTCGCATTCAGTCCCAAAATGTTACTTTGATCAGCGATTTTTTTCACGGCGAGTGTAATTTGCTCGATCTCAGTCGTACTTTGGCTCACATCATTGGCTTGCTCTGAGATCGCCTTCATTTGCTCGTTCAAATTCCCGATCTGCACGGCCATCTCTTGTGTGGTGGCACTGACCTGCTCGACGACACTTGAGAGATTTGCGGCAATTTCATACAGCTCGTTGGCTCGCTCCATACTCGAACCAATGCCGACACCGCCGATGACTTTTCCCGTGTGATCATGCAGGGGGATCGCCCGAGCGACAAGAGGAAAACCAAATAATTCCTTGGGGACCATCATCGCCTGCTTGGTGTTTTTTCGAATCGCGTTGGTGATCACATCTCCTTCCTGAAGTGGATCACCAGGCTTTACTTGTAGCGCAAATGTTTCGGCAGGCACATTGCGCAATAGCTTTTCCGTGTCGTAGACCCCAATGGTAATGTCATCGGTGAGCAAATCATTTAAATAAGGGGCAACCTTGATGAAAGCCTCGAGCAGTTCTGCGTTTTTCCCCTTTTCGGAAGCTTCTGTTTCGTTCCATTCTTCGTATCCGTTCATGACCCTCTTCACCTCTATATTTTGCTGGCATTAGTATGGAAATTGGCGCTTTTTATGTTGAACCGAAATCCATTTCAGCGTAGTAAACTCTTCTAAGCTCCATTGACCATTCAAACGTCCCAACCCGGAATGCTTTTCACCGCCGAACGCCACAATTGGCTCGTCATTGATCGTCCCATCATTGATGTGAATCATGCCGGTCTCAATTCGTTTGGCCATCTGGGCACCTCTCTCCAGATCGCGCGTATGAATCGCCCCGGACAATCCAAATGGGGTCTCGTTCGCCATGCGAATCGCTTCTTCCTCGGAAGCAAACGACATGATGCAAACAGCAGGACCAAACAGCTCTTTTCCGGCAATCGACATGTCTGTGGTCACGCCTGTCAAAACGATAGGCTCGACCACGTTGCCTTTTACTTCCCCTTTCAGTGCAGGAACGGCTCCTTCGCGTATCGCCTCATCGATCGTAGCCATCAGGTTAGTGACTTGCCGTTGATTGATCAACGGACCGATTACTGTGTCTGGATCATTTGGGTCGCCTACCTTGAGTCCAGATACTTTTTCCACATACAGATCGAGGAATTTATCGTATACATCTTGGTGAACCAGTACTCGGTTAGCCGACATGCAAATCTGACCTTGGTGAGTAAAGCGGCTGAATACCGCTGCATTGACGGCATACTGGAGATCCGCATCCTCCAAAACGATCAGTGCACTATTGCCGCCCAGCTCCAAAATCGCCTTTTTGAAATGCTTCGCTGCCACTTGCGCGATATGGCTACCTACTTGGCTAGAGCCTGTAAACGAAAGGATCCGCGGAATCGGGTGGGAGACAAAACCATCGCCAATTTCTGCAATATCCGTCACCACGACGTTGATCAAGCCTTTGGGCAGACCTACTTCTTCAAAAATTTTCGCGATGAGAGTCCCACCCGTGATTGGCGTGTGCTCATGTGGTTTGAGGACGACACCGTTGCCCGCGCCAAGAGCTGGAGCTACGGACTTCATCGACAAATAGAACGGAAAGTTAAACGGACTGATGACGCCGACAACTCCTGCGGGAATCCGATACAAACGATTTTCTTTTCCGTCTACGGGAGAAGGAAGAATTTTTCCTTCCATGCGTACCGGGAACGTAGCCGCCTCGCGAATAATATCCTTCACAAGCCCGATCTCAAAAAACGCCTTCAGACGGGTTCCACCCAATTCACGAATGATGATCTGAATGATTTCCTCTTCATGCTCTTCGATATAGTGAACAGCACGCTCCAACATTCGGGATTTGGTATAGGCATTCACTTCATCCCACTCTTTTTTCGCGTTGGCTGCCGCCTTGTAAGCCGCGTCGATATCCTCCAGATTTGCCATTTTGAATTCTGCGATGACTTCCCCGTTGTAAGGGTTGATATCTTGCAATGTCTTCGCGCCAAGTCCGTCGCGCCACTCCCCATTGATGTACTGCTTGTCCAGTGTTTGAAGGATTGACATGCTTTAACCTCTCCCTTTTGTAAAGTTAAATAGGCTCCATTCGCATGAAAGGAGCCGTAAAACTAAAACAGCAAAATACACTGCTAGTCGGCAACCCGGCTGCCATCGTAACGTGTACATTAGGCCCGTGGCTTTGCGTCCCCACTTTTCAATGGGTTTGCCCATTCATAGCGAATGCCGATATGATTTTGTCGAAAAAAGGAAAGATATGGAGAATACTACTTTGATTATAGTACTCTATTCCTAATAGTCAAACGGGAATATGTAAAATTTCAATGAAACAACGTGAGCAAATACCAAAAAGTCCGCATCGCTTGGATACGGACTCCTGATTCTTTTTCTTTATGATCACAATAACTTTTTGACATCCTTTACGCCCGTCGCGAGCATTTGCTCTACCGCGTTGGCGTCCCTCACGTGCTTGGTCAAGCCTTCATTCAGCTCGTCCAGCAAGCCTTTTGCATCATTTACCTGCTGGGACACATCGTCAGCAAATCGCTTTTGCTGCGCGATGATTTCCATCACACCTGACACTTCGACGTTCAGCGCCTGGAAAGCGTTCACGATCTGATCCGTCTTCTCTGCAGCATCCTTGCTGATAGAAAGTCCATTTTTGATTGCACTGCTGCTTTTTTCACTGTTGGACAACGCTTCTTTTGTTTCTTCCTGAATCTTGCCGATCAATTCTGCAATCGTCTTGGTCGAGTTCGCTGTCATCTCGGCCAGCTTCCGTACTTCATCTGCTACGACAGCAAAGCCTCGGCCTTGTTCACCCGCACGGGCAGCTTCTATCGCTGCATTCAAAGCGAGAAGGTTGGTTTGATTGGCAATGTCGCTGATTACCTTGACGATACTCGTAATTTCCGAAGAGCGCTCTTCCAAGCGGCTCATGGACTTGGACGTATGGACCGATTCTTTGTCGAGCAGGCTCATGACTTCCACAACGTCCGTCATCGCCTTCTTGCCTTCATCTGCACGCGCTACCGATTGTTTACAGATGTTTGTCAGGCGCTCTCCTCGAACGGACAACTGGCTCGCAGATTCATCATCCCGCTCGTTAATGGCCTGGATATTATCTACGACACGCTTCATCCTCGCCACTAATCTCACCATTTGATCGGATTCGGCATTCACCGCTTGGTTCGAAGTGAGGATCGCACCCATCTGTTCGTAAACACCGCGAAGCTCATGTTTCCAAGCGTCTTGCTGTCCTGCCATTGTGGTTGCGGGAGTTGCCACTGTCGTCGCTGCTGTCTCTTTTTCTGCCAGGCCTTTGTCTTTTTTCCAAAACATCCGCTTCCCTCTCCTTTGTACCCATCAATTGTCACTTCGGCGGCTATATACGCGGGACTCGATTATTCCCGGATGTTGTTTCGCCAAGCTCAGCAAGTTTTCCAAGAAATAATAGTGACCCTCCAAGAGCTCCACGTCTTTACGCTCAAAATGCTTCGCCTGCAAATACTGCTGCATTTCCAAAGCATAGCGCTCCAGTTTATCGTGAAAATCGTTGGCACGAAGCATTTGCTCCACTTCTGGATATTCTGTTTTCAGGCGACTTAACTCGCTGTATACACGTCCGCCCTCCAGAATCATCTGGTAGGCCGTACGCTCGAGCGTAGCTGTCGTAGCTGCCTCCTGCTCCTCACGCTCCTCGCGCAAAGCTGCCAAGTACGTGATAAAATGGTAGACAGTTAAAAACAATGGTCCTAAAAATAGAATGATCCCTGCTTTGTACACATGCTGATTGGACAAATTGCTGATGAGCAGGAACAAGTGAAACAAGATCGCACCCAACCATACATAGATGATGATTTGGTGATTGATCTTCCCTGCCTTTTGGTGGCGTGAAAAGGCAAAGGTAAGTCCGAGCAGATAAAAGGCAAGCAACGTAAAGCTGGCAGAAAACAAAGCCATCTCCATATCGATCAGCCAATCTGCATCGGCGGGTATTTCGATAAAGAATTCAAAAGCGAGCACCAGCAGTGAGAACAGCAACCCCATGATCCAAAACCGGCTTACTTCCGAGTCATTCCTCCGCCGGGAGCGGTAGCGTTTTGCACGGGATCCTTCCATAATGCTCTCACCTCATTCTCTATGATTCGCCATGATTCTATCTTTTCCTTTCACATGGGGCCAAAATCTGACATCGGAGGCTGTTATGACAAAAAATTTACCAACACCATTTACCGAGCGCATGAAAACCTTGCTCGGACACGATTATGAGGCATTCGTTTCCTCGTATGATCAGCCTGTGACACACGGCTTGCGGGTCAATCCGTTGAAGGTGGGTCGTGACGATTTTTTGAAAATCTCGCCGTTTGCTCTGGAAGCAGTCCCTTGGTGTGAAAATGGTTTTCGCTACAAAGAGCCGGATCGTCCCGGCAAGCATCCTTTTCACTCCGCTGGCATGTACTACTTGCAGGAGCCAAGCGCGATGTCCGCTGCCGAAGCACTCGGCGCACAACCTGGTGAGCGCATCCTCGACCTGTGTGCAGCGCCAGGGGGGAAATCGACGCAGCTTGCAGCGTTTTTGCGTGGACAAGGAATGCTTGTGGCAAACGAAATCCATCCTGTTCGGGCAAAAGCCTTGTCAGAAAATCTGGAGCGCTGCGGCGTGACCAATGCCGTCGTGACCAACGAAACGCCTGAACGCCTACAGGAGCGATTCCCCCAGTTTTTTGACCGAATTTTAGTAGACGCTCCATGCTCTGGCGAAGGGATGTTCCGCAAGCTACCCGAAGCAATCGAAGACTGGAGCCCTGCAAAAGTAACCGAGTGCCATGTCATGCAAGGCGATATTCTCGAAGCGGCAGCTGCTATGCTGAAGCCAGGCGGGACGCTGGTCTACTCCACCTGCACATTTGCTCCGTTGGAAAATGAGCAATCACTGGTTAACTTTCTGGATAGTCACCCGGAATTTGAGATCGTCTCGCTGCCACATGCAGATTGCTTTTCTGCTGGCCAACCCGCGTGGGCGTCTCCGCAAAACGAGCAGCTCACCCAGACAGCCAGATTGTGGCCGCATCGTCTACAGGGAGAAGGTCATTACCTCGCCAAGCTGCAAAAGAGTGAGAACGCTGAAGTTCATGAACCTTCCGGGAAGCGTAAAGAAAAGCGTGTGGCAAAATCGGCTCCGGCAGGTCGAAAAGAAGCCCTGGCAGCGTGGCGTACGTTCGCGGACGAAGCACTCCCGGCGCTCTCCAAACCATTCGATGATGAATCAGCTTTTCTTTTGTTCGGCGAGCAGCTCTACTACTCACCTGCTCCCGAGCTCGATTGGGACAAGCTCAAGGTCGCGCGCGTCGGTCTGCACCTAGGAACCGTAAAAAAGAACAGATTTGAACCTGCACACGCCTTGGCACTCGCCCTCTCTGCTGCGGAGGCAGCCCGTGTCGCTTCGTACGGCGCAGACGATCCTGAATTGTTGCGGTACTTAAAAGGCGAAGCGCTCACGCGTGATGGTGACAGCGGCTGGACGCTGGTTACTGTAGATGGATTCTCCATCGGTTGGGGCAAGCAATCAGAGGGGCAACTCAAAAATCATTATCCAAAAGGTCTACGCTGGTTGTAGAATGCATCAAAAATAAAAAAGCTCACAAAGCTACACGAAATGCATTCGTGACTGCTTGTGGGCTTTTCTCTTTTTTCTCATGATCGCCCTCTGCGGGACGGATTGTCTACTACGGTCAAAGAGCCATTTCTAATATAACGCAATATTTTTGAAACAGATATCCCTGTTGCATTGGCAATTTGCATCGCATTCGAATTCGGATAAGTTCTCACGTAATTGCGAATCATCTGGTAGTCTTGTATTTCGTTTTCTCCGCAAACCTGGCAACTGTACTCTCCCCGGCCCATCGGACTGCCGCATTTCAAGCACGTATCCGTTGTCATCACTGGTTCTCCTCACACCCTGTACTAAGGTACTTTCACAAGAAAGGGTTCTATATTCCTATCTATTACCCAAATCAAACGGGAGGAAAACACTAATTTCTATCGCAATTCTTATATTCTATTAAAATTCGATGCAGTCAATCCAAACTCCTTTAAAATGCCAGTATGACGGCATCAGACAGCTTTTTGCAAAAGGACAATCGCAAACCCAATCAGAAAGACACCACTGAGCCCATGAAAAACGTTGAGCCATCCTGGGCGAAAAAATCGAGCCAAATATGATGCCAACAAAGCTACCAGCCCCAGAAACAAGAAAGTCGATAACAGACAGCCTGTAGCAAACAAGAACAACTCCGTTGATTGAATAAGATTGCCAGATGCCAATAGTGAGCCAAATACTCCCGCCCAAAACAGAACGGTCAGAGGATTCGCGAGCGTCAGAAGCACGCCTTGCCAAAAGCTGTTTCGACCCGATGGAGCATGCTGGACTGGTGCTTGTTCATGTTCTCCCCTGCCCTTTATGGCACGCAAAGTTTGAATCCCAAACCAAGTCAAAATCAGGGCTCCCATCATCAAAACCATCTGTTTGACCCAATGGATTTGCAACAGCAGCGATAGTCCCCCGATCGCCCCCACCATATAAACCGCATCTGCGAGTGCAACTCCCAGTACCATCATGAGTGCCTCTCCCAATCGCCGAGTCATCGAGCGATGCAACACTGCCAGACAAATCGGACCAACGGATAGCTGAAGCATCATTCCGAATAATAGACCGTTCCAGATCGCCATCAGGTTCACATCTCCTCTTTCATGGAAGACAGGACGATCATCGTATTCGTCTTGCTTACCCCTTCTACTTGCTTCAATGTTTCAGAGATGAATCGTTCCAGATCGGCCGTCCCTTTTACGGCAACCTTCAGGACATAATCGTAAGCTCCCGCAATATGATGGCATTCCAGCACACAGTCTGCCTGCATGACCGTTTCACGGAAGCCAGCGATATGCTCCGTTTTCTCGATTTGCACCATCACAAAGGCAATCAGGTGAAGCCCTAGCTGTTCCCGATCCAGCTTCACCGTGAACTGCTTGATGAGTCCTGTATCCTCCAGCTTGCGTATTCGTTCGGAGACCGCAGGCACGGACAAATGAACCTGCTTGCTGATGTCTGAGCTGGTGATTCGGGCATTTTCCCGCAATAAGCGGAGGATTTGTTCGTCAATTCGATCCATAGTGGTGCCCCTCCTTTTTATCATAATTATACCAACTTCTTTATAATAAAAAGGAATTTGACACCATTACCGTAATTTTTAAAGAAACAACGCAGCTTAACCTTTGTTTTTTCTGTAGCGCGAATGATCTTGGGGCGTTTTCCTAAAATAATGCTGCCGAGAGAGACGGGAAGGCATCATACGCCATCTTTCTACGCTGATAGCTGCTCCTTCTTTAGAGTAAACAAACGGATCGCGAGCAACAGTGACAGCAACGCAATAACAAATCCGTACCAGCCTAGATGCTCCACAGAGGAGTTGCTGATCACCAGTCCCCCAACCCATGATCCAAAAGCGAAGCCAAATTGAATAAAGGATGTATTGATGCTAAGCGCGATATCCGGCGAACGGGGCACCTGGGTAACCAGATATAGCTGTTGGGCCGGAGACGTTGCCCATGTGGCGAGCATCCATAGCATGATGATCACGATATGGGCAGTTAGCACTCCATCCATGACCGAAAGCAAAAGCAGCATACTTGCCTGAAGGGAGAGGCCAACATAAATCGTAAATTTCGGCCCCTTGCGATCTGCGATAACTCCCCCAATTTTTGACCCCATAAAACTGCAAATGCCTGCAAGAAACAGAATCCCGGAAATCTCGGATGCCGAAAGCTCTGCCTGGGTTAGCAGGAAAGGCGCAATATAGGTAAACAATGTGGAATAAGCGCCGATGTACAACAGCGTGATAACAACCGCTGCCAGAATCTTTTTATTTTTTATGACAGCCAGCTGTGCCCGCGGTGTTACAGCCTCCTGCGCTTTTATAAGCGGGACTTTTTTATAAATGACAAACAGCGGAACCAAGCTCAGCAGTCCAATAAAAATAAACAGCAGCCTCCAGCCAATCGCTTCACTTAAAAAAGTGCCAACCGGGAGGCCAAGTACAAGCGAGCTGCTCAATCCCATCAAAATGATGCCGATTGCTCGCCCACGATTGCCTTCTTCAACAAGCCGTGTAGATACCGCCATCGCAACAACAGTAGCAACTCCTCCACTGAGTCCTTGGATCATGCGTGTGACCAGCATCATCTCAAATGAAGGACTCACATAGACCAGCCAGTTGCTCAAAATAAAAATGCCAAGCATCATGAGCAATAATTTTTTTCGGTCAAGATGGATCGTAGCAGCGATGAGAATGGGAGCCCCTACTGCCGCAGAAAGGGCAAATGCAGTGACAAGCAATCCGGCAGACGACGTCGTGACACCCAGATCAGCTGCCACCATTTGAATGATGCCGCTTATCAGATACTCCACCGTCCCAATCAGGAAAACGGCCAAAGCGAGAATATAGACAACCCATTTATTTCCCATGCTCACTTTGCCCCCTTGCTTCAATTGGAATCTGGATTTCTATGAGCTCAACCCCAGGTTCTTCTGATAAGGGAACATAGATTTCTCTGCCGGGCTGCTCGCTTCGAATACAGTAACCATGCTGTTCAATCCACGTAGCCAGGTCAAGGCAAGCTGATTCTTTAAAGGTCGAATCCGAACGGAATAGTAGCGTAGCCATTGTCTCCGCAGGCAAGAAGCTTTGTTCCATTTGCTCAGGCAGTTTGACAGATTCTGTTTTCATGGCGTAGCCCACCCCAAATTCGAAAAGCTGGTCCTTCGTTCCGGTTTCCTTCCATAGCACTGTTTTGGGACCAGTCAAGGATGATTTCAGGCTGGCATCAAGCAAACTGTCGAATAGTTGAAACAGGCAAGGAATATCTTCAGCAGCACCCAGTGCTGAATAGGAAATCAAGTGCATGCCATCTACCTGCTTCAGAACAACCTCATGCTCCTTCTCGATCCTTCCCTCCCGTTCAACAAGCTGCACCCGTTCCTTAATACGGGCAAGCTTTGACATTTCCATCTCCAGCAGGGATTGGATTTCATTTTCTTTGAGTATCAGCATGCCCCGAATTTGTTCGGCTGGTATATTCTCGTGAAGCAATTGCGCAATCTGCTGCAATGAGAACCCTAATTCTTTGAAGATGACAATTCGATTGATCTGCAAAAGCTGTTCGGCACAGTAATATCGGTACCCGGTCGTATCATCGATTTTTGCTGGTTTTAGAATCCCAATCTGATCATAATAGCGCAACGTCTGCAACGGTATTCTACTCAGTCGGGAAAACTCGCTGATTTTGAACAATTCCACACCTTCTCTCCCATTACTTCGATCTGAGTATAAACCTTCTAGTTGGGTATAAAGTCAAGAACTTCCTTTCATACACCAAAGGCGTTTCTACAAAAAAAAACGCCCAGATCCTTTTCGAATCTGGGCAGCCTCTTCATTTCTTATCTTCCTCTTGATTTCCCGGCAGATTGATTAAACGGTCTTCCACCCTTGGAAGAACGAGCGGCTCCACCTTTTCCTGCTTTTTTGGCATCGGCTGGCTTCGCAGACTTACCCGCTTTGCGTGCCGCAATTGCTTCAGCCTTCTTGCGGTTTTTCTCGTACTGCGTTTGCAGTTCACCTAGCTCACGCGCCATCTTCTTTTTGTAGCCTGGCTTTACCTTCGTCTTTTTCTTCAAGGCTTCACGTACAGGGGCGAACTCTTTATCTTTTTCCTTTAGCTGCTCCTTCGCCTGTTGCGCACGCAGCTCGATGAAATGAGCTTCCCGTTCTTCTGCGCGCTGACGGCGTCCAGCATCCAGATGGCGTCCTGCCTGCAAAATTCTTTCTTCGATAGAAGCCTTCGTGGTTTTGGCAAAACGAGCCAACAGGTTTTTCTGACGCGGAGAAATGAGGGAGATCGCTTTCCCTTTTTGTCCCGCACGTCCCGTACGTCCAACGCGGTGGATGTAGCTGTCCACGTCATTCGGCAAATCGTAGTTGATGACATGCGTTACACCTTCTACGTCGAGTCCGCGCGCCGCGATATCTGTGGCAATCAAGTATTGGAAGCGGATCTCGCGGAATTGCTTCATCAGCTGTTCCCGCTTGTTTTGAGACAAATCGCCGTACAGGGCTTTCGCCGACAGGCCATTTTCCTGCAAACGAGCAGTAAGCTGTTGCACACGTACTTGCGTATTCGCAAACACGATGGTCAAGTACGGCTGCTCTTGCTCCAGCACATCGACCAGCGCGTCCGTTTTATCGCTCTGGTTCACTACATAGTAAAATTGTTCAATACGCTCAACCGTTTTCTGCTTGCCTTCAATTTTGATATGAGGAGGCTGCTTCATGAAACGGTGCGCGAGTTTTTTCACCAGATCAGGCATCGTTGCCGAGAACAGCAGCACCTGACGTTGAGAAGGCGTGTGGACGATTACTTGTTCCACGTCCTCCAGGAAGCCCATTTCCATCATTTTATCTGCTTCATCCAGCACGAGCGTGGAAATGCGTCCGAAATGGAGCGAGCCGCGCTTCATATGATCCAACACGCGTCCTGGTGTACCTACAACTATATGAACCGTTTCTTTTAGCTTGCTCAGCTGCTTGTCGATATCCGTTCCACCGTGCAGGGAGAGTACATTCACATTCAGGTGTTTGCCCAGTTTTTCTACTTCTTTTGCAATCTGAATGGAAAGCTCACGTGTCGGGGTAAGGATGAGCGCTTGAATGTCGCGTTTTCCTTCTTCCAAAGCGTTGAGGATCGGCAGCATGAAGGCAGCTGTTTTTCCCGTACCGGTCTGAGCTTGTCCGATCAGATCTTTGCCTTCCATAATGAGAGGAATGGCTTCCTCTTGAATTTGTGTCGGTTCTTTATAATACAGGTCTTGAATCCCTTGCATCAACTCCGGACGAAAACCAAAAGACGCAAACGATTTTGCCATAACTTCCACTTCCTTTCACAAGCGATCCGATTCGCCACACCATGACTGCATGGACAGTGGATGCGATAAAACCGGCTCTCATCAATCAAAATTCATCCCAGGCAGGTTGTTGCCCTTGCGAAATCCTATCCTACCTATACTAAAGGAGTACTCTCGAAAAAACAACTAAACCGTTCAACTCCAGGTATTTTTCTTCGTGACTCGCGACGACGAAGCAAGCCAAGCTGAAATTTTCGCTTACATGATGTGACCACGTATCGATTTCGCTGATCTAATTACTGTCAATGTGAAAAACCAACACAGAAAGGAGTGAAAAAGGTGGAACTAAGAGAACAGGTTCTCCTGGCAAAGCAAGGAGATCGCGAAGCTTTTATCACTGTTGTCAAACACGTTGAAAGCTCCTTGTACCATACGGCTAAATCCATCCTGAAAAAGGAGGAAGATATAGCGGACGCTCTCCAGGAAACCATTTTGAAAGCATATAAATCTCTGCATTCGCTTCGTGAGCCCCAATTTTTCAAAACATGGATGTTCCGAATTTTGATCAATGAATGCAATAAGATGTTAGCCAATCGCTCCCGTAACATTCTAATGGATGATTTCCCTGTCCAATTGTCACTCTCACCTAACGAAGAACATATTGACCTGCGGGACGCCGTTGAGAGATTGGATGAGCAGCAGCGCCTTGTTATTGTGCTTCATTATTTTGAAGACATGCCTTTACGACAAGTAGCAGAGATACTGGACATTTCAGAGAGTGCCGCAAAAATGCGGCTCAGTCGGGCACGGAACAATTTGATGGAGAAATTAAACACATTTCGGGAAGGGAAGATACATTATGGATCAATCTAAATTCGATTTAGAACTAAAAGAGTACAATCGTACAAAGGATACGACGATGTCACCATTGGTGCGGGCTCGACTGGATGAAACATACGCCTCTCTCCCAGAAATGTCTCGCGAACGAAAAGTTCGACGATTACCTAAAGCACCCTATGTAGCGGCCGCCGCAGTCATTCTAGGTGCAACTGTATTCACCTCCGGATTTATCTCGCCGGTCATGGCGCAATCGATTAAGCAGATCCCATTGGTGGGGAGTCTCTTTAGCTTAATCGAGGCGGACCTCGGCTTACGAGCTGCAGGCGAGCAAGGTCTTTCTTCCAAGGTAAACAGGAGTATTTCTCACCAGGACATGAAGCTCGAGGTAACGGAGACGGTCTTCGACGGAACACGTGCTGTCTACCTGCTCAGCGTAACGGCTCCAAACCTGAAGGACGGCATGTTTGATACGGGAAAGGAAGTTGTCAAACTCAGTGACGCTATCGAAAATGTCACTTTTACCATCGATGGAAAAGGTCAAGATGACCCAAGTAGTTTGGTAGCAGGCGGTGGTTTTTTCTCCCCAGCTGGCGAATCGCACCCAAACTTGCTTGTCTTCGAAGAAATTTTGAAGACACCTGACCACAATTCAACGAGCAAGATTCCAGATTCTTTCCATGCGGAAGTGGTTGTTAAGCTTGCTGGAATTGATCAAGCCTTCAAGCTGGACATCCCGTTCCAAAAAGCGACGAACGACACCATCCAGCTTAAACCGAATGCTGTTCAATCAAACGATGGGATTTCTTTCGAGGTATCCGAGGTCAATGTGACGCCAGTAACGACGCGCTTGTTGTATTCGGTCAAACTGGATGACAAGACATCAGATAAGTTCATCAGAGCTGCCCTGTTTGACGACCAAGGTCGTCAACTGACGTCCCTCCACGGAGAAGGAGAGCTTAAGGATAACACTCTCACATTTGATGCCCGCTTTGCTTCTGCACAAGGACAGCCGAAGTATTTCATCATCAAGCCTTTTGTCGTAAAAGATCATTCCGCTGAAACAGTCGCAGACGATCAGTTTATTAAGGGTCTGGAAATAAAGGTAGACCTCCCCGAGCAGAACAAGTAACAAAACGAAAAAGCCTCCCCAATGCAATCACATCTTGCATGGGGAGGCTTTTGCTTTCCTTTCCTTATCTGTCGATCAATTGTTGTACCGTTTCCTTATCGAGCTTCTTGATGACAGCTGTCAGCAGCTGGGCAGCCTGCTCGAAATCGCTTTTGGACATAATCGCATTATGGCTGTGGATATACCGTGTCGCAAAGCCGACGACAATCGACGGGCAGCCAATGCCGCTTGTATGGAATTTCGCTGCGTCTGTTCCGCCTCCTGCGAGGGCATCCACCTGGATATTGATGTCGAGCTCCTCTGCTGTGTCGAATACGAGATCGCGCAATCCGGTATGCGGAATCATCGTGGCATCAAATAACATGACGAGCGGACCGTCCCCCACATTGCAGGTCATCGGGTACGATTCATTTCCAGGTGTGTCATATGCGAGTCCAACATCGACAGCAAAAGCAATATCTGGTTCAACCAAATTCGCTACTGTGCCAGCACCCCGAGTCCCGACTTCTTCCTGCACGGTTGCACCGGCGTATACCACATTCGGATGCTCTTCCGTCTGCAATCGTTTCAGCACCTCGATTGCCAGTGCACACCCCGCTCGATTATCGAGCGCTTTTGCAACCCACAGCTCTCCGTCGCGCATCGTCGCAAAATCACTGTCAGGGACAATCCAATCACCAGGGCGAACACCCATTTCCTTCGCATCTGCTTCATCTTTCGCCCCGATGTCAATGTACAAATCCTTGAGCTTCATGACTTTTTCCCGCTCTTCTTTTTCCAGTGCGTGTGGTGCCTTCGAACCAATGAGCCCCAGATACTCCCCTTTGCGTGTCTTGACCTTCACACGCTGTGAGAGGATATTGTGCGTCCACCATCCGCCAAGCTGGATAAAACGCAAGTACCCTTTTGGCGTGATATGCGTCACCATGAAACCCACTTCATCCAAATGTCCCGCGAGCAAAATTTTCGGACCGTTTTCAGCACCCGTCTTCTTCCCGAGTACCCCACCCAGCCGATCCTTTACCAACTCGTCACTGAGAGGCTGTAAGTACTCCTCCATCTTCACCCTGACTTCGCGTTCGTGCCCAGGTACTCCGTCCGCTTCCGTCAAATCCTTGATCAATTTCGTGAGATCGTCCATCATTTATCTCCTTTTCGATACTGACATATTCCATTATGATTTCGAGAAATCGCTTACATAATCCTTTCATTTCCAAATTACCTACACCCTATTTATTATTGTTTCCCCAACCAATGCCCCGAATGCGCAAGAGTACTTCTTCATGCTGTTACGTTTGATTGGGTAGCCTTCGTAGCGGTTTCTTGTTCAAGCCCAACTTTTTTCGTGATCCGATGAAATAGCACGAGGCAAATCAGTCCCATCCCTACAAACATTCCGGTGATCGCAATGTTGGGAACCCACGCACTGACAAGAATAAACACACCTGCACTGCTGACCCCCACAATGCCAAACAGAGAATGAACAGCCATATACGTGCTCCGCGCGTGATCCGGCACCATATTGGCGAGTAACGCTTGTTTTACCGGAATATGTATCACTTCACCCAGGGTCGCAAAGAACATGGCAATAAGCAAGACAGCGGGAGAGTTGCTGAAGCTAATCCATGCATACCCGCAAAAGTACAGGACCAAGCCTGACAGGAGCACTGCCCTATCTCTGCAGCTCTTCACCACGTAGGAGACCAAAACAGTCAAGCAAACAACCAGCAACGTATTTTCTGTTTTTAATAGGCCTAACAAGTTCATCCCATCCACCTGAATGGCAAGAAACGAAAACAACTGCTCAGGCTCTGGGATTTCTTTCACTAAACGAAGGCCGATGACATTGGTCAATTGCTCCTCTACAGCTATGATGAGCAGATTCGCTATGGTAAACAGCAGGAAAATCCGATGCTTGAGTACTTCTTTATAAGCTCCCATGACATCTGCCATAAAACTCGAATCTTTTTGTCTTTGTTTGCGAGACGCCGAACGTGGAAGTTTTTCTGGCACATACGTTTCTTTGATAAACAGGATCGTAATCGCGAGCGAGATCGCGATGCTTGCAGCCACACCGAGAAATAGGACAAAGTAATGCTCGTCGAACAAAAAAGCACCCACCAATCCGCCTATCGCTACACCCAGATTATTCAACCAATAGGATGCAGTAAAAATCGCTCGCCTGTTCTCGGGATGACTTACATCAATAATGAGTGCTTGGTAAGCAGGACCCGACGCCCCCATACTAAAGTTATTGAACAAAAACAGGATAAAAGTGATATAGGGCAGCTGGAGCCAGGGCGAGTTGACGAAGGCCACACCAAGAAAACTGAGGAAGATGACCGCCTCACATACAACGATGACTTTTTTTCGCCCGATCCTATCCGCCACATATCCCCCTGCAAAAGAGCCTGCGACACTCGCTGCCATCACCCCTAAAAACATAAAGCCCGTTACAACCGTCCCCAATTGCTTGGAGAAAAAAACAATCAAGTACGGGGTCACAGTCATGCTCGCCATCGTCGTCAAAAATTGTAACATCAGTCTGATCCGGATGTTGCTGTCGAACTTCCAAAAACGCATGGTGACCACTCCTATCTCTTATAACGATTGATTAATCAATCATTTGTACTCCAAAAAAAAGACCGAGGGAGAATGCTAGCGATTCTTCGGTCCAAAAAGCTGCATGGCAAACGGAACGAATTTTTCCCACATGTTGCTTTGTGGTTCATCGGTCAAATTCACACGCAGACCAATTAACAGGCTCATGTATGCTGTCGCCACGTATTTGGGATCTTGGACATGCAAGAGTCCTTTCTCTTGTCCATTGATCAAAAGCTCGGCAATTTTCGTACGAAAGGTGTTGTGAAACGCATCTAGCTCAGCAAAAGAATGGGCAAAACGATTGTAGTAGCCGACTACTTGTACGACCAGTCGCAAGTACGAATCGAACGCGGCGAAGACCTTGATGTGATTGGTCACCATTCTCTCTAATTCCAATAATGGCTCAGATGCTTTGGGATCAAAATCAAGCAGTTTAACGGAATGCTCTTGCAATGGCTCCGTGACCGCTGCATGAAAGAGCTGATCCTTGTTTTCAAAGTACGTGAAAACACTGCCAAAGCTCACTCCTGATGCCTTCGCGACTTTTGCAATGGTAGTATCGTTATAACCGTGCTCGGCAAACAGGAGAACTGCCTGCTGGAGAATCGTTTCCCGCTTTTGCTTCATTTTTAGCACTTGTTCTTCCGAAAGTGGCATGCTCTAAAAGGCTCCTTGCCAATAAATGATTAATCGATCAATCGTTACTTGCATTATAGTATTGACTTCCAGCATTTGCAAAGTTTTTTGTCTCGCCTGATTCAGAAAAAATAAAAACGGCTGGCGCTTATGTCCAGCCGTTGCTATGTTCTACTTCGCTAATTCATAGATCGCTTGCGCGTAAATCGCTGTCGCTTTGATCAGATCATCCACGAAAATATATTCATCCCGCTGGTGAGCACTGTCAGGACGCCCTGGGAAAAGCGGTCCGAATGCTACCCCAACATCCAATGAACGGCCGTAGGTAGCGCCACCAATTGCAATAATGCCAGCTTCCTCGCCCGTTTGTTCCGTATACACGCGTTGCAGCGTCGTTACTAATGGATGATTCGGATCAACGCGATGGGGTGTCAGATGCTCAGCCACTTCGAGCGTAAATGCCCCTCCACTGAAGCGTTCAGCAAGAACGGCCGACCATTTTTCGAAGGCAACAGAATGTGGATAACGGATATTCAGACGGAAAAGCGCATCCTGCTTTTCGTCGTACTCGATCACACCTGTGTTCAGGGTGAGCGCACCCATTTCTGCATCATCATGCGCGATGCCAAGCGCTTCACCATAATGCTGCTTGTGTAAATAACGATCAGCCAAATTTACAAATACAGCTCCGCGTTCATCCAAGGACAAGCTGTGCAAAAAGTGAATGAGCTCGGTGCCCGCGTTGACGCCTTTGCTCGGGTCCATTCCGTGAACCGAGACGCCCTCCATATGCAGCACTATAAGACCGTCCTGCTCCTCCACTTTGCCTTTCAAGCCAGTCGCGTCCAAGTGCTGGCGATAACTTTGTGCAATTGCCTCACTATTCAAGCCGATTGGCGTAAGCGTTGCTACTGCTTTGTCTGGAACCATGTTCATCCGCAAGCCAGCCTGTAAGGAAACGAGCTTTGCCTCCATATTTTCCGCAGCAGGTATTCCGAGACTTTGGAAGGATTCAAGCGTCTGGCGCAACGACAGATCGGTCAAGCCTTTTTCTGCATAGATCAGCGGGAAGTCTGCATCTGGCGTAAAGCCCATCGTCGGCATTTCTTCCGTTTCAAAATACGTGTTCACACACTGCCAGCTCGATTCTTCATCCGTACCGAAAATAAAGCGCACGCGCTTCGACAGCGGCAATCCAAGCTCCATCACGATCTTCGCTGCGAAAATGGCCGCCATCGTCGGTCCCTTGTCATCAATCGCTCCACGGGCCACGATGCGCCCATCCACGATCTCGGCTGCATACGGTGGCGTACTCCAGCCATCGCCTTCCGGTACGACATCGACATGGCTCAGAATGCCGATCAATTCCTCGCCCTGCCCGAATTCAGCGTGTCCTGCATAGCCGCGGACGTCTTTGGTTGTCATGCCTGCTTTTTCACACACGCCTAGCGCAAAGTCAAGCGCTTGCCGAATCCCTTCTCCGAAAGGGGCCCCTTCCCGTGCTGACTCGGGGTCCAATACGCTTTTAATCTGCAAAAATTGTTGCGTCGTCCCAATCAGTTCTTCCTTGCGCTTATTTGTTTCCTCCAGCCAATTAACGCTTGTCATTCTCTTCTTCAGTCCTCTCATTCATACTACCCTCGTCCATTGCCGCATCTACGTCCAGATCCAGCTCAACCAACGATAATAATGACTCCATCGGCACTTCTTTTTTCGTAAATTCTGCTTGGGCGTCTTTAATTTCGTCCCGGATATTGTTCATTTCGCTATCCAGCTTGTAGGATGCCTTGGCAGCCTCGAACAATCTTTGCCTTATATTGGATGGGATAATTCCCTCGTATTTATAATTCAGCGAGTGCTCAATCGTCGCCCAAAAATTCATTCCCAATGTGCGAATCTGAATTTCTACCGGAATGGTCACTTGCCCACCCGCCATCATGATCGGATACTCTACGGCAAGGTGATAGCCCCGATATCCGCTTTCTTTTGGGGTAGAGACATAATCCTTTTCCAAATACACACGCATATCTCCGCGGTTGCGGATCATCTCTACGACTGCCGGTATATCATCAATAAACTGGCAAATGACGCGGATGCCCGCGATATCGCGAATTTCCCAGCAGATATTCTCATCAATCGGAAACTGCAAGCGGTTTGCCTTGTTGTAAATACTCGGGATCGATTTGACCCTGCCCACCGCAAACTCAATCGGTGAATGCTCCTTGCGTTTGCGCAGTTCGTTACGGATATTTTTAATTTTTACTTTGATTTCTTCTACAGCTTGTTCGAACGGTAGCAGATATAGTTCCCAATCTAGTTTGTGCACGCTTACGTCCCTCCGGCCTGAAACTCTCCATCGTCCTTATCATTCAACATTTTGTGTGAGATATCCTTCCAAAATACAAAAAGAGACGGGAGAAAAGGCAGATGTAGCCGGCTTTTGCTCCGTCCCTTTTTTCTTAATTTTCGCGCGAAACAAAGGTTGCAAGTGAGCTTCTCAGCTCTTCTGCTAGAATAGCTAGCTGATTCGCAGCATCTGCGATGAGCTCCATCGCTGCACTCTGCTCCTCTACCGCTGCCGAGATGCTTTGGACACCAGCAGCTGCTTGCATCGATGCGGACGATACTTCCCCAGCGACAACGGCTACCTGTTGGGCATCTGGCGCCATGCGCTTGAAGGCTTCACTGACCCCGTTAATTTCTTGCGACACTCCGAGAATGTTTTCCTCGATGTGCTGAAACATCTCTTGCGATTGGTTTGCTGTCTTCATGCCACGGGCGGTTGTTTGGGCACCCTCGACCATTCTGGCGACTGCTTCCTTCGTATCCTTTTGTACGTCTCCAATCATGCCTACGATCTGCTGGGCAGCACTGTTGGTATCCTCTGCCAGCTTGCGCACTTCTCCTGCGACGACGGCAAACCCCTTGCCATGCTCTCCTGCTCTGGCCGCTTCAATCGCAGCATTCAAGGCTAACAGATTGGTCTGTCGGGCAATCTCAGTAATAACAGAGATAATTCTCGAAATGTCCTTCGATCGCCCTTCCAATACATGAATGACATCCGTTGCGGCTTCAACCGAACGATTGATTTCGTCCATGCTGTCCATTACATCTGCGATCGCGCGTCTCCCAGCGTGTGCGTGCTGCTTCATTTCTTCCGCAGATACGGTCACACGCTCTACATTTTCCGTTACCACCGCCACATCCTTCGTCAAATCAACAGCCAGATTCAAGGTTTGTCCCATTTTTTCCACCTGGCTGTCAGCAGAGGCAGCCACTTGATCGACGACGAGGACAATTTGCTGGCTGGAAGCAGCAATCTCATTCGTGTTTCCCTGAATATTTCGCACCGCCCCGGAAACGGAAGCGGCTGCCTGCTGAATCTGAAACAAAATTTTGCGCAGTTGCTTCTGCATCGTAACGAGAGACCCTGCCAGCTCCCCTAATTCATCTTTTCTTTTTAATAGCTTGTCAGGAATCTCACGCGAAAAATCTCCATGCCCAATCCGCTCTGCGACGGCAAGCATGCCCCGAAACGAGCGGCGAAGCCAGTTTGCTGTAAATAAAGAGATGATGACGATGAGCAAGAGGACGGCACCATTAAAGGCAATCATGGCATCCCGAATGCGGGTTGGACCCTCCAATATTTCGGTCATATTCATCTCTGCCAAAATCGCCCATGTTTTCTTCCCCACTTTGACCTGATCGTAGGATACGAGCACTTGATGTCCTAAGTAATCCATGCTTTCGACCGTACCTTCGGATTGTTGGGTGAGCAACACTTGATCAACGATGGGCGTATCTACTTTTTGCTGTAACAACGTATTTGGCCCACTGCCCAGTTGCGAGCGCATAAGCTTGTCCGGACCACCAACCAAGTAAATCTTCCCGGTTTCCCCCAGCCCCTCTCGTTGATTGAATATTCTAGAAATATAATCCATGGATACTTCGACTGCGATTTGCCCGATGATGTAGCCTCGTTCGTAGATCGGAGCTGCAATGTATACCCCTGGCACCCCTCCAGATGGTTCGTAAATGCCTAGATCTGACATTTCTGCGCTTTGGGTTTTCTGGACTTGCTGCACAGTCTGGCCAAGTACAGAGTCAGCGTGTGGGCCTGTCAGGAGGTTGGTACCAAAATCGGCCTGCGGCTTTGTCTCGTACACGATGTCCCCTTGTGCATTCAACAGAAAGGCATTCACGAAGCCGTAGCGAGCGACCTCCATCTTCAATTCGTTCGTATACCTCGCTTGCACTTCTTCATAAGCAGGCGATTCCAGGCCTTGCCGCCACACTTCCTCAAACGAAGAAAGGGCAGACATTACTGTTCCCGATGCAGCCAACGTATCCACGTTCCTGGCTCGCTCGCGAAAGTAATTTTCCACCTGTTCTTTGTTGCTGTGACGCAGCGCTTCCAGTGTAGCGGCACTTCCGTTCAACAATTCCTGCTTGGATTCCTGATAAGCAAACACTCCCGCTGCCGTCAACGGTACACTTCCTGCCAGAAGTAGCACGAGCAGTATACGAGCGCCTAACTTCATGGAAAAGCCCCCCATTTTTACCAGTCTCTTTTTCTGATATACTAATAGAATATTGTTTATATTTCTACTATTTATATGAATATAGTACCAGAAAAGAAAAAAGGAAGGCTAGACCAAATGTATCAGGCTGTTTCGAAAATCATAGCAATTTCGTCGCACATCGGCAGCTTGGAGCAGTTAATGCAATCCTTCCAAGCTTTTTGCGGCAGTGTTTCCTTGGCAACCACCCAAAATCCGCACTTTTCAAAAAACACTTGTTGATAGGTCAGCGCCAGTACACGCTTAATTCCCAAAAGGCGGCATTGCTCAACCAAATGAAGAACCAGATGTTTCCCAACGCCCATCCCCTTCGCTTTTTCCGAGATAGCCAAGGAACGGATCTCCGCCAGGTCCTCCCACAAAATATGTAGGCCCGCGACACCTACGACCGAATCTCCATCATGAGCGACAATAAAGGATTGCAAGTTTTCCAAGAAAGACAGCTTTGTACGTGGCAGCATCAAGCCTTGCTGTGCATATTCATTAACGATCTCCAACATGGCATCCACGTCTTTCATCGTAGCCTGACGTACTGCCAAAGCCTTTGCAACACCCATTTTACTCTCCTCCACCCCATGCATATCGAGCCTGGTATGATTTAATATTTATTCATTATAGTATATAAATATACATTCGAGCATCGCAGAAGTCTATCCTTTTTTCACCTAATTTATGCTTAATTGCATGAACTATTCTTTTGTTAGGTAACGATTGTGTTATAATCAAGCGTACGAGTTCTTAAGGAGGTGCTACATACTTGACGACGAGACGGGAACGGAAAAAGCGCGAAACCCGCGAAAAAATCTTCAATGCTGCCATCAAGCTTTTCAAAACGCACGGCTTTGAAGCAACCACTATCGACATGATTTCCGAAGAAGCGGATGTTGCACGCGGTACGATCTTTTTGCATTTCACTTCCAAGGAAGCCATTCTCGCCAACTGGGGATATGAGCGTCTGCATGAAATCGAGGAGCGTCGGGAAGAGTGGGATTATGGGAACGACTGCAAGTCGAAGGTGCTGCGGATCTACAAGATCATGAATGAAGTCACCATCACCAATTTCGATTTCATTAAAGTCGTCGTAGAATCCTCGATGAAACATCGGAAAGTGCTAGAGAACGAAAAGAACATGTACTTTGAATTGCGTCAACTGTTCGCTGACCTGATTGAAGAAGCGCAAGAAAAGAATCAATTGAAAAGCAAATTCAACCCTCTTGTCGCTGCAAATATGCTGGAAAACATTTACTACAACGCTCTTTATGATTGGGTACGCAGCGAGGGCGCCTGGGCACTCGAAGAAATCATGGAAGAGAAGGTCTCTATCGTATTCGAAGGGCTGGTCGTGGAATAATCCGACTGACCAGCCCTTCGAATGTGACTACTTATGATTTATTCGAAATATGCCCATTTGTACTGCGCATTTCCCAAACCTGAAATGACTACGCCTTTCAACTTGGGGTTCTGCGCATACACCGTAGACTTAAAGTAAAACGGAATGACTGGCATTTCGTCCACCAAGATTTTTTCCGCCTCTTGCAAGATCGCTTTTCGTTTGGCAGCATCCTTCTCTTTGGCAGAAGCCCCCAATAGATCGGCATATTGACGATTCTCCCAACGAGTATGGTTGTTGCCTTCCTTCGTTCGGAATATTTCAAGGAAGTTGATCGGATCGTTGAAATCCCCCGTCCACCCCATCCGCGCTACTTGGTACTTCCCGTTTTTCACGTTTTCATAGTAGACATTCCATTCCTGATTCTCCAGCTTGACGTGCACACCCAAGTTTTTTTGCCACATGTCCTGTACAGCTTGCGCGATTTTGGTCTGTGCTTCCTCCGTATTATAGGACAGTGTAATCGGCGGGAGCTGGTCGACGCTGGCGTACCCTTCTTCCTTCATGCCTTCCGCCAACAATTGCTTGGCTTTTTCCATGTCATTGTCTGTAAACAAGCCTTGCTCGTTCTCAGCAAACATCGTAGGCGGCACTACGGCAGTCGCAACCAATTCTCCTCCCTGCGTGATGTTCTCCACAATGTCTTTCCGGTTGATTGCGTATGAAAAGGCTTGGCGAATTTTTTTGTTGTGGAAAGGCTTTTGCTCTGTGTTAAATTCATACCAATACGTCCCAGCTTTTGGCGTGATCACCAGCAATCCTTTTTCCTTCAAGGTCGGCATCGCGTCGAGCGGAAGATTGCCAGTTGGGGCACCTGCCCAATCGAGATCGCCGCCCTCCAGCATCGACAGCTCTGTATTCGCGTCATTGATCATATTCATTTCGATTTTGGTCAGCTTGACAGCGTCTGCGTCCCAATAATGCTCGTTTTTCGTAAGCGTCAGCTTGGTTTTATGCTCCCACGCAGCGAGTTTAAACGGTCCATTCGAGGTGTAGGCTGGTCCTGCTTCCTTTGCCCAGTCCGGATTGTCTTTCACTACTTTGGTATTCAGCGGAAAGTAGCTGTAAAATGCCGTCAGCTCCAGAAAAAACGGCGTCGGGTTTTCCAATTGGACGACCAGTGTCTTGTCATCTGTTGCCTTGACTCCGATCTCTTCGGGCTTCGCTTCGCCAGCAAAGGCCGCCTCTGCATTTTTTACATAAAACAGCTGATAGGCATACTGGGAACCGTTTTTGGAATCGAGTGCCCATTTCCAGGCGTTTTCAAAATCGTGCGCAGTTACGGGATCGCCATTCGACCACTTCGCATTGTCGCGAATCGTGAAGGTGTACGTCAACAAATCGTCTGATGCCTTGATTTCCTGGGCCATGGCGGGCTGTGGAACGCCCTTGTCGTCAATGCGAGTCAGCCCCTCAAACGTCTGAAAAATAACATTGGATGACCAAACATCTGAAATAAGTCCGGGATGAAGAGAAAGCGGTTCTGTAAAGTTATTCAGCCTGAGTATCTGTTCGGGTTGCGCAGATGCATTAGCTGGCGTAGTTTCTGTCCTTGGTTGTGTGGCAGGCTTTGCTGCTTCCTGTGGTTGTCCGCATGCAGCAAGCGCTAAAGCCAAGCCTGCTGCGAAAACAACTTTTCCTGTTTTTTGCCACCATCGGTTTGCGGTACGTCTCATGTCTATTCCCCTTCGTTTGGGAGCCTTTGCTGTTCTTCACGCTGCTGCCATTCTTTCAGCTCGCTTTTGATTTGATAGAGCTCTGCACGTGTTTCAAGCTTGAACGCTTTTAATTCACTTCTGATTACAGCCAACTCATGAAAGAGTCGCTCCCACACCTCTTGATCTTTGTCCATGTTCGCCTCCTTTTCCGGTCGTATGCACAGCAGGCAGTTGAATCGTCACCTGCGTTCCATGCCCTCGTTCACTCTGAAAGTGGATCGTCCCTTGCATTGCCTCGATGATCCGACAGGTTACCATCAAGCCGAGACCCGTCCCTTTTTCTTTTGTGGAATAAAAAGGAAGACCAATCTGTTCAATCTGCTCCGGCGTCATCCCCTCTCCCTCATCCCTGATGGAAATCACATGATGGTTCCCGGCTGCTTGTACGGTGACGTGAAGTACGCCACCTTGTCCCATCGATTCGATACCGTTTTTCATCAGATTCATCAATGCTTGCTTGAGCTTAACGGCGTTGCTCTCTACGAATAGGCCCGGCTCGGTCTCACAGGCGATTTCCACTCGGTTCATGACACTGTAAGAGGACATGATGGCGGTCACTTCTTTTACTGTATGTGCAATCTCCAGTCGCTCCAGCGTCTCAGAATGAGGCTTGGCCAGATTTAAATAGTCGGAAATAATAAATTCAGCCCGATCGAGTTCATTTAAGACCAATCGGATGTATTCAATGTTTTTCGGATTCGTCTCCTCACGCAACAATTGGACAAAGCCTCGTACCACCGTGAGTGGGTTGCGCACTTCATGGGCGACACTGGCTGCCAGCTCGCTGATCAGGTTCAGCTTTTCCGAGCGTTCGACCTGCTTGCGGATAATATGAGATTCTCGAATAAACTCAATGAAATAAACGGCTCCACCTTGCACGATCAAACCGAGATAACCGATTTCCAATAGCGGCTCCAGATAATCGTTAATGATGGACAACGGGAACCCTCTCCAGATCAAAACAGCCATCCCTCCACTGATGATGGATAGCTGCTTCAAGCATCCGATTAAGAGAACGACCGTCAGTTTTTTTCGCAAAGAATACCCGTACCATCGATTGACTAACAGAAACGGGATAATCACGTAAACCATCGTTTCGAGAAGCGTCATTTGGACACCATCGCCACCCAGAACGATCCGTACGACAAACATAACCAAAATCGTTAAAATGCCCGGGATATACCCAGCGTACAAAATGGTAATAATGATCGGTATCGAGCGTAAATCGTACTCCATACCATTACTGAGTTGTACTGGAAAGCTCATGGCAAGAATGACACTGATCGAGCTACAAACGATAACCATTGATGACTTGACGCTCATCTTGTTCGAGGTTGATCGCCCCAGCCAAACGTTTCTATACAGCAAAACAGGGACGATAACGAACAGTAACTGTAGCAAAATGTCTTTGATGATTAACATATATCGGTTCCCCTGGCTTGTAGAATATTTCGATTTTTCTTACAGAATAACATCACTAGGTATCTTTCTGGAAGGCACATTTTCAACATCTGGCAGAAAGGATGTTTTTGTTGCGGTGACCAGCACATTTCCCTATGATGAAGAAGAGCTTGTTTGAAGACCTTGGAGGTAATGACATACACATGCGAAATGGTATAAAGCGTGAAGATATCGAGCTGTTGGCACCTGCTGGTAACTGGGACTGTTTGAAGGCAGCCGTGGCCAACGGAGCCAATGCCATCTTTTTTGGGGTAGAAAAGTTCAACGCGCGAGCTCGTGCTGAGAACTTTCAAATGGCGGAACTGCCTGAGATTATGGCTTATTTGCACATGTACGGGGTAAAGGGCTTCCTTACCTTTAATATTCTCGTATTTGAAAATGAACTGGAGGATGCACGCGAGCTGATTGACGCCTGTATTCACGCTGGAGTAGACGCTGTGATCGTGCAAGACCTCGGTCTTGTAAAGATGATCCGCGAGATTTCTCCAGACTTCCCGATTCACGGCTCTACCCAAATGACGATTACTTCGCCGGAAGCGGTGGAGTTCACGAAGCCGTTTGATATGGAACGCGTCGTACTTGGTCGTGAAAATTCATTAAAAGAGATCAAAAAAATCGGAGAAAAAGCAAAGCTGCCGATGGAAGTATTCGTCCACGGTGCCTTGTGCGTTTCTTATTCGGGACAATGTCTGACCTCGGAAATGTGGGGGGGACGCTCGGCAAACCGCGGGGAGTGTGCCCAAGCCTGTCGCTTGCCGTATGACCTGATGGTAGACGGTGTGCAGAAGGACATGGGGAATATCGCTTACGTGCTGTCCCCGAAGGACTTGGCTGCCATCGATTTGGTTCCTGAGTTGATCGAGGCTGGCGTGACTTCCTTTAAAATTGAAGGCCGCCTGAAAACACCTGAATACGTTGCAAACGTCGTGAGCAAATACAATGCCGCCATTGAGCGTTATTTTGCCGGACAAGATACGGGACCATCCGAGGTAGAAGTACGCGAGCTTCAACAAAGCTTCTCTCGCGGGTTTACACACGGATTTTTGACCGGGACAAACAACAAGCAGCTCGTAGATGGATCGTTCCCGAAAAGCCGCGGAGTGTTTTTGGGAACCGTGAAAAAACTGCTTCCTACAGGAGTTTTGGTGGACATCACTGCTCCTGTCAAACGCGGAGACGGAATCGTGTTCGACGCGGGTGATCCCACGCAAAAAGAAGAAGGCGGACGCATCTATGATATTTTGAGCCGCAGTAAAAAAGTAGAAGGCGAAGTTTCCAAAGGCATGTACGAAATCGTCATGGGACGCAATGACGTGAATCTGAAGCGTCTTCACGTCGGTGACCGCGTATGGAAGACAAGCGATCCTGAGCTGGATCGTCGCCTGCGCAAAACGTTTGAGACGGAAAAGCCTTATCGCACCTTCCCGCTGTCCGTTCACGTAAGCGGCAAGCTGGGTGAAAAGCTCAGCGTCACTTGGGTGGATAAACAGGCGAATCACGCTGTCAGTGTTCCTTCCGAGGTGCTGCTGGAGACAGCTTTGAAGCGTCCTCTGACGAAGGAGTTGCTGCACGATCAACTAAGCCGTCTGGGCGGAACCATTTTCCACCTGGAAGCTCACGATCTGACTGTCGATCTCGAAGGGGATCTCATCGTACCTGTCAGCGAGTTGAACCGGATGCGCCGTGACGCAGTCGAACAGCTCGTGTTCCTGCGTTCCAAGCCGCCGATTTACCATCATCACGATATCAATGTATACGCGGACGTACCAACGAGAAAACCAGTGGAAAAGCCGCTCCTGACAGCTCTGTGCCGCTCGCTTGAGCAATTGGAAGCAGCTGCGCAAACAGATGTGGACTTCCTCTACGCTGACTTTGAATTCGTCAAGCAGTATCCAGAGGGCGTCAAGCTGGCCCATAAGTACGGGAAAAAGATCGGGATTGCTACCATGCGCATTCATATGCCGGATGAAAACGGTGTCCTTGCTCTGATCGCGAAAAGCAAGCCAGACGCTATTCTGGTGCGCAATACGGGAGCACTCTATTACTACTTGTCCCGTCGTGATGAAATCGACATTCCGCTGATTGGCGATTTCTCCTTGAATGTCGCGAACCACAAGGCAGTTGAGCTGTTCCTTGCAACAGGTCTTGAGCGCGTCACGCCATCGTACGATCTGAACATCCAGCAGATGGTCGATCTGCTCAGCCGCTCGAACGCTGCGAACATGGAGCTGGTCATCCACCAGCACATGCCGATGTTCCACACCGAGCACTGCGTATACTGCACATTCATGAGTGAAGGTACTGACCATACAAACTGCGGAACTCCATGTGAGACCTCCCGCATTTCTTTGAAAGACCGCGTCGGCTTCTCTCACCCTGTACGTGTGGATACCGGTTGCCGCAATACCGTTTATAACGCGATTGACCAGTCCGGCGCTGAGTACTTGAGTGAGTTCCGCTCTCTCAATGTCGGCAGCTACCGCATCGAGTTTTTGGAAGAAGAACCAGAGCGCGTGAAAGAAGTAATCAGTCTGTATCGCAAGGCATTGCGCGGAGAAGTTAGCGGTACACACGTATGGCGTACCCTGAAGGCAACCAACCAATTGGGCGTCACACGTGGGCAACTGACAAAATAAGCACCAGCTTTGTAGAGAGGAGAGAGAAAATATGGCTGACCTGAATCAACCTTCTGTTGAAAACCTCGCTATTATCATTGAAGGCATCAAAGCAAAGCTGAACATGGCGAATACGGCGGTGATGCGCCCGGAGGATTTCGATCTCGTTCATTACGAGGATTTGCTGTACTTGTACAACATGGTGCAGAAAAAAGCGGCGTTTGGCATCAATGAAATGACCGCCATCGTTGAAGAGCTGGGTGCGATGAGAAAACAATCCTAGTTTTTGCCCCAACAAAGAAAGAAAAAAGCGTCGCTCCTGTACAGGGAGTGACGCTTTTTTGCGTGATCTTTATTTTTTTAACGTAACCGTAAACGTTTTGAACTCGATGTCTTTCCCCAGCTTTTTCATCGTTTCCATCGCTGGTTTGATTACGGATTCCTCCCCCTGGTCCCCTATCTCAACACCGCCACTCTGAGCTGGCAATGACAGATACGGCGTGATCGTTAATTCTTTTACATCCGCTGTAACTGGGTCGAAACGCCTTGTACCCGTGAGATACTCTTTTCCGTCTGACTTTTTGCCTTGGCTGCCGCCGGAGTATGCTCCCAGCTCGTTTCCTTTTTCATCCACGACCTTGAATTCCAAATAGCTCGATAAATAACCGATTTCCTCCGATACCGCCTGGAAGCCGACAACCAGTCCAGCTGGACCCATTGTTATATCGGAAACAGTCAGGTCAATGCTTCCAGCTTGTTGCTGGTGATGGATTGGAATGCGCTTCGTGTCTGTACGGGAACTGATTGGCAAGGAGAAGCTCCACTCCTTGCCGTCCTCCCCATGGAAGCTCAATCCAAGCTTGAACTCCTCAGGCAAGCCATTGATTGCGTCAATTTCAACAATCCCGGTCGCAAGTGTCGGCGTGATTTGTGTATGCTTGCTGCTTCCTGTGTATCCAAATGCTTTCCCATTTGCCGTCAGATCTGGCGAGGAGCCTAAATAATGCTCTCCGACTGCCTGCTTCGTTTCTAATGTATAACCAATCGTAAATCGTGTGCCGTCATAGTAAACTTCATTGACAGTGATCGCATGGCCACCCACGTCCTGCGACTCGCCAATGACCGTTGTTAAGCCTTTTTCACTCGCTTGTTTCAATCCGCTGTCTCCATATGCCGCAAAAATCGATCCAATCAAAGGCACCTTGGACACCAGGTTCGCCATCGCTGGGGAAACTGCTGCTGAGCTAAACAAGACCCCTAAAGCTAAGACCGCTGCCCCTGTGCTGTACACCAGCTTTCGTTTGTTCAGGCTTTTTCTTTTCGGGGCAGCCTGCTGAACCGTTTGGGCGATAATCGCGTCCAGCTTTTCTGTAGGGACTGGAATACGGTCTACTTGCTCTTTATAGGCATGAATTTTTTCTCTCATCGAAGTACTCCCCTTTCAGCTTCTTCTTTAATAGAGTCAACCCTCTGTGAATATTCGTTTTCACAGTGCCTTCCGGACAATCCAGCGTTTCCGCGATCTGCTTGACGGAATAATCTTTGTAAAACCTTAGCAGCAGTACCGTTACATACTTTTCTTCGAGCTCTTCCATTGCTTCTAGCAGATCAATCCGTTCCTCCAGCCTTACACTTCCTGTATCCCGTACATTTTCGATCATGTCTTTCCTAAGGGAAATCACTTTTCGTTTTTTAGCCAAATAGGCAATCGCCGTGTTGATCAAAACCCGCGTCAGCCATGTCGTAACGTATTGATCGTCTTTAAGGGTTGAAATCGAAATCAGAGCCTTATAGACCGTTTCCTGAAAAACCTCCAGCGCATCGTCTTCGTTACGCGTGTACACAAAAGCCATCTTGTACAGATTTGCTTTTTCTTGGTGAATAAGCATTTGGAATGCGTCTGAATCACCAGCCTTGGCACGAGCAACGAGACCAAGTTTTATGTTCAACCTGTTCCCCCTCCTTTTCTCCCCTGTTAGAGAAATCAAGGCTACAAAACGTTTCATTTTTTTCTATCGACATAAAAAAAGCCTGCTCCCACAGTCTATCTGAGACTACGGGAACAGGCTGTATCCGTTACATTTTTTTCAGTACGATGACTGCGTTGTGACCGCCAAAGCCAAAGGAATTGGACATGCCGATGTCTAGCGTGGCTCTGCGGGCTGTATTTGGCACATAGTCCAGATCGCAGTCCGGGTCTTGCTCCTCCTGATTGATCGTCGGGGGAATGATCCCTTCCTGCAGACTCTTAATCAGGGCGATCGCCTCCGCCCCTCCTGCTGCACCAAACATATGACCCGTCATCGATTTGTTGGCGGTGATCGGTACACGGTACGCATGCTCGCCAAACAGCTTTTTGATCGCCAGTGTCTCAGAGCGGTCTCCGATTTCTGTGCTGGTTGCGTGGGCACTAATGACATCGACGTGTGTCGTTTGCACCCCTGCTTCCTGGAGGGCCCATTTCATCGCTCGGTAGGGGCCGATTCCTTCTGGATGTGTCGCCACCATATGATAGGCATCAGAGCTTGCCCCGTAGCCGATCACCTCGGCATACATGCGGGCATTTCTTTTCTTGGCGTGTGATTCTGATTCCAAAATCACAATCCCGGCACCTTCTGCCATGACAAACCCATCCCGCTGGGAATCAAATGGCCGACTCGCGCCTGCTGGATCATCATTTCTCGTTGACAATGCCGTCGCATTGCTAAAGCTGGCGAGAGATATGTCCGTCACAGCGGCCTCAGAACCCCCTGCGATGACGACATCCGCTCCGCCTGAGCGAATGAGCCGAAAAGCCTCTCCGATGGATGTATTCCCAATCGAACAAGCAGTAACAGGTGACATCGTCGGCCCGTACAGACCGTACTTGATGCTGATCATCGCTGCTGCCATGTTGGAGATGAGCATCGGAACCAGCGTCGGGCTGACCCGCTCTGGACCACGCTCACGCAGGACATCATGCTGCTCAAGCAGTGTCGCTACCCCACCAATGCCAGAGCCTACATATACCCCGATTCGCTCGGGGTCCAACTCTTCCAGCCGAAGCTGTGCATCCTCAAGCGCTTCTTCTACAGCAGCAAGGGCAAACTGGCAAAAGCGATCCATTCGTCGCGCCTCTTTGCGCCCAAAACGCTCCACCGGATCAAAATCTCGCACCAAGCCTGCAATTTTCGTTTTATTGCGTGCTGTATCAAAAGTATCAATAGGCGATATCCCAGACTTCCCTTGCACGAGACTGTTCCAAAACTGATTCACTGTATTCCCTATCGGGGAGATGACTCCCATACCTGTGACAACGACTTTTTCCATGATGAGCCTCCTATTGAGTGCCTTATGGAAATCATCTTGTCACACGGGTTATCCTATTACAAGTTGTTGTTTATCCTAGTATAATGAGTACTAGTCTAACAAACATAACCAGTTGAGGAGATGGAGAGTGTACCATGAATCAGCAAACGCGTTTGCAGGCACTGTCTGCTTTTTTGAAAGCGCAGCGCGCTAAAATCCTGCCACAATCGGTCGGGCTGGCTCCTGGGACGCGCAGAAGAACCCCCGGACTACGAAGAGAAGAAGTTGCTCAGCTCGCAGGGGTTAGCTCCACCTGGTATACATGGCTGGAACAAGGCCGCGATATCAAGGTGTCGCCTTCCGTTCTGGATTCGGTAGCGAGAGCTTTGCAGCTTACCGTCGATGAGCGCAAATATTTGTATGCGCTGGCACTGGAGACAGGCACGGGAGTCGGGCAAGGCGTGCAAAAAGATGAACCGCCGCAGATCAATCCTGCCCTCAAGCGAATCTTGAAAGAACTGCGCTCATGTCCCGCCATCATAACAGATCGGCGCAGTCATATTGTCGGTTGGAACGAGGCAGCCGCGCATGTCTTTCTCGATTTTGATCAAATCCCTTATGAAGAACGGAATTTGATCCGCCTGGTGTTTACACGAAAGGAATTACGACGGCTGGCCGTCAACTGGGAGCATTTCGTCAGCGGCTTTCTCGCGATATTTCGCGCTAATTACGGTCAGTATGTAGAGGACGAGTGGTATGAGCAGTTTTTAAGCGAAATGCGGCAGGTTCATCCCGACTTTCACGACCTTTGGGAGCAGAGCCGCGTCAGCTCAGCCCCGGAGGTTCTACTGGAATTCCGTCATGCCAAGGCAGGGAAAATGCTCTTTCATCTGACTTCGCTGCAAGTTTCCGGGAGCGCGGATTTGCAATGCAGCATTTACACACCTGACCCGAATTCTGCCACGGAGACAAAGCTGCGGCAGTTGATTGATCGGCCGGTTTCTTCTGCACAGCCGTGACCGAAGGCCTGTGGGGTTTGAGTCAACATGGTGGAGGAGAAGAAAAAGCACAGTTCTCTTCGACTCTGACACGCCCGCAAGGGGTATTGGCTGTCCGTCTCCACTTCAAAAAGGGGACCGTCGAGCTGACGTTATGTTAACTTGAAATGAATACGATATTGATCAATCTTTTCATTCATTAACCATGATAAAATTGTATGAAAAGGATATCGGAGGGGTTTTATGAAACTAGTAGGAGAACAAATATATCTTCGACTCTACAAGATTTCTGACGCCAGCGAGTTAGCTAACTTACATACTAGAAATCGCGATTTTTTTCAACGAGTTTGCCCATTACTCCCAGAAGCCTTTTATACAGAAGAACATCAAAAAATACGCATTGAACAGGTATTAAAAAAGACAGATGAAGGGCAAGTATATGCTTTCGGAATCTTTTTAAAAGCAACTGATAAACTTATCGGAGACATTTCATTAACTCAAATTGCTAGGGGAAACGTCCAAAGCTGTACTACGGGATTTTCTTTAGATAAGGAATATAATGCAAAGGGCTATACAACAGAAGCTCTTCAACTTGTTGTAGACTTTGCTTTTAGAGAATTAAAACTACATAGAATTGAAGCAGGGGCTATGCCTGACAATATCGCATCTATTCGTGTATTGGAAAAAGTAGGATTTAAAAAAGAAGGTATAGCTAAAGAAAATCTAAAGATTAATGGCAAATGGACAGATCATCAAATATTAGCTATCATCAACAGCTTGGATGTGTAAGCTCATTTCACTTCCAATAACAGAGATTATGTAAATACAGAAAGGTAACAGAAAACCAGCCCGACGGCATCAGCCTGGGCTGGTTCATTTTGCTAATGATTCACAATCCCTACGCGCGTCCCGGAGGAAGCAAGACTACCGACTTCCTCGCAGCCTTCTTTCCACAGCAAGTAACGGATGCTGTCCGCCAGCGCTTCCCAGCTCGCCTCGATGACGTTGGTGGAGACGCCGACTGTGCTCCACTTTTCGCCGTTGCTCGAGGATTCGATTAGGACACGTACTTTTGCGGCAGTCGCGCCGTTTTCATCCAAGACACGCACCTTGTAATCTTCCAGCTGCATTTTTGCAATGCACGGGTAGTAGCCTTCCAGCGCTTTTCGCATCGCATTGTCCAGCGCATTGACCGGACCATTGCCATCAGCCGCCGTATGGACAGACTCTCCGTTCACACGCAGCTTTACAGTCGCCTCCGACGTGATCGATTGGACGGCTGCCTTTTCCAGCATGATCTTGAAGGAGTCGAGCTTGAACAGGTTTTTCAGCTTGCCGGAGGCTTCTAAGAGCATCAGCGTGAGCGAAGCCTCTGCTCCCTCGTATTGATAGCCTTGGAATTCGCGCTCTTTGATGTGTGTAATGATTTCTCTCGCCTTTTCCCGATCCAGCGACAGATCGATCTCGAGCTCTTCCATTTTGGCGAGCAGATTGCTTTGACCAGCGAGCTCTGAGACGAGTACGCGACGTTTGTTGCCGATGTTTTCCGGCTCGATGTGCTCGTACGTTTTCGGGTCGCGCATAACGGCGCTTACGTGAATACCGCCCTTGTGAGCAAAAGCACTATACCCGACAAACGGCTGGTTGTTCGGCATCGTCATGTTGGCAATTTCTGCGACATAGCGCGACAGCTGTGTCAGCTCCTGCAATTGATCAGTCCTCACACATTGATAGCCCAGCTTGAGCTGCAAATTCGGAACTACAGAAATCAGGTTGACGTTTCCGCAGCGCTCGCCGATTCCATTAATGGTTCCTTGGACTTGCTGTGCGCCAGCCTGAATGGCAGCTAACGCATTGGCAACCGCCACTCCGCTGTCATTATGCGGATGAATGCCTACAGGCGTCCGCAGATGGCCCACAGTCGTTTTGACAATATCATAAACTTCATGCGGCAGTGTCCCGCCGTTTGTATCACAGAGAACAATCCAGTCAGCTCCAGCTTCTTCTGCCGCTTCCAGCACCCGCAATGCGTAGCGCGGATTCGCCTTGTACCCATCGAAGAAATGCTCGGCCAAAAAGAGAGTCGTCAGTCCGTTTTCTTTTAAAAATGCGACCGAATCAGCGACCATGCGCACGTTTTCTTCCAATGTCGTCTTGAGAGCATCCGTCACGTGCAAGTCCCACGATTTCCCGAAGATCGCCGCCGCCGAGGCTCCGCTTAAGATCAACGCTTGCAGATTGTCATCATCCCGCGCTGCTACATTCGGTCTACAGGTACTGCCAAAAGCCGTTACCTTTGCGTGCTGCAGCGAAATTTCCCGGATACGCTCAAAAAAAGCCATGTCCTTCGGATTGCTGCCCGGCCAACCGCCTTCAATAAAATCGATACCAAACTGATCCAGCCGCAGTGCGATCTTTATCTTGTCTTCTACCGACAGGCTGATCCCCTCTCCCTGCGTACCATCTCGCAGGGTCGTATCATACAGATACACCTTGCTATTCATGTTTCTTCTCCACCTGTTCTGTTATTTTTCTGAATAATCACATCATTCTAACCGTTAGACGTTTCTCAGTATACCACAGCCCAAATGGATTGAAAACGCAGGAAAATCGAGGTTTTTTCTATGTCCGTGGGGTGCGGACAAATGCGACGGTTTGCTTGATCGCATCTTCGAGCGGAGCCGATGTTCCCGCAAACGGATGACGCGTGTTAAATGTATGATCGCCGCCTTCTATCCAGTGCAGCTCGCTGTTTTTGGCGACCTCATGAATTCTTTTTGCACCCTCTACCAGACGGACATAATCTTTTTCTCCTGTGATGATGCACAGTGGTTGCTCCATCGTAGAAACAAGTTCCAAAATATCGTATTTTTGGCGATTGTTGTCCACGTCCTCGATCACGACTCTCGTGATTGGCATATCTTGACCGGTTCGTGCATTCGCTATGTATCCAACGCCTGTCTCTTCTATTTGTCGGCGCAGCCTCTCGTCGAACAAATCGACATGAGCGATTCCGTTCCAGGTCACAATCCCTGCCACATGCGGGTTGTTTGCTCCGAATAAAATCGCGTCACCGCCGCCCTTGCTGTGTCCCAATACATACAGCTTCGTTTTGTCCACATAATCGGGGACAGGAAGCTCACCTGACAAAATCCGTTCCGTCAAGGCTTGCAGATCGGCAAGTTCGCGGGCATACGTATTGCGTCCGAATTTCTCCAGCTCGTCGAACTCCGTCAAGCTCTCCCCTACGCCATTGCAGCTAAAATTAAAGCGAATCGTGGTAATGCCTTGCTTGGCCAGCTCATCGGCTACGTACGGAAAGCTTCCCCAATCCTTGAAGCCTTTGAAGCCATGGCAAAATAGCAGCAGCGGCTGCGCTGAACCTGCTGCTTCCTCTGAATGAATGTCTCCGCGCAGCGTCAACTCCTCGTCGAGTGCGATGGAAAATGATTGCTTTTGCATGTACCTATCACCTCTTGTGCATTTTTTTATTATTATGCCGTGTCCCCCTCTTAAAAGAAACGAAAATACCAAAAAAAGAGACCTTCCTCTATGGAAGATCCACTTTAATCAGGTGAATTATTTTTATTAACGAGATACAGCGCGTACTCCAGCGGCCGTCTAACCGCCATCGCATAGCGCTTGTGCTGACGCATCTGCTTGAAAATTTCTCTGCCTGGCTTCGGATTGATTTCGATAATCCAAACCTTCCCGTGAACATCAATCCCCAGGTCAAAACCAAACTCCATCATCAGTCCAAAATGCTCTTCAATGCGTGTGACAGTCTTGATCGCGAGCTCCTTGCATTCCAGCACGATCCGCTCTGCCACTTCCTGACCAAATCGTTTGACCAAAAAGGAAACAGCAGGCAAAGCTGTTCCTCCCCCATGCAAATTCGAGGTGGACGATTGTATCGGCCCAACGCGAATGCCCATCCCGGTCAAACACCATTGACCCGTCCCGTCCTTTTGCACGAGTAGCCGAGCATCTACTGTTCGTTTGGGAACCAGTGACAACCGAAGCCCCTGCTGAAGAAAAAACTGCTCGTTTCCGCTCTTCTCATTCTTCATCCAATGCTCAAGCCGATCGCACACCTCTGTGAGCGTCGCCAGTTTTTCGCAGCTTTTGGCTTGCTGCTTGGTCCTGCCATGCAAAAGGTAGCGACCTGCTCGTTTCTCCACACGCAGTATGCTTCTGCCTCCTGTGCCGTTTGTCGGCTTGAGATAAACCTGACGATGATTGGCAAGCATAGAGGCAAGCGTTTTTCTCTCGTAGGGGAGTGTTTCGGGAAGCCAGCGCTGTAGCTCCGGATCTTGTATCAAAATCTGATGAACGACATATTTGTTCGAGAAGCGGTTATTCGCATAACGAAACCAGTCTTGTTTGCGAAATGGCAAATAGGCACGATGCTTGGGCAATGGATAGTAGCGATAACGATCAATGACGATGTCGGGCCAGGAAAAACGCTCTCGTCTCCACTTCGTGCCATCTGGTACATAACCGTTGATCCGCTTTTCTTCAAAACGGACATCTTGTGGGGTAAATAAAAAAACCTCTGCCCCCATTTCTCTTCCTTCCTTAACCAGCCTTCGCAAATAGCCGGGCTCGACAAAGCCTGATTCTCCTCGGTAGGTCAGTACGCCTATCCGTTTTCTCACCGAAAGGCCACTCCCTCCCTTGTTCGATTTTCTAGCTAGCCTCGTATAGCTTATGGTTGAAAACAAAAAAAGCGCCTTTGTCCTTTGTAGGCAAAAGCGCATCTTTCATGCGTTTTCTTATCGTTACTGTGTTTCCAAATAGTGCAGCGCTGTTCGTCCCAAGAGCTCGCCTGCGATCAGCATGGCATCCTCGTCGATATCAAAACGGGGATGATGATGGGGATATGTCGCCAGTTTTTCCGGATTGCCTGCCCCTACGAACAAGTAAGCGCCGGGCACCTTTTCCAAGTAATAAGAAAAGTCCTCGCCACCCATCAACGGCTTCATCGATTCCACACGACCAGCTCCAAATGCGGCAAGGGCTGCTTCCTGTGCGATCGCTGTTTCTTTTTCATGGTTAATGACGGCTGGATACCCTCGATCGTAGACAACTGTAGCACTGCCTCCCATCATGGCAGCTGTCCCCTCCGCAATTTCTGCCAGGCGCTGCTCCGCACGATCGCGGACGTCTGGCAAAAAGGTGCGGACAGTCCCTGTCAAACGACAGCTATCTGCGATGATGTTCGTACTATCTCCGCCGTGGAACGTCCCCACGGTCACGACCACACTTTCCAACGGGCTGACGTTGCGGCTGGCAATCGTTTGCAGATGACCGACGATTTGAGAACCGATCACAATGGAGTCGACGGTTTCTTCTGGAACAGCGCCGTGTCCCCCTTTTCCTTTGATCTCGATAGAAAAGTCGTCCGTATTCGCCATGAGCGGACCTGCACTAATGTATACCTTCCCTACTGGGAACATCGACCAAAGATGAACGCCAAAGATCGCATCGACGCCATCTACAGCACCATCCTGAACCATTTGGGTAGCTCCGCCTGGATTTTCCTCTTCCGCATGCTGAAAGACAAAGCGAATTTCACCGGCAAACTGCTCACGATGTGCTGCCAAAACAGAAGCGAGTCCTAGTAGCTGGGAAGTGTGCGCATCATGTCCACACGCATGCATGACGCCAGGTACGGTAGATTTATACGGCACTTCTTTTTGATCTTGAATCGGCAGCGCGTCAAAATCCGCACGCAACGCAACGATCTTACCCGGGCGCCCTCCGCGCAAAACGCCGATGACTCCTCTACCGCCAACTCCTGTGCGAACCTCATCGAAGTGAAGTCCTCTCAATATTTCGGCAATGAGGGCCGGAGTCTTCTCCTCTTGAAAGGAAAGCTCGGGATGCTGGTGCAGATGACGCCTCCAGCTAATCATTTGCGGTTCCATCTCTTTTAGTAGTTCTTTTAATTGTTCCTGCAAGGTCATGGTTCTTACTCCTCCCCCTGGATGCACCATTCTTCTCCCATCATAGCAGAATCATGGGACAAATGGGGAGCTTGACTAATCCAGAGCGAGCATGCTGCGGCTTCGTTTTTCAAAAACCGCAAAGCTCGTATAGCCTACCCGTTTCAACTGCGCTCGAGCCTCGTCCAACTGCTGACCGACTTGATCAGGTGCAGTAGCGCCAGACGCCAAGGTGATGGGCACCTCATTCTGGAACAGAATTTCCAGAAAACGATAGCTAGGCGAAAATTCCCGGTGCTGACTCGCCAGGCCGTAGCCTGTATTGATTTCCGTCGCAATCCCCCTGCGTCCAAGAGCTCGGGCCACACGCTGATAATACGGCAATAGTGCCGTTTCTTCCGGTCGCACACCAAACGCTTTGATGCCATCGATATGAGCAATGACATCGAATAGTTGCGATTCGATCGCCTCCTCCAGCGTATCAAAATAAAGGCTGTACAATCCGATTAACTCCTGTCTTCCAAAGCGTTCTCGTGCATCCTGGATCGGATAGCCCCAGCCTTCCAGAAAATGCACGGCCCCTATGCACACATCCCAAGGATATTGATTGATGACATGCCGCAATGTCTCTTCTCCACCTGAAAAATAATCCAGTTCAATCCCGACACGCAGCTCCATTCCATCCTCCGCCCAACGAAGCCGCTCTTTTTGCAGGAAAATAACAAAGCTGTCCAGGGAGTCGTTTGCGACCTGACTCAGCCATCTGCGCTGCGCTGTCCCCAAGCGATCAGAGCCGATGTGCACATGCTGTTCGTAGTACGACCGATACTCAAGAAAACGGTATAAGTGCTCGACCACGCAAACTTGCTGAATCCCCGCCTGTTTGGCACGTAATCGATACAACTCAAGCCAATCCCGTGAATACGGGCCTTGTTGAAGGCGTTCTGCCAACCCATTGGTCAGTATACTTACCCATTTTCGGCTCCCCTTCACTTCGGCATGCTCCACAAGGGGGCGCAATGATTCCGCTTGCCTGAGCAACCAGTCCAGCGAATACGGCCCTTCCTCCAGATGGACGTGAAAGTCTACCTTCATCCCGATCACCTCCTTGGGTTCGTCCCTGCTATTTTCTATCGTTTATATGCATGTGGCTCCATACATATGTCGTTTATTCACATGACGAACGACCTAGCAAAAGAGGTAAAAAAAGAACAAAAAAATGCCTCAGCAACGAGGCATTTTCGATTAACAGCTAATTTTTTCGCTCATACACGTAAAACGCATGCGGATGCACGTTCTTCTCATCCACGATACCCTCACGTTTGTCCACCAAGGTGTAAGCATCACGATCCCATGCTGGGAAAAACGTATCTCCCTCTGTTTCCAAATCGATCTCCGTAATGTACAGTCGATCAACGACATCGAGAAACTGGCGATAAATTTCCGAGCCGCCAAAGATAATGACATCGCCCATAGCGAGCACTTCTTCCTTCGTATGGACGACATCTACGCCTTCAGGGTGAAAGTCCTGGCTACGTGTCAGGACGACATTCTTTCGGTTAGGCAGCGGCTTGCCGATCGACTCGAACGTTTTGCGTCCCATTACGATCGTTTTGCCTGTCGTTAATTCCTTCACATTTTTCAAGTCGGCAGGAAGGTGCCACGGCATGTCGCCATCTTTTCCGATGACTTGGTTGCGGGCATAGGCAACAATCAGGCTGATCATACGGCCACCTCGCCTTTGATATGCGGATGGGATTCGTAGCCGACGATTTCAATATCTTCGTATTTGAAGTCAAAAATCGAAGTCACTTCTGGATTGAGCACGAGCTTCGGCAGCGGTTTCGGCTCACGAGTGAGCTGGAGCTTGACCTGCTCGATATGGTTGAGATACAGATGAGCATCTCCGATTGTATGAACAAAATCGCCCACTTCAAGCCCGGTGACATGCGCCACCATATGCGTCAGCAAAGCGTAGGAAGCGATATTAAACGGCACCCCCAAAAAAGTGTCGCCACTGCGTTGATACAGCTGGCAGGACAGCTTGCCATTCGCTACGTAAAACTGGAACAGCAGGTGACAAGGCGGCAAAGCCATCTTGTCCAATTCAGCCGGATTCCACGCGCTAACGATCAAGCGGCGAGAGTCCGGATTGCGTTTGATCTCATCAATGACCCATTGAATCTGGTCCACTGTTTTGCCGTCGCGTCCAGTAAAGGAACGCCATTGGCTTCCGTAAACCGGGCCCAAATCTCCGTTTTCATCCGCCCATTCGTTCCAAATTCGCACGCCGTTTTCCTGCAAGTAGCGGATATTGGTATCGCCTGATAAAAACCAGAGCAATTCGTGGATGATCGATTTCATATGCAGCTTTTTCGTCGTGACCATGGGAAAGCCTTCACTCAGGTCAAAACGCATCTGATGCCCAAAAACACTGGTCGTTCCGGTGCCTGTCCGATCCTCTTTTGTGACACCTTCATCTAAAATGCGCTGGCACAAATCCAGGTATTGTTTCATCGTCCATCTCTCCTTCCATCTCATCTATTTTACCTGACCCAGACGAAAAGGAAAGATCGGAATGTCATGATATAATAAATGGATAAATGTAGAAAGCGGGATTCATGATGGATGGCATACCTTCTGTGGCTACCAAGCCCTTATATAAACAAATAGCAGAGCAAATCGAGCAAAGAATCAGCAGTGGTGAATTCGGTCCTGGCAGCTATTTACCCTCGGAGCGCACGCTGGCCAAGGAACTGAACGTCAACCGTTCGACCGTCGTCGCGGCGTACGATGAGTTGCAAGCAGCAGGCATGATCGAGCGCATACAAGGAAGCGGCACCATCGTCAGCCAAGATATTTGGGGACTGGCACGGACCCGCGTTCCGAACTGGCGTCATTTGACGGAGTCAGGGTCGTTTCGCCCGAATTTACCGTTGATTCGCAAAATCCGTCGTGAAACACAGGAAAATGACTTGATCGATTTGGCGAGTGGCGAGCTCTCAACCGATCTCGTCCCCAATCAAGCACTCCAACAGCTCATGACCCCCGATGACTTCCCGGCCCATCTCGGCTATGAGCATCCGCAGGGCAATTGGGCATTGCGAGAGACATTGAGTCTCCATATGAAAGCATGGCGAAGCATCGAAGCACCTGCTACCTCGATTATGATTACGTCAGGAGCGCAGCAGGCCCTTCATCTCGTCGTTCAATGCTTGTTAAAGCCAGGGGATGCGGTAGCTATTGAAGAGCCGTCTTATTGTTATTCCTTGCCGCTTTTTCATTCCGCTGGCTTGCGTACGTTCTCTCTGCCTGTCGACCGGGACGGAATCGACCCCAAGCACTTGGCCCAGCTCCACCGCCAGCACCGCATCAAAATGGTTTTTCTCAATCCGAATTATCAAAACCCGACAGGGACACTGCTTTCATTGGAGCGGCGCCAGGAATTGCTCGCGTTCTCCTATGAAAATGGGATTCCGATCATCGAGGATGATCCATACAGCTTGACCAGTTTTTCGAGAGAGCCCGTCCCAACCTTAAAATCACTGGACCAACATGGAACTGTACTCTACATCAGCTCTTTGACCAAGATCGTCGCCTCAGGTCTGCGGATCGGCTGGATCGTCGGGCCCCCTACTGTCATGGAAAGACTGGCAGATGCGAAACAACAGTTTGATTTTGGACACAGCATTTTTCCGCAATGGTTAGCGAATCGTTTTCTCGGATCGCCTCAGTTTGCGAGTCACATCGATCTTTTACGAACAGAGCTATCCTTGCGGCACGATCAGCTTGTCTCCTCGCTTCAAGACAAGTTCAGTGATCAAGTAGAAATGGTCGGTTCAGAAGGAGGCATTCACCTGTGGTGCAAATTTAAAGGGGAATGGAGCGGCGAATGTCTTCTCACAGAATCAGTCAAACGGGGAGTTGTCTTCGTACCTGGACACCTTTTCGGCGCAGAGCAAGGATATGTCCGCTTCACCTTTGGCAGAGCTACCTTGGATCAGATCCCGGAGGCAGTCTCGCGCTTAGCGGATGCATTCGTGGAAAGTGGATGGGCAAAATAATCCCCAAGTGGATGGCAACATTTTTGTGCGGTCGGTATATGATCGAAGTAAGCTACCGTATGCATCCTCGTGTATATCCGGCAGGATGACTGTGCCATACAGAAAGGACTGGCTGTTATGAGTATTTTGCCTTTCATTATTGCTATTATTGTTCTTGTTCTTATAGGTCTCGTCGTTACAATAAAAATCGGAATTAACCCATCCGAATCCAAAGTGCGGGGCTTTAAACAACGCTCCCGCAATCTGTTGATCATTTACGGCATCATAACGATCGCCCTGGTCATTGCATTGTCAGTCTTTCTCTACAACAACCTTTGATCAATCCCGAACGTTACGTGACATAAATAAGACGCCGTCTGCCTTGTACAGGTATGACGGCGTTTTTGAATCGAAGGAAGTCCTTCGCCTTGTGTTTTTGGAAGATGTTACCACTTTTACACGATTTTCCTCGCTACATTGGCGGCTTGCAGCCCACGCTGTCCATTTACGATCTCAAAGACCACCTGCTCGCCTTCTTCCAAATTTCGGTAACCTGACCCCGTAATCGCAGAATAGTGTACGAATACATCAGGTCCGCCATCGCGCTCAATAAACCCATAGCCCTTTTCTTTGCTGAACCATTTTACTTTCCCTTGAATCATTGTGTTTCCTCCCTGTAATCAGTGCAGCTCTTACGCTTACCTCATCATATGCGGATGCGAAGTCAGTGGATATACGGTAAAATAAATAAAGTAAGAATCGTCACGCCAGAAAGGAGTGAACCACATGAAAAAAGCATTGATTATTGCATGCGCACTGCTGCTCACTGCCTGCTCCGAAATATCCGAAGGGGTCCAAACCGCCCAGCAAGCAGTAGAAACAGGACAGCAAGCCATTGAGGCAGGCAAACAGGCTGTCGAAGCCGGTCAGCAAGTTCTGGAAGCAGGCAAGCAGCTGGCGGAGTCTGAGGTTGCCCAACAGCTGCAAACATACCTCCAGCAAAAATACGAATCCTCTGAAGCCTTGCGTAATGCGATGTTCAGCGGAGATGGTCAATTGCTCGTAGAAGAATTGCAAAAGACCGAGCTAGCGAACTTCAGCTTTTACAAATCTGACATGTTCGGTGTTGAATATACAGGCACGCTCTCTGCCGACGGTACTTTCAAAGTGCTTAAGCACGATTTGAACAACCAAAGTGCCGAGCCTACTGTCGTAAAGGAATTCAAAGTAACACTCGACGGAAACGGTCAGATTCAGGTTCAGTAATTTGGAAAACATTTCAAGAAAAGCCTGCGATCAATCATCGCGGGCTTTTTCGTGTTATTAAAAAACTTTTTATTGAGTTTCTACAAAATTTTCTGTGTTTCCTTATAGATTTTTATTATTGGGCATGATAACGTGTAAGATGTTCATATAAATTTCATAAATACTAAACATAGCAAGGGGTGCTGCCAATGAATATGCTGCTCGTGTCTATTATTGTGTACATGGCAGGTATGCTGTTAATCGGCTATTATGCCTATAAACGTACCTCCAATCTGACCGACTACATGCTCGGGGGTCGATCTCTCGGTCCAACTGTAACCGCTCTCAGTGCGGGTGCATCCGACATGAGCGGTTGGTTGATGATGGGTTTGCCAGGTGCCATGTTTGCTCAAGGTCTTAGTGCATCCTGGATCGCCATCGGTCTGACTCTCGGCGCTTATGCCAACTGGCTGTATGTCGCTCCCCGCCTTCGTTCGTATACGGAGGTTGCCAATAACTCGATTACGATTCCTGCTTTTTTGGAAAATCGTTTCGGGGATGGGTCTCGGATGCTTCGTCTTGTCTCGGCTCTTGTTATTATGATCTTTTTTACCTTTTACGTCTCATCTGGTCTCGTTTCTGGAGGCGTGTTGTTTGAAAACACCTTCCACCTGAGTTATCAAACGGGACTGTGGATTGTCGGATTGGTCACCATTGCCTATACATTGTTTGGCGGCTTCCTCGCTGTAAGCTGGACGGACGCTGTACAAGGACTCATTATGGTCATCGCGCTCATTCTCGTTCCGCTCGTGACCGTTCTTACAACAGGCGGATTGGGAGAAACATTTACCCAGATCCACACTGTCGATCCCTCTTTGCTTGATATTTTTAAAGGGACGAGCCTGCTCGGCATCATTTCCTTGTTTGCATGGGGTCTCGGTTATTTCGGACAACCGCACATTATCGTTCGCTTTATGGCGATCACGTCCACGAGTGAGATCAAAAAAGCACGCAGCATCGGTATGGGCTGGATGATTTTCTCCGTCGCTGGCGCCATGCTGACAGGTCTGGTCGGTATCGCCCTGTACTCCAAGCAAGGCTGGACGTTGAGCGATCCTGAGACGATCTTCATCCAGCTGGGTACGATTCTGTTCCATCCAATCATTACCGGCTTTTTGCTGGCGGCGATTTTGGCAGCGATCATGAGTACGATTTCCTCTCAGCTGCTCGTCACATCCAGCTCCTTGACCGAGGACATTTACAAAACCTTTTTCAAGCGTTCTGCAACCGACAAAGAACTGGTCACCTTTGGCCGTCTGTCCGTATTGCTCGTATCTGTCGTCGCCTTTTTGCTCGCCTTGAATAAAAATGACACGATCCTCGATCTCGTCGGATATGCGTGGGCTGGATTCGGCGCTTCGTTTGGGCCTGTCATTCTGCTCTCTCTCTATTGGAAGCGCATGAACAAATGGGGTGCTCTCGCGGGTATGATCGCTGGCGCGCTTACCGTTATCATTTGGACTCGTTTTGATGTGCTGAAGGACTTCCTCTACGAGATGGTTCCCGGCTTTGCCATTAGCCTGCTCGCCATCGTGGTTGTCAGCCATTTGACCAGCAAGCCTTCGAATGAGGTAACCGCTCAGTTTGATGAGTACCAAAAAAGCATGAAATAATCCTTGCCGATAAAAGCCAAGCAGCCTATGCGCTGGACAACTACTCTGTCCCACGTCATAGGCTGCTTTTTTCTGTTGAAACTAATTGAAACCCTCATCGTAAATCATCCATAACCTCACAAAAAGGAGGGACAAAAAATGATGATGATGTCCGGCTTGATTATTGGCGTATCCCTTTTGATTTTTGGCATGCTCGGGATGGCTTGCTACCGCTTTTTTATCCAAAAGAAACCGGTCGAGCACTACTACACCCCGCTAGATCGCGTGTTCGGGCAAACACCAGTTGAATTCCATGAGCAAAAGATCGAGAAAAAAGAATCGGCGGAAGAGGAAGGTGACGACAAGGATAAGAACGAGAAGATCCGGCAAAAGCGCAGATCATAGCGAAAACCAAGCTTCTGCCAAACGCCTGATCCCTACCGCAATGTCTTGTTCCTCCACTCCACCAAATCCAACAATAATTCGTGGACGTGCATTTGTCGGATCATTGGCCCAGTTATGGCCGCTTGGATAAACGCGAACATCGGCCGCACGCGCCAGCTCGATCAGCTCCTTCTCCGTTCGGGAAGTATCCACCTCCAGCAAAATATGCAGCCCTGCTGACTGTCCCAATACTCGGATTTCCCGGGGCATGTAGGTCTGTATCGCCCGAAGCAGTGCATCGTGCTTGCGGTGATAGACGGTGCGCATTTTTCGGACATGCTTCTCCCAGTAGCCCTTTTGCATGAACAACTGCATGCTTCGTTGCAAATGGCGGGAAACCGGAGAAGGATACGCCTGGAATGTTTCCAAATATCTCCCGAGCAATTGCCTCGGAAGTACCGTGTAATCCAAGCGAAGTGCCGGAGAAAATGCTTTGGAAAAATTTCCGATATAAACCACACATCCATCCCGATCCATTCCTTGCAGAGATGGCGTAGGGTGTACATTGTAGCGGAATTCGCCATCGTAATCATTTTCGATGATGATTCCGTTCGTTCTCTTTGCCCATTGCAGCAATTGCTGGCGTTTGCTGACTGGCATGACCATCCCATACGGATATTGATGGGCCGGGGTTGTGTATATGACAGTTGCGTTGCTTTTCTCTAAGGCTTCAATGGACAGCCCCTCTTCTTCCAACGGTATCGACACAACCTCGTACCCGTGATGCGAAAAAACGATTCGAGCATCTGCATACCCAGGCTCCTCAATCGCAACCACATGATGCCGATCCGCCAAGAGCAGACACAGAAAGCTGAGAGCCTGCTGTAATCCAGTGCCAATGATGATTTGCTCTGGCCGACAAATGAGCGTACGGGCTCTGCGTAAATATCCGCTAAGCTCTTCTCTCAGCTCCCATTCGCCTTGATCATCCCCGTAAAAAGCAAAGTCCTCGGGATAGACATCCAGCGCCTCCAGCATGCAAGAGCGCCATGCAGCATAAGGAAAGTGCTTCGTATCGATGACAGAACCGTGGAAATTGTAGCGACAAGTGAGATGCTCTCCTTTTTTCTTTTTCAGGATGGACGAATACAAGGCAATCTCCTCATCCTGATCCACTGGTTCTGACCATCTCTCAATCTCGGCAGCATAGAAGCCGCTTCGCTCCCGGCTCACGATGTAGCCTTCTGCGAGCAGTTGCTGATAGGCTGCCTCAATCGTATTTTTTCCGACGCCGCTTGCTTTCATCAACTGACGGATCGATGGCATCTTGGTTCCGGACGGTATCTCTCCTGATGCAATCCGTTTGCTTAATTGCTTGTACAGCTGCTGATACAAAGGTTCTTTGCTGTGTGCATCCATGATCGGCATGTACTCCATCAGCGACCCTCCAATCTGTTCCCATCCAACTCTCTCAAACTGTCACTATATATAGGAGCAGTTCTCTTTTACAATGATTGTACCAGATTCACCCACACGAAAGGAGAGCAAGTCATGCGTATTCATTTACAAGGAGAAAAGGTCGTTCTGCGAGATATTCGAGCAGAAGATATTGATACGATCTACTATTGGAAATACGAAGCAGAGGATCGTGAACATCTCAATTGGAATGGCCCCTACAAACCGCTTGATCCGTACACAAAAGAAGAGTATCGTGCCCTCCCGCGTCACCAGGAGTCTCTTTCTCTCGTCGGGACAGATGCACCAAGAACCGAGCTGATGATTGAGATTGACGGCCAGCTAAAAGGCAGTGTCGGCCGCTACTGGGTATCCGAGGAGACGAACTGGTGCGAAATCGGAATCGTTATTTACGACTCCCGCTACTGGCAGAATGGCTATGGCCGGGAAGCGTTTCGGATGTGGATCGACTACTTGTTTACCCACATGGATACTGTCCGTTTAGGCATCGGTACGTGGTCCGGCAACGAACGGATGATCAAGCTGGCTGCTCACATGGGAATGGTGGAAGAAGCCCGGGTACGCAAAGCAAGGATTGTTCGCGGTGAATATTATGATGCGATTAAGATGGGGATTTTGCGCGAGGAATGGGAGAATCGGAAATAAAAATAACAGGAATACATGAATAGAACTTAATACCTATTTGCACATCGTTTATTCACAACTTTCTATCTATAACTAGCGACCAATCCCAAACCGATACCTCAGTATGTGGGTATTATTCCCTTTTTATATATAGATTGGATATCATTCGTCTTTTTATCACCATGAGCATCTTCCATCTGTATAGGAAACTGCCAGTGAGGAGGAGACTGAATGCCTCATATTGAAGATATCACCGTCCAAAAGTCGAATGCTGAACGCAAGAGTTATGTGGTTGTTGGTGCCATATTATCATGCAGTAGCGGAAGCCAGTTAAGTCGGCTAAAAATGCCGTTCAGTCATGGTGTTTTTGTAAAAGGCAAGCCACAAAATGAACATCATGGACTTTGTTCCCAACGTCAATATCATGCCATTTGGTCAGTGCAACAACTTGAAGAATCCCACTGTCGCTTCTGCTACCGCAGCAAACAATGGTGTACTAACACCGGTGCCGTGCACACCTGTGATGACCATGCCATGGATCGATGGCAAACTGGACAAAATAGTCGGCGGACACCCCGCATTGTTGAACAAATCCACAAATATATGTTTCCATTGCGGACTCATTAAGATTGAAGATGACGGGCAGGATTTGGGTGGTGTGACGATAGGTAATCAGTCCTCAACAAATAGTGGGTCGTCAGATGCCGTTTTTGGGCGAGGACCTGCTTGCGAGAAACCGCAGGAAAAGCCAAGTATGTTGGACCATTTCATCAAAGGAATATCGAAGCTTGGAGATGTTCCTGCTGCGATGCAAAAAGCGGCAAGTGAACTGCCTGGGGCACTAGAAAAAGCTGCAAATGATTTGCCAAAAGGTTTGCAGAAGGCGGCAGAGGATTTACCTAAGGGCGTTAATGTGTTTGTGAGGGAAGGCTATATTGAGCCGATGCAGGAGGACTTGAATACGTTACGGGATGATAAAATCAATCTCGCGGATGGACTTGCAATCGGTGGGATTGCCTTACATGCACTTACGCTTGGAAGAAGCAAAAACGTTAAAAATATCGTAGAGGCTACTAGTAAAGGGAATAGGAAGTGGGGTAAGACACTTAATAGGATTGACAATGGTTCCGGTCATATTCCAATGGATCCAGAAAAGTTTAATCGAATGAAAAATGCTTTTGAGAAGCAAGGGGGGCTTCTTGTTCCTGAATATGAAGCGGTACCACTATTAAATTGGCATGGTACAGAAGCATCAACATTAAATGATAAGACAATTGCGTTTAGACCAAACCCGTCTGCTTCGGCTGTATTTGAGGAGTTTATTCATGCCACTCAGTATAGAACAGGAAGAGCTACCGGTTCAAATATTTTAGAGATGGAGATTGAAGCAAAAGAAAAGCTAATCAAGCATAGAAAAGCATATGGCATACCAAATGTCGAAACCAGAGAAACAATTCAGCATCTTAGGGATTATAGGAAACAATTAGATGAGCAAAAACGGAGGTGGTAGATTTGTTTAAAGTAAATGTTGAATTTGCAATGTATCTTCAGTCCGCAAATGTTGTTGTAATAACTGGCAAATATCAAGGGCAGTTAACAGGTAATGTTCTAGTTGACGCGAATAACCTTGCCAAAAAATTTGTTGTCAATAACGTTGTTCATATGAAATACAAGAATCCTGAAAAAATTAAAGATACGATTTCATTGAATCTCCAGCCAGATGACTTTGAGGCAGATGAATTAGTAGGCAAATGCTTGATAAGCCCTGATTAAAAGTTTTCATGAATTCTGATTAGCAATTCTCAATCCAAAACATTTGCACAATATTGCAAGGACTCAATTAGCAGAATCAATTTAAAACAATTTGGTAGCTCCTACACCTATTAATTATATGACAAGAGCCACCTAACAACAGAAAAAAGGGCATTCCCCTCATCTCTTCAAGACCCGGGAACTGCCCTATTCATTTTCCTACCAAACCGGGACTACTCCAACTCAGCCGCCACACGACTTACTTTTGCCGCCAGCTCGTCAAGATCGACGTTCATCTCAAGAGCCGCAAACAGACCTGTGAAATACTCGTTGATCTGGTCGATGACGCGATTGCGTTCACTCGCCACCAGCTCTTGGAACAGCGCGCTGAACTGCTCATCCAGCTGCTTGTTTCCGATTTCTACATACGCGCTCACTGGTTCTTGCATGCGCTTCTCCAGTTCTTCACGCATTTTTGCTTTGCCATCCTGCTCGAAAAAGTCTTTGGTGTTTTTGAACAAGGAAATCGCGGATGCAAATGCAGATTCGGCTACTGGCAGTTCGTTCGCAAAGGACAGTGTTTCCACCTGTCGCTGCTGATAAGGTGCCAAGGTCAAGCCTGCTGCGTAGCCTTGTGCATCCTTTTGCCACGCCGCAACAAGTGTTGTCCCCTGCTTGTTCGTGAACTTCTCCAAGCGAAGGGTTGTGGCACGCAGCTCTTGCGCCAAGTCGTAGCTGATCGAACGCAGAAGATCAGTCAAGCATCCTTGCAGTGCTTGCTTCATGTTCCGTCCATCGTCCTTGATGACAGCCGGGTTAAAAGCAAGATTGAACAGCTCGTTGAAGCGGAAGAACAAGCGCTGGCGAACGTAGTAGAGCAGTTCCTCGCGCTCTTTTGCCAGGTCGCGCTCGAACGAAGCGGTAGACAGTGCTTCAACAGCTGACAGAGCCTGTGTCTTGGCATTGCTTGCTGCTTCTTTGCGCAACAGACGCTCGTCTTCGCCGGACTGCGCCATACGCATGAATTCTGTCAAGGTATCATGGGCGCGACGGATTTCACCGATTGCAGCATTCACAGCAATTTGCGTCAGCTCTTCAATCGTAAAACGGAGGAACTCTGCTTCAAACGAAGCCATTCCCGAGAACTTGAAGGCTTCATCTGCCGGCATCAGCGGCTCGCCTTCAGCCGTATTCGTGCGCTGACGGTATACTTTCTCCGCAGAAGCTGCCAGCTTGCCTTTTTCATGCATCCGTGCCAACAGAGCAGTCTGGCTCGACACCGGATAAATACGCGGAAGGCGAATTCCGCACGAGAGGAGGTTTTTCTCTACGTGGGTAATCACGCCCTGCAATTCCTCATCGTTTGCTGCGAGGTCACAAGCATTGACGATAAAGAACATTTTGTCCATTTCGAACGTATCCTTGACCCGTCCCATTTGCAGCAAAAACTCGCGGTCTGCCTGTGAAAAGGCGTGGTTGTAATATGTGACAAACAGCACAGCATCCGCGTTTTTCATGTATTCAAACGCCACACCTGTGTGACGCGCATTGATGGAATCCGCACCAGGCGTATCGACGAGAACGATGCCCTGGTCTGTCAGCGGGCAGGAATAGAACAGCTCGATGTATTCCGCAAAACAAGCTTTTTCTTCCTTGGCTACAAAGCCTTTGAAAGCCTGCATATCCACCAGCAATTCTCCACCCAGATGAGCGGCCATTTCTGGCAAGCCTTTTGTAACAGCTTTCAAAAAGGTGTAGTGAGGTTTTGCTGTAGGCGGGATTTGGGCGACGTCGATCTTGCCGAGCTCAGCCAATGCCCCATCCAGATCAGATGCAACCAGTCCAAACACAGCGAGTGAACGGATGACATCCTGCTCGATTGCTTCGCGCTCCTTCAAGACGACACGCACAGTTCCATGCGGGCGTTCATCTGTAGGCGGCATAATTTTGTTGATCGCTGCTGTCGTCGGATTCGGCGATACAGGCAGCACAAGATCGCCCATCAAAGCGTTCGCAAAAGACGATTTCCCTGCACTGAATGCACCAAAAAGTGCGACAGTAAAACGATTGGCAGTCAGGCGATCTGCTCGATCCAGCATCGCCTGTGCCTGTGCTTGCATCCCTGGTACAGAAACGACTTCTTCACTTGCGCGCCGCAGACGCTCTGCTGCCGCAATTAGTTTGTCTCGTAGTTGATTCATGCTACTTGTTCTCCTCCACGCATAATCGCCAACAGACGACCCTTGGTTTCTTCTTCTCTCGCTGCCAGTCCTGCCAGCTTTTGATGCAGCGCTGCCAACTCACGCAATACGCCAAGACGCTCGACTTGAGCCGCACTTTCTACACGCACCTGCTCCTTGATCATCTCAACCACTTGTGCAATGAAGGAGAGACCCACTCGTCTGTACTCCAGCTTCATCCCGTTGGAAATATCCGCACAGTAGTTCAGGACGTACTCACTCGAAGCAGCACCCTCTTTGATGTGCTTGCTCAAGAACTCGCCCGTTATCTCGATCTTGGTTGCGTGAACGCTGGCGTGATATTCTTCGCTCCGCAAATCAAACACTTGCGGCTGCTTGCCGAGCCATTCTTTGAAGTGGAAGTCGAGATTTCCCGCCACTTTTTCGCGGAACTCAACGAGAAGGGCTTCTTCGCGACGTGCGCGTTCTTCCTCTGTCTTCTTGCCTGCAAACAACAGCCCTACCTTGAAGCCCGGCTTGCGGCTCTCCAAGTAGCTTCGTGCTGCTTCGTTCGTGCTGAAATAAGTCAAACGAGCATTGTCCAAAAGTACGCTCAGCTCTTTTTCCATCTGCATTCGGGCATCCTCAGCACGCTGCTCTAGAGCCGCTGCTGTCGCTTCCTCCTGCTCAAGCGCTTCCTGCACAGCCGCAGCATTACGACTGTCGATGCCTTCCACTTCCAGACCATCCAGCTGGGCTTCCCACTGCTGGCGTTGGTCTGCCTGGCTTGTTCTTACTACTTGGATGTGTTCGTCGATCAAATGCTCGGCAGCACTGCGAACGCTCGTGCCAACCAGCTTTTCACGATCAGCGATCAACTGAGCAAGCATACCCTTAAATTCTTCATACATGTTCTCAGAGTGATCTGGTTCCGCAAGCGACGTGTAAAAAATACCATCTGGATGTATATTCCAGGTCGCGAATGCCTCCTCGACACTTTCCTTATAGCTATCGAAATCCAATTCGAAATCAATATGTTTATCGATCATGTTCACAACCAGATAGACTGGCTTGCCACGATCCTTCAACGTCTTCGTAAAGTTGAAGTTCTCTTCGGCTTGAACATGGTTATAATCCATCATGTAAATGACGACGTCAGCCAAATGCAGCGCAGATTCCGTAGCGATTTTGTGTGCTGCATCCGTTGAGTCAATGCCCGGTGTATCGAGCAAGCTGGCGTATTCGTCAAGGAATGTTCCCGGATAGGAGACCTCTACGGATTCAACCGTATCTCCGTCAACAGCAAACTGCTTGAGCTTCTCCATCTCCGTATCTGGATCAAATGTAAGGACTCCGCTGTTCATGGTGAAGACGCGAGCCGCTTTTTCTCCGCCGCGAATCTTGACGACATTCGCACTGGTCGGAATCGGATTGGACGGTAGCAAATTGACACCCAAAAGCGTGTTAATCATCGTTGATTTTCCTGCGGAAAAATGTCCGCAAAACGCAATGTTCAGCTCAGCGCGCTTTGTTTTCGCGGCCAGTTGAATGAGCTTGTGAGGCGTGGTTTCGTCTCCCTGCGATTTCATTACTTCCGCGAGTTCTTCCCATGTATGTGCCAGTCGGGAAAAGTCCGTTTCCCGGATCAATACTTGACTGTCAAGCACTTCTATTCCACCCTTCTCCATCATTCCTACTCTCTCTACTTGTGCCTGTTCAAAAAGTCGTCTTTTCAGCATCGAGAAAATGGCGAGAACCTGAAGAAGGAGGAGCGGAGTGTAGGGGACCTACATGAGCACCGGACTTCGATGGTGAACGCCATTTTCGATGTCGAATAAGCTTTCATGACTACTTCATGATCAAAAGACAAAAGACGATTTTTTGAACTTCCTTTTTACTACTCTCTATTCTACCATGCCGAATGTAACATAGGTCACAGATGAGTTCAATTCAAAACTATGAAAGATTTAGCATTCGCCTATTCTTCCGCATAATTTTCCTCTCATCTGGAAAAAATCGCACTAACATGATATTCGCATTCTGAACGGGAGGAACTTCAAATGATGCGCAGATTTTTATCCCATCGTCGCAAAAAGAAAACTTCCTCTCTTATCACGCAGCGTTTGCAGCAACGAAATGATCCTACGCAGACACTATCGACCAGTTTGCAGCAAAACATGGAGACGTTTAAGACCGTGTTGGGCAGCCCACACGATTTATTGATTCGTTCCTTTTTTATCGGCAACACCAATCATCGCTGTGGTGTTATTGCGATTGATGGATTGGCGAACTGCGATATGCTGGATACGCAGGTACTCGGACATATCCAGTTGATGATCTCGACTGCTTCCAAAGTGGTGCCGACTGAACCCGATGAGATTGTCCAGATGCTCTATGAGGAAATCCTTTCTGTCGTCGAAATATCGAAAGCAACGGACTTCACAAAAACACTCGAAAGCATTCTTTCTGGGGATACAGCCCTTTTCGTAGATGGAACGGCCGAAGTCATTATTATCGACAGCAAGGGATGGAAAACCCGTTCCGTCGAGGAGCCGGTCTCCGAAGGGCTGGTGCGAGGTCCCCGGGATGGGTTTTCGGAGAGTATCCGGGACAACACCGTTCATATTCGCAGACGTGTCAAAGACCCGAGCTTGCGCTTTGAAGGGTCCATCGTAGGGAAACGAAGCAGGACAGATCTGATCATCGCCTACATAGAAAACATCGTTGATCCAGAATTACTGAATGAAGTGCGGCGGCGAATCTCCACAATTGATATCGATGAAGTAGAAGAGTCCGGTTTTATCGAGCAATGGATTGAAGATGATTTTCTGTCTCCCTTTCCTCAGGTTCACAACACGGAGCGCCCCGATAAAGTAAGCGCTGCGCTTTTTCAAGGCCGTGTTGCGATTTTGCTCGACGGAACTCCGATGGTGCTTATTTTGCCTGTGACGATTGGTTTGCTCCTGCATTCGCCAGAGGATTACTACGAGCGTTGGATTGTAGGTACTTTGGCAAGACTTTTGCGGTATTTGGCAGCTTTTCTTGCCGTCTATTCACCCGCTTTTTATATTGCTCTCGTCACCTTTCATCCCGGCTTGATCCCGTCTGATCTCGCCTTCTCGATTGCGGCCACACGTGATGGGGTTCCTTTTCCCGCATTCGTAGAAGCGATCATGATGGTGACAACGATGGAGCTGTTGCAGGAAGCCGGATTACGCTTGCCAAAGCCGATCGGCCAGACAGTCGGGATCGTCGGCGGTCTCGTCATCGGTGACGCTGCGGTATCTGCGGGCATCGTCAGTCCGGTCATGGTCATCGTTGTTGCCCTTACTGCTATCGCTTCGTTCGCCATCCCTGCTTATCACCTCGCCATTGCCTTTCGGATGATCCGTTTTTTTGCGATGTTTATGGCAGCCATTTTTGGAATTTATGGCGTGGTACTAAGCTTGATTGCCATCATGATTCATTTATCCAATCTGACCAGCATCGGGTACCCTTATTTGGCACCTCTAGCTCCTCAGATGCCGAGGGACTGGAAGGATTTAATTTTGCGGGCACCTGTGACCTTCTTGAAGAACCGACCAGATGCTCTTCACCCGAAAGACGAAAATCGTATGAACACAGGAGGGTCGTAAGTGAGCGCACAAACCTTGGCGGAGAAAATGATCAGCAAAAATCATATGGGGATCAGCATCGCCTCTGTCACAATCGGCGTCGGCATTCTGACCTTTCCCCGCTCCCTAGCCAAGGCAACAGGGGCTTTCGACGGCTGGATTTCGGTTGTTTTGAGCGGTTTCTGCGCGTGTGTGATTGGCTGGCTTCTTGCCAAGCTGGCGGCTCGCTTTCCCAGACAAAGCTTCTTTGAATTCACCTCGATCATCGCAACCAAGCCAATCGCCTACATCCTGACCTTGGTCGTCTGTATTTACACCATGCTTTTCGTCTCGTTTGAAATCCGGGCGATCGGAAATATTGCCAAGCAATACTTGTTTTACAATACACCAGTTGAGATGATCACACTCTCCTTTCTGTTGATCGTTCAGTATGCCGTAGTCGGAACGCGCGTTTCCATGCTGCGGCTCAACTTGCTCTTTCTCCCTGTCGTTCTCGTCGTCATGCTCATCGTCTTGCTCTTTACGACCCAGCTGTTCGAGGTAGAAAATATCCGGCCCTTCTTTTCTTCAGACTGGCCCGCACTCATGGAAGGAACAAGAGCGGTCGGACTGTCTTATTCAGGCTTCGAGATTATCCTGTTTTACACCATGCTGATGAAGAACCCTAAAGAAGGGGCAAAAGCCGTAACACTAGGGCTCTCGATTCCCATTCTGCTCTACTTGACCATCTACATGTTTGTCATCGGGGTCTTCTCTGCTGACGTAGCAACGAACCTGACCTATCCAACCATCGAGCTGGCAAAAGAGGTAGAAATCCCTGGCGGCTTCTTTGAACGGGTGGAATCCATCTTCTTTACCATCTGGATCATGACGATCTTCAACACCTGTGCGATGTGGCTCGATATTACGGTGCTCAACTTGCAGTCCATGTTCCACAAGGTGCGTAAAACGGTTTGGGTGCTCATTCTTTCTCCCATCATTTATTTTGTCGCGATGCTCCCGCAAAACCTGGTTGATTTCTTCACGTTTGCAGACAGCATCACCTATTTCGGAATGATCGTCGTCTATTTATGTCCGATTTTGCTGCTCCTCATCGCTGTCATACGAGGTGTAAAGGGTCATGAATAGAAAGCTCACTGCCTTCTGTATATACCTGCTTCTCTCGACGTTGCTGGCTGGCTGCTGGGATCAGGTTCAAATTGAGGAACGAGGATTTGTCGTGGGCGTAGGGATTGATATGCCTCGTACGAAAGAAACCGAGCAGCAAGCCAAGCAAGAGGCTCCCGACAAACCTCCCGTAAAAGAACGCTTTCTCGCCACACATCAATTCGTCGTGCCCGGTGGGTTGGTCTCAGGCGGTCAAGGAAGCGGAGGCGGTCAAAACACAGCCAATGAGGCTTTTCACAATCTCGTATCTGAAGGGGATTCCCTTTTTGAGATTTCCCGCGAATTGGCTACCCGAACCAGCCGATCCCCGTTTTATCAGCATATGAAGATCCTGATCGTTTCTGAGGATGTCGCCCGTACCAAAGACGGTTTTGCCAGGGCACTCGATTTCTATCTGCGTGATCCAGACTCAAGACGAAGCAGCAAGGTCTTTATCTCAAAAGGTCTTGCCAAAGAAGTACTGGAAGTCAAACCGAAAACAGAAAAGCTGCCAGCCATTTACGTCAACTCTGTCGCGGAGAATGACGATAAAAATTCCCGCATGCTTCCAGATGTCCGATTGGGCGATGTCCACGAGGAGCTTCTTAGCCCCTACAGTTTTGTGGTTCCACGAATCAGACCCGAAGAGCAAGAGGTAAAATTAGCAGGTGCGGCCGTTTTTGCTCATGACAATCAGTTGATGGGTTTTCTCGGGGAGGAAGAGACGGAGGGACTGAATTTTCTCACGGGAAATATTAGCGGAGGTATGCTAAAAGGCAAGCTGAAAAACAACCTTGTCTCAATGAACATTCAAGGGATGAAACATAGCATTGAAGCAGATTTGCGAGATCGGCAGCACATGAAATTCACGATCATCATTGAATGTGAAGGCACATTAGCCGAGTCTTACACCACAATGGATTATTTGAATCACATGGCGATGGAGAAGCTTGAACAAGTGTTTGCCGAAGAAATCCAGCGAATGAGCAATGACACCATCCGGAAGGTCCATAACCAGATGAAAGTGGATGTCATCAAGCTTGGCAGCTATCTCAAGCAGCATCATTTTTCGCTATGGAAAAAGATTCGGCAGGATTGGGAAACAGGGCAGCGTCTGTATGAAAAAAGTGAGATAACCGTTCAAGCAAAGGTCTATCTGCGCAATATCGGTGCAATTAACCGTACCGAACGCCAAAACAACAGGTGATCCCATGTTCAAATTTTTAGGCGTCGTCCCTCCGTATTTGACCTTAGCAGGGACGGTCTTGTCGTTTTTGATTCCCTATCTTTTTTACAAAATCAACAATAAAATTCACGAGCTGGGCGATCCGCCGTGGAAGAAACGGAATAACTCCAATTCGTAACAAAGACTCTATCACCATCAAAACAAGGACTTACTCAGCATTCCGAGCAAGTCCTTGCTTACTTTCTTTGTTCACTTGCTATTTAAAAATTCTTCATACGATACACGGTTATAATTATTTTGCCGACTTTCGAGACCTTGGATTTCATTTTCGAGTTCATAGATTTGTTTTATGAGTACTTGCATGCGTTCTTTTGCGTGCGTCTTCGACGTGATCTCCTCTCTTTTCACTTTCTTTTTGGAGCTTTCTATTTGTTCATCCAATTCCTCCTCTTCCTCTCTAAGCTCCCCAACTCTCCTTTTTAGATTGATCAAACGCAGATAATCTTGTTTTGAATCTGTTACGCACTCCACTAGTTTCCTTGCATATTCAGGATAGGTTGTATCTACTACTCCCGTATATAACCGACGACTTTCTCGATGATCTTTTATTTTTAATAAGGTCCGCTTCAGTTCCGTAAGCGATTTTATATGTTCTTCGATCTGTACCGGACTTGCTTGTTCATTTATTTTCGTGGCTAGGTCGTTCCATGTTTCCTTTCCCAACTGAAAGATTTCCAATTCTTCCTGTTGAACGGAAAACAAATCTAGCCAATCTTCATTCGCATCACGTAACTTTTGATAATCGTTTTTGATCTGACATTCATTTAACCGCGTGATAAAAAAGCCTTTTATTTGGCCATGAATGTGTTGATTGATTTGTTTTTTGGGAAGAAGCTCAAATTTTGCTGGTTTTTTTACGTCTTCAATGGCTTCAATCTCATGGATAAGCTGTTTGATTTGCTCCAGCATTTTTTCTGCCTTTCCTAAACCGTTGGCGGACTTTGCGGCCCTTCCTTTTTGAACATCACCATAATGGGCTACTTTCTTTCCTTCCTCTCCCTTCCAATTGATCGGATTCTTATTTTTCTTTCGATCAGTCGGTAGTGCTTGATGCATGGAAAAGTGAATATTTTTCACCCATTCGATATCATCGAAGTCTTCGGAACCTTTATCAAAAAGTTTTTTATCGCCTGTATCGTCTGCTAGCCATAGATTGTATCTGGCAGTGGTGTCTTCTTTTGTATAATCCAAATTCGCTTCGTCCATGGTTTGCGAATACTGATCATAAGAAGATGATCCGTCTGTCGGAGAACCAAATTGCCCATCATTGATCATCAGCGCAGTGGCATCCCATTTAAACGGAATTCTTACAGGAAGCTGAATTTCCCACGGTTTATCCGAGTCTATTTCTTTCAATATGCCCCGTTTCTTCAATTGATCCTGATCCACGGAAAAGTTATATTGATCGTATTGCAATTCAACGGTGTACTCATACTTTGTTCCGACGTCTGCCTCTCGAAGCATTGCCTCGATTGTATTATTATACGATTGTTGATTATTTTTCTTATCTTGTGGAGCAACATTCCATTGCTGATCTGCTTTTTCTCCCCGTAGAATCTGATAGCCAACCAAATGACCCCCATTATAACTGGCTACTCGGTGCTTATCATTCCCATCACGTATGAGCGATTCTTCATAACCAAGATTGCCGATAGCCGTCACAAGCGCTGACGCATCACGGTCAGAATTCCAGCCTTTTTTAGTGATCTCAGCGGTAACGGAATGTGACCGGTCGCATGTATCTCCTAATTCTTTTGTAAAATGGAAAAACGATTGATTCAAATTTCCTTCCCCGTATACCTCCTTTAATAGCCCCCAAAAGGTGGGAAGTCCTTTATCTGCTTTCACATCCGTAAATTTCCCGTCATCTCCGACGGCATTTTCGAAATCATCTTTTTCGTATGTATCTGGCTTGTCCGCTTTCATTTTATTGAGATTGTCTTGATTGAGTTTCCTTTGGATGACAGGCATTGAAGATTGCTTTTGATTTTGCAGCAGCTTCGTCATTGCCTTGTTTCCTACTTTTTTGGCGAGTTGTAAAACGGGTGGCATATTTCGGTGGGAATTTGGTGGGAGAAGCGTATTTTCAGGTAGATGTGCGTTGCTAGCCATGTCATTTACTACTGGGACATGATCCTGATTTTTGAACACCTTATCATCCCCTAATAGAATGAAGATTCTTCCTTATATTGTAACAAGGCAGACAGAAAAAATGAATCAATAAGAAAAAGAGCGTACCCGTCTATGCGAGCAAGCCCTTTCTTCCTCTTCCTATTGTTGTGCCAGCAAATCAGCAAACGCTTTGGCATAAGCCGGGAGATCAGGCGGTCTACGGGAACCGACAATGTGACCGTCTACCACGACCTCTTCATCCACCCAGATCGCTCCTGCATTCTCCATATCATCTTTAATGCCCGGTGTCGATGTTGTAGTTACCCCGCGCAAAATTTTTGCGGAAGCCAGCACCCAACCCGCATGGCAAATATGTCCAATCGGTTTTTTCGCCTCGTGCATCGCAACCACAAACGACAGCACCTCCGGATAGCGGCGCAGCTTGTCCGGTGCCCACCCTCCTGGAACGAGTACACCTGCATAGTCGGCAGGATTGACCTCTGCCATCGCTTTGTCAGCCTCGCACGGTACACCGTACTTCCCTATATAGACGTGATTCGCCTTCGGGCCGACGAAATGGACGATAGCGCCTTCCTCTCGCAGTCTCATTACCGGATACCAGAGCTCGAGATCCTCAAATTCACTTTCGACGAAGCAAACTACTTGTTTTCCCGCAAGTCTCAACGTTCTCGCCTCCTTTTCCTTCTATACTACGCTATTGTAGCAGGTACAAAAGGAAAAGACAGCAGGTACATGGATCAAGCATGCATCCCCTCGGGAGTAGGTATGTACATGGCGACTTTGGTCCCTTTTCCCATTTCAAAGGTGGCAACATCCGCGCAGAGATCGGCAAACAAGCGGGACGCTTGCTCCCCTATGGATGTAAAAACGCGTTTTATCAAGCTAAAGGAATGAAGCAAAGCAAAGAGAACACGCTGTTATACCATTTTTAAAACCCTGTTATAATTGATTTATTCCATTGTTCTGTATAGAACAATTGACGATGAAAAAATGCTGTATTATATTTCTATTGAAATCTGTTTCAGATGAAACTCAGATTTCCCTCACGTATTTACCCATCAATTTAAACTCGATTGGAAGGAAGATTTGTATGTCTAACCATGCACCGATCATTCCATCACTAAGTGATAGCGGCATTCACTATTATCAAACCTATGAAGAAAGCCTTGCTCTTTGGCCAGTCCATTACGAAACATTTTATGTACCTACCCGCTTTGGTCAAACGCATATCATTGCAAGTGGACCAAAGAATGCACCACCACTCGTATTGCTGCACGGAGCATTGTTTAGTTCCACCATGTGGTATCCAAATATTGCCGAATGGAGCAGCAAATACCGAACATATGCAATTGATATCATAGGTGATAAGAACAAAAGTATCCCTGTAGATGTAAACGGTACGAGAACGGGTTACGCTGATTGGCTTCTTGAAGTGTTTGATAATCTGGGTATCAAAAAGGCGTATTTGGTTGGACTTTCGCTTGGTGGGCTTCATGTTATGAATTTTGCTTTGCGTGCGGCCGAGAGAGTAGAAAAGGCAGTTTTACTTAGTCCTGCGGAAACTTTCGTATCATTTCATCCAAATTTCTACAAATACGCACTTGGCCTTCTTGAGCCTAATGGAGTTGAGAATTTTTTAAAGTGGATGATGGGAGATCGTTACGTGTTGCATCCAAATTTTGCAAAACAGTTTCATGCAGGAGTTATGTGGCAGGATGAAGTAAGAAATCAAAAACCTAGAGCTGATGGATTCCCGTATGTTTTCACTGACGACGAATTAAAATCAGTAAAGGTTCCGATTCTCTTATTACTTAGCGAGCACGAAGTCATTTATGACCCGCAATCTGCCTTACATCGTGCTTCGGCTTTTGTTCCCGGTATTGAAGCGGAAATCGTAAAAAATGCGGGCCACGTTTTGTCGATGGAACAGCCAGAATACGTTAATGGACGTGTATTGAGTTTTTTAGATAAATGAAAGACAGTATAAGCTGAATTCATAGGTGTATCATGGAAGATGATTGTAAGAAAAAAAGTGAGAAACAGGCCTACTCACTGTTCCCCACCTTATAACGAAAACCATATGTATAGATTGCTGGTGCCGGTAGAGGGACTTGAACCCCCACGGTTTCCCTCACGATTTTGAGTCGCGCGCGTCTGCCAATTCCGCCATACCGGCCTATTCAAAATAAAACATGGTCGGGAAGACAGGATTCGAACCTGCGACCCCTTGGTCCCAAGCCAAGTACTCTACCAAGCTGAGCTACTTCCCGATTTCCAGCAATATCGGACATTCTCTCATTCGACAATTTCCGATAAGTATTGCAACACTTACATACTATACAGGCAAATCGAACCAATATCAATACCGAATTTTTTTGGAATATAGTCATTTTTTCCTAATTTTTAACTTCCCTCTCCATGGTGTACAGATTTTTCCACATGGTATTTGTCGTTTCAGGAAATCCTGTGGAAGGTTAAACGGATAGTCCAGCGGATGACGCCCTACAACGATCCAGCGGCCATTCGGAAGCTTTTTCAACTGGTACACACGGAAGAATCGATCACTTGCATCGAAGGCAAACCATACCACAAGCGTCGCACACCTGCTGCCCGAAGACAGGACCTTTGATTTTACAATTGGTGGCGCCCCTATCGTATCACCTACAGGGATCGCGAGCCGTCCGTTTATTCGCCGCAAATCAAGATTGCCGATCACTCGATTTGCCAGGCAAGGAATCATGAACTTTTGCAGGAAGCGGCGAATTTTTAACTTGGAATTGAACCGCTTTGGCAAAATGATTCCGCGATCCCCTACCCGCTTATGGGCGGAAAAGATAATCGTAAAGAAAGCTTGCTCTGCCAATCGAATGACCTGCACCCATTGCTTTTTCATCTGACGTCCCTCCCCCTGTCAGACTATGCATCACGGGAGGAAAACGGTTGGACGCGTATCTATATACATAATCTGTTGCGGACAGGGCAAATTAAGACGGTGTTCGGATCATCAAAACCCGCAGGAGGTAGACCATGCCTAGCCCAATTAACACCGACTCGCTTAAAAAAGCAGAGGTATCCACCACGCTGGCAAAAAATATGATTACGCAAGCGATCGAGCAATCTGCAGCTAATCCACAGCTCGCCGAAGAAGCCTTGAAGCAAGCCTCTCAGGAAATTGCCCAAGCGCAAACGATGGTGTCCCAAGTGCAATCCACGCTGCAAACCCAAGCGCAAGCTCAACAAAGCAAATCTTAAACGAAATGCAGGCAGACCCGCACTATACTGGTGGTTTGCCTGTTTTCCCCATACAATAGCAATAGTTGAAGATTATTGCTAAAAAGGTGGGGAACGTATTGCCGCAACTCCAAGGATTGAATCATTTGCTTTTCTCTGTTTCTGATCTGGAAAAATCTTTTTGTTTTTACCGGGATGTACTGCATGCCAAACCACTTGTACGAGGTCGCAAGCTGGCTTACTTTGACTTGAATGGCTACTGGTTAGCGCTGAATGAGGAACCAGACATCCCACGCAATGAAATTGCTCACTCTTATACACACATGGCCTTCACTATCACAGAAGAGTCATTTGATGAGTGGTACGCTCATTTGGAAAAGCATGGCGTTACCATTTTGAATGGACGGGATCGTTCGGAGCGGGATAAGCGCTCCATTTATTTCACAGACCCTGATGGGCATAAGTTTGAATTACATACAGGGACGCTCCAGGACCGTCTTGCCTATTACCGGGACGAAAAGCATCATATGACCTTTTTTGAATGATCAGTGGTGTTGCCCAATTCTTAATATACTTTTCACAAATTCACAATAGTTCCAAGGATTCAACTACATTCGTAAATGCTATAATCTAAAAAGTACTTATGGCCTATTCTTCTTATGAATAGGCCCGTTTTCCGTAAAAATATGGAGGGATTTTATGTTTGGTAAGCGTGGCGCTCAAACCGTTACCGCCTCAATTCAAAAAAGCGATGTCCAAATACCCGATCAGCTACAGGCGAAAGTTCATTTTTTGCAAATGAATCAGACAGACCTTGATCGGTTGAAACAAATTGAACCACTCCTATCAGAACACCTAGAGGCTATCACAGAGCGTCATTACCACATGCTCCGCCAATACTCCCATCTTATGCAGATCATCGAAACGCATACGACGGTTGATCGATTGACCGTATCCTTTCGTCACTATTTGCAATCGCTTCCACATGCCAAGCTAGACGACGCCTATGTAGCCGGGCGCCAAAAAATCGGAGAGGTCCACAGCAAAATTGGACTTGCGCCCGAATGGTATACGGGCTCTTACTTGCGGGCCTATGAATATTTGATTCCAGCAATCGTCAACACCTATTCGAAACGTCCGCAAGAATTATCTTCCGTCCTGTTGGCACTCATCAAGATTATCACGCTTGATTCGCAAATCGTCCTCCAATCGTATCAGGAGGACAATGATTACAAAGTCATCGATCGCCTGGGCGAAGTTCTGGAGTTAGTGATTCAGATCGATAAATTCAAGCATGTGCTGGACACGCTTGAAGGTACGACAGAGGAAGCTGGCAATGTGGGATCTGCCGCCGAGCAATTAAGCGAATCTGTGCAAAAAGTGGCTCAATCAGCCGTCTCTGTCGCAGAGAATGCTTCCACTACAATCGAGCAAGCGACGATGGGCAAAGATATTATCCAAGAGTCGTTGACCAGCTTTCTTTCCATGGCAGATGAATTCCAAGAGATGCAAACAAAAACTTCTCAGTTAATGGCGTCCATTGCAGAAGTTTCCCAGGTCGTCCAAGTCATACGCAATATTGCCGATCAAACCAATCTTCTTGCATTGAACGCGTCGATTGAGGCAGCACGTGCCAATGAACACGGGCGTGGCTTTGCTATCGTGGCAGATGAAGTGCGAAAGCTCGCTGAACAGACCAAACAATCCGTTCAAAGCATTACAGCCACAATGAACAATGTCCAGAATGAAGCTGTCCAGGTAAAAGAAACGGCCACTCTCATGAGTGACCATTTTAACGATAAAGTGAATCAGACACGTGATGCGATTGGAATATTAGGAGAGATTGTGCAAAATATTGAGACTGTCGGGCATTCTACTGGACATATCGCAGCATTGGCACAAGAGCAGTCGGCTGCCACAGATGATATTTCGATGCGCATATCGCAAGTCCTGACGAATATGGAGCAGGTATCTTCGCACGTCTCGAATGCAGGTAAAAACGTCTATGATGTTGGCGCCGGCATAAACAGCCTGCACAAGCTGAGCATCACGCAAACGAGCCACTTAAAGACTAAGCATTACTTGCGAATCGTCAAAACCGACCATCTCTTATGGAAATGGTGGCTGTACAACTTCATGCTTGGGTATCACCACATTGATGAAAAAGAACTCGTCGACCATCATCAATGCCGCTTGGGGATTTGGTATGACGAGGCCCTGAACAATCCATCCGTGAGCACCTTGCCCTCTTTCAAGCAATTAGTTGCGCCTCATCGACAGTTCCACGAAACTGTTCGGCGGATTTACCACTTGGTCAAGCAAGGAAAACTAGAGGAAGCAAAAGCTGCTTTTGATGAGCTAGAAGATATCTCACAACACATTCTCCACCTACTGGATCAGTTAGCCAAAGAAGTTTCCTAAAGCTATTATCTATTCGTCTTTTTCTTGCCCGGCTGCCTTTTGGAGGCAGCTTTTTTTGTTTGGACACGTTTTAACTCTGCGGGAGATAGCGGTCTGGTACGAGCGGTGTTTCGCTGTACTCTTTTTGCTTTGGCAACTGACCTGCCGACTCTCCCTGCTGATCTTGCTATCCCGACGCCAAACGCTTGCAAGGCCCAGACAACCGGATACGAAATCGAGAGCCTGCCATTGGCTGAACCGGCAAAATTCACAGCTGCAGCGTAGTTGCCCGCAGTCAGCCAAACAGAGCCGGAATCTCCAGGCAAGGAAATGGGAACCGTACTTCTGATGACCGTCTGATTCCGAAAACGGATAGTCCCCAGTCCTCCGTAGTTCCCGTAGCTGACATCAATATCGGTGTGGATCGATTCAACCGTTCCCCATGTCAGCCCTGATGAACGGCCCACTTTTTTCAATCTGCGCCCGATGCCATACGAACGAATAACACCTGGCACTCTCCCTACCGTTGCATAACGAGGGGCAAGAAGTCGATTCGAAGTGGGGATACTAATCGCTGCATCTATTCGATTCACTGCATTTCTCCGAAGCCGAACATACCGATACAAGCGTCCGACTCGATCTCTCCCTGAACGACCACCGTCTGCTCCACCAGGCTGGATGGTCTCGGTATAGCCGCTCGTATTGTTACGATTCAGGACGTGATTGTTGCTCAACACGTACCGTTGGCCTCCTCGCGCAACGATTAACCCAGCCGTTCCGGACCCCCCTGGGTGGCCGATGCTGTATCCAGCGATCACAGGTCTGATTCTGCTGCGATAATTCGTTGCAGAGGGTCGTACAGCAGGATGACAATGGCACCGTCCAGAGGTGACGGTTCGAACAGGAACGGATACATGTGCTGTCGCCGTCTGTCTTTTGACAAGGACGCAGCTCGGGCATCTCTTCTTCACAGCAGCACTTGCATTAACGGTATACATCACAATGCAAGCGCCGCCTTTTTTGTTTTTTCCATTTGCGTAGCCAATCCCGATGCCAATTACGCCCGGCATTCGCTTCCATCTTTTGAGCAAATGCTTCTTGGCCAGGAGCGCTTCCTGAAAGGTTGCCATGGCACCCCTTCCTTTCTGTAGGTAAGTTTGCTTTACATGGTCATCGTATGTAAAACTTGGCCAGCACTGTTGGACGCTTGTCATTGTGGGGAAGCCTTTTTTAAAAACCTCTTGTTCGAGCTGTCGTGGTGGGAGGAAACAGGAGAAAACGCTCCAGCTTCTTGGGCCACCCCCTGTGGGATGGACTGCCCGGCTCCATGAAAAAAAGCGAAACCCGCGTCCAAAGTGGTCTATTCAGGAGGCATCTCAGAGGTGGACGCTAAAAGCTTGTTTCTCTTTTTTTCATTGCGCCTCGGTCGGTGTCCCAAAGATCTTCGCTGTTTTCTCCTGTTTCCTCTACAAGCTTCCCTGATAAGAGGGTTTTAAAAAGCCTTACTAGATTGAAGAATGTAATCAGCTACGCCAGAGAAGAATATTTCCAGACGTAGCGACTTGTGGAGTCCTACCGAGCGGAGAAGGGATTCGCGGGCAACAGAAACGCAACCGTGCCCACGCTACGAAGCGGCTACCACTTTTGCGTTTCCCCGCGAATCCCTTCGGAGCGGGCAGTCCATACTTCCCCGAAGGACGGAGCCTGGAGCCTAGACTGGAAATATTCTTCTCTCCACCGCAGCCACTTTACAAAGAAAAACCGCCACTCCCTGTATAACCAGGAAATGGCGGTTCATTATCTGATGATGTTAAGACGCTTCCGAAACAGTTACATTTGCTGGAGCAGTCTGAGATGCTTTTTTATTCGTGTGAACGAGCAAAATATTCAAGATGACTGCGGTCAAAGAACCTGTCACGATACCATTTTGCAGCATCATTTTTGCCAAAGTAGGCAGTTGATCAAACATCGCCGGAACCGCAGCAGAGCCTAGTCCAACAGCGATACTGCAAGCAGCGATCAGCAGATTTTCGTTTTTGTTCAGGTCAACCTGCGAAAGAATATTGATACCAGATGCAACTACCATCCCGAACATGGCGATCATCGCTCCACCCAATACCGCATTAGGAATGACCGTTGTCAAAGCAGCCAGCTTCGGCAGTAATCCGAGAACAACCAGGATTCCACCGGCACCAATCATCACGTCGCGCGATTTAATGCCAGTCAAGGAAACCAGACCGACGTTTTGCGAAAAAGCCGTGTAGGGGAATGCGTTGAAAATGCCGCCCAGTACAATGGCGACCCCTTCCCCGCGCAAACCTTTGACTACATCTTGATCCGTTACTTTTGTATCCGTCACTTTACCGAGTGCAAAGTAAACGCCTGTGGACTCAGCCATGCTGATGATGTTGACAAGAATCATGGTAACAATGGCCACAATACTGAACTGTGGTGTACCGAAGTAAAACGGTTCAACCACGCTAAACCAAGAGGCTTCCGCAACACTCGCGAAGCTGACCATCCCCATCATGTAAGCTACAGCCGTACCGACAATCAACCCGAGCAATACAGAAATCGCACGAATAAATCCGGTAAAGAAACGATTAATAAGCAAAATGATAACCAACGTTCCTAAAGCCAAAAGCAAATTGTGCGGTTGTCCAAAGTCCGGCATGCCTTGTCCGCCAGCCGCGTTGTTCATCGCAACAGGAATGAGCGACAGTCCAATGATCGTAACAACTGAACCTTGTACCACGGTTGGGAAAAAGCGCAGCAGCTTGCCAAACAGTGGAGCTGCCAAGACAACGAATATACCCGATACGATAATGGCACCGTAAGCGGTCGCTAGATTACTCGTAGAAGCAATCGCGATAATCGGTCCTACTGCTGTAAACGTACAGCCTAGCACAACGGGAAGGCGAATCCCTGTATAACGCGTGCCAAGGACTTGCAAGAGCGTCGCGATTCCGCATGTGAAAAGGTCGGCAGCAATCAAATAAGCGATTTGCGTCGGAGTCAGATTCAAAGCACCACCGATAATCAACGGTACGACGACGGCTCCTGCATACATGGCAAGAATGTGCTGTAAGCCCAAAGTAACAATCTTATGTTTGGCTAGCATGAGTGAACCCTTACCTCCTATTCATTTTTTGATTATACGCGCGCAGGCTCTTCTTCAATAAAGTGAATGCCTTCTGGTGACATCGATTCAATACGTGCCAATGATTCGATTCGTACGCCAGCTTGCTCCAAGAGACCGCGGCCTTCCTGGAAGCTTTTTTCAATAACAGCGCCAACCCCGACGAGATGAGCACCGGCATCTTTGACAATATTCGTAAGCCCTACCAGAGCAGCTCCCGTAGCCAAGAAGTCATCGACAATCAATACGCGGTCTTCTTTGGACAAGTACTGACGGGAAACACTGATTTGATACGTTTCCTGACGGGTAAAGGAATGAACAGGAGCAGAGTATACTTCCTCTGTCAGCGTGACAGCTTTTTTCTTTTTCGCGTAGATAAAGGGAACACCCAATGCAAAGGAAGTCGCCATAGCAAAATGAATTCCACTTGCCTCAATCGTCACGACTTTTGTGATGTTTTCACCAGCGAACAGCTCGGCAAACCGCTGCCCGATCTTCATCGTCAATTGTGGATCTACCTGGTGGTTCAAAAACGCATCCACCTTCAAAACGGATGCCGACAGTACCTTGCCGTCCTGTACGATGCGCTCTTGTAATTCTTTCATCAATTCTTCCTCCTCGGATATGGTTCCGGCCACGTTGATACCTGCGGCCTGCTGAAATATAGAAAGCCCAGAGCGGACAGTGTCACAAGCGGGCTACGTAACAAACCAACGCCAAGTGAAACTGTCCCTCTGGGCTTTTATCCCTTAGGTGTGACACATCAATCGTGCCTGCGTCGCTCGGACCAGCTTTCTTTCACCCTATTATTGGAATAGGAAAGAAAGAGACGGAACCCTAGACACACTTTCACTCGTAGTCAGATGATTTACGGTCACCTGGTAGAAACGGTTGGGCCTTATTCCCAAAATTATACGAGCTACCTATCTATTTATTTCGAAATGTAATAACGAGTATTGACCAAATCTATCATAACTCCCTCGTTGTGGGCAAGCGTTAATTTTTGAAAGAAAAAGGAAGCGCTTACTTGTACAAATAAAGGAAAGAGCCCTGATTTCTCAAGGGCTCTCGTACTTATCTCTTCGGTTTTTTCTGCCGCATTTGAACGTTGATCTTCTTCCATTTATCCCTTTCAGCGGCAGCAAGCCTCGCGTCTTCTTTGCGTGCCAGATGTGCCAATTCGCGTTGAAGCTTCAGGTAACTGTCAAAGCGTGCCTTTTCCAATGACCCTTCATGGATGGCAGCTTGAACAGCACAGCCAGGCTCGCGCATATGCTTGCAATCATTGAAACGGCATGTTTCCGCAATGGACTCGATATCGTCAAAGGCACCGCGGAAGCCTTCATCTGCCTCCCAGAGCTGCAGCTCCCTCATGCCTGGTGTATCGATCATCAGAGCACCACTCGGCAATCGGAACAGTTCGCGATGTGTCGTCGTATGGCGGCCACGGTCATCACCTTCACGCACGCCACTGACTTTTTGCATCTCCGCTCCGCTCAATTTATTGATCAACGTGGATTTGCCAACACCAGAGGAACCCATCAAGGCAATCGTCTGCCCCTCGCCCAGATACGGTGCGAGCTGATCCAGTCCTTCTCCCTGCTCAGCACTGACTACGTGAACAGGTACTCCGATCGCAACTGATTCTACCTCTGCCATGCATGCATCCAGATCGTCACACAAATCTGCTTTGGAAAGCACAATCACCGGATTGGCTCCACTTTCCCACGCAAGAATGAGATAACGTTCCATCCTGCGTAAATTTAAATCATTATTTAAGGAATTCACGAGAAAAACGGTATCGACGTTAGCCGCCACAATCTGCTCTTCCACAGTATCCCCAGCTACTTTGCGGGAAAACTTGCTCTTACGTGGAAGAAGTCCGTGGATGGAGGCTTTCTTTTCCTCTGGGCGGGCACTGATCACTACCCAGTCCCCGACAGCCGGAAAATCTTCTCGTCCGATGGCTTCATAACGAAGCTTACCCGTTACTTCGCCCAAGAGTTCGCCATGCTCACTCCACAGACGATAAATACGTTTATGTTCGAGTGTGATACGTCCCACACTGTAGCCTTGCTCGGCATAAGGGGCAAAATGATTAGCAAAATACTCATTCCAGCCCATAGATTGCAATACTTGTTGATTGGTTAGTTGATTCACTGCGGATTCCCCCTGCAATTGGTTAAATATATGGCTATCAGCCAGAACCAGTCACAGTCGAATCCTCATTTGGTGAACGGTATTACTGTTCGCTTGAAAGGAGGATTCCTGTGACCCCGACTACGACACTCTGAACAAATTTGATGGCTACCATAAAACATCTCTCCTTTAGCAAACCTACCATTCAGGTTTGGAATCATATTTCCCAATTATTGTACCATAATGAAACAAAATGCAACAGCGTCAATCTCCCCCGCCGCCGCCTCCTCCTCCGCTATCTCCGCCACCACCGCTGTCTCCACCACTTCCGCTACCGCTGTCATAGCTATCCCAACGATCGTCTGAGTCGTGATTTCGATGATGGTGATTGTGATTGCTGTCTACATAGAAGGCGCCGCCTCCGCTGTCTGAAGAGGAATGAGAGCGCCTACTTCCGCCTTTTGTGGCTTTGGACGCCAAGACAAATACTACGATCAAAAACATGATGACAATGACCATAAAGAACTCCATTGTTGTCCCCGCCCTTCCTCTTTTTTGAAGTTGTTTACCTATTTAGTATAACATAGTATGGCTGGAATAGGCTGGGGGCATGGAGGGTGATTCCTTTTCATCCGGTAAAATGTCCAGACACAGGTACGATCGCCAAAATGTTATCCAACATAAATACACGATACGCCTTCCTCATATAACAGTATGCTTTCAAGCTCCCTTTGTTCACATCGATTTGCACCACACGAATCGTACGCCTGCTAGCCTCTCCATCCTTCTTCAAATAGATGATCTCCACTGCTTGCTGCCGCGCCGCGTACCTTCTCAACTCCAGAATCATCAGGCTGTCACCACCACAAAATGTGTCTTCTTGTTGTTGAGATCATCATACCAAAAGAGAACGCACGTTCGCAAATTAGTTTACAACACCTAATTATTGCCTCAACAAAAAAAGGCATGCGCCCTAAAAATGGACACATGCCTTATGCTTGTTACAACTCAGCGCCTCCTAAGCGCACGTCCGAACACAATCAGAATCGGTGCCAACAAGATGGCCGCCGCAACCAGCGAAGCGCGAATCGAAAAACGGGTCCCAATCCATCCGACAGCCGGACCACCTGCCGTTTGTCCCAAGGCATTGGACTGGCCCATCATCGACAAAACCGTCGCCCGCACACTGCTCTCAATGTTCAAATTCAGCCACGTATCATACAGCGGACTGCTTAATGACTGGATCACACCGATCAACAGCAATGCTACTAATGCCCAGCTAAAGCTAGGGGAAAAGGCAAAAGCAATCATCGCTGCAATTTTGAGTCCCGTCAACATGAACATCCCCACAAGGACAACCCGCTCATTGTTCACATCCAGCCTTTTTTCCACAACGCCTACGACGATGAGGCCGAGTAAGCTTGCGAGTGCGGCAATGATCCCGAACCACATCGGCATCGAAATAGCAGCGAGCTCTGGAAAGCCAATTTCTGCGATCAAATGCGCTTCCCACAATCGGTCATACCCTTCAGAAGCCGCACCCGTAAATAGCGTCACGAACAAGATCAGCATGAGAATCGGCTGACTGCGAATCACTTTGGCACCCGAAGTCCACGTCTGAATCATTTCCTTCACGTGGGAAGCACCTTGCTCACGCTCACGAGGAACAAAACCGGTCTCCTTCATGAACAGAATCAAAAAGATACCAAGCCCCATATACATGAGGCCACCTATGAGGTAAGGCAAGTTAGAAGCGAGTGTTGCCAATGCCACACTGAGTGCAATCCCGAGCAGATTCCCAAACAAGGAGTAGCGCTTGGCCTTCATGAAAATTGTACCGATCTTCTCTTCTCCAACCTCATCCACAATCCATGCAGTATCCGCTCCACTGATAAACGTATACCCGAGACCACTGATAACTTGCGAAAACAGCACCAAGCCGAAGACAGAAACCAACGGTATCCAAGCATCAAGCGCAGGGACGATCCCCTGCATCGCAAATCCGATTCCCAGCAAAAACATCCCGATAATGACGGAGCGACGGCGACTGTACGTATCCGCCACTACACCTGTTATCCCTTCAAATACCAACACGGATAACTCCAATACTGTCCCAATCAATAGCAATTCAAACGGGTTAAAGCCCAGTGTCACAATGTAGTAAAGCGCATAGGTCGTGAACATGGTCGTATTGGCAAGGGAAGTCAAAAAACTTTTGATCGTATATACTTTTGTCGCATTCATGAACATGGAAGCAGTATCCACCTTTTTTAGGCAGATGACGCGTTCCGTTTTCACATACTGATCGTTACTCTACAATCCTCTACTGTGCAAAATGCGTACGCGTCATGCTGCCACTCTTATTTTTCCTTCCTGTGTACTTGCTTGCTCTGAATAGTGTTTTTAACATGTGATATACACCTCCGAAAGTAATTACAGCTATTATAGAATTCTTTCAATTGCCACACAATGGAAAAAGCTGCGCAGCATGATTGGACACACTGCACAGCTTGATTATGAAGCACTTACGCTTTTTTTCTAAACAGGCCAACAATGGAGATCAGCAACGCCAAACCGGAAAGTACCAATGGCAAGGTGTTGTTGCTGCCTGCACCCGCCGCTTCCCCGGCAGGAGCGGCTGCTGGCTTTTGTTCTTGTCCATGCTCGTGCCCTGCTTCGCCTACACCAGCCTTAATGGTAGTGACAGACGCTGGCGTTTTGGAATCCTTGTCCCCTGTCCATTCCACAACCTCGCCATTTGCATAGGTCTGATAAGCCTTCCAAGCCAATTGACCCTCTTCTTTCGGGTTTGCCCCCACAAACGTGAACTCTTGGAATTCATGCGCCTTGATTCCGCCTTCTGTTGCTGTCCACACAAGCGCTGTGTTCACACCGTCTTTATCTTTTTCGAACTCGTAGGACCAGCCCGGAATCGGCTGTACGGAATTCACCTTCACACCTGCTGGGAATTCCAGCTTCACTTTTGTCGTGTTGACGTCTTTTTCTACCGGGACACGCACGGTGTATTTTTCATAGGAGCCTGTAGTTGCCTCTTTCGGATATACGTTCACGTGTGCTTGTGCTGCTGTCGCCAACGTCAAAACTGCACCTGCTACCAGTACACTGCTCATCCATTTTGTCATCTTCATCGTATGAAATCCTCCCCTAGTTTGAATCTGTTTGAATCACGGCCTGATTATTTGTCGTAGCAGTCGGGTAGTTGATCTGGCTCATCCAAAGTCCAGCCAGAACAGCGATAATCCCGAATACAATCTCCCAACGCAAGTAAGATGGCTGCAAGGAGTTTTTCGTCCGCCAGCGTCTTGTTTGCCTAAAGGCTAGAAGAAGCATGAGGCAGACACTTGCGATTTTTCCGTATAACAGATAGCTCCATGCCGTTGCACTCTGGAAAATGCTCATGACATCCGTCTGCACGATGAGCATGACAACACCCGTCGCGACAGCAAGCACAGACGCCACAGCAACTGTCTGCAAAAAGAATCTCTTGAACGACTCCTGTCCTCGTTCGGCCGCTTTGACTGTGAGTAGCAAGTAGACAAGCGCCCCCATCCACACGGCGACCGTCAAAACATGCAACAGTCTCAGTACAAGGGACAGCCAGACAGGAGCAATGCCCCATGCATGACCACCAAAAGCTTGTGCGCTGATCACGAGAACCCAGATTCCCACATACCAGCCGGACACCATATTAGGGATCGCAACCAATAACAGCAATGCAAAGGACACCAGCAACATGATCGCAAACGGGGACTGACTGAGCAAGTTCCCGTCCATCTGCCACAGTGCTTGCGTAAGTGATACAGCGGTTAACGATTCGTCATACAAGAACCACAGAAAGATAAGTCCGATGATCGCCAAACTCCATCCGATTTGTCTGCCAATCCCGATGAGCTGGGCAAGCGAAGGCAAGCCATGACGCTGCGCTGCCCACGCTACCAGATACAAGCCGCCACCCACAAGAATAATCCCCTGCGCCAAATAGCGGTACATGATCAAGTAGCTTGAATCTGCTTTTTGCTCACTTGGCGGAACCACGACCGCACTTTTTTGTCCGATGGAAAACGTGAGCTTCTCTTCGATCGGATGTCCGTCCTCGGAAACGACAGATACGATAACCGAATACGTCCCTTCAGCCAAATCGCTCGGCAGTTCCGCATTCAGCTGCGAGGCGTCGCCTGGCTGCAATGTCGGCCGCTCCACTTTTATTTCCTTGCCATCCCAGTCAAATAAACGCACGTTAACAAGATCGGGCTCCAATGTTTCGGTAAACCGCGCAGAGATTTGTCCTGGATTCGCCTTCAGTACCTCACCATCTTGCGGTGAACTGCTCATCAAGCCAGCATGGGCGTAAGCAGTTGTCATACCCGTTGTCAGTACAAGTAAGAAGGCGAGCAAAAACACAACCGCATAATATCTGATGTTGTCTGTCACCCTACCACCTGCTTCCTTATTTCGTCCTTAATCCTATCAAAATAGTACGAGAATCTATATGGCTCCATTGGGCTATCTGATGTGGCAAAGTGTTGAAAACAAAAAAAGGCATGAGCGGAAATTCTCTCCGATCCATGCCTTTTCAAACTGTATTAGGATGATTTTACAATGTTTTTTGCGAGAAATTCCAGGACGAGTTTGTTGAATACCTCTGGTTGATCCATCGGTGGGATATGGGCCGAGTCAGGCAGGATGACTTTTTGTGCGCCTGTAATCCGCTCAGTCAACACATCGGCGATCTGTAGAAAATCAGGATAATCCCGCGCTCCTGCAATAACGAGTGTTGGGGCTTTGATGTTTTCCAAACGCTCGATTGGCGAGGGGGATAAAGTTTCCAATCCAGCGCCAAACTCCGGCAGCGAAAAGGCGTGTCTGTTCATTTCTTTAAAGCGGTTTCGTGCTTCGCGAGCTTGCTCATTTACCGGCTGACCAGGACCATCAAACCACATTTGTGTTGTCATTTCCAACGCTTCCTCTGTCGTGCCACGCTGACATACTTGATTGAATCGTTCCACATCGTTCAGCCTTTGCTCACTTCTTGGGTGACCAAACAAGCCGGAAGCGACTAGAATCAAGCTGCTCACCATCTGCGGATAAGCAAGGGCGAACTCCTGCGCGACCATTCCCCCAAACGAAAGCCCAGCCACATGCGTTTTTTCGATACCAAGCCAAAGCAGAACCGCTTTCACGTCGTCGTACAAGGTAAAAGGAACGTCAGTCGCCAGCGTTTTACCAAACCCGCGGATATCAAAGCGAACGACCTTATACATCTGTGCAAATGCTTGCAGCTGGGCATCCCATAGCCTTGTATCCAGATTGAAGCCATGGATCAATAGGAGCGGCTCGCCTTCCCCTGCTACTTCATAGTAAATCCGTGCGCCATTGGCTTCGAGAATGCCCGTTTGTACAGCCTGCCTGTTTTCCATTTTTTCTCACCTCACACCTCACTATCTCACCCCCGTTTCTTGCTTGTCCAGATATTTCTTCACGTTCATGGTCCATTTACCCAATGACGCCTGTCCGTAAAATCTTGACCTGGACATCAACATCAAATTGCGCCCTTTTCATGACTTCACGGCATTCGTCTCTATTCAATTTCTTTTTTCCACTCTTTTGACGGGCTATGTTGTAGATTTCCCCGAATCCTACGGGATCTACCTGGTGTTTTCTTAACTTTTCCAGTAAACCTTCCGTCTCTTTTTTAACTGCCAGCTGGATTGCTTTTTGTACCTTATGCAACTCCTCCGGCTTTGATAAATCTATTTGTTCAGCCATTTCCTGAATCTGTGCTGTCATTTTGACCTTCACCGAAAACCTTGGTTTATCCAAATCCAGCAGTTTGATTTGCTTTTTGCTTGAGATATGTTCAATTACAGTAAAAAAACGCTTATTATCAACAGTCAAGTTTATTTCCAATTCTCCCTTATTGTAACGCTCACGCAATATCTTAAGGAAAAACCCCTCCCTTGTGGAAATCTCCCCCGCCAATCGTTCATCTCGAAACAGAGCAATTTTGTCAATATGCAGTTCGTTTTTTACTCTTTCGATATAAGGCATCACGGGATCTTTCCCGACCGCATAATAATCTTTCATAAACTCATGGAGTTTAGAGGAAATCATATTCTCACCATTGACGTTCTGCCGTATAGCTTGGTAGAGGTAAATTCCGATGTTGCTCGTTTCGGGGTAGCGATGCGTCAAGATGTCAGAAGCCCTTCCTTTCGCCACCGTCAAATAGACATTGCTGCCAATGGAGGCATCTCGGCTCAAGTTTTCCACAAGCGGCAATATTCCTTTGCGTGCCAGCTCATCCTGATAGACAGCGACACGAATTTGCCCCCCTACTATTTTTTTGGAAGACTCCCTGTTATGAGTAATTTTGAGTCCTTTGCTTGTATTGGCTGTTCCCGCAATCACAGTGACGAGTTGACGCGCCTCCGGATCAATTTGATAAAACACCGTGGTACCCAACAACCTTCCGTCTCCGATTTGATCGTAACCCACGGCAACCGCTAGTCCCAATTTTTCTAGTACCTGTTCCTCCCCACAGCCATTCAACAAAGCGGCCATTAGCAAATAATAAGCTAGCAGACGTATCCTTTTCATGTCCGGACCGTTCCTTTCCGAAACAGCAGAATAACGATATAAAGTATCAACGGATAAACAAATATGATATAGAAGCCAACCGCTCCGAAAATATCCGTGATCCAGTTAATCGACTGGCGCGTCTCCAAAAAGTTGCTGGCGAAAAACATGACAATGACAATCCCGATAAGTGCTTTTCTTTCCTTGAAACCACCAATATGGTGTACCCCCCGCATGGCTACCCACAAGTTCAAAAGCAAATTATCCAGCATGATCAGCATCCATAATGAGATGGAAACGAATTCAAACCGCTCCAAAAACGGAAACTCTACTATTTTCATCATCATCAGAGTTGCCCAGATCAGATGTTTAAGCTGTTCCCCTTGAAAATACAGGAGTGTAACCAGCATGACGACAACATACAAAAGAGTGGTCATCAACAATCCACCATGTACATAGCGAGAGAGTAATTGCTTTTCCTTTACAAAAGGGTAGATGAACAAAATAATCTCGAATCCAATAATGCTAAAAGACATCTTCCTGGCACCGTCCAACAGCTCTACAAGGTCATGATGAAAGACAGGCTGCAGTAAATTAAAATCGGCGTATTGCGCGGGATAAATCATCAACAAGAGCTGACAAATCGTCAGTCCAACCGAAAAAAAACTAATCCCAGCCAACACTCGAATTCCACCTGTCACTCCATAAATGGCCAGACAAAGCAAGGAAGCATTCAATAACCAGGATGGCACCTCTGGAAACATCCATGACTGAATGATCTCGATATATCCCCGCAGGATCGTTAATGCAGAACCCATAATATAGATGATAAATATCAAATTAAGCACTTTGGCTGGCCATTTTCCAAACACCATTTGGTGGATGTCATACAAATCCAAGTTTTTATATTTCCTCAAGATTTTTAGCATGACCCACGCGGTCACATGCGTCATCAAACCTGCTATTATGACCGCAATCCAAGCGTCTTGCTGCACTCGATCATAAATAAAGCGCTGTACGCCCGCTATACCAATTCCAACCTGGTTGCCATGCACAATAAACATGGCAAGGGAGACGCTGATAAACATATGGCTATGACGACGAATCGTTGACATTCCCACTCAACACCTAACTACTGAATTGGTCTTTTCTTCCCGGCTTCATCAGGCAAACGGGCGTTGTCAGGAGAACGCGTCAAAGCGGGACGCTTGCCGAGATTATAAAAAGGAACCCGGATTAGACTGTTTTTAAAATCCCGCAAGCGAAATGGAAAAAAGGGGAGAAAAAACGGACGTCCTAAACTGGACTGGCGTAGGATGTGAATCAATAGAAAAGATGCGCCAAGCATAATACCGAAGCCTCCCCAAATTCCAGCCAGCAAGATGATTGGAAAACGGAGGATGCGTACTGCCGTACTCATCATGTAGGAAGGAAAGGTAAACGACGCTAATGCACTTAGTGCCACAATCATAATCAGAATGTTACTGGTAAAGCCCGCTGCTACGGCGGCCTGTCCAATAACGATACCACCCACGATCCCCATCGTTTGCCCGACTTTGAAAGGAAGTCTTGCCCCAGCCTCCCGCAAGAATTCAATGATCATCTCCAGCAGCAAAGCTTCAAACAATGGTGGAAATGGCACCTTGGAACGAGACTTTACCAACGATACGAGCAAAGCAGAGGGAATCATTTCATAGTGAAACGTCAGGGCAGCCACATAGATAGCCGTAAAAAACAAGGAGACAAATAGAGCAAGGAACCGCAACAATCGAATAAAGGAAGCCATTTGCCAGCGAATATAAAGATCTTCATTGGACTTGAAAAAGTCAACGAAGGTACTGGGACCCATGATAGCAAAAGGGCTGCCTTCCACAAACACGATAACCTTTCCTTCCAACAGAGCTTCACTTGCATAATCAGGACGTTCTGTCATGATCAACTGCGGAAAAATAGAAAAGGTATTATCATCAATCAGTTGAACCAGTTTTCCACTGTCAATCAATCCATCTACATCGAGTTCTCTCACACGCTGAACCACGGTTTGAACATTTTCAGGATCAGCCAGCTCTTCCATGTAACATACTTCCACATTCGTCTTGCTGCGTCTCCCTATTGTAATAGAGACGTTAGAGAGCATATCCGTTGTTAGATAGCTTTGCAGGATCCCGAAGTTGGTTTCAAATGCTTCGGTAAAAGCAACCTGGGGACCGAATATTTGTACTTCGACCTGAGCCTCTCCCAAAGAACGACTCGGTATATTAGCCACGAAGAGAAGAAGTCCGCAGTCTTCTCCTTCTATTTGAAGGTAAATCCATCCCCTCACGAGATAATCACTGACTTGTCTGTAATCAATCGTCTTGCGAACTTTAGCAACAGGGAGGTTCCCCAAAAGAGTATCAGGCGCTATCTTTTCGTCGGGCAACCTTTCTAAAAAGGGAAGCAAAACTTGCTGGAGAATAACCATATCAATGAGATACGGGAGGTACGCTAACAACAAGCTATTGTTTCCACAGGATAGACTGCGAAACGACAATCGCGGATTTCGCATTTGTTGCCATAATATTTCTTGCGTCTCTTGAATGGAATCAGGAATCATGTTGGTTGTCATTTTCTATTACCCCAATAAATGGTGTACCCTTATTATTTTCCAAATCTCTAGCTCTATTCCCCTTTCCAGCCGAAGAGTAGGTTTCCACCCATATGAAGAAACAAAAAAACCGAGACGGAAGTACTCCATCTCGGTTCGTATACAACTATTTATCTGCCGCTCTTCATTTCAGTCCAGTAGCGGTCGTATTGCTGCAAGGTTTCTCCTACATCCACCAGCCACTCGGCACGGGCAATGTCTGCTTTATCCACGAAGACCATCTTGTTGGAACGATATTCTTCACTGTGCAGTGGGTATGCTTGTTCGTTCGGGTTGCTGTAGCCGATAGACTCGTAGTTTTTCACACTGACTTGTGGGTCCATCAGATAGTTGATGAACTTCTCAGCCATTTCCTTGTTCTTAGCGCCTTTTGGAATGGCCAGCGTGTCTGCCCAGATCGTTGCGCCCTCTTTTGGAATGACGTACTCTACATCTGGATTTTGTGCGTGAATGAAAGCGGCGTCACCGGACCAAACCGTTCCGATCCATGCTTCCTCCGCAATCATCTTTTGCTTGATGTTGTCTGTATCAAAGGCAACAACATTCGGTACTACCTTTTTCAAATCAGCAAAGGACTTTTCCAGTTCCTCTGTGTTCGTCGTGCTGTTGGAGAAGCCATTCTTGATCAGTGCCATTCCCATAACCTCACGCGGGTCGTTTAGCATGATGACACGGCCCTTGTAGGCTTCATTCCACAGATCGTTCCAGCTTGTCGGGGTTTCTTTTACATATTTCTTGTTGTAAGCGATCCCGGTAATTCCCCATGTATATACGAGTGAATACTTGTTTTCTTTGTCAAAAGGAGGTGTCTTGAACGTAGACACGATATTGCCCATGTTCGGGATGTTGGCTTTGTTCAGCTCTTCCAGGAGGCCCAGCTGAATCATGGTGCCTACCATGTAGTCGGAAGGTTGAATCAAGTCGTAGCCGGATGCACCCGCTTGAATTTTTGCCAGCATTTCTTCGTTGCTGCCGTATACATCATAGTTAACCTTGACGTTGAATTTTTGCTCAAAATCTTTGATGACGTCTGGGTCGAAGTTGTCTGCCCAGCTATAAATATTCAATACTTGTTGCTCTTGCTCAGGTGACGATGAGCAGCCTACAGCAGTCACCGCAAGTACGGCGGTCAAAGCGCCGATCATCAAGGACTTGAAACGTTTCATTTTTTCCTCTCAACCTCCAAATCAGTTATGGGATTGCTTTTATGAAAACACCATGATGTATCTAAAAGATGGATTGATTATTTTTCGAATCTTTGCGGCGGAAAATCTCTGCCACCACAACCAACAGCACTGTACTCACGATCAAAAGTGTCGAGAGTGCATTCACTTCTGGCGAGACGCCTCGTTTTACCAACCCATAAATGTAGAGCGGCAATGTGGTCGAATTCGGACCAGCCACGAAGAACGAAATGATGAAATCGTCCAGCGACAAGGTAAACGCCATCAGGAAGCCTGCGATGATCCCTGGCATGATCAGAGGCAGCGTCACATAGCGCAATGTCTCCCATGGAGTTGCTCCCAAATCTTGAGACGCTTCTTCCAATTCTTTGCCCATATCAGCCAAACGTCCAGAGATAATGACCATCACATACGGCATGCTAAACGTAACATGCGCCAGGATCAGGGTCACTTTCCCCAGCTCCATCTGTACCTGGCTAAACAGCACGAGCAAAGCCAACCCCATCATGATCTCCGGGATGACGATCGGCAAGTACATCAGCCCGTTGAAGATGTTGCTCCAACGCAGCGAATAATGCTTGACCGCCAGAGCGGCAGCCGTACCAAAAACCGTTGCAATGACGCTGCTGATAATCCCAATCGTCAAACTATTCATTAACGCTTGCATGACCTGTCTGTTTTCAAACAAAGAAACGTACCACTTCCACGTAAAGCCAGTCCACGTAGCATTGATCCGTGAATCATTGAACGAATAAAGGACAAGGATCAAGATTGGCAGATACAAAAAGACCAGCATCAGCCACGAGTATCCAGATAGTGCGTTTCGACGTAATGTTTTCATGCCGATCCCTCCTTTGTCTCACTCGCTTTGGTAGCGCGGAAATAAAGAAGAATCAACAGCATGGACAATAGCATCAGCACGATGGACAAGGCAGAACCGAACGGCCAGTCACGCGCAGACAAAAATTGATTTTGAATGACGTTTCCGATCAGTGCCGATTTCGCTCCTCCCATGACATCCGGAACGACGAACATCCCAATGGAAGAAACAAATACGAGGATCGACCCAGTGACAACACCCGTCTTGGTCATCGGCAAAGTTACGTGCCAAAAAGCTTTCCAAGGTGTTGCGCCCAGGTCATACGCTGCTTCCAGCTTGCGACGATCCATCTGCTCCAGTGACACATAAATCGGCAGTACCATGAACGGCATGAGTGTGTACACCATCCCGAGCAGTACAGAACCGGAATTGTACAACAGCGGCAGCGGCTCCGATATAATGCCCAGCGATTGCAGGAACGTATTGATTACGCCTTGCGAACGCAGGATGATTACCCACGCATAGGAACGGACCAGGAAGTTGATCCAAAACGGAATCATCACGAGCAAAAGCCATATCTGCTGAGTCGATTTTTCCAGCCGTGATATGTAATACGCTAACGGGTAGCCGCACAAGATCGAAAATACAGTTGTTAAAACCGCTACGACCAGCGTATCCCCAAAAATTTGGCCATACAGCGGATCGAAAATACGGATGTAATTGTTCAGCGTAAACTCATAGACAACTTGCCCGTACGTGCCTCTTTTGAGGAAAGACAGGATAGCGATCATAAGCATAGGCAGGACGAAAAGCGCACCCATCCACAAAAGGGCGGGAAGCGCGAGCAGTTTTACCGGCTTCTTGTTTAACAAGGAAGAATCACCTCGTCCGTCTGTGCCCAGCCAATGGCCACTTGATCTCCCACCTGCCAGTCCAGACCGTCACCTGCGTACTGGTGTGCCATTACGGTCATATCCTGCCCCTCGAGGCGGATAAATACCTTGCGCAAATTGCCGAGGAACACCGCGTCAGCAATGGTGCCCAGCTTCTTGTGCTTGTCCTTATCGGAGTCAATCGGGTACAACTTGATCTTTTCTGGACGTACGGCTGCATTCGTTCCGTTTTCCCGGAAAATGTTGTTTTCCCCAATAAAGGTAGCCACAAACAAGGTTTGCGGGGAGTTGTAAATCTCTGCTGGAGAAGCAATTTGTTCAATTCGTCCCTTGTTCATAACCGCGATTCGATCGGACATCGCCATCGCTTCTTCCTGGTCATGTGTGACGTAAATGAACGTTATCCCTAAGTTCTTCTGCAAGTTTTTCAGTTCGAGCTGCAAGCTTTTTCGCAATTGATAGTCCAAAGCACCTAGAGGCTCGTCCAGAAGCAGAACGCGTGGGTTGTTAATAATCGCCCGTGCGATTGCTACGCGTTGCTGTTGTCCGCCAGACAGCTGCTTTGGCGTGCGCTTCCGCAATTCTGTCAGTTGGACGTACTGAAGTACTTCCTCTAAACGCTTTTGTTGTTCAGCTGCGTTCACTTTTTTCATTTTCAAACCAAACAGGATGTTTTGCTCCACGGTCATGTGTGGAAACAAAGCATATTGCTGGAACACCATGTTCATATCGCGCTGATACGGCGGCACAGCCTTAAGTGGCTTTTCGTCCAGGAAAATTTCCCCTGTCGTTGGCTGCTCAAAGCCAGCAATCATTCGCAGCAGTGTCGTTTTCCCACAGCCACTAGGGCCGAGTAACGTCAAAAACTCCCCTTCTTCAATGGAGAGAGAAAAAGAGGGGACGACGACAGTATCTGCAAATCTCTTTTCAATCGAATCCAGATGTATAATTTTTTTCATTCCGTCATCTCACCATATGTCATTATACTCATACAATCTAGGTAACTATATCGTGTATGCTACGATTTGTAAACAGTTTCACCAAGTCTGGAACGATTTTTTTGCGACCAGCAAAGCAGAGCGATTCCTCCACAAAAACAAACAGAGCGGATGAATAAACATTCGCTCTGTTGCGTATCCTTTTTATTTTCTCACACAGAGGTTGATTTCGTTTGAGGCGTGCGATTTTGGTTTTTCGATTTTGCCCCTAGGAAATTCGTCCCAATCACCCCGATAATAATCATCACTGCGCCAATGAGATGGTAGTATGCCAATTGTTCCTGCAAAAAGATAACGCCTGCCACGATGGTAACCAATGTAGACAGATTGTTAAACACGCTGAGTTTGGATGCCTCCATCTTGGACAAGGCAAAGTTGGTCATAAAAGACGTCATGAGCGAGGACAGTATCCCCAAAAATACAATCGAGATGATAAAGGCCGAGCTGGCGAAAGGGGCAAAATACGTGGACAAGGTCCCCTCTGCACTATGGCGAATGATTGACCAGCCGTTAAAAAATATAAATCCGAGTAACGCCACCATATACGTCATGTCTATATAATGAAAGGACTTTGTCATTTTCCTCGCCAGTACACTATACCCCGCCATAGAAAACGCGGATAACAGGATGAGAATGGTACCGATACTGCTCCCTGAGCCTGAGCTTACACCCAGCCCCTTCATGGCAAAAATGTACACGACACCTCCTACGGATAACAGCGTGGACAGCTTTTGCAGCCAGGTAGAAGACTCTCCCAAAAAGAATGCCGCCATGATCATGGTAAAAATCGGAACGGTTGCTTGAATAATCCCTGCTTCAGATGAAGTGGTATACACCAGTCCAAACGCCTGAAGGGTAAAGAACAGAATGGGATACAGCATGGCGAGCGGTATAATTGTGAGCATGTCTTTTGGTTTGATGGACAGCTTGATCCATCCAAACACGATCGGAATGGAAGCAGCGATAAAGGCCACGGTAAAACGGTGTGCCAAAGTATCAACCGGATTGGTTACAGCGAGTGCCATTTTCAGAAACAAAAACGACAAGCCGGTAATCCCTGCATTCAGTAATGCCGCAACAATCGCTTTTTGTTGGTCTTTCATCGTATGTATCTCTCCTACTGGGGACTTTTTACAGACGGCCGTCTTAGGTTAATAGTAATGGGGGATCAATCGTGCTACAATGCAAAAAAGGAGTAACTGTACCGATACAAATTCAGCGGTAAGGGAATGTTTTTTGGATGCACAAATATTTGCAGCTTCAAAATGAACTCGAAACGTTGATTGAAAGCCTCTCCTATCGAGACGGCGACCGGCTTCCCTCCATACGGGAGCTCGCCTCTCGCTACCAATGCAGCAAGAGTACCGTTATCCGCACCTTGGATGAGCTCGAAAAGCGTCATCTCATCTACTCGGTCGACCGAAGCGGCTACTACGTCGTGAAAAAACAAAGGAAGATACAACCCGCAGATACGTCGATGATCGATTTTGCGACCTCTGCTCCCGATCCTGACCTCTTTCCTTATATCGACTTTCAACACTGCATCAATAAAGCAATTGAAACCTATAAAAACGATCTTTTCATATACGGAACCACACAAGGCTTGCCATCGCTCATTGCCGTCGTCGCCAAGCTGCTTGGGAACCATCAAGTTTTTACAGACCCGGGCAATATTTTCATTACCTCCGGTGTCCAACAAGCACTATCCTTGCTGTGCAGTCTTCCTTTTCCAAATGGCAAAGAAACGATTCTGATTGAGCAGCCCAGCTACCACCTTTTCATTGAAAGTTTGCAAGTACGCAGGTATCCTGTCGTCGGGATCAAGCGCACTGCCCAAGGAATCGATTTAGAAGAGCTAGAGTCTATTTTCCGAACGGGAGAGATCAAGTTTTTCTATACGATGCCTCGCTATCATAGCCCGCTCGGTACGACGTACAGCCGAAAGGATAAACAGCGCATTGTGGAGCTTGCCCAACAGTACGACGTCTATATCGTGGAAGACGATTACATGGCAGATCTTGAGCATGACAGCAAAGCGGATCCCCTCTTTGCCTATGACCGCTATTCTCGCACCATCTATGTAAAAAGCTATTCCAAAATTATTTTTCCCGGTCTGCGTTTGGGTGTAGCCGTTATACCTGACGCGCTAAAGGATTCCTTCAACCAGCACAAACGACTCATGGATATCGACAGCTCCATGCTATCGCAAGCTGCGTTGGAAATTTACCTAAAAAGCGGAATGTTCGAGCGTCACAAGCAAAAAATACGCAGTTCCTATCATCGGCGATCCAACCTGCTGATGGCGTCCTTGAACCATTTCACGGCGAATGAAGATCATCTGTTCACCTTTCAGCCCCTTGCTTATCCGGGGATTCATACGCACATTGTTTTGAACGATTCCATCCCAGTTCCCGCTGTTATCAGCCAGTTAAAAAAACGCTCGATCCTCGTGGATTCTATTGATAAAAATTACTTGATGGGATTTCCGCAAGAAAATATTTTGAAGCTGAATGTGTCCTATGCCAAGGAAGCAGTGATTGAGCAAGGGATTCATGTGCTGATGGATGTGTTACGCCGCATGCACCGATAACCTATCCGCCTTAAGTCGCAGATAAAATCCGGCGAGGGTGCGTTTTTGGACAACCAATAAAAGTGTGATTGTTGAGTAACCCGAGAACCGTCTACATCGTATTATCAGATACAGGAACATAGTTGTGGTAAATCGTTGTATAGTAAGTGAATCCCAATTCAAAAAAATTCGTTCCATAGTCGGCCAGTTTGAAGTAGAATCGCATCTATACACATATAATTTGTTGGGCTTACTCGGTGTGAAGCTGAATATTCCGACAAATCGCGCAGACCTGGTACGATCCGACTCGATTGAGTTGATGACTGGCAGTTAACGATAGAATGACAAAGGAGAAATAGATGTTTCAGAACATTTTAGATTTCTTAATGGAATACGGCTATATGGGAATGTTCATCCATTCTTTTGCAGACGCAGTCATCTTTCCCGTTCCTGCCTTCTTTCTTCAAGTGCCACTCAGCCTCGTTGATCCTTCGCAGGCATTGTGGATTGCAACGGTAGGCTACATCGCTTGTCTGTTAGGGACACCCGTCGGTTATTTTCTCGGTAAAGTACTAGGCAAATCCGTTCTTTACAAAATCCTCAAAAAGGAATGGATTGATTCTGCCACAGAGATGTTTCAAAAGAAGGGCGAAGTCGCGATCTTCATTGGTTCGTTTACACCGATTCCGTTTAAAGTATTTACTATCATGTCGGGTTGCTTGAACTTCCCGTTGTGGAAATTGATCGGGTATGCGGCAATTGGACGGGCAGTCAAATTTTACGCAGTCGGATTTTTGTTTTATTTTTACGGCAAAATGGCGGAAAATATGGTCCATGACGTTTCTCTCTATATCTTTCTCACCGTGGTGCCGCTCATCTTGGTTGGATTATGGGTGAAGAAAATCGTCACCAAGCGCCGCCAGCTGAAAATGGAAAGTACTGGCGTCAGCAATGGCATCAATGAGAAAGTCATGAATAAATAAAGTCGATAACAAAAAGCAAAGAAACCCCACATTGGGGTTTCTTTTTTTACGACTGTTATCCTTTTTTCACACGAATCACATCATCTTCTACATCAATGACCATGGCTGTTACATTGTCTTCTTCCATCACCAAATCCGCAATGCCATCCTCGACGTATTGCTGAATCACGCGACGCAATGGACGTGCCCCGAAGGAAGGGTTGTAGCCCAGCTCAGCCAGCTTTTCTTTTGCGGCATCTGTCACGCTGATCTCCATTCCTTGCTCAGACAGATTGCCCATGACATCTTGCAGCAGCAGATCGACGATTTTGACCAAATCCTGTTTTCCCAGATGGGCAAAGGAAATGATCGAGTCGAAGCGGTTCAGGAACTCCGGCTTGAAGTACGCTCCCAAAGAATCCAGCACGGTTGCAGGTTCGGGTGCTTGTGCTCCAAAGCCAACGGAGATTTTACGCTCGCTCACACCGGCATTGCTAGTCGCAATGATGACCGTCTCCTTAAAATTCACTGTACGACCCTGACTGTCTGTCAGACGACCATCCTCCAGAATTTGCAGGAACATGTGCATCACGTCCGGGTGTGCTTTTTCGATCTCATCCAGCAGGATAATGCTGTACGGGTTGCGGCGTACGCGCTCTGTCAGCTGACCTGCTTCTTCATGCCCGACGTAGCCAGGAGGAGAACCAATCAATTTGGATACCGAGTGCTTCTCCATGTACTCGCTCATATCGAGGCGGATCATGGAATCGCGGGTACCAAACAGCTCCTCTGCCAGCGCTTTGGACAGCTCTGTTTTCCCTACGCCAGTCGGACCGACGAACAGGAAGGAAGCAATCGGTCTGTTTTTCGGTTTCAGACCTGCACGACTGCGTCGAATCGCCTTCGCTACTTGTGTGACCGCCTCGGATTGACCAATGACTTTTGCTTCCAAATGAGCTGCCAGGTTTTTCATTTTCATCTGCTCATCACTTTGCAGCTTCGTAACAGGAATCCCAGTCTTTTGCTCGATCAAGGCTTGAATGTCCGTGACGTCAACCTGAACGCGTTGCTCCTTGCCCTCGATCTGATCCAGCTTCTCTAGAATACCCGCTTCCTCGTCTCTCAGACGGGCAGCTCGTTCGTAGGCCTCTTGCTCCGTTGCTTCCTTTTTCTCCTGATTGATTTGCGCCAGCCGCTCATGCAGCTCTGCCGTATCAACTGCGGAGGATCGCAGGTTCAAACGCGAGCCCACTTCATCCATGAGGTCAATCGCCTTGTCAGGCAAGAAGCGATCCTGAATATAACGATGGGAGTATTCCACGCAGGCACGAATGACATCATCCGAGTAAGCGACTTGGTGGAATGCTTCGTATTTCGGACGCAATCCTTTCAAAATCTCGATGGCTTGTTCTACGGTTGGTTCCTTGACCATGACTGGCTGCAGGCGGCGCTCCAGAGCAGCGTCTTTTTCAATCACGCGATACTCTTTTAACGTAGTTGCCCCAATCAGCTGCAACTCACCGCGAGCCAGTGCAGGCTTCAGGATGTTCCCAGCATCCATTGATCCTTCCGCTGAGCCTGCTCCCACCAGAAGATGAATCTCATCAACAAACAGGATGACGTTTTTGCGTTTTTGCAGCTCGGCAATCACTTGCTTCATTTTTTCCTCGAACTGTCCACGAATTCCCGTTCCTGCAACCAGAGAGGCGACATCTAAAATGTACACCTGCTTGTTTTTCAGCTTGGTCGGTACTTGCCCTTCCGTAATACGCAGGGCGAGCCCCTCCGCAATCGCTGTCTTCCCGACCCCTGGCTCCCCGATCAGAACCGGATTGTTCTTGTTGCGTCGGTTCAAAATCTCAATGACACGCTCAATTTCCTGTTCGCGTCCAATCACAGGATCAATCAGTCCGGCACGCGCCGCATCGTTTAGATTACGGCCCAGGTCATCGAGGATGCCTCCGCCACGCTCTGGTGCTTGTGGCTGCGGTTGGCTGGACGATTTGCCCGGATTCACCCGGCCTTGGGCAAAGCCTTGCAGGAACTCATCCAGTCCAGAGAAGGAGGAGAAAGGACTAAAGCCCATCCCTACTCCCATTTTGTTGGTCAGCTTTGTTTTGCAATCCTGGCACAGATCGTATTTTTGTTGCTGATTTTGTACACGTATATGAACAGTCACAGTTGCTTCTCGTTGTTTGCAGATTTCACAATGCATATTCAATCCCCCCAAAAGCGTTGTTTTGGAATTCAGAAGATCTTTGACCTTCCCTGACCTTCGTTGACTTTATTATAGTTTGACCTTTTTTGACTTTCAAGAGGGATTGTATGGTTTTTTACACTTTGCTCTTTTGCAGATAGGGAACGATTGAAAGTAACCCAATACCAGCTAAACAAGCACCTACCCACAATGGTGAAACAAGCCCATAGCCACTGCTGATCCCGATCCCCCCTAAGGAAGATCCAATCGCAACACCCAATGTAATAAAGGAAGTATGCACAGTGTTTACCATCGTCCCACTGCCTGCTGTATTCATGACGCGTGCGATCATGGCCGGATTCATCGCTACGCCCGTCAACCCAATCAGAACAATGGACAGCACAGCGATCCATTTATTTTCGGCGCCTACGGCAAACAGAACCAATGCCGCTACGAGCATGCTTAATCCCGTTACAAGGATTCGCATGGTGAAACGATCAGCAAATCTGCCAATCACGATATTTCCGATCACGGTCGCGATCCCATAAAGCGCAAGCAAATACGGGATGCTCGCAGCCGAAAATGCCGTTACATCCGTAAGAATCGGAGTAAAATAACTAAACGCTGCGAAGGTACCGCCAATGATCAGCATACTCGTTGCATACGCGGCCCAAAGGTGCGGATTTTGAAAACTGGCAAGCTCATCCTTTCCATTCATCTGGTCCTTTTGTGCGGAGGAAGGGAGCAACCATTGAATCAAGATCCCTGATAGCAATACGACTACTGCAACAGCCCAAAAGCTCATTCTCCAGCCGAAATATTGTGCAATCACGGTTGTCAGAGGGAGTCCGATGACAGTAGCAATCATTAAGCCTGCCAAAACAATCGAAGCTGCCTTTCCCCGTGAATGAGGGGGAACCAAGCTGGCTGAAATACTGACGGAGATGCCAAACGCTGCGGATGAAGCGATACCCGTTAGGATACGCGCAAGCATCATCGACTCGTAATTCCAAGCCATTGCTCCTAACGCTTGACCAATAAAGAAGACGGCAACCAATGAAAGCAGCGCTTGTTTTCGGCGAATGTGCAGGAGAGTTGCTGTTAGGATCGGGCCTCCTATCACCATTGCACCCGCATACGCCGTAATGAAATACCCGATGGAGGGAATCGATACACCGAAATCATCGGCAAGCTCATTCATCATCCCGGCCACCATAAATTCAGAAGTCGTCATCGCAAAAATTGCTACCGCTAACAAATAAATCATCGACGGCATGAAGGAACACCCCTCGCTCATTATTGTAACAATCGGTACAAAAATCACTCAAAAAAAGAGCGCATTACGCGCCGAAGATAGATTCCATGGTGCCACTCATGATTTGTTCAGCCAATGTCCGATTTTGTGTAGATGTATTCAACACACGGAAGCCGTAGTAGCTGCTTAAAAATAGGCTTGCCAAATCCACAGCAGATCGTTTTTGGGGGATTTCGCCCGTTTGCAAGCCTTCCTCCATCACTTTTTCCATGGCTTGCTTTAGAAGTTCAACATGTCTGGAGACGATTTCTTCAATCTTGGGTTCGTCTTTTGCCCGTTCCAATCCCGCATTGATCAACAAACATCCCTTTGGATTCGTTGATTCAAAGTCTTCCACCAATGCCCAAGCTAAAAAATTTTGCAACCGTTCTTTCACGGAACCCGGACTTTCCAATAATGCCCGCTGTTCACGAATACCCGTTTCGTGATAGTGTTCCACCACTGCTAGATACAGGTCCTGCTTGCTGCCAAACGTATTGTACAAGCTGCCTTTTCCTAGTCCAGTATCACTGCATAAATCATGCGTAGAACAACCATTGTAGCCTTTTGACCAAAATGTTTTCATGGCCACATCTACGATAGAAGTGTAATCAAAATCACGAGGTCTGCCGCGTTTGCTCAACGGAATCCTCCCTTCGTTTCCAACTGTTATGGAAATTTTACACATTATGTACCGATCGGTCAACAAATGAGATGTCTGCAACTGTAATCCATCCATGCATATAGAAAAAGCCCATTTTGAAAATCATCTCTCAAAATAGGCTTGATCATGGATTATATCGTCTCTAAATCTGTTACTGTTTTTTCGTTTACTTGATCGCCAGTATTCAGCGTCGTCTTTGGTTCAAGCAACAATACATGAACCTCTTCCTCTGCAACCGGCATATGCTCTACACCTTTTGGAACAATGAGAAATTCCCCTTCGTTTAACCAAACATCTTTATCACGAAACTTAATAAGCAGTTGCCCTTTCACAACTAAGAACATCTCATCCTCATTTTCATGCTGATGCCAGACAAACTCTCCTTTTAATTTCGCTAGCTTTACATAGGAATCATTAAGTTCTCCTGCAATTTTGGGATTCCAATGCTCATGGAATAACGAAAACTTTTCAGCTAAATTGACCTTCATCATTATTCTCCCCCCATTAAAAAGAGTATGCTTGTACTTCATCGAACGTAGGCAGGGATGGTTGCGCACCATTCCTTGTAACGACAATCGCTGCTACTTTGCTGGCAAAAGTGGCCGCTTCCGTTTCTGTCATTCCTTGTGTGATCCCAACCGCAAATGCTGCCGTAAAGGAATCGCCTGCCGCAGTTGTATCCACTGGCTCTACGCGGAAAGCCGGGATGTGGGTCGCCTCATCGGAGGTTACTAAGAGAGCGCCCTTTTCCCCCAACGTCACGATGACGCGCTTTGGTCCGCCAGACAAAAGCTTTTTGGCTGCGGCATGCACTTCGTCAATCGTGGATACGGGCATTCCCGTGAGAATAGAAAGCTCTGTTTCATTTGGGGTTAGGGTATGTACATGGGTTAATAGTTCACTGGATAGCTCGCGTGCAGGTGCCGGATTTAAAATGACCAGCTTGCCGAGTCGAGCAGCCTCTTTGGCTGTATATTCCACGACATTCATCGGGATTTCCAGTTGGAGCAATACGACGTCGCTGTCCTTTAAAATAGACAGATTGTCTGCAATATGCTCCGTACTGACGAGCGCATTCGCACCCGGAACGAGCACGATGTTGTTTTCCCCATCATCACTGACATTGATAAAAGCCATGCCTGTCGTACCCGAGCGTTTAATCCCTTCTATGTGAACGTGCGCATCCGTTAGCCCTTTGACCATGACCTGGCCGTTCTCATCTTCTCCTACCATTCCAATCATGGAGACATGCGCACCTAGGCGAGATGCCGCTACTGCCTGATTCGCTCCCTTTCCACCCGGGATCAGCTCGAAGTGATGGCTTGTGATCGTTTCTCCTGCTTTGGGCAAATGATGTACATGGGTTACGAGATCCATATTGATGCTTCCTACTACTGCGATTTTCACAACGAGCCCTCCTCGTTCCATCTCGAACATGATGATTCGGTCGGTTACAAAATAGTGCTTTTCATCCGAGAAGTCAACGTATTTTCTAAAGGATTGTTCCCAAGACTTGGAGCACAGCGCCTCCTTTGGATATAATGAACAAATCTTCTATCATCCGGAGGTAACCAGATGGAGCCGATTATCCAACATCCTTGGAACATTGATGAGCAAGAGGCTATCAACTTACAGCGACAACTAGCCCAGCAAGTGAAAAAAGAAGATCAACTAGCGGACGTACGCTTTATCGCTGGAGTAGATGTCGCCTATCATGCCGAGTCTGATTTGTTAGTTGCTGGTGTCGTAATCCTCGACCCCACTTCCCTGCAAGTCGTCGAATCTGTCGTTATTCAAGACACCGTTGAGTTCCCCTATATTCCCGGCTTGTTCTCTTTTCGAGAGCTGCCTCCACTGGTACGTGCATTCCAGGAGCTAAAAACAACACCGCAGCTCGTCGTCTGCGATGGGCAAGGAATCGCTCACCCGCGAAGATTCGGACTAGCCAGTCATTTGGGCGTCCTGTTTGACATTCCTACCATTGGCTGTGGGAAAACGAGACTGTTAGGTGAATACGAAGAACCAGCACAGGAAAGAGGCGTGTATTCCCCTTTGATTGATCAAGGTGAGATCATCGGTGGAGTCTTGCGCACACAACCGAATATCAAACCGATCTTCGTCTCGATCGGACACGGAATCTCTTTGCCAACTGCATGCGCATGGATCACCAAGCTCTCTCCCAAATATCGTTTGCCCGAAACGACGCGGCAAGCGGATCAGCTCGTGAATAAAGTATCGGCGGATTTAAACAGCAGCCGCTAATGGAGTGTCGGCCATACATTTTCATCGTGCTCATCCAAGACTGCTTCAATCTGATCTCCTTGGAAAACGACAATGTAGCCTCGTGGCAGAGCCAATGCTTGCAAAAGAGACGGACGTAGCTTTAGCAGTTCGTAAACGTAGTAGGACGCTAGCTGGTCACTGTCTACTTCGCCTTCTACTGGCCCGAGATACCATCCGGAGTCACCTTTTTGAACATCTTCAGCACGCTGCAAATAGACGTGTTCTTGTTCAAATGCACCTTTTGCCACCACCATTTTATCTTGGAACAAAGCAGATTCCCCTTCGGCTCGCACGGTTTGCAGACAGTTGTTTTGCGCCATTTGCACAACCAAGGACACTGACAGGTCAGCAGTAGTTTCGGAAAAAGGATTCGAATCGTAGTCGGGTGCCACGATCTCCATATACCCATCCCGTTCGAAAACCAGCAGAATGGTCCAACCTACCTGAATTTTCGCACCGTTCTTGATAGGACCAATCTCGTCTTCTACATCGGCGAATACGTCCAACAGAAAGTCTGCTTGCTTCACCAAAAACTCTTTGCAGGTCACGACAAACGTACGGTTATGAATCTGTTTGGAGCGTTGGCAGAGTCGGGACTCTTTCTCAGCTGACATGGACCTCTTCCTTTCTGCGTGATCGGTATTGCTGCTATCTTCAGGATATCACGAATAGGCGAAAAGCTCCGTTACACTTTTGCTACAAAGGATATGTACTAACTGGCTGACGAATGAACTGCAAAGCGCGGCTTGGCAGGTGGGCTACAGCGTTTTTTGTTGTATTTGTTCGATACAGTCTTTGATCGTATCAATGACGACTTTGGGCTCGGTAAATTGAGGAAAATGTCCACTGTTTTCAGCGAGGATATGTTTGCTGTTGCTTGATAACGAAAGCAGTTCCAACTGATGCTCGATTCGTTTTTTGCGCACTTCCTCTGGCATCATACGATTTTCTTTCCCCCCTGTAATCACATAAACAGGGATGTCGGGAAAATAATCGATTGCATGGATTTGTTCTACTGTTCTTTTGACAAAATGAACTTCATTGAATGGTTTATGGGGAGACAAGGAATCAAACATGGAGAGTATTTTGTTAATGGTTTTAACTACTTTACCTTGATATTGATCAAGGCCGATATCTTTTGGATGGCTGGATTCTAAAAAGACGATGCCAGCTACTTCGTTGGGGTAATGTCGGGCATATAAATTTGCATACAATCCCCCTAATGAATGTCCGACTAGCAAGAATGGGGGTTCAAATCCTACTATCTTTAGTGCCTCCCGTAATGTTTCTACAATCGTGAGTCCGTCTTGGGGCTCTTGCGGCTTATCACTACCCGAAACACCAAAGCGATTATAGGAAAAGACAGATGACGTCTCTGAAAGTTCAGGTAGAATTTTCATCCAGCCTTCTATAGGTCCTGAACCACCGTTGATGAGAACGATATTGGGTTTGCCGTTCCCGCTCCAATGATATTGGATCTTCCCTCTTGAAGTACTTACTTTCGATCTCTTTATTGCCAATGTACGACACCTCACTTTGTTAGGGCTGGATTTCACTGTAGTAATACGCGATGAACAAATGAGGGTTTCTATTTTTTAGGAATAATTCTTGCAGGGAGGAAAAGGAGCAGCGGCGGACAAAGGACATTATTTTTTCGTCCTTGTCTACCGCTGTTTTGATTGCTAAACGATGAAGTTATTTGGTGCCGAGTGGTACTGCCAACAGCTCCGCCAGCTTGACCGCATTCTCTCCTGCCATGCAGCTGTAATGGTTGCCGGCGATTTCTGTCACTTCCAATTCTCCAATGCATATATCTTGCCAAAAAGCGATGGTCTCTTCGCTCGTGCTTGGCAAAAATTGAAACGGCTCGCAAGCCAGCAGGAAGCGAATGTCTCCCATATAAGGCAAAGGAGTATAGCGAGCTGCTTTAAAACTCTGCCCAAACACTTTGCACAAGCCCTCTGCCATTTCCACGGGCATCTGTTCCCCCGATGTTTTGCCTAGCGCATGGACATAAGCAGTAAAGCGTTCTCTTCTGTCAAACGCGGATAATTTGCGGAACATCTCTCCCACCTGATCTAGCCCCTCGTCTCCACCGATGGTGCACGCTGAGCCTTGCGGGATGCAATCTCCGTATTTTTCTACAAGCTGCAAAATCGCCCGTGCGAAATCGTGCTCATCCACTTTTCCAAAATCAGCCTGTTCCAGCGTGATGTTCAGGTTCGGAACGAAAAGTGCCTCAATCAAGAGATCGTCATTCACTTCTGTCAGGATCGGAGGAATGTCGATCAAAACCAGGTCCAGAATCGGGACGCCCTGCTCCCCGAGTCTTCTCGCCACTTCAATGGCAATCAATCCGCCCAAGGAATAGCCGATGAGCTGTACAGGTCTTTGCTCTCCTTCACGCAAGATGTCGATCAAGCATGCGGCATAATCATCGGCCACGGTTTCTATCAGCTCAGACGGCTCTAGTGCGCAATAACGCTCACTATCGTCAATGGCGATCCCGACGATGCTTCCTGTCTGCTGGGCTTTGAGCTGTTCAATCAATGGACGAAAACTGTCCATCGTCCCCAAAACGGCATGGAACACAACCCGCAGCGGACCAGATGCGTCACCGCCATATGGAATCAGCACGGCATTGCTGGACTTGTTGCGTCTTGTCGGCAATGCGACTTCCTCACTCTGCTGCATCTCCTGATTGCGCATGTGTAGGAAGCCAGCCAGTGCTTCCACGGTCGGGAAGTTGAGCATTTGCCGCAGCAAGACATCAAACGGGATGGCAGCGTGCGTCGGGTCCTCCGCTAGCTTGTCGCGCAGCTTTCCGGCTACCTGTGCCATGATGAGAGAATCTGCACCGTACTCATAAAAGCTTTGTGTTCTGCCGATTCTCGGGACTCCCAATGCTTCTGCCCAGACGTGAGCAAGCTGCGCTTCCAACGGATCTGATTCCGCCCCTTCTGTAGCGTCCCTAGCAGCATGTTGTCCGAACGATGATGCAGGGCGCCATTTTGCCAGCTCGCGGCGATCTATTTTTCCATTTCCGGTAAGCGGCAGTGCGTCTACGACTTGCAAGTGGGCAGGCAGCATATAAGCAGGCAGGTGTAGGGAAAGGAATTTTTCCAGCTCTGCGGCACTGACCCTTACCCTGTCCAGCTTCACCTGATGAGCGAGCAGATGATTCTCTCCCTCCTTTTGCAACAAGAACACAAGAGCGTCCTCTTCCTTCTGCCACTCACTTATCCATGACGCTTCTGTCCACTCGGTAAGAATCAGCCACCCGCCCGGGCAAATCAGCTCTTTCAGCTTGCTCATGTCGGAGCTTTCTATATCTCCCGCAGCTAATACCACGTCGAACGAGTTCGGTGCCAGTCCTTTTGCCCGATACTCTCCTTCTACAATATCCATACTTCTATACTCTGCATCATAGCCTTCCAACGCTTGCGGGACATACTCTGTCAACGCCCCGTTCCCTGTGCCGACTTGCAATACCCGAAGAGATTTGGGCGTATGCTGTCGCGCAATGCGCTGCAAGAGCTCGCCAATGCCCTGATTGACCTCGATGCCCGTTTCTTCGCCGATCCCATCTACTAGCATCGCGAATTCTGCTCGTTCCGCTTCAAGGTCCCGATCCATCTTGCGGGCGCTTTCCACAATCCCCAGCAAAACAGGCTCGTCACTCGCTCCATCCAGCACGACACCAGCTGCGGCGACAGCAGGGTGTTTGAGCAGGGCCGATTCAATTTCACCTAGCTCGATCCGATGCCCTCTGATTTTGACCTGATTGTCTTCGCGGCCGATAAACTCAATTTCGCCCCCCGGTGTGTAGCGGCCCAAGTCACCCGTTCGGTAGAGTCTCTCTCCATCGATAGGGTGGGAGAAGAACCTTTCCTCCGTGAGCCGTTGATCTCCCACATAGCCCTCCGCCAAGCCAGCTCCGGTAATATACAGATCCCCGATCACCCACACCGGGCAATCGCGCATCTGTGAATCGAGGACGCGGAAGCCTTGATTGGCGAGCGGTCGGCCATACGGAATACTGTTCCAGTCTGGTTCCAGTCCGTTATACAGATGGTAGTTCGACCAGATCGATGCTTCGGTGGCACCGCCGAGACTGACAATCTGTGCAGAAGGCAGATATTTTTGCATCCGATCAGGCAGGGTCAACGGAATCCAGTCACCGGAAAGCAAGGCTAGTCGCAGGCTGTCTACTTTGACAGTTGGCGTGGAATCCAAATACGTGACCAGCATCTGCATCAGGGCCGGCACGGAATTCCACACGGTAATGTCATGGTCGACTATCAGCTCACTCCAATGAGACGGATCTGTTTGACGATCGGGATGAGGATACACGACCGCACCACCAACAGAGAGCGTGGCAAAAATATCGTAGACAGATAAATCAAAGCTCAGCTGGGCAAGTCCAAGCACGCGGTCACTTTCCGTGATGGCAAAACGTCGAAGCATGTCCTCGATCGTATTTGCTGCTGCACGGTGGCTGATGACGACCCCTTTGGGCTGTCCCGTGGAGCCAGACGTATAGATGATGTACGCAGGCAAATCCGGGTTTAGGTCAGGCAGTATCAATGGTTCATGCTGCGGGCTCACTTGATCCACTGCAATCGTTTGAATGGAGTCTGACCATTGCAGCTGGCTGGCAGATACCGTCAAGGCATAACGGATGTCCGCCTGTTCCATCATGGCCTGTCGGCGCATCTCGGGTTGTTTCGGATCAATGGGTACATAGACGGCTCCGGCAAACAATGTACCGAGTACGGCTGTGACTTGATGCGCGCCTTTATCCATCACGATGGCAACGCGGTCTTGTTCGCGGCAGCCCAGATCCTTCAGCTTCCCTGCTACTGCTGCAGCTCGTTTCACCAGTTCTGCATAGGAAATCTGTCCTTCACTGTCAATCACGGCTGGACGATCTGGCGTCGACATTGCTTGCGTGACGATTGGCTGATGCAAGGCGTACTCTGGTAAAGCTGCGGTGGTTGCATTCACCTGCTGACGCTCTTCTCGCTGCCAGTCTGGCAACGCAATTTCGTCAGCTCCCTCCCACACTTGCTCGCTGTCCGCCAAAGATTGCAGTAATTTTGCAAAAGTATCAAACATGTCGTCAACGACATGCTCCGGGAAAACACCCTCCCGCACATCCCAGTTCACCTGCAAGCCAGCCTGGCTGTCCATGGCTTGGCAATCGATGAAAACCTGCGGCGTTTGACTGATTCCGTGCCCAGCAATTTTGCCCTGTAGCTGACCGCCCTCCGCTGGTTCCACTAACCCAATCGCGCTCGTAAATACGATTGGCATCAGAGCGGCTTCACGACCGCGCCTGCGCGCTAGCTCGCGCATGACCTCCACGCCGGAAAACAAACGGTGATCCAAATCTTCAAACAACTGCTTTTGAATCGTTTTCGCCCGTCCCTGAAAAGAACGCTCTAATCCCCAATCAACCGCAAGCAAATTGACGGATGTGAAATCCCCGACAATCTCATGGACTCGCTCATGCAGCGGCTGTCTGTTCAGCAACGTCAAATTCAGGCAAAACGCACGATTTCGACTCCAGCGCTCGATCACAGCGGCAAAGGCTGTCATCACGGCGGCGGTTGGCGTCAATCCTCGCTGCTGGGCACGCTTTTTGAAAGCATCCCACGAAGCGTTATGTAAGCGAATGAAGCGACGGCGAAAGCGTGCGCCTCCATTCTGGGTCTGCTGTTTCGCCATTGGCAGGTCTGGAGCCTGTGGCAATGCATCGATCCGTTGCTCCCAGTACGCTTTATCTCTGCCATACGTGGTAGTCTCTCTTAGGCTTCGTTCGGCAAATACGTAATCGCGAAACGTAATCGGCAACGCAGGCAATGTTTTTCCCGGTTCTTTGTAAAGGGCCTCAAACTCACCCAGCAAGAGCCAAATACTCGCCCAATCCGCGATGAGAAATTCCATCGATACATGGAGTACAGCCCTGTCGCTCGTTTTCGTCAAGCCGATATCAAACAACGGCCATTTGGCTGTATCATACACGCGATGTCCCATCGCTTCGCGTATGTCATCGAGCCTTCTTCCTGCCTCCTGCTCATTCATGCCACTCGTATCCGTATAGGTAATCGTCCAATGCGGAACCTTCTCCAGAATACGCTGCTGACCATTCTGATCAATGGTTGAGCGCAGCATGTCATGTCTTGCAATGAGCAGGTTCCACGCATCCTCCGCCCGTTTCGGATCAAGCTCGGGATAGTCCAGCTCTATGTAGATATGGCACGCCACGCCACCATAGCCAAACAGCTCATACCGTCCCAGCAAATAAGCAGACTGCACATCGGTCAGGGGAAAAGGCATAAATCGCGCTGCTGGATCTGGAACCACCGTCACCGGTTGGGATTCGGCTCGCAAAATGGCGAGAATGTCTGCTTTCTGTTCTTTCAACGCCTGTAAATCGTCGGCTGCCAGTGTTCCTCTTGGGGCTCTGTAACGCAGGCTCCCGTTTTCCTCCCATAAAAAAATTCCATCTCTGCGCAGGCGCATCAAGAGCTCAACGCTATTCGTCTTGAGGTTTTGGGGCATATGCACACTCTCCTATTTAAATGAGCTTGGCCATTTCGTTTTCGTTTTGGGAAAGCTGCTGACGTACGCCAGCATCGATGTTGTTCTTGATGAGGAACAGCTTTTGTCCAAGTGGTGCCAATGGGTGAGACTCCTCAGGCAAGACCGCAAGCTCCTGGACTCCTGCCCGCTGAAACACATCGAGCCACTGCTGGACAGTCATGAAGGTCGATTGCGTATTTTTCCTGTCATCTACTGGCGGAGTCATCATGAAAGCTTGGGAGATGAGCATTTCAACGAACTCTCGAGTTGGCTCGGTAATAATCATCCAGCCTCCTGGAGCAAGGGTCTTCAACAGCCCTTGGATGACTTCATCCGTGTCCCGCGCGTTGTTCAACATGCCTGCCGCAATCACGATATCGAAGCTGCCTTCTGAGAGACCTTGGGCAAACAAATCTTTGTCGATATCAACCACCTGGTATTTCATCCACGGGCAAGCTTTGTACCGTTCACGTGCAGAGGATAAGAAAAAGTGGGACACATCCGTGTACACATACTCCACATTCAGTCCTTTGGAAACAGACGGCTTCAGGTGGTCCACTACCACATCACTAGTCGCTCCAGTCCCGGCGCCTACCTCCAGGATACGAAGCGAGTTGGCCGTAGACGCGATCCGCGCTACTGCTTCTGCGACCGACTTGTTCAAATAACGCGCCACAAGGGTGTCCCGATAAAGCGCATTGGCAACATGCATGCGACCCTCAGGAAATAGCAGCAAAGCAGCTTGCTGGGTATCATCCATCAGCTGTGGCAGCCGATCCGCATTGTCCTTGAGATAGTCCATGACAAGCGGTGAGCCCAGCTTGCCATTCCAAGCGTTTTTGGCTAACTCCCACCGTCGTTCTACTTCCTCTCGCGTCATCTGAATGTCGCATTGATACTCGCCAGCGGCATATTTCAGGAAGCCACGATCCGTCAAGATGTGCAGCCAGCGCTTGATGACCGGATGATGACGTTCTGCTACGTTTGCAGCAGTGAAAATGTCTGACGCCGTATAGGAATGTTGTTCTGCTGTCCATGCTCCTTGGGATTGCAGCGCAAGCAGCATAGAGGCCACCGCTGCTGCATCCAGGCGCTCAATGCACGTATTTACCTGTACGGCATCGATCCCTTTCAGCTCGTTCTCGGCAGACGCCGTGCATGCAAAAACATCGTTGTTTTCCGCCAAAGTCGCGTCATTGGGTGATGCAGTGTCGTGGAATTCGTCGTCTGGAATGCTCCAGGCTGCTTGTTCGAGAGACGCTAACGATAACGGCTCATGGCTGCCATGCGAGCGCAGCACGGGATATCCCAATGCCTGCGTCCATTCTTGCCACTGTCGTGAGCACAATAGCTCCTGCTGCGCGCGCGTTTCCATCGCAGCCTTATCGACTTGCCCCATGATCCTCTCTCGCATAATGAGTAAATCGCGTCCAATAGCTTGCGGCCACTGCTTCGTAAGAATGTCCCGATAGGTCGGCGTCTCCTGCGGTCCCAGTATGTGTGTACTGTTTTCCAGCATGTGTGCGGGTGGAGACACTGTCAGCTCACCATGAATGTCGGGAAGATCCGGTACATGCAGACGCGGCTGCCACACGACCGGACCATGCGTGTCTGTGAGCGACAAGCTCCCGCCAGCTACGCCAATCGTCACGCGATGCAGCAAATGCAGATAGTTGTCTGGATCATCCGGATCGACTTCATTGTGGGCGCGCAGCGTAATCGGGATTTTGCCAAGCTGTCCGATCAACACTTGAAACGGCCCCTCATCCTTGATGACATGACTGATTTTCCACGGACGAATAGAAGGGAGAGCTTCCTGCAAAATGTGCATGAGCGGGAAGGACACCTGTGTAGCGCAAGCAGCCTCGATGTACAAGGCAGGCTGCACAGCCAGCATCGTTCGAGCGCAAGCAATAAAGCGGCGAACAGCAGGCAAATGCACGTAGAGATCGCCCGTCATAAAATGAACCCCATTCTGCTTGGCATGCTTTAGGCACAATGCCAAATCTTTGTGATGGATCGGCTCTTCCGAAATGACGTGTATGCCCTTGGCAAGCAGCTGGATCGCCAGCTCTGTTCCATTGCCGCCCATCACGGTGGAACGCAATACAACGCAAGCCAGATCAATGTCAGCAGGTAATTGATTCACATCGGTGTACAGCGGAATGCCATTTCGCTCGGCGCATTGACGCGAGCGTTCACTTCCTTTTGCCAAGAGCCCTACCAATTCAAACTGCTCAGGCAATGCCTTTACCGCTTCCAAGTAGAACTGTCCAAAGCGGGAACCGCATACCACGGTACGCAACTTACGATTCTTTGTCATACGTCACCCCTACTTCATTTCCATGATGGAATGCATGAGTTCGACCTGCTGCTCGCGAAGCGCATCAATCAGACCTGTCGCCGATACGCCCTCTGCCACGAAAAAGCAGCCTGTTTTTCTGTTCTGATCTTCCGCGATCAAGTGAGCCACTGTGGCCGCGATGATGCCAGATATCCGATTCCAGTCGCCCGGGTACAGAAGAGTGGAGAAGACCCGCACTTTTTTGCCGTCGCGCTTTCCGGTCGCATGCAGGTGGAACATCGTAAAATCTTTCGCACCTGGCTTCTTCGCCTCAAACTGTTCCAGCAGCAGCTTGGCTGACGCCCTTTTTTGTTCCTCGGTCTTGTATTGCTGCAAAGCCTTGATCATCACAAATTGATTCAGGATGGCATTGCTTTGGTAGCTGTTGTAAAAATAAGCGGATTCGATTTTATGCTGCTTGGTCATGAGGCCGAATTCCTTGGTCACTACCGGATACGTGTCGCGCTTGCCCGCGGGATGTGGCAGCGTGTAGTTGCGATGGAACGGCCCGTCTATTTTTTTGAGCTCGCCTTGCTTGAAGTAAGACATTCCCCATCCGGTATCTTCTTCAATGCTGCAAACGATGTCATAGGCCGCATTGAGTGAGAACCCGCCCTGTCCTGCAAAAAAGACTTCGAGCAAATCGATTTCCTCTAAATCATTCTCAGCGACGTAAGCGGGGAAGACTTCCGACAGCCCCGGGTAAACGCCAGCAGAGATGATAAACAGCAGTCCCTTTTCCTCGATTTCCTGCTTTCGCGTAAGCAATTGTCGATACAAATGCTCATCTCCGGACACATCTACGTAATGAACCTCATGTTTGAGGCATGCGACAGCAACTTTATCAACGATTTGCTTGGAGGGCCCTGCACAATTGATGACGAGATCGACTCGGCCGCAAAAGTGATGCAACTCCTCTTCGTTGCATACATCCACCTGCTGGCATTCCACCCTGCCGTCCGTCCCCGTAAAAAGCTCACGTAGCTTCTCGGGATTTCTGCCTCCCAGCAAAATCGGATCGTTCGTCCTAGACAAAATCGTTTGAAAGGCAGCTTGGCCTACAACCCCGGTCGCTCCCAAAATACCAATCTTTTTCATCCCCAACGTTCTCTCCCTCCTGGCCTGCTCCCCGCATAATTCTTCCAAGAAAAGGCGGGGCTGCGCCTGCCACTGAGTCGCAGCCCACCTACTCATCTGCGGTTTTTCTTTATTTAAATGGTCCCCTCGTCAAAATCGGCTGCGAGATCTTCCGTTGCCTGTGTGCTCGTCTTGATCAGCTCGGCAAGGGTGCAAATCGTGGAAGCTTCAAACAAGCTTTGCAGAGACAAATCAATCTGGTATCTCTCTCTTAAAAGATTGAGGCATTGGATCGCGCGCAATGAGTCTCCACCCCGCGAAAAAAAGCTGTCGTGGATGCCGATTTCCGCTACACCAAGCACCTCTTCCCAGACCTTGGCGAGCTTGACCTCGAGCTCGTTGGAAGGCGCTACATGCGTCTTTTTCGGCATGCTTGCCTTTCTTTTGCCAAGCTTTGTGATTGCCTTTCGATCTACTTTTCCATTGGCGGATAGCGGCAGTTCATCCAGCAGCACGTACTCGCTTGGCACCATGTAGTCAGGCAAGCTATTTCGCAAGGCTTCGGACAATTTTTCCGGCTGGAACAAACGAACCGCCTCCGGTGCTTGCGCCACAATCAGATGGCGCTCGAACGCCTCTGCGACCTGAGCTTTATCCGGAATGGCAAGGACGTTGGTGAAGCCTTGTGCTTCCAGGCCCGTTCGCCATTGCTCTACCGCAAGCAGAGGAAGATGATTGGCTTTGCGCTCATCCTCCAGATGGCTAAACCCATCCTCGAAGAAGCCGACAGTGGTCAGCAGCAGACGACTGTTGCGCGTCGACTCGACCAGGAACAGAAGCCCCCCAGGTGCGAGCAGCCCTTTCAAGTACGCCAGCGTTTTCCCTATATCACGAGAGCGATGCAGCGTATTGTCCGCAACAATGACGTCAAACGAATGCGGATCATAGCCTTGTGCAAGCGGGGAAACGTTCATGTCAAGCTGACCGTATTCCAGCGGAGCCTGTTCTCCCCACTCTTTCTTTGCCCTGTCGGTAAAAAAGGAGGATTCGTCGACGTATAAATAACGACTGCGTTCTGCAGGCAAGGTGGACACCAGCGTTTGCGTCAAGCTACCGGCTCTCGTGCCAAGCTCTAGCACACGCAATGTCTTGTCTGACGGATGGTGACTTACGATACTGCCGAACACCGCCCCGGCAAGACTGCTGTAAAACTCCCGCGTCAGGTCAAAGCGGCTCAAGCCCGCAGGTGTCAAGAAGGCGTCGTCTGCTAGAAAGAGCTCCAACGGATCGAGCTCACCGGTTAACAGACCAATAAACAACGGATAGTCGCGGCGGAAAACGGCTTCGAGCTCACGTGCTGCTTCCGTCCGTAGCGAGGAAGCTGACAGAACATCATCCGGCACCCCTTCACGCAAGGAACGCAGACTGACGTACTTACCCGCTGCGCGTTTTTCCAGCAAGCCTTCTTCTACCAGCACTTCCAGCCAATGCGCAAGCAAGGTCTGATAACGAGGATGAATCTGAAAACGATGCATGAGCTCCGCAATTGTAGTGCTTTCTCCTACTTGCGCGAACATCCCCATATGCTCCAGCGTGCGGCATAGGTAGGCGGTGCTTACACGATCAGCTTCCATCAGGAATTGCGTGACGGCTTCCACATCGACACTTGCAGGAATGGTATCGGCCTGCGTATGACCTATGCTGTTGATCGTCTGCCATCGAGCAGCACTTGCAGCGGGATCGGCCAACTCTGTTTCGAATAACGCGGAATCCTTTTCGCGATCCAGCACCACATACCCGACCAAGCGCTTTTCATCCGCACCGTCATCTGGTACGGCCACGACGACGTCTTTGATCCCGTCATGGCGCTTCAGTGCCGTCTCGATCTCGCCCAGCTCAATCCGATGCCCTCTGATTTTCACCTGGAAATCTTCCCGACCGAGAAACTCCAGCTTGCCATCTGGCAAGTAACGGCCCAAATCCCCCGTGCGGTACAGTCGTTCACCTGTCCGCGGATGCGTGATAAATTTTTCATTCGTCTTGTTTTCATCTCGCCAGTAGCCTTTGGCAAGCCCAATGCCACTGATAAACAGCTGGCCCGGCACCCAAACAGGGCAATCCCCCATCGATTCGTTCAGCACATGGTAACGCTGATTGACCATTGGACGACCGTACGGAATACTTTTCCAGCTAGGGTCAATCTCTTCGATTGCGAAAAGGTTTGACCAGATCGAGGCTTCTGTTGCCCCGCCCAAACCGATCACCTGAACGTGAGGGAAAAACGACTTGATCTTGTCTGGCAAATCCAGCGGAATCCAATCACCGCTCAACAAGACGAGACGCAACGATTGCGGCAAGTGAAGGTTTCTCCCCACGGCGTATTCGATCAGCATCTGCATCAGCGCCGGAACTGTGTTCCACACTGTCACCTGCTCAGCTTCCAGCCACTCCAGCCAGTGTGCAGGGTCTTTGGCTTTATCCGCATCCGGCATGACAATCGTTCCACCCGCGGCAAGCATGCCGAAAATGTCATAGACCGACAAATCGAAATTCAAATTGGACAAAGCGAGCACCCGATCTTGTGGCCCCACTGCAAAGCGTTGATTGATATCTTCAATCGTATTGACTGCGCCTCGATGGTCGATCATGACTCCTTTTGGCAAGCCCGTTGACCCGGATGTATAGATGACATAGGCCAAATCCTCCGGCTGCCCGGCAACTGGTGTCACTGCATTCACCGTGCTTCCCTCGTCCCTTGCCGTCATCTGGTCCACAATCAGCCGCTCCACATCCGCAGGCCAGCCCAATCGCTCATCCAGCCAAGACTGTGTCAGCACGAACTGCACTTGCCCATCATGCAAAAGCTGAGAGCGTCGTTCCTCTGGGTGCTGCGGATCGATCGGCAAATAAGCGGTCCCGGATTTCATAATCCCAAGCGTGGCTGCGACCTGCTCCCAGCCTTTTTCCATCACGACAGCGACCAACGTATTCGGTTCGACTCCTTTTAAACGCAGCCACCTCGCTATTTGGTCAGCTGTGTCGGCAAGCTCCCCATAGGTCAACGTCCGCTGAGTAGAGATCACGGCAGGCTGATCCGTTTGGCATGCAGCTTGTTTGTCAAATAACCCGACGAGTGTTTCTGTGGATAGAGGCGCAGCCGTATCGTTTGCCGCGATTCTTTCTTCCAGTCGAGGGACAGCGATCAGGCTCGGTGCCGCCTCTTGCCATACCGCATCCTCTTCTGTCAGTCGATGCAGCAGCTCGCAATAGGCCGTAAACATGTCAGCAAGGAGTCCTTCTGGAAACAGTCCTTCTACGGCATCCCAGATCAACAGCAGTTCTCCGTCTTGCTCAACCACTTGATGGTCCAGCCATACCTGCGGCGTCTGCGTGATGTTGTAAACGAGCTTGCCCAGCCATTTGCCATCGGAATCAGACCCACTCCACTGCTCCACTCCCAAGGCGCTCGTAAAGACAATCGGCATGGCAACACCGCTATGCTCTCCTGTTTGCTTCGCCAATTCGCGCTGGACTTGAACCCCGCCCACATAAGGATGGTCCAAATCGCGCCATAGCTGCTGCTGCAAATTCCTGCCTCGTTCCAAAATCGTCTCGCCAGCGGACAATTCGACTGCCAGCAAGGTTAACGTAGTGAAGTCCCCCACGATTTCGCCTACCTGCGCGTGCAAGGGCAGGCGATTGAATTGCGTCAGGTTGATCGTAAAACGCGAGCTCTTGCTCCATGCACCGAGGGTTTCCGCATACGCGGTCAGCAGTATCCCGGAAGGCGTCAAACCGACCTCTGCTGTCCGCTTTTTCAGCCGCTGCCATGCTTGGCGATTGATTCTGGCTTCCAAACGATGGAAGCGCTGCTCGGTAATCGTGTCAGGATTTTTCGCCAAAGGCAGCTGTGGTGCTGGCGGCAAATCCGGCAGTCGATCCATCCAATAGTCCAGATCGCGTTGGTACAGCTCTGTAGATTTGAGCGCTTCTTGGGCCAGGACATAATCGCGGAAGCTTAGATCCAGTGGTGGCAAAGGCGCATCCGGCTCATGATACAGCCTCGTCCACTCGCTCAAGAGGTGGAACATGCTCCATCCGTCAAAAATCAGGTTGTCAAAGCTGATATGCAAGCGAACCCGTTCGTCTCCAAAGCGGGAAGCGCGCACATCAAACAGCGGCCACACATCCGTAGACAGCACCTGATGGGACATCTCTTCCCGAATCGCTTGCAGCTCGGACTCAGCTTCTTCAGCCGATTGGTTCCGCAAATCCATGACCTCGATCCGGTAAGCAGGAACCTGCTCCAAAATCTGCTGACGCCAGCCATCCGGCAAAATCACGGCCCGCATCATTTCATGGTGGTCAATTAATCGTTGCCAAGCTCGATTGATCCGCTCCAGGTCCAAGTACTGTCCTTCAATTTCGAAATAGCAATGCGTGGAGACATGACCCAAGGCGTAAACACCACTGCGCCCGACCCAGTAGGCTTGCTGGATATCCGTTAGCGGGAAAGGCTGATGCCTGTCTTGTGGAGCCAGTACAATGGCTGGCAAGCCTGACGCTTCTCCTTTTTCCTCCAGAAGCATCTCCACATGCTGGGCAAGTCCGGCAATCGTCGGCTTTTCAAAAATGCGCCCTAACGACAGCTCTACCGCAAGCTTGCTGCGAACCATCGCACTGAGTCTGGTTGCCAATAGCGAATCCCCGCCGAGCTCGAAGTAGTTGTCTGTAACGCCTACCCGTTCCACTTCAAATAGCTGGCACCAAATAGCCGCAAGTGCTGTTTCGATTGGTGTCGTTGGAGCTGTATACGCTTTTTCTGTTTTGGCCTTCATCAGGCTGTCAGGAGTCGGCAGGGCTTGCCGATCTACCTTGCCGTTTGCAGAAAGCGGCAGTTCATTCAACAATAGAAAAGCAGTCGGAACCATGTAATCAGGCAGCTTTTGACTCAGGAAGCCAGATAGTTTTGCTGCGTTGAAGCGCTTGGCCTGAAGTGGCGCCTGCGCAACCAGTACATGCTGACCAAAATCGTTCTGTTCCGGGAAAGCTGCCACTTGTGCGAAGGCTTGCTGCTGCAAGGCCTGCTGCCATGCTTCCACCGATAACAAGGGGCGTTGTTCATTACGCCGCTCATCTTCAAAATGCGTAAAGCCATCTTCGAGAAATGCCGTGCTGATTTGCTGCAATCGGCTGTTGCGGGTCATCTCCAGCAAAATCAGCATGCCTCCCGGAGACAAAAGGCTTTGCACATACGAGAGAGCCATCCCGATGTTTTTCGCACGATGCAGGGAATCAGAGGCGATAACAACGTCGAACTGATGGGCTTCAAAGCCTTGAGATCGTGGACTTTGATTGATATCGAGCAGTTGATAGTGCACAAACGGGTACTCCCGAAACCGCGTTTTTGCTGCATTCGTAAAGAAAGTCGAGGTGTCTGTGCATGTAAAATGTGTCGCATCTGCCGGAAGCACAGCCAGCAATGATTCCGTCAGTGCTAGGCTCCTCGCCCCGATTTCCAGCACACGTATCGGTTCTGATTCAGACCTTTTTCCAAGACGATGGATCAGCCTTTCGACCAACGCCAGTGCCGCGCTGTCTCGATGCTTTGCGCCAGGGAGTGTCTGCATCAGATCATTCGGAGTCAGATTGGATTCCTCCGAGAAGAAATGGGCCAACGGGTCAAGCTCGCCACGCAAAAGCGCAACACTCTCGTCATTGACTTTTTCCAAGTAACGCAAAAGGGCTTGTGCTTGATGTTCCCATGCAGGCAATACGTGAGAGACGTGCGGCTTTTCCAGCCATTCAGTCAGGCTCGCCTGCGTGATGCTGTACACATCCGATTTGTCTTTACGGACAAAGCCTTCGTCCTCCAATGTTTGAAGCCACTGTCTGACCAGCCCGCGATAACGCTCTTGAATCCCGCAGTTCTGCATCAAATCATCGAGGGAGTAGTTGGCATTTTGTTCAAAGTTCACTCCCGCCATCTCCAATGTGCGGTAAATGAATCGAACAGCAAGTTTCTCCATATACGCCCAAATCGAGGTGAAATCTTCCGGTCTAATGCTTGCAAAATGCTCTGACAAGGTCTGCACACGACCTGTATCGACGACATCTGCCCACAGTTCTTCGCTCTTTTTCGGATCAGCCTCTAGACGATCGAACAGCGCTGATTCGCTTTCCCGTTCTGGCACCACATACCCAACCAGCTGCCTGTTCTCGCGCGGATCACCTACTGCCGTCACTACCGCATCACGAATCCCCGGATGCTGCTTCATGGCCGATTCGATTTCACCCAGCTCGATGCGATGCCCCCTGATTTTCACCTGAAAGTCCTTGCGCCCGAGAAATTCAATGGTCCCATCCGGCCAATAACGCCCGAGATCACCAGTCCGATACCAGCGCGAACCGTTCCAGTTGACAAAGCGTTCTGCGGTTAGGGCAGGATCACCCCGATAGCCTACTGCCACACCTGCTCCGCCGATCCACAATTCTCCCTCTACCCAGTCAGGGCAATCACGTCCATGCGCATCGACAACCCGATAAGCCTGATTCGCGAGCGGTCGACCATACGGAATCGATGTCCAGTGAGCGGGCAACGGCAGCGTCACATCAAAAAAGTTGGACCAGATCGACGCTTCTGTCGCTCCCCCCATCGCCACAAGCTGGCTGTTCGGTGCGAGCTGGTTCAATCGTTGCGGCAAATCGAGGCCGATCCAGTCCCCGGAAAGCATGGTCAAGCGAAGCGGCAAGCTCTCGTACGGCCCGCTCTCCGCAGCAATTAAGAGCATATCGAGCAGCACGGGCACAGAGTTCCACAGCGTCACTTGGTGCTGGTCCACCAGTCTCGCCCAATAAGCCGCATCCCGTCGCACTTCTTCCCCTATAAGTACAATCGAGCCGCCTACACTGAGCAATCCGAACAGGTCGTAGACAGACAGGTCAAAATCAAGCGAGGAAACCGCCAAAATCCGATCCGTTTGCCCGATTCCGTAGCGTCTGTTTATTTCTGCAATGGTGTTCCATGCCCCGGAATGATTGATTTCTACCCCTTTTGGTTCACCTGTGGAGCCAGAAGTAAAGATGATGTAGGCAAGACTGTCAAAAGAAATCGGCACGGGTTCAGCAAGCGGCGAGACATTCAACGCATCTGTAACAGACAGAACAACAGCGTCTTTTGGCCACTCCAGTGTTTGCGCCTGCTCCGTATCCGTAAGCACATAGCGAATCTCCGCTTTTTGATGAATGCGCTCACGCCTTGTAGATGGCTGCCCCATTCCAATCGGGACGTAGCAAGCTCCTCTTGCCACGATACCGAGAACCGCAGCGACCTGATCGATTCCACGCGGCAGGCTGATCGCCACAGGGTCTCCTGCTTCAACGCCTTGCTTTTGGAGATACGCCGCAATCTGCAACGCGTACGTCGCTAACTCGCCATATGAAAAAGTAGTGGACGCATGACTATCGATTAATGCCAGCTCGTGCGGATTCTCTTTTGCATAGGCAAAAAAGGCACTGTGCAAGCAATGACTCGATTGCGGTTGTGAATCGTCTACAGCCTGATGGTTCCTCTTCTGTTCCAAATCGGGAAGCAGCACGGATGGTGCTTGCCAGTCATTGTCCTCCGTCACCAAGGAGTCCATCAGCTGGCAAAAAGCGCCGAACATTTGGTCAAGCATCCCGTCAGGAAACAGCTGATCAACCGCATCCCACGCCAGCAGAAGCCCGCCGTCCATTTCATACGACTGGAAATCGAGCCATACTTGCGGCGTTTGTGAAATCATGTAAGAGAGCTTGCCCAATGTGTCCCGGCATTCGTCATTGATCAGCGGCGTACCCAAATTGCACGCGAACACCACAGGGGCAAAATCCCGCTCTCCTTGACGGACACGAGCCATATCCCGCTGCAGCTGAACCCCGGAATAAGCCGCATGTGCTACATCCTGATGAAACTGTGATTGGACAGATTGCACCCGCGCCAGGAAGGAAGATGGCTCCCGCATGTCAACCGCAAGCAGCAGCAGGTTGGTAAAATCGGCAACGACGTCTTCGATGCCAGCGTCTCCGGTTTGGCGATCAAATAGCGGAATATTGATGAGAAACTGCGAATGGGTGCTCCAACGATCCAGTACTTCTGCATAAGCCGTCAACAGTACCATTGCTGGTGTGACCCGCTGAGCTGCGGATCGTTTTTGCAAAAGAGCCCATTCGGCCGGCTTCATGAAATGCGTCCGTCGCGTAAAAACAGGCGACTTGATCATTTCCGGCTTTTCCTTCAGTGGCAAGCCTGGCGCTCCCGGCAATGTGGATAGGCGTTCCTGCCAATAACGGGCAGCTTCCTGTCTGTCCTGTGCCCGACGCTCTGCCTCTTGCCCGAGATAATGGGCAAAGCTCCAATTGGTCGGGGCAAGAGGCTTGCTGTCTCGTGCATAGGCTGCCGCCAAGTCGCGCAATACGATGTGCAGACTCTGTACGTCAGCGACCAGCAAATCCAGATCAAAATGGATGCGGGTGCGTCCTTCTGGCAACAAGCTCAGCTCTAAACCGGCTACTTCTCCGGCTTCCACCGCCAAACGACGATGAGACAGCCGCTCCCGTATACCGTCTAGCTCCCGCACCAATTCGTCCTCAGAAAAAGACCGCAGATCATGGACAGGTACGGCAGTGGACCTCGGGGCACTCATCACCTCTTGCTGTCCATCCGCCAAAAATCTGGCCCGCAGCATCGGGTGATGCATCAGCAGTTTGCCCCACGCTGTTTCCAATCGATCCGGCTCCACGCCCGCCCCATCAATTTCCAAGTACGCATGGCACCCGACTCCTCCGAGAGGCTGATCATCCTGGCGTCCAATCCAGTAAGCGTATTGCACATCGGTGAGTGGAAAGGGCACATTCACCTCTACTTCCACATCAGTTTTCCTTTCGTCCACATGTGGAAGCGACGGGCTGCTTTTTTGCAGCAACGCCTGCCAATCACGCAAGGTAGGAGCACCGATCAGCTCGGCAAATGTAACCTTTGCGCCTTCCTTGCGCCATTTGTTGACCATCCTCATCATTTGCAAGGAATCCAGCCCCAGCTCGATCAGGTTTTGATCATCTGAAAATGCGACAGGCGCGGGCAACAACGCCTGAATTTGCCTCTTCATTTCCTCATAGCTCAAGGAAGCGGCGGGACTTGCGGTCAGACTGTCATTGAGCATTTTGGACATCCTTGTTCCCTCCTCTCTCGTGCAAGCCCCTATTCTTTTCCAATCAGCTGCCTGGAGAAGCTGCTCAGCTTTTCACGCGTTTCTTCCAGTTCTCTGGACGGCAAAGACATTTCGACGACACCAGCTCCGGCATGCAGCCAAGCCTGGTTGTCCTTTTGATAAATCGTTCGTAGCACGAGAGCCGCATCCATGGCACCGTCGCTGTCAAAAGTCATGACGCACCCGCTGTACAGACCTCGTGGCACATTCTCCAATCTGCCAATCGCCTCGATCGATTCTCTTTTCGGGATTCCCGAAGCGGTAACAGCCGGGAACAACGCGCGGAAGGCATCCCATGAATTGCATTCTTGTTTCAGCTTCCCTTTCAAGCGAGAAGCGATATGCTGAACCGTTCCTCGGCTAGCTACTGACATAAAATCGTTCAAGACGATACTTGTTGAATCGCAAACGCTTTTCAGCTCTTCGAATGCCAGCTTGACGGAAACAGCGTGCTCGGCAATTTCCTTCGGGTCATTCAGCAGCTCTTCCTTGAGCCTGCTGGCCTCTTCTTCACTGCTGCCTTTTGCCCGTGTTCCCGCGAGTGGGAAGGTACTCACCCATCCGTCGCTATCAACTTCTACAACTGTCTCCGGACTAAAACCAGCTGCACCGAGACCGTCCAAACTAACAAGGAAAGAGCGTGCTGGCGTATTCACTCGTCTGCCAGCAATATAGCTCGCAACCAGATCCAGCTCGTGATCAAGCGGAATTTTTCTCGACAAGATGACCTTGTGGTATTTGTGTTCCTGAATCTCGCGTACCGCTTCGGCCACGTTTTGCATGTAGGCTTCCGCGTCGTATGTATCGGTTTGCGGGACGGACAGCTTTGGCTTGTCCACTCTTTGGGTCAGCTGTTGCTCGGCGTGCGTATTCATCGACAGCTCCCGAAGCAGTTGGCTAAATTCGCTCCGCTTCTCTTCACGCAAGGCTCTCAATAGGACCGTGCCTTTGTTGAAGCGCAGCTCGACCTCAGGAACAAACAGCTTGAGCAAGCAACCCTCTTCTGGCATGAGCGGCAAGCCTTGATAATAACGCGCCATGCCAAAATGGACGGTTCCATAAGCGCGCCAGTTTTGAATCGGCACCTGTGCCATCGCTTTTTCGAGCGTCTCACTCAGCTCGTTGTTGTCGAAACGGAGAGTCTCGTTGCGATAAGTCAAAGTAGTCTGCGCACCATCCACGTAGAGAAGCGCATGAATCCCCATTCCTAGTGACAGCTCATCTCCGTTTTCATAGAGCAGGTAGTTTTCATACCCGCTGCGCTCTGCAATCAGTGCCGCTGCCATATGCGCATCACCCGCAAAAGCAAACGTCTCTTCCAAATAAGCGATTTCCGCTGGCTTCGTCTCTGATTTCGGCGCTAACGCCAGTTCTTTCAGCTTGGCTTTATTGACTTTTCCGACGCTGGTTAGCGGCCAGTAATCGATGCGTTCGATTTGGTCTGGCATTTTGTAGCGTGCCACTCCTTTTTCCTGGAAGAAGGCATGGACGTCCGCCAAGCTGATCGTCTCGTCGTCGGTGATCAAAAATGCGCAGCTTTTCTCGCCCAGCACTGGATCGGGAAGTGTAATCAGCGCCGCGTCTTTAATGGCTGGGTGCATGCGCAGGTACGTCTCTACTTCAGCCGGCATGATTTTTTCGCCCGCTCGGTTGATTTGCTCTTTGATCCGTCCACCGATTTGAATATTTCCTTCTGGCGTGATTCTCGCCTTGTCCCCAGAGCGATAGAATCCATCGGGCGTAAAGCTCTCGCGGTTTTGTTCCTCCGCTCTGTAGTAGCCGCGAATCGTATACGGTCCCCGCACAATTAGCTCTCCGTATTCGCCTGGCGCGACATCGTTTCCATGCTCATCCACGATTCGCACTTCATCGCCCTCGGAAATCGGACGCCCCTGGCAGCTGGTAATGATCGACTCAGGATCATCCAGTGATGTGCAGCAGATGAGCCCCTCGGCCATACCGAAAACTTGCTGGAGCTTGCATTTCCATTCTCGCGTGATGCGGCTGGCGAGATTATCATCCAGCATGGAGCCTCCCACCTGAAGAACCTCGAGACTCGACAGGTCGCTTTCTGTATCCCATTCCAGCACTTCCTGCCATACTTGCACGATCGAAGGCACGAGGCCGGTAATGGTCACGCGTTCTTTCTCAATCAGCGGAAAAGCTTCGTCGCAGCTGGTAGTTTTACATAGTACGATCTTGCCGCCAACGGACAGTGTGCCTAAGATGCCTGGGCAGCACAGAGGGAAATTATGCGCAATCGGCAAAACTGCGAGATAGACGCTTCGCTCTGTCAGTTGGCAACGGGCTGCGGTTGCTTTTGCATTGTAGACGTAATCTGTGTGTGTTCTCGGAATCAACTTGGGTATCCCTGTCGTACCGCCAGACAACAGCAATAACGCAGTGTCTTTGTACGAAGGGGCTTCCAGCTCGATTGGCGGTCCGCTTATCTCAGCCAAGTTCCTCCCGATCGAACTGTCCCCATCCGTCATGACGAATTTAACCGACGTATGCCTTTTGACTAAATCTTCTGCCATCTTCGTGTAATCAAAACCGAGAAACGTCGTTGGAAGGATGTAGGCAACAGGCCTCGCAAGTGCAAAAATCCCGTCCAATTCAGCCTCTCTGTGGGCAGGCAATACGAGAATCGGCACAGCCCCGATGCGAAACAGGGCAAAGCAAGTCAGTACGAAAGAAATTCGATTCGGAAGCTGGACGGCTACATTGTCGCCTTTTTGAATTCCCATGTGATAAAAACCGGAAGCAAGCGCATCCACCTTGCTGTCGAGCTCGCTATAAGTGAGCCTCTCCTCGTCCTCCACCAGCGCTTCTTTGTTCTGGTACTGTTCCGCCCATTTGCGCAATTGCTGCCCAATTGTCAGCGGCTCCCAAAAACCACGCTGTTCATAAGCTATTGCAGCTTGCTCATACCACTCCGTACTTACTCTCATTCCGTCCTCCTCCTGTGTAACTGCGGGTCACTCTTTGCGCCCGAAGCCGGATCATGCAGAGACTGCCTTGTCGTTGTACGCATCATGTTGGTTTGTCTAACAACAAGATATTGATAGTGATTCTCATTGTCAATTTCATCTTCAAGCTGTTTTTTCTACATTTGGGAAAAACAGGGTAGATTATCTTCCGTTTTCTCACGATTTCTTCGTTTCTCACGATGAGATTTCCATATTCTTACACACTTATATACTCTCATTAAACCCGATAAAGTTTATCAGTATAATAGAAGATTCTCGTTTCAAGTACTCCGATTTACGGTCTTCCTATCCCGATTGCAACTGCTCCTGCATAGCCTCTGGCAGGCGTAAACCCGTAAACTTTCCACTCCCCGCTCCTGATCCCATCTCCGTTTACCGTGAAGCTGCCATCTTGTTTTTCCATGAAAAATGAATCGAGAGGGCGAATTAGGCCCTCCCCTGTCGCTTTGACAAAAGCCTCCTTGCGTGTCCAGCAATCAAAAAAAGCCTGCTGTCGCTCATCAAAGGGTAAACGCAAGATCCTCTCTCGCTCCACAGGATGAAAGTAGCTCATGAGCTGTTCCATTTCCGGGATGTGACGCAAATGCTCCACGTCAACGCCGAGAAGGCGATCGCGTGAAAAAGCGACCGCCACAAGCTCATGCGAATGCGACAGATTGAAAAAAAGTGCTTCGGAATCACTGTCTGCTCCACATAAAAGCGGTTTCCCGTTCGAATTGCACTCCCATTGAACCGCGCGAGGAGAAATCCCTTGGTACAGTCCAGTCATCTTTCTCAGCAGTCCATGTGCGACAACATAGCGTTCCCTGTCTGCGTGGAAATGAAATCGTGCCCGTTTATCGAGTTCTTCGGCAGACAGATCGCCTTCCAGCTCCTGCATACGGTGTTCCCATGCTTGCACAAACGTCAGCCAAATATGCACTTCCCCTTTAGCCAACAACATAGAGGACGATTCCTCCAGAGCTGATTTTGTCCTCTCAGACAAATGGGTTATTCGCACCTGCTGCATATGCTGCATCCCATTAGCGCTCCCCTTTTCCTGCTACCGCACTCCGGTATTGTCCGATCATTTTGGTTACAGATTGCAGGAGAACCTCTTTGTTCGTCGTCAGGAAAAAATGTCCGCCGTCTACCATTTCAAACGTAAATCCGGCACTTGTATGACTAGCCCAAGCCTCCATTTCTTCCTGCGTGGCTTCCTGATCCTCTGTCCCGCAATACGCAGCAATTGGGCAATCCAACGGAGGCTCCTCGGCATACACATAGGTTTCGTCGAGGGTAAAGTCCCCACGCAACAACGGCATGAACAACTGCATGAGCTCCTTGCTTTGCAGGATCGCCTCTGGGGTCCCGGAAAAGCGTCGCAGTGCTGCGACAAATTCATCATCAGGCAAATGGTAAATAGGCTTCGGTTCCGGGAAGTGTGGAGCTCGTCCTCCTGAAACGATGAGGCCAAGCGGAAGACGTCCCCATTTGCTCTGTACGGCACGTGCCAGCTCAAAGGCAATTCGCGTTCCCATACTGTGACCGAAAAATAGAAACGGGCGATCCAAATACGGATGAATCACTTGGGCCAGCTCTTCCACCAGCTCTCCCATATCTGAGTACGCTCGCTCGGCAATTCTATTTTCCCTCCCTGGCAGCTGAACCGGGTAAACACCGACATCACTGGGAAAAGCCTGTGCCCATCCCCTGTAAATCGAGGCCCCTCCCCCTGCGTAAGGAAAACAAAACAGGCGGACGCTGTCTTTAGCTTGCGGCTGAGTAAGCAGCCATGATTTCGCTATCGTATCCATGCTCATATGTACTCCTCCATTTCGTCTCTTGCTGAAACGCTTTGATACAACGTACATGATAATGATTCTCATGTACCATTGCCAAATACATACAATCCCCTCCTTTTCCGTTTTCTGGTACATTTCCGCGATTATCCCTGATTATCTCGTCCTACGTTCACCAGAATGATTATTTTGCAAATCCTCCAACCTGTAATATTTTGGCGATTGTTCAAGAAAAACGGGAAAACACGGAGATAATAGGCGAAAAAGCTCGAAAAATATCCCAAAATATTGAAATTTGGGCTTTTTTTATTTTGACAACGATTCTCATTATCAATATTGTGTTCTTATACTGACAACCGTGTGTACAACTAGCAACCTGTTTTCCAGCATTCCTGCAAAAGGGGGATCGCAAGTAGAGAGTGTGAGTCAAGCAGATCGGCTACTTATGTCTGAGGGAGGATGTTACATGCAAGCCCAAACATCATTAGCTGCCCAAAGCGGCAGATGGACCATGCGGGATATGATTACGCTCGCGATCTTTAACGTCGTCATGCTGATACTGATGACGATTGCCCCGATTATTACCGTTGTTTCTCATTTACTGGTTGGCGGCTTTACCGCGCTACTCAACGGTCCGATTTATATGGTCATGTCCAATAAAATCGCCAAGCCCGGGACCCTATTTTTTACAGCTGTCTTGACTGGATTGTATTTTGTCGGTTTTGGCTACGCGAATTACTTACTTACCTTAGCGGTTATCGGACTCATCTGCGAACTGATCCTATGGGGAAAAGGCTCTTATCTGAATCCTGTGCGCAATGCGATCAGCTATTCTGTTTTTTATGTCGGCTATTCGCTTTGCGGGGTTGTCCCGCTTATTTTCTTCCGCGAATCGTATCTTGCGACCTTGGAAAAAAGCTATACACCCGAGCAGCTTTCTGCGATGCTCTATTACTTTGAAACCCCCAGCATGATTCTCATCATGTGCTCGATTTCATTTGTCGGTGGATTGCTCGGCTGCTATTTCGGCAATCTGTTGATGAAAAAGCACGTCAAAAAGGCAAAGCTGGTGTAATGCTCTGCGTAAAAAAAGGCATATTCCTCCTCGATGATTCGAGTTGGAATATGCCTGATCGATGTCTTAGCATCGTCCCTTATTGCCCTTCCATGGCGAGTAAAATAAACGTGATAATTGCGATGATCGTACCAAAGACGAAGTATAAACCCAAAAGAATGGCCATTAACAACAAGGTAGCTTTTGACCAGTTTTTACGATTCAGATTCCCATCTGAACCAAAAGCCCACATAAATAACAATACAATATTCGCGATCGGAATCATCATGAACAACGAGACGAGTATCCAATCTTTCATTGTCATGACCTTTTCGTTTTCCGCTATGCTTCCTTCCACATACGTTTGGTGATCCATTCTACACCCTCCACGTTTTTTGCCTATATCACCGTTTCCCTATTGTTCAACCGCTGCTCCAATGAATGCCAACATCAGAATTAAAAAGAAGACGCTCAAGTACAACCCGATGCAAACACCTATGATCAGCAAGTTCGCTTTTGCCCAGTTCTTTCTGTTTAGATTGCCTTCACTGCCAAATGCCCAAACAAAATACATCACGAGATTGACCACGGGCACCATCATAATTAAAAAAGTAATCAACCATTCTTTGACCGACATGACCCGCTCATTTTCAGGCACGTTCACTTGCCATTGCTCTTGATGTTGCTGCTGTTCCAATTCGAAACCTCCCTGTTCTGTCATGATCATTTTTATTATATTGTGTACTTTTAAAATAATCCTTACGGCAACAACTTATTGCTATGTCCCCCGTTCATCTCTTAATTTTTTCCAGTATATCATTTTTTCTTTTGCGCTACGTCGCAATTCTCCCATGTAAGAGTAAAAATCGGTCCAGGACTGCCAAATCCCCCAATTAAACAATCAACCAACGAGTTTATCTTAAAACCATATATGCTACCATTTATAGGAACATAGAGGAATGAATTGAGATCAAGCAAGGGAGAGAAGCCAGATGAACATAAAGAAAAATCAAGTATTTGTAGAACTGGAAGTAGCGAATTGGGACAACACAGACCTTTCATCCTCGTTAATTGAAATCTGCTACTCTCAGAAGGAGTATGAAAACGATCTAATCGAGGTTCATCAAGTTGTGGACTTGGGAAAGCATAAAGGCAATTCAAAATACTTAATTATCATTAATATTACGCGTGACCTGGATAATCTCGGAGATGATCTGGATAACCCTTATATCGTCAAAGGCCCTTGAAATTTTGTTTTCAAGGGCTTTTCCATTTACTCATATCGGCTTCCTGCAATTAAAATGGTAGCAAACAAATTCCAGTCTACACCTTCAAGATCAGCTAACATATTATCACAATCCTCAATCCATGACTCCATCCCACTAAGGAACTCTTCAAGTGATATATTCGCCCACTCTTTTTTATTTTGCTGATAATCCTTAACCAAATGAGAAATGAATTGAACCATATCCTCTCTACTCTCAACCGTACCCGCTCTCTCTAGAATATCCATGCGAAACTCCTCCTCCCCCTATGTCTTTATCTTCCATTTTAGTATAGATGGTTCAAAGGAGTTTGACGAATTGGGGAATGAAAAAAGCCCGCTGACGTGCAACGGGCTTTTCTGTCTCTTATGTGAGGGGGAACATCTGTCTAGTTAATAACAGGATTCGGGCTGTCACTATTCTCGTAGACGTTCCTTATTGAATAATCTCGGAAATCGCTTGCTTTTGCTCCAAAATCTCGCTTTGTACCTGGATTAGTTCTTTCAACAGATCAGCAGCCTCTTGCAAGGATGCAGCTGCTTGCTCCTTATCTCCGGCCTGGAATGCTTCCTTCGCTTCTTTCACTGTGTTCTGCTCATTTGTTTTCAGCTCTTTCGCCTGCTCTTTGTTCGCTTTCTTTTCTGTGCGAATTGGCTTCAATTCTTGGTTCATCTCTTTGAAGGACGCTTTTTTCTCTTTGACTTGGGCCAATTCTGTTTGGATATGCGCCAGTTTTTCTTCGATGGCGGTATGGTTTGCGGCGATTTCAGCTTTAATGCTCGCTACCTTTTCCTTATCCTTAGCTTTCTTCGCTTCTTTCAGTTCAGCAGACAGCGATTTGTTTGCTTCGCGCAGTGGCTTCGTTTCTTCCAGTGCACTTTTTACCTGTTCGCGCACTTCTCTCGTCACATCGCCCCAAAGAACATCCCATGCCTGTTGGTTGATTTGCGATTGTGCTTTCAGTTTATCTTGCAGAGCTTTTTGCTCCATTTGCAATGTTTTTAGCGCTTGAACTTCAGGCAGGCTTTTCCACCCTGCTACTTTCCCTTCTTTCTCAGCCGCAAAAGCTCCTACGGCACTCGTTACCAGCAAGCTCGCTGCGACTACAGATACGGAAAGCATTTTTTTCATGTGTGAACACTCCCTGTCTCCTATTGTTTCTTACAAACAAATCGTACCGTACGAGCGTCGGGAATGTTCGGGATAACCTCGTGAAAAGTAAGGGGAAAGTGTGGGATTTGGGAAAAACACAAAAAACCAGGAAAAGCCTGGGTCGATCTGATTGCCACTCATTGAAAACTATTTGGTGGGGCAGTTAGGACTCTAATCGTTCGATTTCATTTTCAAAACAACAATATTTCCAGCGTTTCCAAAACAAGAAGCATGGTACAATCCTTCCAAAATATGCTCTTTATGAAATTCCCCAACAAATATGCGATCTTCATTCTTTTGATCATTAGCGTATCGAACAAGGATTACTGTGGCATTCTGCACATGCTTGTTTTGCATGAACAATTGAATATTGCGGCTGAAACTTAGAATATCAACTGGTACTTCCTCTCTTACCAACCACTCGTCAAACTCCCCAATGAATTCTTGATTCACTATTTCAAAAACGCTTGAATGAAGAAAATGTCTCAAATGCTCTAACTTATTGGGCAAAATTTCATCTTTCGGTAACACTTTAAAATGATTGGTAACTTCAAATTCTTTCAAAGATGCAGCAACATCAGCTTCATTATCGGAATCAAATGAAATGAACTGTGTACAATCAAAGGTTACGTATGACATAGCCTCACCTCATACTGCTCGATTAAAATAATGAAAAGTTTACGCTATTCTTCATGATTTTATCTAAAAACTGATCAAACGAAGATGCAATATGTTCAACTTCTTCAAATTCAGGTTCAGAACCGCATACGATTGAACCAAATTCATTCCCGAGATCTATTGCATAATAGGTATAACCATTTCTTACAGATAAAGCTATGGGCAAATAATTCTTTATTGGTTAGATGGTTAATACTTTCGTCAACAGCCGTTCAAAAAATGAAACCTTGAAAGGCAAGCAGCCAATCAAGGTTCTGGATATTTCCACTCAAAACTATAGAGTACCCCTTCATTTTGGACAAGAATATCTAATCCTAATCCCATTCATTAAGTGGAAATTTTAGTAACTCATTGCTGCATTTTGGGCATTCTTGTTTCGAAAAATCCCTTGTCCAAATCCTACAATAAATACACCTTTTGCCGTATAATTCCGGGTGTTGTTTATTGTCCTCATCCGCTTCTGGTTCCAGTATAGCAAATACTTTTTGTCTGGTTTTTTCATATAAATGACTAACTTCAGGAGAAATATCATACGAATCAGTTGTTGGTTCCCATTCACACCCCTCTATTATTTGTACCGGTCTATCCAAATCTTCTTCTAATCTATCAAAGGATGTTCTAGGCCATTCATCAGTATGAAAAATATCTTTCTCAATTTTGTACCAATCTTCCCAACTGGATATATTTTCTAAATGACTATTTAATTTGTTTGTATCAATATTAATATTGAACATTATATTCACCTACCTTGGTGTTGGTGGTTTCTTAGTTTTTTCAAATACATACTACGCTTCGGTCGCTACAATTTCCTCTAGTTCCACAAGAACCTAGGTCAGGTTAGCGTTTTGGTCGACCACATACCGTGTCCGTCTTCCGCCCCAAGTCATCGAAGTGTGCACGTATTTGGCATCATAGGTGTCTCACTTTCCTATCAATTGCCCAATTGCCTATCAGTTGTAACACAAACCTATGGCTGGAAGGTGCAAAAAAAGGCTCATTCCTCCTCATTGTTCAAGTGGAATAAGCCTTATAAAGATGGTCTAAGGATGTAACCTTATTAGTGTTAACATAGAATATTAATAAGATAATTCTGCCTTACAAATCCTCTGATTTTTCCCACACATTATCAGGATACGGCCATTTCCATAAGTCGATAAACAACCCTATTTTTTTTATTTCATTTATTGCTTCCTCACAAATGATCGCACTACCAATATCCATATAAAAATCGTATGCGAAGTTCACAAAAAACTTATCGTTATTCCTTAATTGACAAACGATATCTTCCCTCATTCCTAATCTAACGATATGGTCAATATGGTTTCCAGTTAAAATATCGCCATCATTTAGAGAGTAATAAAACTCGATGATACTGGGGGGATAACAGTCAGGATAAAGGTTAATGTTATCTAAAAATAGTTCTTCCTTTAGTTTATTAATTATATATACCTCTAAGTCTTTAACTTGAAGAACATTCATATACGCCAAGACGGCAGCAACATATTTATCTTCTACTCTTAAATATTCTGACATTGTGAGTGGGCCGTCTTCATAAATTTTGCCAATATCAATTATTGAAGTCCAAGTAGATATCTTCGGCTTATCTTTTTCGCTTTCTAATAGTGGAGGATATTTTCTAACTTGCCAGTAATACATTTGATTAATCTCCAATCCTGTCCAAGTTTTTGTCATATGTTCCCATCCTCGTTTTTCTACTCATTAAGGATTCGATTGATTCTCCCATTTTCCATACGCCACCATTATCTGTTCTACCTGTACTTTCTCTTGGAATATCTCTAGTAATATAAACTCTACGTTCTTTTGAGTAGAAAACTGCTGCTTTGGCTCTTCCCGCGTTAACTTTTTCGAAGCCTAACATCTTCGCCGCTTCTTCTGCTTGTTTATCTGTTCTGTATGGCGCTTCTGGTATTTTAGTTTTCTTAGAAGGTGCCCATTTTCCAGTCTTATTCTTATAATCATTGATTCTTTGTTGCTTTCTTCCGTAGTATCCGCCATGCGCAATTTCGTCATGCCTTTGTGAAATATTCGGGAGTTTTGAAGTCTCTCTCCTTAAATTGGATTATAAAAAATATCAAAAAGCGACAAGTAACTAAATCACCTGTCGCTTTTTCGACTATTTCAAAAACGTGTTCACTTTGGTTAATTATAACTTTTTTATAGTAATTCTTTTTAATTGGTGTAAAGCATTCTTTTTAATTTCTTTTTCCTTTGATTTACTTAAGAGTTCTAATTTCACTTTAGACTCTGGCGTATTTATATCACCTAGAGCCCAAATACATTTTACGGCAAGGGCATTTGTGTAATGAAGATACTCAAATTTTGTTATTGCTGCTTTATAAAGACTTTCTACCGATGAATTTGATTGAAAGTATTGAAGCAAGCCAGCAATATCCTCATGTGTCTTATGCCAAGCTTCAGTAATTAACTGGTTTAACATTTCCAAATGTCTTTCATCAAACAAATCAAATGTAAATCCTATATAAAATAGTAATCCTAAGTCATCTTTATTTTTTTCTCTACAAATATCTTCTAATAGTTTGTCAAAGTAGCTCGTTATTTCTATATTTCCCTTGAACAAATCCAAAAATTCTAAATCTGTTATTCCACCGCCAATAAGTTTTTTGATTAGAATTCTTAGTTCTTGATTCATTTTTATATCCTTTCAAAACTAGTAATATTATCATTAAAAATATCCAATGCAGTTCCTTTTCCTAGGCCTATATTTACTTGGGGTTTTCCTATTCCTTTTTTACCAGAGAGACCCTCCCCTTTAAAGTGCGCATATTTCTCATTCCATTTAGAGACACTACTGATATCTTTCATTTCTGGATACCTAGCATTTGTAATTGGAGAATCGTTTTTCAAACCTATTTCCTCTAATTTTGCTGTAGTGCCAGGTTTAAGTTCAAACCTTACTAGTACTCCTTCGTACTGTGCTGCATATTCCTTGGTAGGTGAAATAAAAGTTTCACCTGTACCAGGCATTCTTTTTGTTTTTTCCAATCTTTTATAATGTTTTTCGGACATTGTTCTATAATATACTTCTGATTCAACTTCACCTGTCTCCTCTTTACACTTCATCAACCCCAACGGATCAATGAACCCAATCGGATCCCCATTCACATAAGCAAAACGGTTAAACGTCTGCCCGTCCGTCATATCCCCTTGGAGCACATCTCGGTTCAGGAACCGCTTCAATCCCGGATGGTAATACCGCGCCCGCATGTAGTACAACCCATTCGGATCGGTCATGACTCCATCTCGGCCGTTATAGCAAAACGGCTGTTTCGTCCTGCCTTCATGTGCTTCCAGTTCCCCATACAATCCGTAGGTATAACGGTCAGTGACTCGACCATGCTCGTCGGTCAACAGGGTCGTGCTGCCTCGCGTATCCGCGTGATAGGACAAATAATCGCCTTGGGCATCCTCGCGACCAATAAGCCCCAATCCATATACATAATACGCTTTGGCCGCTCCATTTTCCTCCAGCTCCATAAGAACCTGAGTCAGGTCAGCGTTTTGATCAACCACATACCGTGTCGTCTTTCCATTCCAAGTCATCGAGGTACGGACGTATTCGGCATCATAGGTGTAGCGAGCTTGTCCGGCACGAACAAGACGATTGCGGGCATCATACGCATACGTTTCTGGCTGTTGCTTGCCCGGGAGCAGCAGAAGATTACCGTCCTCGTCATACTGAACCTGTTGACCATCTACGGTGTCCAGTCGGTTGTCCTTGGCGTACGTCATCGCCGTAGCAAGACTCGAACCTGAATCCCCAATAGCGGTAATATTCCCGCCCTGGTCATAGGTGTAGAGAATCTTTCGTCCTGCCATGGCTCCGCTCGTCAGGCGCCGCAGAGCATCATAGGTGTACTGCTTTTCTTCCTCTTGGATGATCTGCCCGAGCTCGTTGTACACAAACCGATATTGCTGGAGCATGACGCCTTGCGCATTCTGATCCCAAAGACGCAGAAGCTGACCAGCTGCGTCATAGTGACGCTGCTCTACCGTGCCGTTCGGTCGCTCTGTACGAATGAGGCGGTAATTTTCATCGTACGTGTACCTTGTGACACGACCTGCCCAGTCTGTGACCGTGGTCAATTGACCTGCGAGATCGTAGGTATAGCGAACCGTCTTGCCATCTGGATAGATGAGCGTTTCCAGTCTGCCTCCCGCATCGTAGGTGTACTGGAGCGTATTCCCATACTGATCGGTGCTGGAGGCGATTCGCCCCAAAAGATCGTAGGTACGGCGCTTGGTGTCTTTTCCATCTTCTTTGACACTTACCACGCGACCCTCGGCGTCGAAAGTCCTGCGAACAGTCCCCGCTTCGTCTTGCTGCTCAATGAGCTGTCCGGCTGCATCGTAGCGGTAGTGCGTTTCCTGACCGCGTGCATTTGTCTTGTCGGTCAGCCATCCGCGCTTGTCATAGCGGTAGGTCGTTCCTTCTCCGGTAGCATTGCGTTCAGCTAAAAGCAAACCACTGGCATCGTAGGAGAGGGTGGTGGCATTGCCATTGGCATCCGTATAGCTCGTTAGACGGCCTTCTCCGTCGTATTGCTGCTTGTAGACGGCTGCTTCATTTTCCAATACCTCTGTCAGACGTGCGGCTGCATCATAGGAGAACTTGGTTTTCTGTCCAGCCGCATTCGTTGTGGCAATAACTTGATGGAGCTTGTTAAATTGGTATTGGGTTGATCGTCCGAGTCCGTCTATATGAGCAAGAATGTTTCCTGCGCCATCATAGGTGAGCCCGCTCACCTTCTGTCCGGTTGCATCATAGACGGCTAGTAAACGTCCCGCCGCATCGTATTCATAGCGCTGGGTATTCCCCAAAGGATCGGTGACAGACGTCACTCTGCCCATGGCATCGCGTTCGAGACTGGTCTTCGCCCCGGTTGGGTCTACGACACCAACGATCTGCCATTCCTTGTCATACTCATAACGAGTTGTTTCACCATATGCATTCGTTATGGATTCTACTTTTTCTGTAATCGTGTACCCGATCTTCGTCGATGCTCCGCTAGCCGTAGTCTCCTCTACTCGACAATCCTGTGTATCGTAGGTGAAGGAATGCATCCTTCCGAGAGGATCTATGACACCTACAAGATTATCGTTGGCATCGAATACCTGACGCAGCGAACCCCCAAAAGCATCTGTAAAGGTTGTCATCCTGCCTGTAGGGTCGAAGCCAACACGGAAGATACGCCCTTCTGGGTCTTGAGCGGAAACAAGCATTCCCTGTCCATCGTAATGATAAGTGGTTTTTGCTCCTGTAAAATCAATATAAGTGCTTCTTTGCCCGTGCTCGTTATACCCGATGGAAGAGATGCAGCCGTCTGGTCGTGTAATGCTGACCAGCCGCTCGTGTTCATCATAGGCGTAAGTCGTGACTCCGCCTTCCGCGTCTTCTTCAGCTGTCAGTAGGTCATTTTCGTTGTACGTATACGTCGTTGTATTGCCAAGAGGATCTGTCTCTTTTACCAGATTCCCGCGATGGTCGTACGTATAAGTGGTTGTCTCACCCGCTCCGTTTGTTTCAGAAGTCGTTTGGCCCCACTCATTGTAGGAGTATTTGGTGACCGTTCCATCCTTCTCAGTCTTCTCCAGCAACTGGCCATTGTCGTCATGGATCATGATCTCGACATGCCCATTGCCGTCTGTAAAGGTCGTGACCATCATGCCAGGGCGGCTCTCGGTATCGTAGTGAATATAACCAGGGATGCCTGCCGCGTCTGTCTGGCAGATGATGCGCCCTTCTTCGTCAAACGTATTCGTGTAGACGATGACGCCATCTGATGCCAGAGATTCCAGTTGGTCATTTCCTGTATAAGACAGGTCAGTGACAACACCATTCGGATTGGTATAGCGAATCATCCTGCGGTCGGCATCATACGAAAAGCGAAGGGAACGAGTCCCATCAGACAATGCCGAAACCAAGCCATCCACCCCATACTCCAGTGAAAACGCTCGACGACTCCGCTCTTCTGTCAAGCGATTCAGCCTGCCATGCTGGTCATAGCTGAAGAGCAGCGACATTCCGGCAGCCACCGTATGGCGAAGTGCTTGTCCATTTCTGGCAAAATCGTACGTCTCTCTCGTTTCCTTGACCCACAGCGTATAGCCGTCTTGTCTTTCTCGCAGTTCGTCAAAAAAGACGTCCGCATCACTGGACCGGTATAAGCCGTCCTGAACGCGAGTAAAGGTATTGGCGCGGCCAGTATTCCACCACACTGTAATTTCTTCGCGTGTCTCATCCAGGAATTCCAGGCGCATTTCATAATTGTGTGTCCATGCTTTGCCCAGTGCTCCCTCTTGCAAAAGCAGGGAGTTGTAATGCAGTTCAAACGTCCACGTCTCGGCGCCATACAGCTTGAGGGCAGGATGAACGATAAACTGCGCTCCGGTGCCGCCATGGATCGGGTCTTTGATGCAGCTTTTCGGTTTTACTTTTTTGACGTTCATCTTTCTTACCTTGCCTGGTTTCTTGTGCTTCCCTTTGATTCTTTTCCGAGCCCAGGCCATTCCCGTTACGGTCGAGAAGACACCGTCCGTCGCATAATCTAATGCCTCAGATCCGGCTTCCTTGAACACTTCTTTCACAACAGGCTTCTGCATGAACTTGCCGACCATGCTCTTCTTCAGCTTCTGCACAGCGGCAAGCTTGTCCATACTCTCCTGAATGTTCCGCGCAGCAGTAACGACCTTGCCTTTCACTGCGCTTGCTGCATTGGCCGTCGCCTTGACAGCTTTCGATACACCCAGTGCTTTGTCCGCTGCCTTGACCGCTTTCGTTGCCTTGGACATTGCTTTGGTTGCCTTCACTGCTTTCGTCGTCAGCTTTGCCGCAGTCACTGCCGTACCCGCACCTGGAATCGCGGCTGCAAGGGACATAGCGGCACCAGCATAATCGCCACGTGCGACAGATATCCCCGCATTGACGACGTCTGCCACTTCCCCGATGACAGGGATCATCCCTACGATATCGAGTCCAAGCTGTAAGCTATCGAGGAAGCCCCATCCAGACTTCTCTTCTTCCTGCTCCTCCTCAACGACTTCTTCCTCTTCTTCCTCCTGCGGCAAATCCTCCACAACCACAGGCGCCTTCGTCAGCCCGACCATCTCAATCTTTGGCGCTTGAAGATCGACTTCCCCGTCCAAAATCATGCTGCTGGTGCTGCACATGAGGTAGATCGCTTCCTTGGCCTTGATCTCGACCTTCGTATCTGACGTAATTTCCATATCCTTTTCCGAGGAAAATACGATCGGATGCATACTGTGAATCTCGATGCCGTCCTCTTCGTGCAGCTTGATAAAAATATTGCCTTCTTCGCTCTCTTTTGCCGTAAGAACGAGCTCCTTGCCGCCCATCATCAGCTCTTTGCCAAAGTTGGTTCCCCAGTACTTGATGCCGGGATTGCCCGTTTTCGCCGTGCTGCCTCCCCCTTTTCGCACGGAGCTGACTGCCATGGCTCCTTCTTCATCTGGCGTAGAGAAGTAGAGCTTCACGGAGTCGCCCATTTGCGGCATGCAGTGAAAGCCGCTGTTGCCCTCTGCCGAGTAGACCGTGGCATAAGGGAACCAGCTCGCCTCTGCCTTGGGCTGCTTCGGATCGATGTCGAGGTGGATTTTGACGGTATCCTTTTGGATGTCGATGATCTTGCCTTCCAGGGCAGCGCCGCATATGTCGTCGTTGCGGATAGGGTTTTGACGAATGCCTGCTTCGGGCATGAGCTGATAGGTGTGAATCAGCAGGGCATGGTCGATCCTCGTTGTTGACCCGGCGACGACCAGCTCTTTGCCTTGGTAGTTCACACGGTCTCCGAGCTGGAGGACCTGTCCGCTTTCTACTTCATAGGTGAGAAAATCGTTTTCCGACATACCTGCCGCGTAGCCGTTTTCTGTCGTTTCCATATAGGGAGAAAGCCTTTTGCTGATGGTGTAGCTAGCGTCTGTCAATTGGGCAGTGCGTCCCTCGGGCAAGCCGAACCAAAACTTGGGCGTATCTGCCACTGCCTCAGCGACGAGAATGGAACCAAAGCGGGAGGCTAGTCGCTTTAAAAACTGCCAATCTGTTTCCTGATACTGAATGGCAATGGTCCCGAGCGGCGCTCCGTTCGAAGCATGGTCCAAATAATCCGAGCCGGGATAGTCCTTCGTGATTTCATCCAGCAGACTGGCATACGTCATTTGTTTATGCTGAAAAGAGCGCATCTTGCGCTGTCCGTCCATTCGCTGCGTGTGCGAGACCGCTTCCAGCTCCAAATGATACACGCCGTGAACAAAATTCACACTGACGGAATCCACGAGTCCTTTGAACAGTGTCTTCGTAAGCGAACCGTTTTCCACTAAATTCAGCGCGACTGTATCCTCACTCGTCGCCATCTCGATGTAACGGTCGCTTTTCTCCTCCGGGATGATTCCGGTGACGAACAATCTGGCGTGCTCATTGACTTTCTTCACGATTCTGACATCCTGCAGGCTTTGGATTTCAAAGGGTGAGACCAACTGAATATTCTCGTATCCAGCCAGCTTCTCTGTCGTATTCATACAATCCCCCTCACGATTGCTCCTGTCCGTCGTCTTCGATGCGAATGCAGCCTCCATAGATGCACATGTTCGTGCTGGTGTTTAACAGGGCGGGATGATTTTCCACGAGTACATCTGCCTTGCCATCGATCCAGGGCATGGTGACCACAGGAACGCATGGCATCGGCTTGAGCACGCCGTTGTTGGCAGCAGTAGCAGCTGCGACGGTTGGATTTTTCTCGCATTTACATTTGCCAAACGGCATGATATTTACTTGCGGCACATAGTCATTCACGTTCATCTGTGCCTGGTTGCGAATGTACACACCATGACTAAACGGCGTTTTCAGCTTGTTCTTCTGGCTCCCGTAGTCGCACGTGAGAATTGCTCCTGCCACAACGTAGCTTTTCTTCGGAGCGGACGAAGGCACTACATCGACATCTTCAACCATGGGCATGACTCATTCTCCTCCCTGCTTGCTCTGCTTTTTTCAAGCGGATACCGAAAAAGTCCCTGCGCAGCAAAGCCTCTGCCAGCCGCAAATCGATGATGATATACGGTTCACGAATGCCTTCAATTTGAAAAATCGTACGGCGCCCAATCTTTTCTGGATCGAGAACCAGCCTTTTGAGTGAGCCGTCCCGGTGAAATTCACTTTGCTCGGACAAGCAGTTCACACGCGGCAGGATCATCAGCCAGTACAAGTCCTGCTTGATCCTTTCCATGTCCACCAGTACGACAGATTTGACGAACAGCTTCGGTGCGAACTTGTGGATGATTGTCTTTAAGCGGTTGGAATAAAGCGGGATGGGTCTGTCGAGAAAATCCAGGTAGTCGTTCTCTTTCTTTTGCTTGATGTCGAACTGGATGACGGCCTCGTCCAGCCTTCCTGATAATGCGGGGGGTGAGCAATCGCTCATTTGATTTTGAACATGTAAAAAAGGCTGATTCCATCATTGTTGAAAGATGGAATCAGCCTTTGAAAGTTAACTAATCATGGTGTTTCTTATTTGTAAATTGATTGTATTGTACATTCATGTTTTTTGGGGATTACACGGGTTTACACTTAATTCACGACGAACCTCTATCCTAAATTACTTACATCGCAACATCCTGGTATCCTACTCTGGCTACTTCTTCATTTATTAGTAGTAAACCTAACCCATTTTCTTCGTCCCATGTGCAGTCGAAAGTTAAACCGATGTATCTGCCTTCCAAACCTTTCGCAAAGGGAATAGATATTCCTACTAAACTTATATAATCAAGTAGCTGCTCGGCTGTTTCAATTAAAGGGTAATTCTCGTTAAGTCCTGCATCATAATTCTGCTCGTAATAATCTAGAATTGGTTGTAAAATACTTTGTTGAAGTTGCTCCCAACTTTGAATCAATGAGTGATACGCTGCATATTGTTTTTCGGAAAATTTACCATCTTGTTCACCACTTATCATTAATGCAATCTCAACTTCTTCTCCACAAAATTCAATAGTAGTATCCTTAAACCATGCATAATTGTATTCGAGTTCGCCAAAAACTGCATCATTTATTGTCATTTTAAAATCTCCTTTTTAAATTTCGTTTTATTTATTTCTTTTTATTTACGAATCCTCAAGGTACAGACGACTTATTGGCAAATCCCCCGGCTTAAACGCTGCTACGTTTATCTACCCAATCCACCAAAGGTGTCGATTAGAACTGTTTATCTTTTGTGAAAGGACAAAATTGACATGAACAAAAAAGCTTACTCCTCCTCGTATGGCAAGTTGGAATACGCCTTTCAAAGTTTATAAACGTGTTTTTCATGTTTTTTAGTGTTTGGTTTGTCGGTTTTGTACGATCTTGTTGTTAGGCTTGTAAGCCATTTATACTCAAAATTTTTGACAGACTGGGAGACCCAAGCCTTCTAAGTTGAGCCATTAAAGAGATTTACTTTTTATCTCTTCAAACCATTCATCAGCAAAGTCATCAGCCGTTTTTATATCATCATTTGTGTGCACTAAATCATACTTGTATTCAGCTTGAAACTTGCCACTCGTAGCATCATATATTAATTTCATCTCAGTTGGCATGTCTTTTTCAAATTCTTTGCACAATTCTTCGATTTTTTCTATATTATCATTGATAATATTTAATACCATAAACTGTCTTTCTGTAGAAACATCATAACTTTCGTCCCCATCCTCCAATACATCATTCAACTTATGACACTCTACATATTTATTATTAATTAAATAAAAGAAACTACTCGATATCATATCTTCTTCACATGAAGCATAAACATATACTTTATTGGCCCTATCTCCCACATATTCCATACATATAGATATCATATCTGCTTGCAATTCACTAAACCTTTCTTCAAATCCTTTCATAACTACATTCCTCTCCTTTTAAAAATTTTTAAATTTTGCACTAGCTGCTTTACCATCAATAGTGTAGTTAACAATAAATTTGTCCGGACGCATATTATTACCAGAGTAAACTATTTCAACATCAACTGTTACTTTTTTGGGAGGTTCTTCTTTCAAAGCCGCAGCCCATTTATTTTCGATTTTCTTATATTTCTTCTGATTAACCTCTGATAATTGTGAAACCAAATTGTCAATTTTAGGTGAGCCTCCAAATCTATCACCTGCCAAATGTCCTACATTTTTACCCGGTGTATTTTTGCTGTGTGACAATCTTTCTGTTCTCTTTGTTAATTGTAAATTATCCATTTCAAACTTACCAATCCTACCTAGGCTATCTGTTTCATAAAAATAATCCTATTCTCCAGTTTTATACCTAATATTAGGCTTCAATTTATTTTTTCGTCCATTTGTAAACTGTTCCCCTTCGCCTACTAATGGTTTTGGTTTAACTTCACTTACATCCGCATCACTTTTACCCGTCCCCTCAGTATCCCTCTGCTCTTGTTCTCTTCTCTCTCCCGTTCTTCCTTCCCATCCCTAGGACGATGATGCCCTCCATCCCATACAAAACAGGCTCATTCCTCTCATCGTTCGAGTTGGAATAAGCCTTTGAAAGTTTATCAAGTGTTTGTCAAATTGTTTGGTTTGCTGGTTATATTGTATTCTCCCTGCTGTCAGAATATTTTTCTGTATTTTATGTAGTAGCTATATGTCTCGGTTAAATAATGGGTTTATTCGGCATTAGGTAGCCCGTATACCCAAGCATTCAAATCGCAACATCCTGATACCCTACTTCAATCACCTCTTCATTCAACAAACGGAGTCCCAGGCCATTTTCCTGATCCCATGTACAATTAAAAAGTATTCCAATATCTCGGCCTTCTCTAATATCTCCATATGGAACAACAATTCCATCCAAAGTAATCATCTCAAGAAGTTGGTCGGTTGTTTCAACTAAGGGATAATTCTCATTAAATGCAATATCATAACCGAGTTCATGTCGCTTTTGTTGGTAATAGTCTAAAATTGGTTGTAAGAAGCTTTGTTGCAATTGCTCCCAATCTTGCATTAAAGATTGATATGCCGTATATTGTTCTTCATCAAACTCGCCATCTTCTTCACCATCAATCATCAATGCAATCTCAGTTTCTTTTCCCAAAAAATGAATATGGGTATCCTTAGACCAACTATATTTATACTCAAGTTCACCAAAAATCGGATCGTTTTTTGTCATTTTATTATCTCCTATTTTTGTTTATTGGCAAATCCTCCAGGTTCAAATGCCCCTGCATTAATCTCCCCCACACCACCAAGATGCCCAAATGTACTGTTTATATTTGTTGGTACAAGTTGCATTGTTTTGACGTCATTTAGTTCATGCCATGTTAATTTGTTTTTTTCTCGATAAACCTTTACATCTTTAGCACTAATTCTACCAGACTCCATCCCGAATTGACGTGCTAATTCAGGAGAATTATTTAGTTGTTCGGCTAATTTTTGGTCTGATTGAATAAAATTTTCTCGTCTAGCTTTCCCTCCATAAGTCCCCTTTCCACCGAGCATATACTCAATTTCTACTTGTGCTTTTGCCACTGGTGAAAAATCGGGAACAGCATTTTTATATTGTATACCATCAATACCGGCTTCATCTAATATTCTTTTCAATTGAGGGTCTGGCGGCGGCTTAAGAGTACATAGAGATTCACCCCTTGTTCCTTCAAAACCAACTTTTAGATAATCAGGTGAAGGTGTTTGATTATATCTAGCTTCATATGAACTGGCAAATTTAGTTTGCTTGAAGGCAGGTGGAATATTAGTACCATTACCCATCCCCTCAGTCTCTGGTGGTTTCTCACCCTCAGGCGGCTTCACCGGCGGCTTTTGATTCGGCTTCTGTCCATTCGGTCCCCCATATGTTTCGCGCCACTTCAGTTGGTTCTCCGTAGGGGCAAGCTCTACCACATCTTTTTTATTCGAGAATTTTATTGGAAACCCTTCCGCCGATTGTAACTGAGGGCCTAAACTATCCGCTAAATTCTGCAAGCCTTCTTGCATATCATCGCGCAGCTTCCTAGCCTTTTGCTTGAGCTGTTCTTTCATCTGTGTTGCCTTGTTGATGACTGCATCTTTTGCGGCCATGACGCTAGCGTACAACTGCTCCTTGATTCGCTGGACGGCTTGCACCACATCCATCTCATCTAGTGTTTTGCGGGCTGCCGTCCAGACCTTCCCGACGGTGCTTTCGACGGTATTTGCTACCGTCTTCACTACATCCGCCGCTGAGTCTGCTACCTCGAGCACTTTCTGTCCCGCTTTCGTTCCCTTTAGTGCTTTATGCGCCTTTGCTCCCAGCTTGGCTCCCGTTGCCGCCCAGCCTGCAAAAGGGATACACGCCGCCAGAGATAGCGCTGCTCCTGCATAGTCTCCTCGTGCGAGCGAGATTCCCGCATTCGCCAGGTCAGCTACTTCTCCCAGACCCGGAATGAGTCCCACAACATCCAGCGCTAACTGTACACCATCCAGAAATCCACCCCAGCCAGACTCTTCCTCTTCCTGTTGCTCCTCTTCCTCTTCTTCTTCCTCCTGCGGCAAATCCTCCACAACCACAGGAGCCTTCGTCAGCCCGACCATCTCAATCTTTGGTGCTTGAAGATCGACTTCCCCGTCCAAAATCATGCTGCTGGTGCTGCACATGAGGTAGATCGCTTCCTTGGCCTTGATCTCAACTTTCGTGTCTGACGTAATCTCCATATCCTTTTCCGAAGTAAAAACAATGGGATGCATACTATGAATCTCGATGCCGTCCTCTTCATGCAGCTTGATAAAAATATTGCCTTCCTTGCTCTCCTTGGCAGTAAGAACGAGTTCCTTGCCGCCCATCATCAGCTCTTTGCCAAAGTTGGTTCCCCAGTACTTGATGCCGGGATTGCCTGTCTTCGGGGTGCTGCCTCCTCCTTTGCGCACGGAGCTGACCGCCATGGCGCCTTCTTCGTCTGGCGTGGAGAAGTACAGCTTCACGGAGTCGCCCATTTGCGGCATGCAGTGAAAGCCGCTGTTGCCCTCTGCCGAGTAGACCGTGGCATACGGGAACCAGCTCGCCTCTGCCTTGGGCTGCTTCGGATCAATGTCGAGGTGGATTTTGACGGTATCCTTTTGGATGTCGATGATCTTGCCTTCCAGGGCAGCGCCGCATATGTCGTCGTTGCGGATAGGGTTTTGACGAATGCCTGCTTCGGGCATGAGCTGATAGGTGTGAATCAGCAGGGCATGGTCGATCCTCGTTGTTGACCCGGCGACGACCAGCTCTTTGCCTTGGTAGTTCACACGGTCTCCGAGCTGGAGGACCTGTCCGCTTTCTACTTCATAGGTGAGAAAATCGTTTTCCGACATACCTGCCGCGTAGCCGTTTTCTGTCGTTTCCATATAGGGAGAAAGCCTTTTGCTGATGGTGTAGCTAGCGTCTGTCAATTGGGCAGTGCGTCCCTCGGGCAAGCCGAACCAGAACTTGGGCGTATCTGCCACTGCCTCAGCGACGAGAATGGAACCAAAGCGGGAGGCCAGTCGCTTTAAAAACTGCCAGTCTGTCTCCTGATACTGGATGGCAATGGTCCCGAGCGGCGCTCCGTTCGAAGCATGGTCCAAATAATCCGAGCCGGGGTAGTCCTTCGTGATTTCATCCAGCAGACTGGCATACGTCATTTGTTTATGCTGAAAAGAGCGCATCTTGCGCTGTCCGTCCATTCGCTGCGTGTGCGAGACCGCTTCCAGCTCCAAATGATACACGCCGTGAACAAAATTCACACTGACGGAATCCACGAGTCCTTTGAACAGTGTCTTCGTAAGCGAACCGTTTTCCACCAAATTCAGCGCGACTGTATCCTCACTCGTCGCCATCTCAATGTACCGGTCGCTTTTCTCCTCCGGGATAATTGCGGTGACAAACAATCTGGCGTGCTCATTGATTTTCTTTACGATTCTGACATCCTGCAGGCTTTGGATTTCAAAGGGTGAGACCAACTGAATATTCTCGTATCCAGCCAGCTTCTCTGTCGTATTCATACAATCCCCCTCACGATTGCTCCTGTCCGTCGTCTTCGATGCGTATGCAGCCTCCATAGATGCACATGTTCGTGCTGGTGTTTAACAGGGCGGGATGATTTTCCACGAGTACATCTGCCTTGCCATCGATCCAGGGCATGGTGACTACAGGAACGCATGGCATCGGCTTGAGTACGCCGTTGTTGGCAGCAGTTGCAGCTGCGACAGTTGGATTTTTCTCACATTTGCATTTGCCAAACGGCATGATATTTACTTGCGGCCTATAGTCATTCACGTTCATTTGTGCTTGATTGCGAATGTACACGCCATGACTAAACGGCGTTTTCAGCTTGTTCTTCTGGCTCCCGTAGTCGCACGATAGGATCGCGCCTGCCACAACGTAGCTTTTCTTCGGAGCGGACGACGGCACTACATCGACATCTTCAATCATGGGCATAACTCATTCTCCTCCCTGCTTGCTCTGCTTTTTTCAAGCGGATACCGAAAAAGTCCCGGCGCAGCAAGGCTTCCGCCAGCCGCAAATCGATGATGATATACGGTTCACGAATCCCTTCGATTTGGAAAATCGTATGGCGTCCAATCTTTTCTGGATCGAGAACCAGCCTTTTCAGTGATCCGTCCCGGTGAAACTCACTTTGCTCGGACAGGCAATTCACGCGCGGCAGGATCATCAGCCAGTACAAATCCTGCTTGATCCGCTCCCTGTCCACCAACACGACAGATTTGACGAACAGCTTCGGTGCGAACTTGTGGATGATTGTCTTTAAGCGGTTGGAATACAGCGGGATCGGTCTGTCGAGAAAATCCAGGTAGTCGTTCTCTTTCTTTTGCTTGATGTCGAACTGGATGACCGCCTCGTCCAGCTCTTCCTGATAATCCGGAGTGAGCCACTCCTGCCGAATAACGTCAAAAACGCCAGTTGGCTCTACCGCACTCGCGATACGCTCGTCCTGTGACAAGATGAAATAATTCATACCTGACTCCCCTCTCGCCAAACGACATGTCGCTCCTGAAGCTCATCCAACAGAATGGACTCCCTTGCCGCCTCCGAGAATACGGCTCTCTCCAGAAGCGCGCCGCTAAAATTCGCTCCCGTCAAAATCGCATCTGTAAAGTCTGCACCGCGCAGATCGGCTCCAGTAAAATCAGTCCCAGTCAAGTCCGCCCCGACGAACAAGACGCCATCAAAACCGGGCATCTCCCACGTATCTGGTTCCAAAAGACCCCTCGGCCCGGATGCTTCACGAAAGCTCGCCCCTAACAGATTCGCTCCGGTAAAATCTGCTCCATGAATGAGACTGTCGCCGAAATCAACCGCTTTTAGCTGGGCACGATGCCATCTCGTTCCGACCAAAACACTTTCGCGAAGGGTTGCTTTCGTTAGCTGACTGTCAGAGAGGTCCGAATAACGAAGATCAAGACCATCGAATTGCCCTTGTCCCAGATCGAGGCCAGCCAAAACCTTGTAGCCGTATTCCAGCTCTTGCTTTTCTTCCAGCCAAGAACGGATCATCTCGGAATCTTTGTGGCGAGTGTCCAGACAGTACACGATCTCGCTTTGATCCAGATATTCTCCGACACGCACCTCCAGCTCCGGCTCCTTGTCCACCTGTTGAAAGACTTCCAGCTGAACAGCCTGCACCATCGCATAACGGATCAGGTGAACGACATATTGATGAAACTTCTCTGCCTCCACGAGCTTGATCCGTTCGATATCGGGAAGTCTTACGTGTCCGGCATACGCTCTGGCAGCCTCATTCCAATCGTCTGCGAGCCGATCCAAAAAACGGAAAGCCCAGCTCGCATCATAGCTGGCTTGACACTCCACCGGATCGAAAAACCAACTGCTGTCCGTGGCTTCCAGCAAATACTGACTGCTTCCAAGAAGAAGCTCCGTCCGCAGCATGGAATAGGTCAAGTGCGCCAGCTTGCCTTTTTCCCCTCGCTCCTGCATGTCAACGACTCGTCGGCAAATCTCTTCAAATGAACGGAGAAATTCTTTTGCCAGCCTCTCTTTATTGGCCTGATAGTAAGCATCCAAGGCATGCAGGCTGGCGATGGTTCTCTTCGGCACCTCGTGCTCCTTGAAATGCTGCAAGGCTTCCTCTCTCTCCATGCCAATCCCCCCTTCTTCTCACCGTTTTTGCATACACCAAACACACGGTTACCCGCGTGGCAACCATGTGTGTCAATTGGTTTTGAGCTCCTGCCCGACGATACTTGTATTTCCATCCATCTTGATGTTGCTCTCTTTGCAGGTGAGACTGATCTCCTCTTTTGCGGAGATAATCACCTTCGTGGCAGAGTCCATCAAAATGTCCTTTTCGGAGACAACCTTGATATTTTTCTTGCTGAAAATCTGGATGCCGTCCGCGTCGGTCATGCGAATGAGGATTTCCCCGTCCTTTGCGCTAAGCAATACCTCCGACGGGCTGAACATCAGTTCTTTTCCGTTGGCCGTGCGGAAGTATTTGATATCGGGATTCCCGAGCTTGTTCGTTTCGCCCTCGTCTGAATTTTTCCGGACAGAGCTGATCGCAATCCCGTCACTTTCCTTGTTGCTCGGAAAATAGACGCGGACGTAGTCATCGAGCTCCGGCATGCAATACCAACCGCTGTTTCCTTCGGCGGTATAAACCGAAGAGTACGGGAACCAGTGCGCTTCGCTCTTGCTCTGGCTCTCATCGATATCGAGGTGGATTTTGACGTTGTCTTTGGAAACCTCAATAACTTTCCCCTGCACCGATGCCCCTACAATGAGCGAATTGTGGAGCGGCTTTTGGCTCATTCCTTTTTTGGACGCGAGCAAATACTTGTGCTTGAGCAAGCCTTTCTTCATCTCGGTATGAGCTTCATACACATACAGGCTCTTCCCTTTGAAATCCACACCGTTGCCCAAATCGAGCACGCGATCTGTCTCTACCTCGTAAAAGATGTAGTCATTTTCATCCACGCCCTTGACCCCGTTTTCCGAGGAATGGCGGTATTCATTCAAATTTTTGCGCACCCGGTAGTGAAAATCGTCCAGCTTGCCTTTCGATGCGCCCTCTGGCACACCAAAGCTGAACTTCGGCTTTTCAAAAACAGATGCCGGCATCAATCCAGTCTGAAAACGCGAAGCCAGCCGCTTGAGAAACTGCCAATCTGTCTCCTGATACTGCATGGTAAAGGAGCCCAGCTTCCCGCCATTGGAGGCCATGTCCATAATGTCCATGCCTGGGTATTCTCCTGCGATTGTTTTCAAAAGGGCACCGTAGGTCATGGCTTTGTTTTGAAACGAACGGCTCTTGCGCTTCACGTCAAGATTGTACGTAGGCGAGACAGCTTCGACGTACAAATAATAGACGTCTCGGACGGCTTTGATGCCTATCTCCAGAACGATCCCCGCAAAAAGCGGCGTGGCGTTGCCTTCGTTATCCACCTGACTGATTTCGATCGGGGTCTGTGCTTCTGTCATTTCCACATAGCTGTCCTTCAATTCTTCTGGTACGATCCCCGTAAATGTCAGGCGCGCATGCTCATTGATCTTTTTCGTCATCGTCAGTTCTACCAGATGCGTCAATTGATAAGGAGAGATTTGCAAATTGTTGTAGGCAATGACAGGAAGACTCATATTTTCCCTTCTCCCTTCCCGTTTTCATCTGAATTAGCGGATACGAGCGACAAAGAATCCATGATTCCCCAGCCCACTGGCTTCCAGTCCGACAGCTCCTGTTCCGTGCAATTGAACGTGCAGAGAAGAGCCCGTCCCTGTAGGGAGACAAAGCTGATCAGGTTGTAAATGTCTGTATCCAATGCGGGCGCGACAAACTCGAAAAATCCGACGCTGGTCCCCGCAATCTCACGTATTCCTTCCTCCTGCCAACGAGCGAGCGGCTGTGTTCTCCGCAAAACCTGCTTCATGACATCCATGAAGGCCTTCAGCTGTGCAGGAGAATCCGTCAGCTTGCTCTCGGTATAGGTAAAAGCCAGGTTAATTGACGCTGTTTCGTTCGTATAAATCAGGGAAGGCCTACGTTCTGATGGATACTTCAGAGCCGCTACTTCTGGACTCATGATGGAAAATGTCTTCGGGAGCCGAATCTGTACGAGATCGTCGAGGACGCGCTTGTCCTCTATGGGAATTCTCTCTTCACCGACTGTAATAAATGATTTGTTCACTACATCCAGTCGGTTTTTGCCCTTTGGACCAAAACGTATTGCTGCTGGCTGTGCATCCTCACCGGAAAGCTCATTCAACATGCCGATAATGCTTTCATCCATGCGCGCCATTTCCATTCACCATCCTCTCGTTAATCAACAATAACCCGCTGACGCCCGCCTGTTTTCCACTCCGTTTTTGAGGACCTTCCGCCACTCTTGGCGTCATCCAAGATGCGTGCGAGGTATTTGAGAATCTGCAGGTTCGTGTACTCGCGGTAACCAGTCCCCAGTCTATTGCCTAAATAATGAAGAATCAGTTCGCGCTCTACTCTGTCCGCATTCAAGCACTGCATGGCAAAGGCGAGATCATACGGGTGATTGGTGACAGTCTTCAGCATTTCATTCGCAAAATACCGCAGGATGTAAGGAGCAAGTGTTGGCTCGTTTCTCCCGGCATGTTCGACATGCACGAGATTCCACGTATTGAATTCGGTCGCCATATCGGCTAAGTCCTGATAATCCCCGCGAAGCCTTGCCCCTTGCTTGAGCTTGAAGCGCCCCAGCTCCCTTTCATCTTGGCGTGACTCTATCTCCTGATCGAGAACATACAACGTCTCGTAAACGTAATAGTCGGTCAGCGAAGTCTCCTCGTGAAAGCGAATCTTGAGCACCGTCTCCATACCTGTGGCCTCATAAGGGACACGCTCTTCGCGGTCGAACAGGTAAATCCGCCCTTGATGCTTAACGATCCCTCTGCCGACAGTGAGGTGCCCTTCGCCTATCGTTACATCCATCCCGGAAATAATGCCGTCTGTATAATCCTGAAAGTATAAATCTACAAAATGCCGCGGGTAATCACGCAGATTTTCAAGCATCTCCCGCTTGAGAATTCGCCCTTTATGAAAATTGGGATAGAGATGGGAAAACACCGCTGTTCCCCCTTCCTGTTCATTTAAGCTGCCTGGTTATTTGATCATTTCATCCCGTCAAAGAAATCCAGCTCGGACAAGTCACTCTCAAAAGCAAAGAAAACCTTTTTCCCCAAAGCAAGCTGTTCATTCAAGCGAGCTACTGGCACGACATGGAATCCCCACTCGCTGCCGCTCGCAAAAACGAAGTATTTCGACTCGCCATTTTGGATCGAGTCAGTCTCATCCTGCGGGATATGCGTACCGTACTTGCTCGCGATGTCCTCATACAAAACCGTTTTGTATTGAGCAGGATCATCCATGTACAAGTACCGCTGGCGCAGCTGGCCGTCGCTTTCCTTGAGATAAAATTCAACCTCGCTCACGCCGTAGGGACGCGAGATAGAGCCATGCACGAGACTCAGCTTTTCCTGACTGTGAATAAGCACTCTCTCTTGCTTGTTATGCGTGAAGGCGGTCACGGAATACGGGACGATCGGCGCATGATTCGTTATCTGCGCTTCGATGAAACCTGCCTTTTTGGCACTTTGATAGCGCAGTGCTCCACGCAGGCAAGACAGCTTCAGGTCTGGCACCTTGCCCGCATCCTCCGACTTTTGCCGGAACTCGATACTGCGTCCTGGTACAAACTCTTTGAGCGCTTCACGGAAAACATCAATCCGGCACGACTGCCCGGTCAGCTTGATGATCGAGAAGTCAGCCAGTTTTCCCTGTTGGTAAAAATCGTCCAAGAAGACGCGCAAAATCTCGTAAATATCGGCCTTGATCAGGTGATTGATCTCTTTGGCGTTGAAAACGACATCAGGAAAATCAAACACATCCCGGAAGCGACCATCCTCCCGTATCGACAACACCCATCGCTCGACTGCCGTCAGCTTTAGATCAGGCTCTTGACGATTTTCCGTATCGGATGTGAAGCGATTGCGCAAAATGCCGGTCTGACGGAAAAACTCTTTTTTCATATGGTCAGCGAGGTCCCACAAAAAGTGAAAATTGTTGCGGACACGCTGATACTCGTCCCGGCTCTTGTTCTCGTACTCCTTGTAGCGAGTCGGTAAAATCACCTCAGCTTCCCGATATCTCGCCTCGAAGCGTTCATAGACGGAATCGACGCCGTATTCATCCACGTACCGGAATATTTCCGATCCAGGGATGTCGATAATCTGGTCGATGTCGGTCACTTGCCGCCCTTTTCCGTAATAGTCCGCGAAGACGATTTTCATAAATTGCATAATGCGATACGTAATGTTGTTGCCGCCAAAATTGGTGTCGCCGTTTTCATAGGTCGTATCGATATCGATGCGGTAGGAGATATGTCCGTCCTCGATCCGGAAATGGCAGGATGACAGGTCCGTCGTTCCTCCGCCGCAGTCGATGACGAGCGCTTGATACGTCTCCCCGTCCAGAAAGCTGTTTTTGTCAATTTGATCCGCGATCGTGTTAAACAGGACGGCCATTCCTTCATCGAGGGCGTGCTCTGATTCAATGCGATACTCAGGCAAAATCTCGGTGAACATCTCAAGAAACTGCGTTTTCAGCTTGACTGGACTTGTGATATGCAGATGACGAAAGCGGCATTTGAATTGATGCTCGGCCATTTGAATAACGTGAAGAAGGTACTGGCGCAGGATGTCGCTTCGTTTCACAGTTGCGGTATTCCCTTGGCTGTCCATGACCTCTTCGATCTTGTGATAGCTGTTCACCCAGCGTTTGATGCCTTGAAACACGGTCGCATTCGTGCTGTATCCGTTCTTTTTCATGTGCCGAAGTGCTTCATAACCGATGTGAAAGCGAACGTCATGCGGGTTGGAGCAATCCGCCACGCTGACAGCCGTCGGCAGCACCTCGATCCATTCCTCGTTTTTTTGCGTTGTATCGGGGAAAGAGACGTAATTGATCGCATTCAAGCGTATGCGTCCATTCAACAAGTCGTTGCTAGAAGGAGAGCTGACATACTGATGGTCGAGAAAAGCACCCGCTGTCGTCGAGGAGGTACCAAAATCAATCGCGAGAACGGCATCTGTTTCTTCCAATTCCCTGATCTCGAGGTCAGTCACCGGTACTTTGTAGTAGTGGAGATTAACAGGCGGCAACGGATGGTCCTGGTGATACGCCTTGTACAAATACTCCGAGTCCTGCTTGCGGAAAAAGAGCAGGCTGTAGTTTTGATTGACCGTTTTTCTCAAATGAGCATCTTGGTGAGCGTGCAGCGTAAAATGCCCGGCTCTCCTATCGTCTTTCTCTTTGCGCAGATGCAAAATGCCGCATAGCTCCATATGGTCGTTTACCAAAAGCACATTGGATTCGGACAAGCCTTTGGTGGATTCGACGTGATAGTTGTCCAGCTTGCCAATGGCGAGACCCATGTACAAGCACATCTTCGCTGGAATTTTGATCGCATCTACACCTGGCATCGGTGTGTTTAAATATTTGTGGAGTACGGCTTCGAGGCGTTCAACACCACCTGGAACAGCACGCTCAATCAGGAGGTTTTCTTCTGCGCCGCGAAAACGCAGAATCGTGTGCAGCAGTCCCTCCCGATCGAGATTGTTCACGAGTGAGCTGACTAGCTTTTCTTTGTAACATATATTTCGCAGTTGAAAAGTCGTCATCTCCATCAGTTCATCCCGGGTGTAGGTTACTCCGCTTTGACTTTTGCCACCCCCGCTGCCCTTTTGGAGATGAAGCTTATATGAATAGGTAGTCATCCCAACTCTCCTCTCTCCCGACCTTTTGTTGGGGTCAATCGGTCAAAAACCTCTAGTACAGTGCCACACTGTCGATTTGCATCGTTTCCTCGACATCCAAAATGCCGAAATGGTTTCGCCAATAAATCTCTGTATGGAACCGAACCGGCAGAAAAATATCCTTGATTAAAGCGAGCTTGGCATGTGCGGTTTCACTCTCCGACTGCCCGACGTAAATCAGCAGCTCATCTTTTTCTTCGCAATTGGCGTAAATGGTAGAGTGAGAGAAAATTTTGCGCATCGTATCCTTGAGCAGGTACACCGCTTCACCGGTCTCATACAAGCGCAAAATATTGCCTGCGATAATCTCTCGTTCCTCTTTGGTAAAAAGGCGGATATTTTCCTGTACCCGACTGCCGAACAGCCCCGCTTCCAAGTCGCGCAATACAAAGCGGATGTGGTACTCACGCTTGTTCATCCCTTGGGTCAGATCGATCTCGGCCAGCAAATGGATGATGATATCAAACAAGGTATGCCGAAGCTCTGCATCGTCCGTGTAATTGGCATCAAAAAGGTCACGGAAAATATCGTCGAAGCGGTAGTACGGATTCACCTCTACCGTTTTGTCCACCGTTTTGGCGTTGATGGCCTCATGACTCAGCTCCATGTAGGGCGAATACACTTTGGCCGCTTTGAACTGGATGTCTTTTTTGGCGATCCCGGCGCGTTTTGCACGAATAACCAAATCCCAGATGTAATTCAAGCCCATTCTCCTTCACACTTGTATTCCGGAAAATACATCTGAACCTCGGAGACGAGGAAGCTCATCATGTCCTGGAGAAGAAAGCTGTTCGCCCCGCGTCTTCGAAAGCCGAGAGCCATGATCTTCTTGTCATTTTCTACACGGACATTATCGCTAATAAACGGATTCAAGCCGTATGTGGCGGGAGGGCGATTGTTTTTGTCCCGAATCTCAACATTCACTAGCTCCAGCTGCTCGGCTGCCTCAAAGGAATGGACGATTCGGATAATCTCTCCTTTGGCTCGTACGGTCATCGCCTGTTTTCGGGCATAGCTCCCGATGAAGCTGTTTTTGCGACGATTGGACACTAATTCGTAGTCAAGTCTTCCGATGCGGGTCGTGACAGGCTGCGTAATTTTGCATACGTTCCAAACTCCCGACTTCTCCTGAGGCGAGACGATCGTCAGTTCTTCCGGTGACCGCTTGATGTAGCGAATCAGCTCTTCATCTCCATCTACCAAATACCCGTGCTCACTGCCCGTCTTGCGTAACGACAGAACATGCTCGAAGTTCACCCGGTCAATGGCAGGTACGGGAAAGCCGATGTTTTTTAAAGCCAAACGCTCGATGTTCCACAACGGTATAACGTCCAGCTTTTTGTAAGGCTCCCATTCATCGAGCGTAATCGACATCTCCAGTATCTCTTCGTCTTCTGTAAACGTGCCCTCACAGGCAACCAGAATGACATCGAAAAACTTGCTGGCGTAAGGGTGATTCACCGTTTTCCACGGCATCCCGTTCTTTTGAAACATGTTGTACAGCTTTTCCAGCTCATCCATATACACACGACTTTGTTGGAGGCGCACCTCGATTGGATAGTGATTGCCTGCCGTTTTCAGACGACCCTTGAAGGTTCGCTTGCTCATCATTAGCGCCTGTATCTTGTCGTACTCACACTCTAAAAAGATCGTCATCATAACCGCTTCTTCCTGATTGCTGAGCTTGACCGCCAGCTCTTTGCGATCACATATCTTCTTTTCCTCATCGCCAGGGATCATCGGATACAAATACTCGTGGATCGGGTCAAAGTCATCGCGATGGCAGAGGGTCACGTAAATGTCATGCTTATCTTCCTTGTCCTCGATCTCGGTAAAAACACGCTCCTCCAGCTTCTTCTGCATCTCCTCCTGATACTCGACCAGGTTGAGGAAGACACCGTTCATAATCTGCTTGAGCAACCTGCGTTGCTCCAGCTCCTCCATTTTGTTCAAACGATCCAGTACGATCTCTTTCATGGCGTTTTCGCTGCCTCCTCCTGTGTCGGATTGGCTGTAGCTGGTGGATTAGCTTGCGGTGGCTGAACTGGCTGAGTCGCCGGAGCTGTCGCGGCTGGTGGAACTGCTTGATTGGTCGGCGCTGCTTGGGACGCCGGAACTGGCTGGTACGGTGGAGCCACCGGATTGACTGGGACTGTCTGGTTAACCGGGGCCGTCTGATTTACAGGAGCCGTCTGATTAACCGGGGCCGTTTGATTCACCTGAACTGGCGGTGGTTGACTCGCAGCGCTCGTCCCTTGCACAGGTGGCTGTCCTGCTGGCATACCTGCCGAAGGTGGAGCAGCAGGAGGATTCAGCTTCTCCTCTGCCTTTGTCACCTTGCGCTCCATCGCCAAAACTTTCTCCAGCACACCAATCTCCTGATAAATTTCCTGCGCCATCGTATACGATTGGATCGCTCCCTCGAAGTCTTGGGCCGCATAGCTCTCGTCGCCTTGCTTCTCCAGCTTGTCGCCGTCGAGTGTCTTCTTTTCCTTATCGATACCGGTCTTTTTGGAAGCCACCTCGTCCAGCTTGGTGCGAAGCTCCTTTTCTCCTGTTACAAAGGACGTTTCCAACGCCAGCTTGCGAGCCTTTTGGTAATAGGCTTCTGCACCGGCGTAATCCTGCGCCTCAAACAAGAGATCGCCTTCCTTTTTCCACTGCATGACGAGCACATACGATTGCGTCTTTTCTTTCTTTTCCAAAATCTCCGGTTCGTTAAAATCATCGCGCCCTTTCATTTCCTTGAGCGCCTTGTCGTACTTATCCAATGCTTTGGCGTACTGCTCATCCTTTACCGCCGTATCACCATCCACGATCAACTGTGTAATACGGATCTTTTTGGCCAAGAGAGCCGCCTGAACTTTGTTTTTCACGATATTTGCCGCATTTCGGGCATCGCTGTACGCTTTGAGTGCCTTCGGATAATCGCCCTCCGCAATGAAAGCGTCTCCGGCTGTTTCATGCTCGAACATCCCTGTCGCAGCATCCGCGATGCGCTCCGCTTCCTTCATCTTGTACAGCAGAGCTCCTCCGCCAGCTAAGGCAAGCACGAGAAGGATGAGTGCCACCCGTTTGATAATCCGCCATTTTTTTTGCGGGTCTGTCTTGAAAATTTTGTTCGCAAAAATAGCGGCTGCCGTGTAGTTTTGAACGACATGCTCTTGCTTGCTCAAAAGCACGTCCTCCAGCGTATCGATCCAGGCTTCAGGATCTGTCGCCTCTTGAAGCCCGTCCTGCATTTCGGCCGGATTTACCTTCTCCCACAGTCCAGGGGTGGCAAGCAGAAAAACATCACCGTCATAGAGCGGGAGCTTCTTGGAGACAAACGGACGAAATTCATTGGGTGTCCCCAAATAGCTCAAGAGATTATGCCGCTCCTCGTGCTGATCAAGCGCGTCCTCTGCGATTTCCTCCCCATCCACCATCTGTTGGGCAAGGCTCTGATCCTTGCTCTGCCATTGCAGTCGGCCATTGCGAAACTGATACAGCCTGGTGTTACCAGCGACCCCGTATCTTACTCTGGCATAGTCCGTTACGATTACGGTCAAGCTCGCTTTTAGTCTGACGCGATGGCTCTCGGCTTGCAGGACACGATGGGCCTCCTGCAAATAGCGGCGTATGCGATAACGCGAAATGGACGGCTTCTGCAAAAAGTAGCCCAGCACGCTTTTGGCCGCCAACTCCGCACTCTCTACTTCCTGATCGTTGTCCAATCCGCGGGCAATTACCCAGCACGCGATATCATCCAGCTCGGCGAAGGCAAAGTAATCCTTGTTGCGAACGAAGCTGCCTGATTCGGATAGAAACCCGGTAATGAATTCACTGTTGTCCTTTCTCATTCGTACTACCCGCTCCCCCGTTACCAGCCTTTTTCCAGGATGAGAATGGTTGCGTTGTCCTGATTGGCTTTTTGCTTGCTTTCCACCGCTTCAATGATTTGGTCAGCCGCGTCATGGGCAGCGATTTTTTGGAACAAGATCTGCTCCAGCTCCATCTCGGTTAACGTATCGTAGACGCCGTCACTGCACAGAATGACCTTGTCTCCCTTCTCAAGCGGAAACGGCTCACGGCCAATTTCGATATTCTGAAAGTTTTCATAGCCCAAGTAGTTGATCAGCTGTTTTTTCTGCGGATGCTCCAATGCCTCGTCCTTCGTAATCTCGCCGGACAGAAAGCGCGCCTCCAGCACCGACTCATAAATGTCTTTTTGATTGATCGGGATGAATTCTCCATTCCGGAAAACGGTAATGATACTGTCTCCAACTGCTCCCCAATACAGCTTGTCTTCTACGATTACACCAGCGACCAGCGTGGTCCCACCCCGACTTCCTCTCAGCGCCTGCAAAATCTCCGAATTCGCAAGAGAAGCAGCCCGGGAAAAGAAGAGGGACATATGCTTCGGGTTGTCCAGCTTTGTAAACTCGCGGATAAATGTCGTCACGGCAAGCGTTGAAGCAAGTCTGCCGTTAGCCAGTCCACTGATTCCATCAGCCAAGACCGCAATCGTCCCATGAGACGATGTTGCTGTCGAAAAGTAATCATCCTGTTCTTCTCGTCTGCCGATCGTCTGTCCATTTCCGATCTGGATGACGGGATTCATTTCTTGCCGGATCAAAGCTGCACGCAGACGAAACAAAAGAGTAATGGCAATGATCACGCCAAGGACGACCAGATACGGGATTGCGCCCTGTTGAAACATGCTCATCATTCCTTGCCTTTGTTGGAGTTGTCCCACTCGAAGTGAACACCGCACAGCGGGATGAAAATAAAAGTACTCTTTCCGAGCTGGAGCACATCGTACGCAGTGAGCTCGACTGGTGTGTACACTGCTTCATTGTTATGATAGGCAAGCCCCGACGCATCGCCCGGGAGCAAGTAAAAGTTGCGTTTTTTCGGATCGTAGACAATCACCGCATGATTGCGGCGAGAGATCGTGTTGTCTCCGACGATTCGGATATGCATATCCTCTGCGCGACCGATGAAGTTCTTCTCTGCCATAATGCGGTAATCTTGACCTTGTTGCGGCCCCTCAATACATACCAGCCATCCGGTAACAGGCTCAATTCCTTCTGTTTCCCCCAGGTACGGCATCGTTTTATCGTCGTCTGCCACTCTCGCAGGTGCTTTGTTGTCCGGTTTTGCCCCAGGCTCAACGACCATACTGCAATAAGGGCAGGTGCTTCCGTGTTTTCTGGTGCTAAACATGTGACCATTCGCGCATCTTGTCAAACTCATTCTTCTGCTCCCCCGTTTCGTTCCGTGCAAGGACGATATGTATGTGTGTAAAAGCGATGTTTACCTCGTTGTTATTTCAGCAACAAGCGGGTATTGGCTATGTAAATGATGTCGCCAGCCTTCACTTTATGCGGCTGTTCGATCTCCAGCTTGCTCTTGTCGCGTTTGTTCGGCTGCTTGATGCCTGTGCCGTTTTTGGAATGAATATCCTCGATGAACCAGTCCCCAGAGGCTTGATTCAGAACCGCATGCTGCTTGCTAATCAAGGCAGCGTATTCCGCATCCGCCAAGTCGATGTCGACCTCGTTTTGCGCGGAGCTTTTGCCGATCAAAAGGGATGTCTCCCCCTGGATCAACCACTCCTTCACACTCTCTCCCTCTTCATCTAATAGAACCAGTTTGGTGACGCCATCCTCTTTCTTTGGCTCCGGTTCGTCGGGGCTTCCGAATTTGACGATAATGACCCCGAACAAAAAGAGTCCGCAGGCAATTCCTGTAAAAATTTTCAGAGCGTTGCTGTCCGTATAACCAAAGACATAAATGAGTGCACTAATCACAAGAATGGAAATCAGCAGCTCTATGAGCTTCACTCTGATGGACTTTTCGTACCCTTTTTTCTTCGCCACATCTTAACCCCCAATCAACTACCTCTTACATTTAAATCGTGATCAAAAATTCGTCTTTTCAGCACCGAGAAAGTTACGAGAACCTGAAGAAGGAGGAGCGCAGTGTAGGGGACCTACATGAGCACCGGACTTCGAAGGTGAACGTAAATTTCGATGCGAATCAGCTTCAAGAGCTACTTCGTGATCAAAAGACGAGTTTTTGACTTCCTCTTATGAAAAATGCTCCGAGCTTTGGGCGAATGGTGTATGTATGGACATCCATCCAAAGACAGGAGCAGGTTGCTACTACCTCTATGTCATGAAAGAGCTGTCATCCAAGCCCGATTTTTCCCTCTTATTTTTTCTTCATGCGGAAAAACTGCTCAAACATATCCGTCGTATCCAGTGGATTTTTCTTTTCGGATTTCATGGTGTTTGGATTAATCTCGCCTGTCTTCGGATGAAAACCAAAAAATCGTTCAAAGGTGCTCCCCAAATCCTCGAAGTTCACACCCGTTGCAGACTGTGCTTGCTGTTTGCTTTGTCCTTGCTTTGTACTGCTTGTATGGCTAGTCTGTTGTTGCTTCTTCTGCTGAAAAGCTTCGTAACGCGCGTCGTACGCCTCGCGCAAGGCCGGGTCCTGCAATGTCTGATAGGCCTCGGTAATTTCTTTAAAAATTCGCTCTGACTCACTGCTCCCGGCATTGACATCCGGATGATGCTGCTTTGCCAGTTGACGGTATGCTTTTTTGATGTCATTCGTGGAAGCCTGTTTGGTTAGCCCCAGAATCTCGTAATAATTTTTCATACGCGCACCCTCTGTCTGGCAATGATTTTCGTTATTTTGTAGAGCCGTACCTCGAACACGGCTTTCGAGATACGGCTCTTCCTACCTTACTTCTCTCAAAACCTAAACAGCGTAGCCGCCTTCGATTTTGGTGAGTTCGGTTTTGTCTTTCTTTTGCTTGATGAAGATGCTGAATGTTCCTACACCCTCGGTATCACCGAAGCTCTCGTTGTAATCCACTACGAATGCGTTCGGGAAGTAGATTTTGCGGATCACTTGATCAGCAGCGATTACTTCCAATGTTACTTTGCGGTAGCAATCCGCTTTTTCTGCTGGTACCAAAGACCAGAGAGCCAGCTTCATGGTGTCATCCGCACTGTCACCATCTGTTGCAGTGATGATTTTGCCAGTCAGTTTCAGTGTTGCACCCACATCTGTGGAGCGTGCGTTGGAATCGTCTGGCGTGTCAGTGTCGTACTTTACTGTCTGAATGTTGTCCATGCCCAGCTCAATTGTTTCAGAACCTTCTACTTTGAGTCGAAAACCCATGGAAAAAACCTCCTTGAAATGAAATCTTGCTCTCGAAATGCCTGATTGGCTTCGAGGCTTATGTGTAAGGGTGCGTTTTGGGAAACACACCTCTAACCACCTGCGTAATGTGTCAAAAAGTTTCATAAACAGCTCTCCAGGGGATCAATGCTATGCTTTGACCGGAGTCGTTCCTTTGGTGATGGTGACCTCCAGGTTCTTCACATTGCCGTTGAACACCAGATCGATATGGCACAGATTACTCTTATCATCGATGATGTAGCTCATGTCATCACCATCGTGAATGATGGAGTTCACGAAGCCACGTGTGCCCAGCCATTTGCTTTTTTGGCTGCTCGGATTGTTACTGAAGAACTTCACGATGTTGTCGTGTTTGAAATCACCCGTCTGGAAGCGGAGAATCCGCTCGATATAGGTGCTGACCAGTGTTTTGTAGATGGAATCAAAGCCGTCCTCTGCCATAGCGAGGCTGCGTGCCTTGTACACCGTAATGCGTTTGATATCTTTGCCTTGGATTTGTGCATTTTCCGAAGAGAAGACGAATCCAAAGTTTTTGCGGTTGATGGAATCTTTGATGTTGTTCGTGAAGCCAGAGATTTCTTTGGCCATGGTGGTGACAGCGCGCAGTCCATTTTCACCTGCTTCGATGTCAAAACGCACACCCGGATATTCGCGGCTAACGACTTTGAATGTTTCGCGCAAGTATTCTGGACACTGGTACGCTGCCACGACACCAGCAGCTACATAGCTGGCACCGACATAAACACCCTCGATCCACAGCTTCAGGATGTCTTCTTTTTCCTGGGACAGCTTGACGCCGTCTTCGGTTTGCAGCATTCTGCTGTCGATGACAACTCCTGATTTGTCTTTTGGAATAATCGTGAAGTTCGGAATGCACGGGATCGCGAATTCACTGAATTCTTTGCGCACCAAGATTCCGCACTTGTCGATGTATTTATCAATACCCGCAGTCGCCATGCTGTTGAAGGTCGTTTCTTCACCTGTACTGAAGCTGAAGAACACTTGTACCTTGAAGTCCTTGACGACCTGGAGCAGCATGGTGAGCGATTCCATCGTATTGCCGTCTTGCTTGACGACTTTTTCATTCCCGCGGAAACGCTCGCGAGTCACTTTTGCTTTTCCGGCGGAATCCATATCAACAGATGGAACGATTCCGAACCAGATCGTATCCGTGAAGTCGTTTTTCGCGTTAACCGTGTTCAGGTACGTCTCCAGACGTGGAATGTTGCTGCTTTTCACGAGCATGTCGAGCTTCGTATTCGTGATCAGCATCGCTGGCTGCATGCCTTTGTTCTTGGTCACGTACTGATCGAAGAACATCTTCACGCCCAAAATTTTCTCAACCAAAGGCTTCACCGTTTTTACGAAGTCGTCCTTGGCGTTTTTGTAAAACTCGAGATACGTATTGTAATTTTGCACTTCTGTCTCAATGTTGACTTCGGTATGTACCGTCGGCAGTGGGCAGAAGGTGCGCACCACGAGATCTTTTACGTAGGAGGATGGCGTCTCAGTGATCGACTCGTAATCCTCTTCGAAAACGTTCATCAGTCCGTTTCCGCTGTTTTCATCGAGAACCATCAGCTCGCGGCTGTCACTCTTCGGTGCCTCGATGATCTTCAGTTCTCCGTCTTCCCCAATCGTCAGCATCCCGATCTGAATCGCTTCGGATTGGTTCTCCTCTTGTGCACCGCCCAAGAGCAGTCGTGTTTTGATATCTTCAATCGCCAGTGGCAGCATCGCCATGACGTTGTTGTAGTTTTTGCTGGCATCCTCGAACATCGTGTTCAGCTTGTCACCGAGATCGAGCTTCTTCGGATCGCCATCATCGAGCTTTTCGTAATGACCGTACAAGTAGTGAATCTCTTTGCGCACCTGACGGATGTCATCCATCACTTTTTTCGGGGAAATCATATCGAGCAAATTCTCGAATTTGAAATCCACGTTGGTGATCCCTTGACTGCGCTTCGTATCAATCAGGGTAAACAGCATTTTCAAGAAGTCGTTGCTCTGATCGATCTTAATCTCGGAAATCGCATCCTCTGCAATTCCGTCAGGCTTTTTCAATGTGTACATCACTTTTTGGTTCGCTGCATTGTAGAACGAATACACGCTCGGGGAGAACTTGTCCAAAAACTCATCGAAGCTGCGCACGAGGAGATGCTCGTTGATCTCCTTGATCTTGTCGTCGCTGAGACTGTCGATGCCTTTTACATCTCCAACAATAGTGATCAGGTCCAATTTTTCCGGGTTGATCTCTTCGAACAGCATGGTTCGGTTGGTCTGGTTAATAATGTCCATAAATGGCCCCTTTCTGTTGTCTGCATAACCACTTAGTCCTACTGGATAGATGATGAGTCCTACTTCACGAAATAAAATGCAAAACATGACATTTATACCAAAAACAAACAAAAAATCTTGCCTCTAAATTAAACTTTGCCCGCATTATTTGTCAACATTCCGCGGATTGTGACAATTTTCCTATACCCCTGTGACCATTCCCAGTATTTAGACCCATTTTATTCCACAAATCTTCCTTTTCTTGGATTCCCGTTTTATGCTGAAGACACAGAGTCTCCTTTCCTAGGTCTTCAAAAAAATAGGGATAAGCCTCGCCTTGTCCACTCTCCTACTAGGAAAGAAGCACAAGGACTGATAGATAATTCTCCCTAGTTGCCGCTGGGGAGCACTATGCATTCACCTCATATTTACAAAAATGGGTGTTATTAACTTTTATATACATCGGCAATATGAAACCGATCTTTTATACGAACAAACATTTATAGGTAAATCGTCCCATTTTAGTAAGTCATGAACTTTTTAAAATTTTTTTCAGAAAAAAGGTGAATGTATGTACAAAAATCGTCAGTCAACCCTCTCTCTGCCTCCACTTTTTCGAATGGTGGTCATCGGACTGCTCCTCCCCATGCTCTTCTTGTCCGCCCCTCTTACTGCGGGGGCAAATGGAACAGCAGATGCGGGAGTAGACGCGGTCTTTGTCATTGATACGAGTAATTCCATGAACAAAACGGACCCTGGCAAAACAGCCGCAGAGGTCATGAGTATGTTCATTGATATGAGCGAAGCCACGCGTACCCGCATTGGCTTTGTCGCCTATAATGATCGGATTGTACAAGCTCAGTCTCCAGCGAGCATGGCCGAAGCAAGAAATCGGGAACAGCTCAAGCGAACCATTCAAGGGTTGCGTTACTCTGGGTATTCGGATTTGGGACTCGGTTTGCGCAGAGGGGCTGAGATGATTGAAAAAGCAAAGGACCCAGCTCGGAAGCCATTTTTGATCCTTCTGTCAGACGGGGGAACAGATTTGCGGCAAAATGCGAGTGGCAGGAGTGTGGCAGGATCCAACAAGGACGTGGAGACAGCTATCTCGAAAGCAAAAGCGCAAGGCTATCCGATCTATACGATTGGCCTCAATAGCGATGGCTCCGTCCAGAAGGAACAGCTGAAAAAAATCGCAGAGGCAACAGGCGGAACTTCCTTTGTCACACAAAGCACGGATGATCTGCCCGAAATCTTCAATCAGATTTTTGCCAAGCATATTCAATCGCAGCTCGTGTCGGTGGCGGCCATGACAGCTACTGGGGGCTTGCAGGAAGTGACCGTGACCATTCCTAACTCCAGCATGCAGGAAGCGAACATCATCCTGTTGTCCAACAATCCGCTGCTGGAATCGCAAGTGTACTATCAATCGCAGAATGTTCATTTTATGAAATCGAAAAAATACTCGCTGATGAAAATAGAAAAGCCGAAGAAGGGGAACTATCTCGTCAAATTCAGAGGCAAACCCGGGGATTTGGTGAAAATCAATTTGCTGGGGAATTACAGCTTGATGGCTGGTGTAGAAGTCAAGCCTGAGCCTGTAATCAAGGGGAATCCTGCTACGTTTACTACCTATCTCCACCATCTGGAGGGTGGCAAACGACTGGATGACAAGGATGTGTACGCATCCATGCAAGCAGAACTGATCGTAAACGATCTCGCAGGGAAAAAAGAAGAAAAGATCCCGATGAAGAACCTTGGTGATAGCTTTACCGTCGACTATGTCTTCCCTCACTCGGGCAAGTACGAGTGGAAAATCTTCATGAATGGCCCGGACTTTTATCGCGAGACGGCTTCGAGCGTTTTTGACATGACGAATATCGCGCCAGTTGCTGCCTCGGTCAATACCTTGACGATCGAAAAGGAAAACGGCGAGCAGTCTATCGATTTGGGTTCGTTCTTCACAGACGCCAATAACGACAAGCTAACCTATACCATCGTCACCGCTGATCCGGATGAACGATTTGTCGCTACGATTCAAGACGCGGCTCTGAAGCTGTCACCAGAGAAAAGTGGTACATCAGAAATCACCATCACCGCCATAGATGCGGAAGGAGCAAGCGTCACAGGTCCGCTCGTCATTACTGTGCACTCGGTATGGGATCGCTACATCACCATTGGCATGATTGTGTTGCTCGTAGCAGCGATCGGCTACGGTGTTTACCTGCTGACACGTCCCAAGCCTGCCTTTGTGGGTCGTCTGGAGGGATATTTCCTGCACACAGCAAGCGGCAACGACATCCCTGTCAAGTTTTGGCCTCTCGCCTCCTTTGGCAAGAAACAGCGGATCACGTTGCAGGAGCTGTTCACCAGTTTGGATGTGAATGAGCATTTGCCCGAAGCGCAGAAGATTTACTTCCAGCCAGGAAAAAATCAAACGCTGCTCCTGGTCAATCATAGTCACTGCACAGTTGAACGGGGCAAGGAAGCCATGCCCCGACATAAAAAGCTCGTTCTCCAATACAACGACAAGGTGTATGTGACCTTCGAGGATCGGATGACCGAGATCGAAATTCGCTTTAAGAAATCGTCTAGTGAGGAAGCTTCCTAAGAAAGAAGCGCTCCTTTCCCTTCCAAATCAGATGCTCTGCACGAATCGCTGTCGCAAACAGCTTGAGTGTGGGGCATCTTTTTTTCGAGTCGACGGCCAATCCCCACATAATGACATTCGCCAGCAGCAGCGGAACATCAGGGTTGATCGTTCGAAGCGACGGCAAGTTATCCTCAATGACTCTTGCCGCCACATCAACGGGACGCTCTTTGGTCAGACAGTAATACAGCGTGGCAGCCAGGCTGTAAATATCCGAGACTACTCCTTGCTTGGATTGACCTGAGTAAAACTCAAGCGGTGAATATCCTTCTGTCGTCACGATCGGTTTAGGTTCATCACTCACGAAATAAATCGCGGAGCCAAAATCGATCAGCACAGGCATGCCAGCTTTGGTGACCAAGATGTTTTTGGGCTTGATATCGCGATGAATGATGCCTTTTTTGTGCAAATACTCTAATCCGTCAAATACCGGAAGTACCGTCTGATGCAAAAATGCTCCCAGATCAAGCTCGGCTTGGGCTAATACATATTCATCCAGCGTCTTCCCTTTGCAATAGTCCACGACGAGATAACCTGTGCCATTTTCGGCAAAATGGTCGATGTATCCGATGATATTTGGATGATTCAGTTCTTTGTGGAGGGACGCCTCTTGCCAAAAGCTGTCTAGCAGCATGTCGAATTTGGTTTTTAACGATGGTCTGCGACAAATGACCTTCACGTGATCCAAATCTCGCATAGCCAATGCTTGCGGGAAAAACTCTTTGAGAATGAGTGTCCGCTTGCTTTTCATATGGTAGACCACATACACATTCGACAGCTCACTTGTGGAAATGGTCTTTTTGATCCGATAAGCTTTTTGCAGGATCGTGCCTTTTTTCAGACCTCTTTCCCGTTGTACCTGTCTCATGTCATGGCCTCCCCTATCTTTCCTCTCAAAAAATGATAACGAAAGATGGGGGATTCTGGCAATATAAAGAAAAAGTATGGAGAGGGGAATGATTGATCATGGCACATTTGGAATCGTTGCTTCACGTACAAGTTCCCGTAAAAAATTTGGAAGAGGCCATTGTCTGGTACTGCAATCACCTTGGCTTTTCCTTACAGGCGCGGTATCGTACTTCCGCTTTTCTTGCCCTGTCTGCGGGACCCACCTTGATGATATGGGAAACGGATGAGCAGACGTCCACAACCTTTACCGTTGATCATCAACCCATGCCTGTCTTTTTGTACACCACTTCCGATGTGCATTCACTCCATGATTATTTGCAGGCCCATGAAGTCTCGATTACCCACTACCAAAACGATGGCTTCGGATGGGTGCTCAAATTTTTTGACCCGAGCGGAAACATGTGGGGAGTTATTCAGAAGAACAACTAGTCAGTTGGATATGGCAAAAATAAAAAGAAGCATGCGTCAACAGCGTGCTTCTTTTCGTACTTACTTCCTTTTCCTAAAAAACAAGAGATCGCACCCTATTCAAATCATAACTTGTGAAGATTTTTCACAGCTTTTTCTTTGATGTTGCCGCTGCTCCCATAAATACTGGCCGCGTTGATAGAACGGAAGCGCGATAAAGGTCAACAGCATGAGGATCGCGAAGATGAGCGGCCCTTGTCCAAAACCGAGTTCCTGGAGCAACACCCCGCCGATCCACGCACAAACACTCTGTCCAAGGAAGGCAAAACCGCTGGCACCGTAATACGCTCCACGTAAATGCTGGGGAGCGATCTCCCCGATCAGGATATCTCCGACGACAAAGCACAAGATTTCACCGATCGTAAACACCACCATCGACACCGAGAGCCAAAACAAATTCGTAAATAGCCCGAAACCGAACAGCCCCAGCCCAAACAATAGACAGCCCAGCTTCAACGCGGTCATCGATGAGTACCGCTTCATAAATTTGGCGAGCGGATATTGAAGCGCTAAAACCGAGACGGTATTCACTACAAATAAAAAGGAATAGGCCTCTATTCGATCATGCCCAATGTACTGGGAGAGTGTGGTGTCCAGATGCGAGTAGGCACCAGCAACGAACAAATTCCCGAGCAACAAGTAAAGAAATACTTTGTCTGTAAAAACAATGCGTGCCATCTGATTCATGGTGACCGGATCAGCAGCCACGTCCTTCTTCAGCTGTTCCTTGAATATGACCATAAATACCACCAATACGGCAGCGTACACGCCAAATATGATGGCTGTGACAACGAACGGCAACAAGGATGTGCTCCCTGCACCCAGCTGCAAACCGATTAACGGACCGATTGCTCCACCCAGGTTGATCGCGAAATACCTGGCGTTGAAAACAGCTGCCCGCTGATCATCCGACGTGACATCCGCCAGCAGGGCACGGGCTGTCGGCTCAAATACGTTCCGAAAAAGGCCGTTACAAGCACTTAAAACAAAGAACATCCACGTCTCCGTCGCAAAAACGTATCCAATCAAAACAATGCTCCAAGCTCCCATCGCAGTGATCATCACTGGATACCTGCCCAATCGATCTGACAGTGCTCCCCCAGCAAAGCTGCTAATCGTTCCGACCAGCAAGCTGAGTGCGAGAATCGAGCCAACGATCGCCGGATCAATTCCTTTTACCTTTCCTAAGTAAATGCCTAAAAACGGAAGCGTCATAAAAAAGCCTGTGCGTGACAAAAATGTTCCGATTATGACACCCCATGCCACCGGATGAAATCTCATGCTCCCCATCTCTCTTTCCCATTCCCGTTTGTTATCTCTCGTGTTATCTTCAGTATATGAAACTAGAAAAAGGGGAAAAAGGGTTCGATTTGGTTGAATCCGATCACCTTTTCGAGCATGCATTTTTATCAGAGAAATGGGGGCCAGCATGGTTACCGTTCTGCATTTTTTAGAGCTTCGTTCGTTTTTTCATCTAGAAGAAATCGGGAAACCGTTCCCTGTCACCATCGAAAAGCTGGCTGGGATTTGGCACTGTACGCCTCGCTACGCCAAGCTGATTGTCCGTAAGCTAGTCGAGCTGGATTGGGTCGAATGGAAGGCGGGACGCGGGCGAGGAAATGTCTCGGTCATGACGCTTCATACTGATTCCGATGAGATCCTCCTCGCCGAGGTCAAGCTGCAAATAGACAAAGGCGACGTCAAAGAAGCGATGGAGCTCATGAATCGCTACGGCAAAGCAGCCGTCAAAGACCAGATCATGGATTGGCTCTCGGAAGGAATGGGCTTCTTACGCCACTCGGTATCGAACCGTTCCCAAGATATCATGCGCTTTCCGGTGTACCGCACGATTGTGACGCTCGACCCTGGTCTGGTTTATTACCACTTCGATGCACATCTGGCGGGACAAATTTTCAATACGCTCGTCCATTATGATCTGAATAGTCGTTCGATTTTACCTTCCATCGCCCACTCATGGGAAAGCAGTCCAGATGCCACAGCATGGACCTTTTATTTGAAAAAGAACGTGCTGTTTCATCACGGACGGGAATTGACTGCTCATGATGTTGTTTTTTCCCTGAATCGGCTTCGCTTGCATCCAGACACGTATGAAGCAAGCTGGATGTTTCGTGACATAGATCAGCTTATCGCCATTGACGACAGAACCGTGCGCATCCTGCTGAAAGAACCGAATTACTTGCTGCTGAGGCTGTTGGCGACGATACCCGCAAGCATTGTTCCAGAAGAAATCGTTCGGCAGGATGAGAAAGGCTTTGGAGAAAAGCCAATTGGAACAGGATCCTTTCAACTGGTCCGCCTGAACGAGGGGATCTGTATTTTAGAGGCATTTCCTGCTCATTTTCTGGGGAGACCGCAGTTGGATCGTGTGGAAATTTTGATCTTCCCCGAGTTGGACTTGGGTCGCCTAAAAGAACCAAACTGGGCGTCTGTGATGGTGTCGCACGGGGTCCAGACGAAAGCACAAGCATTGAAGGAAGCAGTCATTCAGGATGGTCAGGACTGGTGTGATACGGAGGCGTTTTTTTCCTGCTGTAATTTGCTTGTTTTTAATCAGTGGACGAGTGGTCCGCACAATCATTTCAAGTTCCGTCAGGCGCTTGATAAGCTGATTGACCGGGATCAAATGATTGCCGATTTGGGCGGTGATCGCATCTACCCGGCTAAAGGCTTCCGCACGTATCACCCTGTTTTAAGAGAGGTAAGAGCGAGAGAGAATGAGCAGCCCTGCCATGCTGAAATCATGTCCCTGCTACAGGAAAGCGAGTATCAGGGAGAAACATTGCGCCTCGTGACCACAGCCTACCATGAAGAAGATGCCCTATGGATTCAACAACGATGCGGCGATTATGGCATTAATCTGGAAGTCGATGTGAGAGAACCATGGGAATTTTCAAATCGCGATTGTTTGCCCGAACATGACTGCCAGCTGTACGGCAATGTGTTTAGCAGCGATCAGATTAGCGAGCTGGAGATGTATCTGCAAAGAAATTACTTTCTCCCCGCATTTGATGAATCGTTGGCTCAGGAGATCAACAAGGAGATTTGCTTGACGTTTCAGGAGCCAGACCGGCTTGCTCGGGAGCACCATCTCGCCAGGATCGAAGCCATGATCAAGGAAAACTATGCGGTCTTGTATCTGGTTCAGAAAAAGACCTTTACGTCGTTTCACAAATCTCTACGAGGCGTGTCGATCAATTCGTCGGGGTGGTTGGACTTTCATAAAATATGGCTTCAACGGGATGCGTTGCAGCAGCAGTTGTAAGAAGGAGCTATGGAGAGGGAAGAAGTGCATTTCCAGTCTACGCTTCGGCCTCCGCCCCCCAAGGGGGAGAAGACTGTCCGCTCCGAAATGAATGGCGGGAGCGCTTCAAACGTAGACAGTTTCGAGGAAGTATCTCATAAGTGAAGCTGAAATTCCCCACCATTCATTTCTACGCTGGGGAGGGCTCCAGAGGCGCTTGGACTGGAAATGCACTTCTTCCTACGCGGCTTTTTGTTCATAACATTTGAAAGGTCATCCAGGAAGGGGATCGATAAAGTTCTGAAAGGCTCTCTGAGTCAATCTTTGAAAGCGGGGTAAAACCCTGAAGTTAACAAAAGCTATACGAAAGCCCTGTCACATGTTTGGAAGGAGACCGCCCGAACGAAGTGAGGATATAGGCGACTGGAAAACATGTGGCAGGGCTTCTCCCCGACCACAGCCGTCCGGAGACATCTTTCTTCTTTCATGCTAAAAAAAGCAATCCAAGAGCGACCTTGGACTGCTTTTTTCTATTACGAAACTATTTGGACTGGTGATAAACTTCTTTACCCGCAACGAAAGTCATGGTCACGTCAAATTGTGTATTCAATACCGTAATATCCGCATCATAACCTGCCGCCAGACGTCCTTTTCGTTCGCCGAAGCCAAGGATGCTTGCTGGTGTCAGGGAAGCCATATCCACTGCATCTGGCAAAGAGACACCACTTAGCGTCACCATATTGCCGACCGCTCGATTCAGCGTCAGGATGCTTCCGGCAAGGGTTCCATCTGCGAGCTTTGCCTGATTGTCGTGGACGTGAACCTCTTGTCCCCCAAGGTCGTACGTCCCTTCGCCCATCGCAGCTGCCCGCATGGAATCGCTGACGAGAGCGAGCCGTTCAGCCGTTTTGACCCGATACAAAATCTTCATGACTGCTGGATGCACATGGATGCCATCTGCGATCAGCTCTGTGCTCAACTGCTCATGATACATCGCGGCGCCCACTACGCCCGGCTCCCGATGATGCAGCCCTGTCATGGCATTGAAACAATGTGTAAAATGGCGTACGCCCGCATCTACCGCTTCCGTCGCTTGGGCAAACGTAGCGCCTGTATGTCCAGCAGACACGATGACACCCCGTTCTTTTAACCATGCAATCGCTTCAAGCGCTTCCGGTTGTTCAGGCGCAATCGTCACGACTTTGATCAGACCTTCTGACAATCCGTATAGCTTTTGCACTGCATCGAGTTTGGGTATCGCGATGTTTTCTTCTTTTTGCGCTCCCTTGTAACGCGGATTGATCCACGGGCCTTCCAGATGGATGCCGATCGCTTGTGCCCCCGGAAGCCCTTCCCTGCTGTTATGCGCGATGGTAACCAGCACCTGCTCCAATTGATCATAAGGAGCTGTCATCGTCGTCGCCAAAAAAGACGTCACCCCATGCCGCGCAAGTGCTGTCGAGATAGCCTGAAGGGATTCCGGCGTCCCGTCCATCGTGTCGTAACCGTCAATCCCATGCATGTGCATATCGACGAATCCAGGGCAAATCCAGCCATCCTCTACTGTCACCACATGATCTGGCAAAGCTTTTCCATACTCATCAGCCTTGCCGACATAGATGATCATTCCATTTCCCACGACTACGAGACCATTATGCAATTCCTGTCCATCTGCGACAAGGTTCCCCTTGAGAGCGTATTCCTGGTTCAATTTGATTTCCTCCGTCTTTCGCGTGGCTTTCTTTGCGCGCTTCTTCTGCTGGGGTTACCCCAGATTGCTGCAAATTCTCGTCGTCTCCGCTGCCAGCTTTTCAACGAGCTCACTCGCGCTTATTTCCTGGCTGAGTGGAGCTGCCTGCCCCGCCCACATCGACATGTACGCACGTTGCTGCTGCTTGCCCGCTGCGGCTCGAATGTCTTTCGTCAGGGCATTTTGTACCGGATAGGTCGGGAGCTCGTGATCAAGCGGGGCGAGCGTTGTCATAAACTCATTTTGAATGCCCCTTGCCCATTTTCCAGAGAAAGCACGTGTCATTACGATGGACTCTTCGCTCGTCTCCAAAATGGCTTTCTTGTGCAGGGCATGTGCTCCGCTCTCCTTGCACGTCAGAAAAGCCGTTCCGAGCTGTGCCGCCTGTGCCCCGAGTGCGAGTGCTGCTGCGATCCCTCGCCCATCCATGATCCCTCCAGCTGCGATTACGGGAATCTTGACCCGATCCACGATTTGCGGGACGAGCGCCATTGTTCCAATCATATTGCTTGGTGAATCCGGCAAAAAGGAACCACGGTGCCCGCCTGCCTCGCTGCCTTGGGCGGCAATCATATCGACTCCGCTCGTTTCCAAGACAATCGCTTCGCGAACGGTTGTCGCTGTTCCGATGACAGTGATTCCTCGCTGCTTCAACTCCGCCATCAAGCGATGATCCAGAACACCGAAGGTAAAGCTGAAAACGGCGGGCTGTTCCTCCAAGACGACAGCCATCTGCTCAGCAAACGGCTCTGTAAATTGCGTCACCTGCGGATTGTGCGGGATGCCCAATCGATCTCGCACATTATTCATTGTCTGGGCAACGCCTTCTGCGATCGGCTGGTCGGCATCGAAATCTTCCGGAATAAACAGATTCACGCCAAACGGTTTGTCCGTTAACGCCCGAATGGATTTGATCGCCTCACGAATCTGCTCAGGAGACATATATGCGGCACCAAGCGTTCCGAGTCCCCCTGCTTCTGAGACAGCGGCTACCAAGGCTGGTGTGGTCGCCCCCCCTGCCATTGGCGCCTGAATAATCGGCCATTTCAAATGTAAACGCGAAGTGATAGGATTGCTTGTCCACATGGTAAATCCACTCCTCAACTAATAATTGTTCAAAAAGTTGGCTTTTCAGCACCGAGAAAATGGCGAGAACCGAACGAAGGAGGAGCGGAGTGTAGGGAATCTACATGAGCACCGGACTTCGAAGGTGAACGCCATTTTCGATGTCGACCTAGCTACCATGACTTCCTTCGTGATCAAAAGACGACTTTTTGAACAACCTCTTTTATTGTTTACTAGTTGATTGGTCGTCGCTGCTAATCCATTCAAGAAACTGAGCCAACACCCGGGCGGTTAACCCCCAGATGACACGCCCGTCCACCTCGTAAAACAAATGCTCGACTGTCCCTTTTCGCCACGGATATCGCTTGCCACCTGGGATCAGATGGTAAGGAAAATCCTCTTCGGGCTCGGTCATGACAGAGGAAAGATACTTCGCTGGCTGCGTTGCCAACAGACGATCGAGTGGAAGGATAAAGACCTCTCCGACCTCGTCTGGATTCGGCTTCATATCTGGAATTCCTTCCACGTATCCAATAAACGGCGTAATAATAGAAGAGCCTGGCCCAATCACCTGGTCGAGCTCGCCTACATAATGAATCCGATCAAGTGGAATCCCCAGCTCCTCGCTTGTTTCCCGAGCAGCCGTCGCCCAACGGGATTCGTCGCTCTTCTCAGCTCGCCCTCCCGGAAAACAAACCTCATTCGCCTGTCGCCGCATGGTGCTGGCTCTTTTTTCAAATAAAATGCCTAGCTGGTCGTCAGCCATTTTGACGAGCGGGAGCAAGACACTGTATGCTCCGCTCGTCTCTCGCTCACGTTCTTCCAATCTCTTGGAAATCTCCTTGATCGCAGGAGCAAAGGAATACTCCCCTGATTCCTGTGGCAAGTACTCAGAGACCTCGATTAAATTTTGATCCGGATCACGCAAATACACCGAACGAATCGGCCCGATGGCGCCTGTTTTTTGAACAGGTCCTTCCACCAAATGGACGCCGCATGCATGAATATGCTGGATGACTTGCTCCAGTGGAAGCGATGTGACAAGACACAGATCAGCGGAGCCTGCCACTGGATGCATCGCTTTTGGCTCCCATTCTTGTCCGATTTGATGCAAATTGATTTTTTGCTGGCCGAAGTGCAGGGCCCTCCTGCCGTCGCCAAAGGTAACAGCCTTCATACCCAGGACTTTTTCGTAAAAGTGACAGGTTGCTTCGATGTCTTTTACCGTCAAAACCAAGTGGTCTAATCGATCGATCATATGCCTTTACTCCTTCTCGTCCCGATACATGCTCATGCTGTTATTATAGCAAACACAAGGCGGTTGCTTCTTCTCCCCATTGTCCTCCAACATTTCCCTCTTTTCAATTCCCCAATTGCCTGATCTCCACTTCTGCCTATGCAAAAACGAGCGTCTCCCTCGTACCTAGACGGGAAAACGCTCGCCATATCCACCATTTGCGAAACTATGCTTTTGAACGTGCCAGCAAGTACAAGAAATAAGGAGCACCGATAACGGCTACAACGATACCAGTCGGAATCTCTGACGGTTGCATGATCCAGCGTCCGATGGTATCAGCCACGATGACCAATAGCGCCCCCGTCAGGGCTGATGTAGGCAAAAGCATCTCATGCTTTGGCCCCACTAGTCTGCGGGCCAAATGCGGACCGATCAACCCGACAAAACCGATGCCTCCACTCACTGCCACGCAGGAAGCGGCAAGCCCGACTGCGGCAGCCAGCAGCTTCAATTGCTCTTTGGCAACGGGTGCACCCAAGCCTTTCGCCAATTCTTCCCCCAAATTGAGCACGTTCATGACACGTGCTTTGTAAAAAACATAGGGGAGTAAAATGGCGATCCAGGGCAAAAGCGAAAGAACGAACTTCCAGTTGGTCCCCCAGATACTACCGGCGAGCCAAGTCGCCACAAACTGGTACTTGTCCGGGCTCAGCTTCAGTGTCAAGACGATCATCGCGGCACTCATCCCAGCCGCCACGGCAATCCCCGTCAATATGATACGGGTCGGAGATAATCCCTTGTGCCTTTTATAAGACAATGCGAAGATCAGCGCTGCTGTCACGCTGGCTCCAAGCAACGCCAACACTGGCAGCAAAAAAACAGGTGCCGCAGACGTTGATGGATAAAACGAAATGAACAGCATCACCATCAAGCCAGCACCAGCGTTGATCCCTAAAATACCAGGTTCAGCCAGCGCATTGCGGGAAATTCCTTGAATAATACACCCGGATACGGCAAGTCCTGCCCCAATCAGGAGGGATATAACAATCCGCGGCAAGCGGAATTCGAACAAGATCAGGTTTTGTTTGTCTGTTCCAGAACCGATCAGTGTCATCAGCAGATCGCTTGGTGACAAACGTATGTAGCCTGTGTTCATACTTATGATAAACGCGATGAAAATGAGGATAGCGAGTATCGTCATAACCGCAAAGGCTCTATTTCTTTTGCGGGTTTGGTAATGGGAAACCATTTGCTGCATCATTACATCTCCCTTCTTTCTTTACGCGCCAAGTAAAGGAAGAACGGTACACCGATTAGCGCAATAAGTGCCCCTAACGGCGTCTCATACGGTGGATTTACCATTCTTGCGGCCAAATCGGCGAAAACGACGAGCAAGCTGCCCAAAATGGCTGAGCAAGGAATGATCCATCGGTAATCGACCCCAACCAAAAAGCGGGTCAAATGCGGAACGATCAATCCAACAAAGCCTACAGCCCCAACAACGGCGACTGCTGATCCAGCCAAAATCAGGACGATGATCATGCCTGCCAGTTTGACTAGCGCCGTGCGCTGCCCCAATCCTTTCGCAACATCTTCTCCAAGACTGAGCATCGTGATGGAACGCGACAGCATCATCGCCCCAATAAGAGCTGCGAGAATCCACGGAAACATGACTTCGAGCTGAAACCATTTGGTTCCCGCCACACCGCCCGCATACCAGAAGGCCAAATCTTGTCCAATTTTAAAGTAAAGAGCAATCCCTTCGCTTAACGCAGACAACAGTGCGGTCAATGCGGCACCCGCCAAAACGAGGCGCACCGGAGTCAATCCGCCTTTTGCCAAAGAACCAATCCCGTACACCATACCTGCCCCGACGCCAGCACCCAAAAAGCTGTAGAGAATCAGGTACATGAACGGCAGACCCGGGAAAAAAGCGAAGCAGAGAGCCAAAACAAATCCGGCACCTGCGTTCAAACCAAGCAGTCCGGAATCTGCCAGTGGGTTGCGTGTCATCCCTTGCATGATGGCACCTGCAACAGCAAGGCTGGCCCCGACCATTGCACCGCCGAGCAGACGCGGCAAACGAATCTCCTGAATAATTTGGTGTTGCGTAATATCAGGATTAAATTGAAAAATAGCTTCCCATACGACAGCAAAGTGGATGTCGGCTGCTCCAAATGACACAGACAAAAACATCCCCAGTATTAATGCGAAAACCCCGCCAGTCAAAATGAGCGTCGCTGCCCAAGGGCGAGAGCGAAACGCAACTGGCTTTCCGTTATTCCCCTCTTTCAGGGAATGTGCGTGTTGACTCATACGTGCCACCTTTTTTTCGTTAGTATGGAGCTGAGTTGTTTTTGATGATATTGATTCTTATTATCATAAAAGAATTTTAGGCGATGTATGAAAACTGTGTCAATGGACAAACACGTACTTTGTCTTTGTACATCTACGCTAATACTTTTAGGACATCATCGACCTTTTTTCCGTTGGCGATCACACCGTGATTCATCCAGGTCATGAAATCCACCTGGTACGCCCGCTTGTTTTGGACAGCAGGAAGACCTTGCCACACGGGATGGTTGAGCTGTAGCTGTTCGGCACCTGGTTTTCCCTGATGCCATTTGTCAAAGGCGAAAAAAATGTGATCGGCATCCAGTGTTGACAACTCTTCCCACGATACCCCTTCTCTCACCTGCTTGGCAAATTGTTTTTTTACCAGCGGAGCCAGCTCCATTTCCAAATCTTGAAACAACACCTGCGATGTATAGTTTTTCTCCACGAGAATTTGATCAGCCGATATGCGCAAGAAGGCTACCTTCTGCCCTTTGAGACTGCGTCCCATTACATTTTTGGCAGCTCTTACTTTTTGTTCATACAGCTCGATTGACCGCTCTGCCAATTCACTTCGGCCCAACCGATCACCGAGGGTGCGCAATGTTTTTCGCCACTCAGGACCGAACTGCCGAATCATGCATGTAAGGGCAATCCGGGCACATTGGGCATACACATCCGCCTTCCAGCCTGTACATTCCCGAAGCATAATGACATCAGGGGCACGATTGGACAAGAGCTGCACGTCATCTGTCAGCACATCGTACGTCGGTACATCATGCAAGCCCAAATAATCCTGCTGCCCCCAATATGTATGCGCCCATTGAACGACGGGTCGAATGCCAAGGGCCAGCAAATAATCCTCCATATAAAGAGAGACGACTCGTAAATCATCCCGATGAATGTTGCGATATTTTCCTGGCGCCAGCCCTACACTCTGCTTAAAACGACGATTGAAATAATACTCGCTGTTAAACCCGACGTTTTGGGCAATCTCGTTGATCCGATCACCTGTCATGAGCAGTAGCTGCTTCGCCTGATTCATCCGCAGTTGATGGATGTAATCAAGCGGTAGTTGTCCCGTCATTTCTTTGAAAAGCTGTGTATATCGCCAACGTGCAACATGCGCCTCCTCTGCCAACTGCTCTACGATCAGCGGTTCCTGATAATGCTCCTCTATATACGTAATCGAACGTTCAACAGCTTGCCTTGGGTCCAAACTTGTTTTGCCTGGCACATTTTGCTGGGCCAAAACGCATAGCAATTCTTCAAACCGCACGTGATGATAAAATCGTTGCAACGACTCCTTGGCATCGCGATGCTTGTAAATCTCCGCAATCGATTCAAGGACACGTGAAAAAGGCGTGCAGGTCAACTCCCCCACACAGAAAAAAGCCTCGGAAGCTTGTTCCTTTATAGGAGCTCCCATGTGGACGACACGAAAAGTCAGATAATAAAAGTCGAGAAGGTGACTCGTACAACTGATCCGAACGTTCTGACGCGGTGGTGCAATCCAGCAACGCTCCCGCGTGAACCGATATGTCGATGATTCGATTTCAATGAGCCCTTCTCCGTCTGTTGCTATAATCATCGTGTAGTCTTCCGTCTCTTGATAGTCCTGCCATCTTTCCACATTTACTTTTTGGATGGCCGTCATTGCAAAGAATGATGGTGGAGATAGCTTGGCCCCGGATGCGTCGTTATTCATCTCCCTCACCCTTCTTGTGAGAATGATTATCATTTTAATATTATAATGAGTAAACATCCCAACGACAAGCTCCACAGACGAAAAAGAAAGCGCATCAACCGATATGACGCGCTTTCTCTACTAAACTCGATTACTTTACAAACGCTTTGACCAAGTCGTCTGCCTTCTTCATATTGGCCAGCATGGCACCGGATTGCCAATGTGTCCGCTCCATTAGGTAGACATGACCTTTTTTTACAGCAGGAACAGATTTCCAGATTGGGCTCTCCAAAATCTTGAGCGCATCCTTGTTTTCTTCGGAAGTCCACGTGCCATTCGACGGGAACACAATAATATGGTCTGCATCGATAGCAGGGATGGCTTCTTCTGATAATACCACGTGCGTATCTTGATTTTTGGCAGCGGAATACGGCGCAAGTCCCAACTCCTTATAGAGCATGCCTGTGTAAACATTGCCATCTCCGAAGAGTGCCAAATTCGGCTTAATTCCCACGTTCAAACGAATGACGGCCACCGTTTCATCGCCAATCGCCTTTTCCAGCTTTGCCTTGGTATCCGCCATTTTTTCATTGTACTTTTGGATCGCTTCGTCTGCTTTTTCTGGAACGCCTAGCACCTCGGCGATTTTCTTGAGTCTTCCAATCGTGTCATTACGGAGTTCATCCGGCAGCTTGTACGTAGGGGCTACCTTGCTGAATTCCTCGTATTTCTTGGGATCAGCGTAGCCATCCACAATGATGATATCCGGATTGGCTGCAAGTAACGCTTCGATACTTCCTGTAATATCAAAAAGCGGCACGTCGAGATCGAGGTAATCCTGTTCTACCCTCTCTCGCATCTGTTGATGATTATCTGATTGATTCTCATTCTCACTATCTGCATCCTGATCATATGTATTTCCTCTCCATCTGACAATGCATTTTCTCCATTATTTTTTGTCCGAACTCCACAACTTTCCGTGTGAAATCTTTCCCTATGATAACAGCAAACAGGCCAGCTTCCCTGTCGTGGGGAATCGCTGGCCTGCTCACTACGACTCTTCTACTACCATCCATACTACGTTTTTTGCTTGGAGTCCTTTATTCCATTCTGCTGGTGCTGCCGTATCGCTGATGATGATGTCGACCTCTCCTAAGTCCGCGATCTTGCACAATGTGCTGACCCCGATCTTGGAGTGATCGGCTAGCACAATGCTTTCATTGGCATTTTCGATGAAACAACGGGCGAGTTCCGTTCGGTCCGGCTCATAGCAGGTCAAGCCTTTATGGAGCAAGATGCCGTCAGCCGCGATAAACGCCTTGTCCACATAAAATTGCTTCATCATCTTCTCTGCATAGGTCCCGCTTACCCGATGATGTTTGGCGCTCACTTTTCCACCCAGGAAATAGATATCTGCCGCAAGCATTCCATTGTTTTGGTACTCGATTAATCGATTCAGCGCCGTGATCGAGCTAGTGAGGATCGTCAAATCTTTTTTCGTCACGAGAAAGCTGATCATTTGCAAAGGCGTTGTCCCTTCATCGATGACAATGGTATCGCTGTCTTGCACCAAGTCCGCCGCCAGCCGCCCAATTCGTTTCTTTTCTTCCGCTCGCAAGACTTCACGGGCAATATGAGAGGGCTCGGAGCGCTCCACTGTCAGCTTTACTGCCCCGCCATAAACGCGCTTCAGCTTTTTCTCCGCTTCCAGCTCTTCCAAATACCTGCGGATCGACTCAGACGATACTTGCAGCTTTTCGACCAGCTCATTGGTCCGCACCTTGCCATTGGAATTGATCAACTGCAAAATGATTTGCTTACGCTCTTCCCCGAACAACGACACGCCGCATGTCCCCCTATACCGTACTTTACGTCAGTTCGATCTTCTCTCCATGGATGTAAATTTGACGTTTTGCCAGCTCGTGAAAAATCACAGCCGGGTCAAATGCTTCTTCTGGTGTTATGACGCCAGTAGCTTTTACGTTTCCTTTTGCGATCTGCTCCGTCGCAATCGCCAGCGGGATTCCTACGTTGCGGGTATAGGCGCGCAGCCCAGCCCAGTCAGGCTCAGAGCCGTCAGATGTCGGATGTGTATGGTACAGGATGTGTCCTACTTTGCGGCCGTCCTTGGTACCTGTTACCTCGACATGAAGCGAATACCCGTATAATTCCGTCTCTTTTCCCTCCCTAGAATTGTAGAGGTATTGGGAGATACAATCAAGGATTCCCACCTTTATTTCGCCTACCGTGATGGGATCGTTCCGCAAAAAGCCATAATCATAGAGGGCTTTGACCAGCTCCATGTTTTGCTTTGGCCATGTTCCTCGCACCTCGATCAGCTTTACTCCTTTTGGAGACAAAGCCTGTGCGAGCGTTTTTGTCTCTGCATGAGGAATGATGTACTGCACCGTTGTTCCATACGGCTCGGGAAGCTTTATTTCGCGAGGGCGAGCAAATGGCGGGACTTGAATAAATTCCCCATTTTCATAGACGACCCGCCCTGGCAGGTCTGGATCATACTCATAAGTCGTCGTCTCTGTGATCGATTTGGAAAAGGCAATCGGACGAAAAGAGCCGTGGCTGACGCGGACTTCGTCGACTTCATCGAGCTGGTTCGCTGCATACATCGCCATCATTTGGGTCAGCCCAGGCGTCATGCCAAAGCCTGGCAGGCAGGTCTTTCCATGAGCGCGGAAGATCGCATCCGATGCGTTTTCTTCCCCAAAACCGTTCAAATTGATACCATGGCAGCCAGCCTCCGCAATCGCAGCGGTTGACAGTCCGTTTAACGTTATCGTGGTACCGTCCATGACGATGTCGTAACCGCGCATTTTTTGGACCGTATCCGCATGATCGTGCACGTTTACCGGAACAAAATCTACGCGTGGATCGTTCAGCCACTCGACTACCTTGCGACCTTCCTCTTCATTAAAATCGCCGATCGTGATCTGCTCAAAATCCGAATGCATGACAAGATCGAGCACCGCTTCCCGACAAATATTCCCTGCTCCACCCAAGCAAAACACTTTCATCACGGTAGCCTCCTTTTCTTTACTCCAGCCAGAAACGATTGTTTTCCATTGCAGCGATTAATCTCTCGATATCCTCAGGGTAAACCTCTCCGATATTGCCAATCCGAAACGTGTCCGCTTGCGAGATTTTGCCCGGATAAATGACGAAGCCTGCCAGTTTCAAACGTTCATACAGCTGTGCGAAGGTAAATGCCTCGCTTTCGGGATAGTAAAAGGAAGTGATGAAGGGCGATTGCGATTCTTTTGGCAACAGGATGCGAAAACCGACGCGCTCCATGCCTTCTGCGAGCAGCTGCTGATTTCGCTGGTAACGCTCATATCGTTTCTCAACACCGCCCTCTGCCTCAAGCTCTATCAGTGCTTGATAAAACGCGCGAACGACATGAGTGGGAGAAGTATAGCGCCACTTTCCGTTTTGCTCCTCCATTGTCTTCCACTGGCTGTACAAATCGAGGGACAACGTACGGGCAATCCCCTCGCATTTGATGAGCGCAGACCTCTTGGCAATGACAAAGCCGAAACCAGGCACGCCTTGGATGCATTTGTTTGCGCTTGAGATCAGGAAGTCGATCGAGAGCTCTGCTGCATCCAACGGAATGCCACCGAAGCTGCTCATCGCGTCTACGATATAGACTTTTCCGTACTTCTTGGCGACTTCACCGATCTCTTTAATGGGATTGAGCATACCGGTAGTCGTTTCTGAATGCACGACAGCCACATGCGTGATCGTTGCATCCGCCGCTAGTCTCTGCTCCAATACCTCTGCATCGGCTTTTGTCACTTCACCAAAATCAATCACCTCTGTTACGATTCCATGGACTCGTGCCATTTCCACGATCCGATCCCCGTATGCGCCATTCGTCAGGACGAGCAGCTTGCCGTCTGCGGGAATCGCACTACTCACCACCGCTTCGACACAAAAGGTCCCGCTGCCTTGCATCAAAACACTCGTATACTCCTCTACCTGTGAGGTTGCCAATCGGACGAGCTTTTGGCGGATTGCCTGTACCAGTTCATTGTAATCACGATCCCAGGTGCACCAGTCCCGCAGCATTGCTTCGCGTACGGTTGAGGAAGTGGTCAATGGTCCGGGGGTGAGCAGCAAGTACGGATTGTCGGTTGGTCGTGTCTGATTCATGGTCTCTCTCCTTCTGTATGACGCTTCTCGATCTTTTCCAGCACTTCATCCAAACGCCCGATCTCCTCTATAACATAGTGGGCGCCTGCCGCAGTCAATCGCTCCGTTGCGATAGCCAGCCTTTTATCCAGCTCTTCCTGTGGCATGCTTGTCACTTCCTCCAAGGACAGACCGAGCTCGCTTCCGCCCTTCAGGACACCAACGGTCCACATCCCGGCGTTTCTTCCTTCTTTCATATCGCTTGTCGTATCACCGACTTTGACCATCTCGTTCATTGGATATACGTCTAGCAGGATCGCATTTTGATAGCACATCCATGGATATGGACGTCCAGCAGGCACTTCACTCGGGGTGACCAGTGCGTCCGGCTCGTAGCCCTGTTGTTTAGCCGATGCTGCTACAACATTCATCATTTCCCTTGTGTAGCCTGTGGTTGAGCCGATTTTGATACCTTGCTCGCGTAATCGCCCTACCAGCTCAAGCGCTCCAGGAACAGGAGTGGCGTACTCGTGCAGCGTCTCCATCAGCATCGGTTCGAAGTCGGCGTACAATTCGTCCACATCCGCTTCATTCGGAAGTCGACCGTAACGCTCTTGCCATAGCGCTGCTACCCGCTCCATTTTGCACAGCGCCTGGATATGATCGCGCTTGAGCATCCCCATTGGTTCGCGCGCTTCTTCTGCTGTCAGCTCAATTCCCCGTTTTTTGAACACCTGCAAAAACACAGCCAAAGGAGCAAAACAACCGTAATCTACCATTGTTCCTGCCCAATCAAATACTACTGCTTTCATGCTTATGCCACCTGACCTTTCTCTTGGTAGGACCCTGTTGTCCGCTTGCGAAGTTTGGATGCGATCCATTCTGCACCAGCACGTGCGATGATGTTGAGACCGACGATCAATACCGACATCGCTGCTGCCGGAGCCACATCCCCGGCGTCATCCATGTTGACGATGGAGACAGATGCCAGCTTGAAATCTGCTGCGTACAGAAAAACAACCGCTGAGATTGTCACCATCGAGTTGATGAAAAAGTACACCGTCATCTCGACAATCGCCGGCATACAGACGGGAATCGTGACGCGCCACAATAGCTTTGTCTGCGAGATCCCCATGGACTCTGCCGCTTGCTCGAACTCGGGATCGAGCTTTTTCAACGCGCTCGTTGCGGTAATGAAGCCGACTGCAAAAAAATGAATAACGTTCGCCAAAATCAAAATCCAGATCGTCCCGTACATGCCGTGAAATGGATTCGACGGATCGTTGAAGAAGAAAATGTACGCTAGCCCAATGACCATCCCCGGCAATGCCAGCGGTAGAATCGAAAGGAAGTATCCAGCTTGGCGAAGCCCCTTCCACACTTGGGATTTTTCAATGGTGTAGGCCGTAATAAACGTGACCGCCGTCCCGATCACTGCCGTCAGCAAGGCGACGAGAATGCTGTTCCACAGCGGTTCTATCCCTTCTCCGGCAACGTTGGAAAAGTCGTAATGATCAAAGCCGAGCGTCAGATTGTACGGCCATACTTTGATGAAAGAAGCCAGCACCACCGCAGCCATGAGAAGCAGCAAAAATCCGCTGACGCTCACACAAAGGATGAAATAAAACAAGTCGCGCAAACGATTTTCCTTGATCCGATACGGTTTGGACTTGGCTGTTACAGCCGCGTGCTGCTTGCGCTCAACAATCCGGTCCACGACGAACGCCACGAGAGCGGGAATGATCAAAAGCAGCCCAACCGTTGCTCCCATCGTCATATTTTGCTGGCCGATGACTTGCTTGTAGACGTCTGTCGCCAGTACGGAAAACTGTCCGCCGACAACCTTTGGTGCTCCGAAGTCAGTAAACGAGAGAGTAAAACAGACAAAGCAGGCGCTGACGATACCGTATTTCACGCTAGGAATCGTCACGACAAAAAACTTGCGCCAATGGTTCGCCCCGAGCGTATCCGCTGCTTCGTACAATTGATAGTCGGCAAAAGCAAGGGAAACTGCGAGAATCAAATACGCTTGCGGGAAAACATAGACGATCTCTGCCAAAATAATCCCCACTGGGCCGTACAGATCGATGTTCCATTGAAACGGGAGCAACCCGAAGATCCCCGTCGTCACCAGCCCTTGATTCCCAAAAAGGTAGGTCAGGGCGATTCCGTGCATCATCGTGGGCGCAAACAGCGGCAGCAGCGCGATCGCCCGAAAGACTCGTTTTCCACGAATCCCGCTGCGCGTCAAGGCATACGCGAACAGAAAAGCGAGTGTGACTGCAATCAGCGTCGTCATCGTAGAAATGTACAGGGTGTTATTCAGCGACCCTGCCAGTGCTGGAGTGGAAAAGTACGTAACGAAATTGTCCAGGCCGATGAACTGACCGTTCTTGTTATAGAATGCCTTGGAAAACAGCTGGCCAAGTGGCAACAGAACACTCGCTGACAATCCAAGAACGACGAGAGCGATGAGCCACTTTTGCATGGCTTTTCCATCGAAGATCGATGTCATTTCCTTCATGCTGCTCACTCCTGTTCCTCTCTGGTTGGCGCATGCTCAAAGGTCAGCAAATTCTCCAGCGGAAACTCCAGCCACACCTTTTTGCCTCGGGCAATCCCAAGTCTTTGTGCCTCGGCCGCTATCAAATCTATGGTAAGAAGCTCTTTTTTTATCTGACCTTCCTCTTGCCACTCCAGAAAGATTCGGTAAAAAGCACCGCGAAATTCTATCTCGGAAATAGTCGCAGGTATGGCGCATTCGGATTCTTGCTGCAAAATCCGCACATGCTCCGGTCTAATCGCAAGTAAGCGATTTGGATCAGTTGGCGCATTCTCAAAGCGACTGTACGCAAAAAAGTTGATCGCTCCGATAAAGTCAGCAACAAACGGAGTAGCTGGTTTGTTATAGATTTCCTCGGGTGTGCCTACCTGAACGACCTCGCCGTGATCCATTACGACGATCTTGTCTGCCATGGTCAATGCCTCATCTTGGTCATGCGTGACCATCACTGTTGTCATGCCGTACTGCTCATGCAAACGCCGAATCTCCCGGCGCAGCTTTTGTCTTACTTTTGCATCCAATGCGGATAGTGGTTCATCTAAAAGCAAGACATCCGGCGATAGTGCAATCGCACGCGCCAAGGCAATTCGCTGCTGTTGACCGCCTGAGAGCTGGCTGGGATATTTGGCGGCAGCATGAGACAAATCAACCATGTCTAGCGCCTCTTCTACTTTGGCTGCGATCTCTTTTTTCCCCAGCTTCTTTTCTTGCAGGCCAAAGGCAATGTTTTCGGCAGCCGTCAAATTGGGAAACAATGCGTACGACTGGAACATCATCGCAATGTTTCGTTTCGCTGGTGGCAGGGAAGTAATCTCCCTGCCTCCCAGGATCATCTTGCCTGTCGTCGGCTGTTCCAATCCAGCCAGCATTCTCAGTAATGTCGTTTTCCCGCAGCCACTGGGACCGAGCAGACAAACAAATTCATTCTTGTCAATTTCGATGGAAATGTGCTCCAATGCGGCAAACAAACCAAAGCGTTTACTGACCCCTTGAATGGATAGATAGGATTGTGTCATGCTGTTCTCCTCGCTGCTTACTTAGGTTCACTCTTGGTCACGTATCGTTTTTCCCACTCCGCCAAGATGTTGTCGCGATTTTGTGCGGCTTGATTCAGGTCGAGCTTGATTAATTGCTTGATTGGATCTACTGCGTAGCCTTCCGGGAGTGTCGCGCCTTCTTGCTTGACACTGACGATGGCGAAGTTCTGGTTATAGGCTTTCATGACTTCATCCGAGATCGCCCAGTCCAAGAACAGCTTGGATTCTGGCTTGATCTCACTCTTTTTGATCAAAGCATTCGCCTCTACATCCCAACCCGAGCCTTCTGTTGGAAAGACGACTTCAACGGGTGCGCCTTTTTTCTTCTCGGTAATCGAACGGTAGCCAAAGGAAATGCCGATTGGATATTCACCCGATGCGGCCATTTTCGCTGGCTTCGAACCGGAATGCGTGTAGATCGCCATATTTTCATGCAGCTTTTCGAGGTACGCCCAGCCTTCTTTTTCCCCTTTCAGTTGCATGATTCCGTTGATAGTGAGAAGCCCAGTTCCTGACGACGCCGGATTTGGCATCACGATCAATCCTTTGTACTCCGGCTTGATCAGGTCTTCGTATGAGCGCGGGATGGGCAGATTGCGTTTTTCCAGCTCCTTGGTATTGACCGCGATCGCAGTCTCCCACGCATCGATTCCTACCCAGCTTGCAGGTTCCTTGGAATCCTTGAACTCCGGGGACACTCTCTCGATTCCTTTCGGCGAATACCCTTCGAGCATGCCTTGCTGTTCAAGTACAAGGAGGCTTGTCGCTGCTGTTCCCCATACAACGTCTGCTTGTGGATTGTCTTTTTCCGCCAGCAGCTTTGCTGTGATGATCCCAGTAGAATCGCGGACGATATTGACCTTTACATCTGGATATTTCGCTTTGAAGGATTCCAAATACGTTTTGATCTGGTCGTCCTCCAGCGCCGTATAAACAGTAATCTCTCCTGAGGCGGTTTTACTTTCCGTTGTGGTAGCTTGTGTGTTTGATTGCGATCCTGGTGATTGTCCACATCCTGCTAAAAACGCGATCGATAGAACGGAAGCAAGTAAAGGATAATGCCATTTCTTCATGAGAACCTCTCCTCTTTGCGGAATGTTCATTTCTTGGTTCCTACGAAACCAATCTTACGGGGAAAATGTTAAGCGGATGTGAACCTAGCGTTAATAGATTGTTTTTATGTGTTTTTGGTTGTGTTTTGTTGTTTTTATTTCAATCAAAAAAAAGACTCAGCCATCCCTGCAAACGGGATCAGCCAAGCCTTTGATTTCTTACGTATTCTACTGTAAAGCAGCCTCCACAGCTGCAACTGCATGTATCGCTGTCGTATCAAATACCGGAACGGTGCAATCTTGGGCTGTGATCAACAGACCGATTTCCGTGCAACCGAGGATGACTGCCTCTGCACCTTCCTTGACCAACCGCTCAATGATCGCCTGGTAGGTACGTTTGGATTCCTCGCGAATGATCCCAACGCACAGCTCGTGGTAAATGATCTCATGGACGAGTTTTCGCTCTTGTTCATCCGGCAGCAATACCTCTAATCCATGACCATCACGCAGACGTCCTGTATAGAAATCCTGCTCCATCGTAAATCGCGTCGCAAGCAGTGCCACTCGTTTATGCCCGTGGTTCGTGATCGCTTGCGCTGTCGCATCCGCGATATGCAGAAAAGGCAGGTTGGTCGCTTCCTCGATGGCATACGCCAGCTTGTGCATCGTATTCGTACAGAGAACGATCAGGTCTGCTCCTGCCGCTTCCAGACTTTTCGCCGCAAGCGCCATCCGTTCGCCTGCTTCTTCCCATCGCCCTTCTCGTTGCATTTCTTCGATCTCGGCAAAATCAACGGAATACAGGATGCTTTTTGCCGAATGCAAACCGCCCAGCCTCTCCTTGACGGTTTCATTGATCAAACGGTAGTAGACCAAGGAGGACTCCCAGCTCATGCCACCAATTAATCCGATTGTTTTCATTGTTCTCTACTCTCCTTTGTCATTATCGTTGCCATGTGCGTTTCTCCATCCTGCCTGACGAAAACGGGTCTGTAGCAGTTCCCGCGCCTTTTTCGTACGCAACGAAGTATCCAACGGAATCCCTCGTTCTTGCGCTTCGGCTTCCGTTAACAAGGTTTCTTTTACACCTTCAGCAGTCAGCCCTAATGCTAGAGCTATCTTTTTGTAAAAAGAATAATAACTCTCTTTCTCTGCTGGACCGAGATGAAGTGTTCCGAGGTAAGAGCCGTGCAGCAATTCGTGGATAGCACTCCCCACGTCCTCCACATGGACAAAAGTCTTGTACAAATTACCTGACCGGCTTACTTCTCTGCCAGCTTCCAGGTCTGCACACATCGAAGCGACACGTTTATCCCATTGCCCAACCGCATTGCGACCATAGAGCGGGCCCACTCGCACGATGACATGATTGGGATGCCGCTTGCGAATTCGTGCTTCCCCTCGTATTTTGGCATTCGTATAAGCAGCTAACAGATTTCTCTCATCTAATGGCTCGGGCGGATCTTCTTCCCGATAAGAGCCTGTTCCTCTTCCGAAAATACCGTCTGTGGAGATGAAAATCAATTTGCTCTCTTCAGGCAAATGAGAAAGCAGAACTTCCAAGCCTTTCTCTATTAGCTCTCTTTCATCTGTAGCACTCATCAACGCCCAAATGACAACATGCGGTGAAAACTCTTGCAGGATCAGTGAAAAAGAAGGGGTATCAGTCACATCGACCCGAAGAAATTGGTGGACAGCTTGTGCAGAAAAGCATGTACCCATCAGATCAATGGCATTATCCCGCAAAAGCTCCTGATAGATTTGACTTCCCAAGTAGCCGCTAGCCCCGAGCAACAATACGCGGCGTTTCTCCATGGCATGTCCCCCTTCCAACGCTTACCATTTCGATTATGATATCTAATATACCACTATCTCCCATCTAGAGCGACGCATAAATAGTCCAATCACCTTCATGAAAAGGAGTTGATTTCATAGGTCTTATTTATAGGAAAACCCCAATGAAGGAGTTACCATATTTTTGCATCTTTCTCTGCACCAACCTGTCAAGAGTTCGCTTCACCTTACGCTATTAAACTAATTTCACATGAAATCGGTTCTTTAATTCTGACCATGTGGCGTTAAGAAATTCAACCTTGTTCGCAAGCCCAATATAATGCTCAAAATTTTCTTCATCAAAAGTTGCATAATATTCTTTCTGGAATATCACATTCGAGTATTTATAAAAGTCGTCGCCCTCCTTCACTACCACACATCGAAATAAACTGTCGATATCTATCGCTCTTATAATCTCGTCCTTTGTCTTTACTGAGAACCAAATAATATTCGGTAGTGTATGATTTGGTTGGTCCCAGTGAGGAATTGTCTCTGCCCACGGCAATACCCATTCGGAATTAGTAAACAAACGTCTTTCATTGATGAATTCTTGAATGTCATTATCAACTAATGGCAAATTTCTTTCATAGAAAGAAAAAAGCAATAAGGAGTCTTTTTTAATAAATAGACTAAGCAAGTGAGCAACATCCTTAGTTGACGCACTATGCTTTAATACTCCATATGGTTCTTTCAGATTAATTTGCATATAGTAATCTCCTAATCAAATCTATCTCTCCTGTTTGATCAGCTTTAGCCTATTTTACTATAACTGGAATCAATCGGGCGGTCCCCCTTTTACAGTTTGTTATTCCTTAGGCATTTCGTTAAAGAAAGCTACATCATCGACTGCCAGCCTCACCGTCGGATGACCGGGCTTCGCCGCCTTGCCGATGGCGATCAGTATAATCGGAATGTAGCGTTCTGATACGCGGAAAGCTTCCATGAACTTTTGTTTGTCGTAGCCGCCAATCGGTACCGTGTCGTATCCTTTAGCGCGGGCGACAAGCATGAGTTGCATCGATACTATCCCGCCGTCAGTATAAGCGATTTGGCGGATGGCCTCGGGCGGCATACTCAAATACATGCCGGTATAGTGTTCAACCATCGATTTTGTCGTATCCGCAGGCATGAAGCCTGCATCGACCGCTTGACCGTAAATCTTCTCGGCCATCCGGATGTTCTCAAGGTCTCCAAGAACGGCGACGACAGCCGAAGCCTCGACCACTTGCTGTTGATTGAATGCAATCGGAAGCAGCTTCTGCTTCAGCTCCGGCGTGTCGATAATGAGAAACCGCCACGGCTGCAGGTTAGCCGCTGAAGGAGCCAGCGTGGCTTGCCGCAGTATTTCGGCCAATTCCTCCCGCGAAATTTTGACCTCGGGATTATAACTACGAACCGACCGGCGTTCTTGAATAACATCGAAAAATGGTTGGTGCTCGATCGTTTGCGATGGTTGTGAAATGGACATGGTTCTCTCCTCCTTCTGGTTTGGAAAAGCTGCATGCAGTTTTTCGTTCAAATACAACAATGGTTATTTAAACAACACTTGTTGTATTTGTAGGTTATAATAACAACTGATTGATCCGCAATCATCAATAACCGTAAACCGTTGTATAGACAACACCGTTTCTATAATGTCGTTTTATTGGGGGAGATTTTAACCATGAGAATAAAAAAGAATGAAGCTGATCCTCGTGTGATACGTACACGGCGACTCCTTCAAGACGCTTTTGCTTCATTAATTCAAGAAAAAGACTTTGAATCGATAACCGTTAGGGATATTGCAGAGCGGGCTACTGTTAACAGAGCGACTTTTTATGCGCACTTTGTAGATAAATTCGAACTTCTTGAGGCCAAACTAACGGAATCATTTATGACGATCATAAATCATAGAATAAGCGGTCACGAAGTATTAAATGAAGAAACCATTCAGAGTATTTTTCTGGGTGTATGCGATTTTCACATGAGTCTAAGCACTATGTGCCAAAGAAGCTATAAATCGCTTGGACCTGTATTCGAAATTCAAATAAAGGAAAAAATTCAAGCGACACTTCTTTCCTTTATAAACAAAGACAAGATGCTCTCGAGTCCAAACGCGCAATTCTTAATAAATACAGCTTCTATCATGTTAAGTTGGGGGATGTATGGGGCGGCTTACGCTTGGAACAATGAGGGGCGGCTAATGAGTGCGGAAACATTCGTTAAACAGACAATGCCCTTAGTGATGAACGGAGCCAAAGAACTGCTGGGATAGGCTATGTCGCTATTGCTCTATCCTGCCCGTTCAGATGCCATAAAAACCATGAAATTCTTCGTGTTTGTGCGGAGCCGCCTCCACCTGGATTGCCTAAATCGGTTGCGTTTGAAACCGTCAGGCCATTGCACGTATTCGGACATGCAAAAAACCGCAGCTTCACGGTGTCGATCTTCGCCGTGAAGTTGCGGTTGTAGGGGTTTTAGTAGGTAGCTATCACAAAATAAAATGTACCCATCCAATGAATCGGATCATTGAGAGGCAGCCCCTACCATGAACCATTCGAGAGCTTCTGAAAATTCATGAGGAAGCTCTGGCACCTGGAGGAAGGTACACATCTCGCTTACGATCCGCTCTCTGTTTTGCCCGTATTGCTCTGTGAGCAGAGCTAGCTGTTCCCAATCACTGAGCTCCTTTTGAAAGGCAGCTCGATCCAATGGCCGGCCGTGCGATTCCACGAAAAGGATTGCTTCAGACTGGTACGCTTGCTTCAACACACGCAGAAAACGGGAGGCTGTATAACTGCGCGGCCCGCCATAGACAGAGGGACCCAGGGCATCTCCCAGGAACAGCGTTTGATCCTCTTTTACGTACACATAGCACGAATCTTCCGAGTGATCTCCTCCGACACGGTCCACCTGACATGTCACGCCACCAAGGTCGATCGTGATCGATTCATCGAATAGGATATCCGGCTCGACTATTCGGATCAAGTCCCGGTTCATTCCGTACTCTTTTCTGATGTTCGCCATCGTGCTGGCATTGATGATCTTCTCCTTACAGAGCTGTTCCATGACTTCATCCGACCATTCCAGCCCCATCAGTTTGCTCAATGCATGTGCGGTTTTTGCCTGCGCGATGGTAGGTAGATCCCATGCTGACATTCCGAATGTATGATCCCAGTGCCAATGAGTCAGTATGAGCAGATCTGGAAGACGAACGCCTAGCCTTTGCAACTCCTGACGAAACAACGCGGCATGCGCCGGTGAATTTCCAGCATCAATCAAGAGGGTTTTTCTTGCTCCCGTAATGGCTGCTAGGATGGGGCGATCCGTGTCATGACTTGCATGCATAATCAAGATATGCTCGGTAATCTGTTCGATCGTGGACATTTCCTTTCTCCCCTTCCCAAATACGCCAATGTAATTTTCTCTCTACAGAATGACTCAGTAATATTTTCCATGTTATCACACAACACTTCCCCCTCGCACAAACAAAAAACGCCCGTGTTACCAGGCGTTTTTGTAGATACCCCGTGAATTACCCGTACGGTTAGTTGTCTCACGTTCATGCAAACCACGATTATATTCTTTCCTTCTATCGTTTCCACCCCTACTGATGCGCCGTTTTTTTGAAATGATATTCAGCCGAATCTTCGCTATCGTCAAAGCTCCCTTTGTTCGAACCTGCAATATGTAACGCTAATGGGTTAAAATTCAAGCATTTATTTGCGTACAGGCACATTAAAGGAACATCATACGGGGGTGATTAGGGTTAAGTTCATTCAGTACGTGCCGACCAATTTATTTTCGGCACTGGGGTCGTGTTCATTTTACTCAAAAAGAACCACCCTACGCCGGTTAAGGCGCAGAGTGGCGCTAAGTTAATAGATCCTAATGACAGTAGAAGGAGTTTTGAATTTGTTATTTCTGAAACAACCCAAAGAAAAGATTAGTTACCTGCAATGTTAAATTAATGATTCATATGAAACATTGTTATTTTTCATAACTTTTTCTATTTTCGGGAATACTTCAGATAAAAACCTACCTTTGGCCTGTTCAGAGATGTATAAGCATATACCTTCATCGGTCTCTTCTATCGTCATAGCAAAACTATAATTGTTAATATTTTTATTTCCAGATTCAGTGACAATGCATGCACAAAAAACCTTTATTTCGTTCAAGATTTCCATATTATTTTTTGGCCTAAACCAAAGAATTTCCCTTGCTAACTTTGGCCACCAAAACCATGTATCAATTGAACCAATTAATACCTTGCGCTCTTCTATAAATTTCATATACTCTCTATCTGTTGTTTTTACTGGCCCAGCAAATAAGAAAAATTCGTCTTTATCTAGAAAGCAGTTAAATATTTCGAAATATAATTCTGCTCGAAAAGGTAAAATAGAATCTTCAATTAGAAAATATGGTCTAGATTCCTTAAAGTATATCATTTGTCACCCCTCCATTAGTAGTAATGGTTATTATCGATACTATTTCCTTTCGGTTAGGTTTCTACTAGTTTGACATTCGAGAACAGCGCTTAACAAAATGGAGTCTACTGTCTACCCCGAATTGAGCAGCACGGACTAATGCCTAAAAACACAGGAATCACTATTGTTGTTAACCAAATATAATTGTTTGCCCCAGACAATGGACGATTAAAGCAATAGACCGATATTGGACAAACGGAAGCGACTGTCCAAAAATAAAAACCAGCTTCCCATAGCTGGTTTCTTTGTTTAGAAGTAGTCATTGTATAATTCTTGCTGCTGTTCCTCTGCAATGGTCTGTAAGTCATATGCGTTAATTCGAAATAACTGATAGTCGCCCATTTCCGTTTTTTGTGCGGCGAGCTTACTTAGAAATTTCGGAGAGCCTTCGTTTTCTTCATCGTAAACTAACAAGAGACCAACTGAATTGGATAGCAAGAATTTGTCTTTCTCTCCAAGCTGCCAAACTCCCTGGTAAGGTGTTTGATAGACACTATTGATATAGTCGGCTTGCATCACAATATTTCGGTAGTAATCCTGGGTCTCTTCTTTCCACTTTTCCTCTTGATTCAAAAACGGAGTAATTACCGCCAGTTTTAGATGTGGATACTCCTTTTTCAATTCCAGAACAGTTTCGGCTGCCCACATTTCTACCCCGAGTTGACCTGATATGATGACCCATTCCAATTCTTCCTCAAGGAATTTTACGAGTTCCCGTTTCAGTGCTTTCTTTATAATGGCCAACCCCGGATTTTTTTCATTGAAAATGCCCAGCTCGTGAGCCTTGTATCCTGAAACAAATAAACGTTTTAACATGGTGCCACCTCTAGTTTAAAAGAAGCTCTAGCAGAAAATAGATTTCTTTTCACTCGCTGTTTATTCATTAGTATTGCGTCTCATATTTTTTTATCTTATCACAAATGATGTGTTCTAAATATCGTGGAAGGTTTTCATTCTACTACTCTTCGACCTTACCTGTCAGGGCATTGATATCGTTACCATCAATGGAATAGACAAGAACCGGTTTAGCCAACTTCTCTCCATTAATGAATGGATAGATGTATAGCAGTTCAGTGGGTTGCGCCAGCAAAGCCTGGGCTGCTGCATCCATGGAGACAGCCTTCCTCTTATCCGGGAGCTTGGCGGGCTTTTGGTCGAGCTTTTGATAGTACTCGGTGATTTTCCCTGTGAATCCATTCACTCTAATAACAATGCATCGTCCGTATACCAGCGGTAGCCCCTCAACAGATGGCACAAACTCAACTACATACTGATTTGGATTCTCCTCATCAGTATTCAATATGTAGTAGAACTCCTTTTCTTCCTGTTTAAGATATGGTTGCATGAACTGAACGGCTTTCTCAAGAACCTGCTTTTCCGACAATGTTGCCTTCCCTCTTTGGGGTGGGACGTTCGAATAGCTTTTAAATCTGATCACATCACCATCCTTCGTAACTAATAACTCCTTTTCATCAGGGGAAAAATAGATACTCTCCATCTCGTTATGGAAGCCGTTGAAGATACTACCCTTCAAGCTCATACCAAACTCGCTTTCGTATATTCGCTTTGCCTCCTGCTCATTCGTGACCTTTACTACCTTTCCACCAGGCGTGAGGGAGATTGGTTTCCACCTCCACTTTCTATATTGCCGAATAGTGAACAGCTCAGCTCCTGTTACTGCGTCTATATAACCGGAGAATGCAGAGGAGTAGACGAGATTGGTCTGATTTTCACCATGGGTGTACATAAGTTGCAGGCGGGGTGGGATAAAGTGACTGAGCTGATCTTTCTTCATCGCTTGGGCTGGGGGGAGGAAGTCAGCTGGATTGATGTTTGTCAGCGTGTTTTCTCCTGCCGAAACGTTGGTTACCTGTCCCGCACTGTTTACTGACAACCGAAACTCATCGCCAACTACCTCGATGCCATTTACATAGCGGCTATAGATGACATCGCCTACAGGAGCCCGCGTTACCTTGTACAGGCTGCGCATTTCACCGATCAAGCCTTCCATGAAGGTATCGGCGCTCTTATAGGCCAGCTTGTCATCAGGATTTTCAAGATCCTTGTCATCCAATAAATACGTGAGCAACTTCCCGGTTTCTGCATGGATATAGGCTCTGGCAAAGAATTCATTATTTTTTTCATAACGGATTTCGTACACAGGCTGGTCTTTCGTTTCCAAGGTAATATGTCTAGATGTGTCATCGAGCGCTGGGACGAGCATTTGCAGCTTTTGCTCCGTTCGTTTTGCCTTTTCGCTTAACTGATTTTCCTGAAGGTGAGCTGCTGCTTGTTGGTTCCCTGTCTGATTTGCCATGACTGTGCCCGAGGCTGGTGACAGGAGCAGCGTGACTGTTAGGAGTGTGCTCCTTGCCAGTACAGGATAACGCCTTTGAGAGGTCGAGGTCATACATGTATCCTCCATCTTTTCTTGACGTTGAAGCTCACACAATAAGACGATGTTAGGAATAAATTGTCACCTCATCTTACGTGAGACAAGCCTACGCATCTTTAATAGACAAGCAATCATGGCGGTAAGATACAGGGAAAATAACAAAGAGAAAAAGGGCCCTTATAAGGCCCTTACATCCGTGTTTCTTGTCCGCTATTCAATTACCTTCTACTCTTTGTTCAACTGATGATAGTGCCTAAACAACTGATCGCAGTCCTCACGCTTCTCGACCTTGATCATGTTCAAAACACTCTGATCCTTACCGAAAAAATAGTCGCGAAGATGCTTATCCGAAAAACCGTTCTCATGCGCATCCTCCGCAGTCGAGCAGTAATGAACGACCTTGATGCCAGACCAGATGATAGCGCCCACGCACATCGGGCAAGGCTCGCATGTCGCGTAAATTTCGCAGCCTGTCAAATCCATCGTGCCCAAGGTCTTGCACGCTTCGCGAATGGCTACCATCTCTGCGTGCTGGGACGGGTCCATATCTGCCATCATGCGATTGCTGCATACGGCGATGATTTCGTCCCCTTTGACGACAGCCGCCCCGAAAGGACCACCGAGCTTGTTGTTCATACCTTCCATCGTTTTTTCTACTGCCAGCTTCATGTAATCCATTGTCTTGCATCCTCCCTCAAGAGGCCATTATTTTACGATGTGTGTCCCTGCTTTGTTCGTAATCGCATCCTTTAAGCTCTCTGGGTTCGTAATGATCACGCTTGACCCGTTTTTCTCCAAAAAGCTCAGGCTGGCCTCAATTTTTGGCAGCATGCTGCCTTTTGCGAAGTGCTCTTCACGAACGTATTGCTTCGTTTCCTCTACCGTGATGCGCTCCAGCGCCTTTTGATTCGGCTTGCCGAAGTTAATGCACACCTGCGGAACACCTGTCGTAATGATCAATGTCTGTGCATCGATCTGCTCTGCCAGCAAGCTGGTGGCAAAATCTTTGTCGATGACAGCATCAATCCCATCGTACGTATTTTCGCCCGTTTTCACAACCGGAATACCGCCGCCGCCAACAGCAACTACCACATATCCCGCTTCGATCAACGATTTGATTGCGTCTTTTTCCACGATGTCGATTGGCTTAGGGGAAGGCACCACTCTTCTGTAGCCGCGACCGGAATCCTCGATAAATACCCAGTCCGGATGCTCTTTGCGCATCTCTTCCGCCTGCTCCAGCGTGAAGAAGGAGCCGACTGGCTTCGTTGGATTTTCGAAGTTCGGATCATCCTTGCTGACTTCTACCTGTGTGATGACGCTCGCCACTTTTTTGTTGATTCCTCTTTTGGCAAATTCGTTGGTGAGTGCCTGCTGGATTTGGTAGCCGATTCCCCCCTGCGTATCCGCCACGCAATTGACCAGCGGGATCGTAGGCATCCCGGACACTTCATTCGCGATTTCGCATCTTTGCAAAGCAAATCCAACCTGCGGTCCGTTGCCGTGCGTAACGACAACGTTGTAACCTTCTTGCACCATATCTGCTATATTTGCTGCAGTTTCACATACGGCCTCATACTGGTCTTGAATCGTGTTGCGACCATTATCCTTAACCAATGAGTTGCCGCCGATTGCAACAATAACGAGTTTTTCCACTGGGCACTTCTCCCCTTGTTAAGATACTTTTGCAGCTCTTTCACTCTGCGTGATCGTGCTTGGTTTGTTCCATCTATAGCACAGCGCATATAAAACGCCGGAAATGATCGACCCGCTAAGGAATGCTGACTTGCTGATGTTTGCCAATAGTGGCACATTTGGCAAGAAAGAGCCGGATAGCGTAATCAAGAAGCTGACGATCAATACGCCGCATGCCACCCTATTAAAGCCGTTTTCGTATTCTCCGTTTTCACCTGGTTTTACGTAGATGGTTGATAGGTCCAGCTTTCTTTTTCTTTCAATGAAAAAGCTGACCAGCATGATCCCCGTAATTGGACCGTACATGGAGCCGATAAAACTATAGAACATATACAGCGCGGCCGTACCGTCCACCAGCTTCCAAGGTAAAATGACAGTCCCCAATACAGCTGTCAAGATAGCCGCTGATTTCACAGTAAACATTTTCGGAAGAAGCGCTGTCATTTGCAGTCCAGATGGAAGCAAATTCCCAAACACAACATAGCTCGTCGAACCTATATTCAGTGCCAGCAACAAGATAATGACGGCAACAGGATTCCCAATTTGATCAATGGCAGCGACGACATTAAAGTCTGTGATGCCAAACGCAATTTGTGTTCCAACCAACAATCCTACACACGTAATTCCAAACAGGATGTAGGATGCAATCATCCCAAGCGGCAGACCAATCATCGGAGCTTTTGGGTGTTTTGCCCTTTGCGTAAGGTCTGCAATATTGACAATCGGGCCGCCCCAGTTCGATACCAATGCACTTACACATGCGATAAAGACAAGCCAATTCTCCATCGGTTTGGCAGGAGCATAAGCAAAGATCGGACCAAATCCGCCAGCAACGCTGATCGCCCAAATCGCTGCACCTACAATGAAAATATAGATGATCGGTGAAGACCATTTACTAAACAGACTGAGAATTTTCATTCCACCTAAAAACAATCCAACTGTAATGACCCAGAGGATCACATAAGAAAGCATGGTCGGGAAATCTAATCCGAGAAAATCAAAGCCTGGAACCATATTCATATAGCCAGGGAATATTTTCTCAAAAATGACATTAAAGGATTGTGCGCCAATAATTGTTTTGGTCCCAAAAAACACAACACCAGCGATAAGCCCGCGACATATAGCAGGAATGATCGAGCCTTTTACACCAAAGGAGCTGCGCAACAGCATCGAATAGCCAATTCCGTACTTCGTTCCCGCATAGCCATTCAATACATAACCAGCCGAAACAATCAAGGCAGCAATCATGACTGCCCACAAGACTTGCGGAACGGATAATCCGAGGACAAAGAATCCGGCTACAGTCATGTACGACATGAGATTATGCACAGCGCCCATCCACACGGTCACGTAGTTAAAGGTGCCCCAATCTCGATTTTCGGAAGTCTTCGGCAAAATATCGTCCGCGTATCCATAGGACTTGAATTCTTCATATGATTCCTTTACATTTGCCTGTCCCATGTTCATTCACCTTCCTCATTCAACCCAGCTTTCGCAACCTTCTTTTGCCGCGAAAGCTGAGTCACCTAGGATGAAAAGCTGTTAGCTAATCGTTTCCGTCACTGCGAGCAATGCCTTTTCAAAAGCTTCCATCGGCGGATACGTAATACCCGCACCGATCATGCCGATACCTGCGTCTTTATGCGCAATGGCGGTGTTGATAATCGGCAGGATGCCTGTTTGGATCACCTGACGAATATCGATTCCTGTCGGTACTCCTCTAAAGTCCAAGAGTGGAATCGTGACGTTTGGATTTTCTGCTGTCGTGATTTCTTTCATCGTGGTGGAGAAGCCGATCGCTTCTTCAACCGTTCCGCCTACAAGTGCAACAATCGCTGGAGCTGCCGCCATTGCAAAGCCACCGATCCCATATGTTTCGGTGATCGCACTGTCCCCGATATCCAAGCCGGAATCCTCTGGCTTGTAGCCTGCAAACATCGGACCGATTACCTTTTGTGCTGGTCCAGTAAACCAAGTGTTGCCAGCCATGCCGCTTACTCGGATACCGAACTCTACCCCATTGCGCGCCATTGTAGTGACAATCGTGCTGTTCTCGATTCCATGCGCTGCGTCCAGTGCGCATTTGCACATCGCCATCCATGTCGGGCCAGAGAAGTAATCGCTGCTTGCGACGAAATCGAATACTTCGCGTTTTTGTTCTTTTGTGAAATCTGTCTCCAAAATGTACGGAGTCAGCGCTTGAATCAACAAGCTCGTACCTGCGTTGTTGCGGTTGTGGCATTCGTCACCCATGTGCAGCGCTTGCGCCAGCATGAGACGAAGATCGATTTCGCCCGCAATTTTCATCGCATCACGCAGCATGGGTCCCAATACATCGCGCATCCAGTTCAGACGGGCGATGACGCTTTCATCGTTGGCGCCCATGCGCAAAATTTTAGCCATCTGCTCACTCAGGTTGGTGTAAGCGACGTTTCCGTACGTCTTGTTTTTCACCACATGCATGAACATCGAAGCGGATGTCACACCTGCCATGGAGCCTACGCAGTTGTGTTCGTGGCATGGGGAGAACGTGATTGCTCCGGAAGCAGCTACCTGTTCAGCTTCCTCGATGTCTTTTGCCAAGCCCTCGAATACGATTGCTCCAGTTACGGCACCTTTCATCGCGCCGCACATTTTGTCCCAAGTAATGGGCGGGCCTGCGTGCAGAATCGTGGTTTTTGTCATGCCTGGTACCACATTGATCGCTTGGTCGAAGCCAACAAGCATCGGCTGGGAGTTGATGATGCGCTCTACCGCCAGCTTGTTTGCCGCAGCGATTTTCTGAGCGACAGCAGCGTTTTCCAGTCTGTCGAGAGCGTTGATCAGCTCAGGCTTTCCGCCGCCTGGAGGCTTCCAATCCAGGTGAGACGCATTCGCATTTTGCTTGATGATATCGTCTTTGAAAAACTCGATCCCTACGTTGATCACATGAATTTTTCCGTTAAACAGCTCGTTGATTTTGCTCATGATTATTCCCCTTTCGCAACAAATTCTCTAGCCAGAAGACCTGCGTTTGTGCTGCTGCTTGCAATCGTTACCCCCGCATCCATCAGCTTCTTCACTTGCTCATCAAAGTTCGGTGTGTCGAGGTCAGTACCAAGCACGTAGCCCAGGATTTCCAGGTGTCTGCCTTCCTTGGCAGCCTGCGCTTTTGCTTCGATGATCGCTGGCAGCATCACGCCGACAGGATCTTCGTGGGAACCAAAGCCCAAGATGAAGTCCATCAGAATGACGCCGACGGAAGGATCTTTTGCTTCTTCCATCAATCTAGCGATGCGCAAGGACGGGTCGATCATTGGATGCGGCTTGCCGTTTGTAAAATCGTCATCGCCCATGTCGAGGTAAGTGTGTGCCTTGCTCTCATGGATGTTTTTCAGCTTGTAGTCCGCTTTCTTTTGAATGTTGCTATATACGTCTTCATACTTTTCCATCGCGAGGTACATCGCTTCGTCGCACAATGTTCCGCCGCAGAACAGCCCGCGAACGTATTTTTGTTCCGGTGTCAGCTTTGCCCGTACCTCTTCAATCAGCGGCCAGTTGAGAGCGCGCTTGTTGAGCTCGTCTTCGTTGGCGCCAGCCAGCACAACTGCTTTGATGGCTGCTTCCTTGCTCGTTTTTGCAAAATGTCCGCCTGCTTCCAGAACTGGCGTTTCTTCTCCACCAATGAAGTACACAACCACAGGCTTGTTGCAGTTTTTCACTTGTGCCAATACTTTTTCCTGAACGCTTGGTGCTGGTGGCTTGGAAATGAGCACGATGACCTTTGTCGCCTCATCCTCTTCCAGTGCTTTGATTCCGTCGAGCATCATGATGCCGCCGACTTGCTCGGACAGGTCGCGTCCGCCTGTACCGATCAGCTGCGTGATACCGCCACCGAAGTCGTGGATACGCACGCTCACCTCTTGGCTGCCTGTACCAGACGCACCTACGATCCCGATGTTCCCTTTTCTCACGGCGTTTCCGAAGCACAGCGCCACATTGCCGATAATCGCTGTACCGCAGTCAGGTCCCATCATCAAAAGGCCTTTTTCATGCGCGAATTGCTTGAGGGCGATCTCTTCCTCGATGCTCACGTTGTCGCTGAACAGCATGACGTGCAGATCGTTTTCCAATGCTTTTCTCGCTTCTCTTGCCGCAAATGCACCGTTTACTGAGATGACAGCGAGGTTTGCCTCTGGAATGCTGGCTGCCGCTGAATCAATCGTGGAGTATTTGATCTCCGTTGCAGATTTGCTGCCGCCTTTTTTCTTGAACAGTTCTTCGATAGCGATAAGAGCGCTCTCGCACAGCTCGTCTGTCGCTGCCTTCACCACGATCATCAAGTCGCTCGTTTTCGCTGCTTCCAGCTCAGGTGTGAGCAAGCCCACATTTTTCAATACCTCTTTGTTCATGTCCGTGCCCATCGCGATCACCGCTTGTTCGACACCTTCAATTTGATTCGCTTTTGTAGATAGAGACATCAGGGATACCGAGTCAAAATACGTGCTTTGCTTGATTACGACTTTGGTAGACATACATTACCTCCAGCTTCTAGATTTCGTTCCAAACCACATAGGATGCCAAGCAGGATATCCGTACCCGACGACGAGCCGATCCCGATGATTTTGTCTAAAGCAGGGACAAGCTCTTCCATGGAGCCGGACACCATGCATGAAAGCAAGTCATTTAGCGACTCCCTTACTTGTCCATGGGCTGCTTTTTTCAGCGTGATCGCACTGATTTCGTTCGTTAATGCTTGGGACGAACGGACGATTTCATCGAAAAATGGGCATGACAAACAAGAGGAAATGTTTTGCATTTTGTATACACTGCACAATCCCACTAAAAAATCGTCACCCGATGGTGTTAACCCCGGCCCCAGACCGATTAGACTTATCGCATGCTGAGTAGCTGACTCTATGCGGTTGTTCGCCAGATCGTCGGAAAGCATGCCTGCACGCTGGATCAGCATACGGGACATCTCTTTCTCAAACGGACTGGCAGGTTGGGAGGACATTTTCATGCCCCCCGTCTTGCCGTATACGTCCACGTAGTTCTTCGTGAACGCCACATTTCTGCGCAATACTTCTACGCCTTCTATGTCACAAGGATAGGAAGGAAGCTCACCTTCCCACTTTGTTGCTTGCTGAGTCCAAATTCGTAAATCCGCTCCAATAACGAGCGTATTCTCTTCCGTAATGACCGGAGCGTTAACGGATAGCCCCAGCCCCAAAAAGCCTTGTACATCAATGATGAGCGTGTTCGGTGCATTGTCTAGCTGATGGTTGCCAAGGGTGTACAATTCTCCGTTTTCGCTGCATGTCAGATTGATCGTTCGCTCAAAAATACTGTGTACGGTCCCGCTAAAGTTTGCTCGTGCCAAACGCTCAAGGAAACCGGTATCGCCAGACAACGCCTGGATGTACATGGGACGCTTTACTTTGCTCCTGCATCCAGCAAGATTTTTTCGATTTCGGTGTAGCCTTTTCTTCTCGCCAATTCAAGCGGTGTTACGCCGTACTTATCTACCATGTGCACATTGCAGCCATGCTCGATCAACAGCTTGATGATCGTTTGCTGCTTCTCGCCGCCATCGCCCAAGATGATCGCTTCGATCAGTGGTGTCCAACCCACAAAGTTGGTATGGTTGACGTTAATGTCAGTCGTCGTTACGAGCTCACGAACGATGTCCACATGACCTTTTTCGCACGCTGGTGTAATCCCTACTCCACCAAAACGAGTCAACAGCTCCAGGTTTGTTCCTGCCTTGATCATCATTTTGACAAGCTCCAGCTTGCCGTTGATGCAACCGAACAAGAACGGGTTGAAGCATGTCTCATCCTGCAAATCTACATCTGCACCCGCTTCTACCAAAAACGATACCGCTTCCAATTTGTCGTTCATGGCAGCAGTCAGAATCGCTGTACGCTTTTGTCTGTTTCTTGCGTTAATATCTACGCCCTGCTCCAGATGCTTTTTCAGTGCTTCGATATTCCCCTCAGCCGCTGCCTCGAGAAATGCCTGTACTACGCTTTTGTCTGTCATAGTAAGCCCTCCATGATCTCGTGATTGAACAACCCGCCAAGATGGCTGAGCGCTTGCTCTTTTAAAAAACAATTAGACAAGCACCCCGTACTTACATCATTATTTTAGACAGGGAGAATGGAATCGTCATTGTGTATGGAAACTAAAAAAATTGAGGTTCACTTGTGCACATTGCACAATTACAGGGATCCTTTTGTGGCAAAGGAGTGAACAGGGTGCTGACCATCAAAGATTTGCTTACCATTCAATCGATAGACGGCATCAAAATCATCGCCGGAGAGCAAGGCATCAATAACGTCATCTCCATCGTCAATATCATGGAGAACCCGGATGCTTTTGACTGGCTGTCTTCCAATGAATTACTGCTCTCCACCGGATATATTTTCAAGGACAATCCCGAACTGCAAAATAAAATCATCAAGGAGCTGGCGGAAATCAACTGCTCCGGGCTCGTTATCAAGATGCACCGCTATTTTGATCAAATCCCGCAAAACATGATTGATCATGCCAACAAGTATGGACTGCCGCTCTTGGCCCTGCCTTTTGAATACACGCTGTCTAAAGTGATTGCCATTATTAACGAGAAAGCCTCCGGGCGCTATGATTTGTTGAACCGCAAAACATTGGACATGCATAACGCCCTGTTTCGCATTGCACTGGAAGGTGGCGGACTGGACCGCATCGCCTCCGAGCTGTCTGAGACCATCAACAACCCGATCCTTATTCTGGATCAGGACTGGCATCTGCTCCATTACACGGAAATCTGGCACAATCCGATTCCGCTTGACTCCTGTCTGACCTTGAGCAAAAACAGACCTGTTTTTACCCGTGACTTCACCGAGTCCGTCCCGAAAAATATTAGCCAGATCAAAAAGTCGATCAAGCGTATCTACCATGCGAAAGATGATGAGGTGAAATGCAGGATTCTACCCGTTGCCGTTGCCAACCACATCTACGGGTACATCGTCGTCTGGCAAACCGTGTGGGAGCTGACTGAATTTGACTACATCGTGCTGGAGCAGGCGTCCACCATCGTAGCACTGGAGCGGATCAAGGCGAGGGAAATCGAGGAAGTGAAGCTGAAGATCAGACAAGACTTTTTCGATGACTTGCTCACAGGTAAAATCACTTCGGCTGACTCGCTGCAAACCTTATGTGACTTGCACGGGCTGCAATCAAGCTACATGTATTTTTGTATGGTCATTAATATCGAGCCGGTTGAGCTGGAAAATTTGGAGGATATAATCGATCGCAAGTACGAGCTGGATCGGATCGCAAAAAAATGCGTGGATCTCGTCTATGACTATTCGAGCAAAGCTCCTGGAGAAATCACCTGCTTTTATCGGAACAATCGGATCATCATCCTTATCGGACAAAATGAGCAAAAACCCGTGGTGTCTGCAAGTGAAGCCAAGCAATTCGCCAATGAGCTGTACAGCGCTCTTGTGGATAAAATCAAGAAAACCTTGTTCTTTATTGGGGTAGGTCGTCAGTATAAAAACATCGCTTCGCTGCATAAAAGCTTTTCCGAAGCACATGAAGCGATCCGCCTGATGCAGAAGTTCAACAGCAAGGGCGACGTCTCTCATTTCGATGATTACTCCGTCTATCATTTCCTGGATTCCAACATTAAGGACATTGAACTGGAAGACTTCTTTTTGAAGCGTCTGGGGAAACTGTACGAGCATGATCAAGAGTTAGGCACGAGCCTTATGGTGACCTTGGACAATTACTTTCTGTACAATCAAAACGTCAGTGAAGCGGCGAAAGCGATGTTCATTCACCGCAATACGTTTATTTACCGGATCGAGAAGATCAAAGAGATTTTGAACATGGATTTGAAAAACTCGGAGGAGCTGCTTCAAATCCAGCTGGCGCTCAAGATCGGCAAGCTTTTGCACAAGGAGTAAAGCTCGAAAGAGCGTTGTCTTCCTGCTGCTGCGGTCGGGAGAAAGGCGTGCCACATGTTTTCCAGTCGCCTGTATCCTCACTACGTTCGGGCGGTCTCCTTCCAAACATGTGACACACCTTCCCGTACAGCTGTTTGGGTTGCTCGTTTTGAACTACTCGTAAGAGTAGGAGCATGTCGAAGATTTCGCTTAAAATACAAAAAGAGCCTCTTTAAAGAGGCTCTTTTTTCTTCATTATTATTATTATTACTACTTTTTAGTTATGAATATATTTTTCAAAGACTTTCCCAAAGTCTTTGACGACATACTTGTATCGGATGTCTTCCAGCCAATCGAAGGTGTATTGGTTGATGGACTTGAATTGTGAAGCTACGTCTGCTTGCTGGCCAGTTACGCGACCCAGTGTGCTTTGGGCGACGTGGAGGCTTTCTTTTGCGTGCTGGAGCGCAATTTCGTTATCGTGCATAATCGAGGCGATCTTCACAAGGGCTTTGTAGAGGTCTTTTAACTCCTCCAAATGCTTTTTATTGACATCGATCGAGTAGTGCTCATTGCCCATCGTAAACTTGATTTCTACATCCAAATCGACGGTTCCGGCTGTTTCCAGATACACGTTAGAGATCGGGTGTGTATGGTAGGAATAGCGGCGCAGCATGCGTTTTTTGCTGGTGGCACTCGTTCCATCCAGATGAACCAGTCCCAGATTGGTGAAGCAGTACTCATCGGACTTTGATTTGATCAAAAAATAGATTTTCTCATGGTCCTCGTGCATGATGTAATCATCAGCGTCCACCTTGTCGTAATCTGCTGGTTTTACCACGATTCCTACATTGCTCAAGCCAAGCGCGTCTGCCGCAAGCTTTCCAAACATATTCAAACAGCTCCCCTCGATATGTACGGTTAAACCTTTACCATTTATACGTTCACGGGGAGAGTTAGTTGCAACAAACTACTGTGCTTCAGCCAATTTTTTGAGGAGGCCTGCAAGGACATCAAAATCAAATTCTTTTCCGTTCCGTATTTTGATGGTCTTCCGGTCAGCATGATCAGACTTCTCGAAAAAGCCAGCTGGAGCATCCAGATTCGCCGCTTGAAACAACGTCACGTTAATCCAGTCCTTTGCCGGAAAATACACACATGCCTGTTTGCCCTGAATGGAATAAAAAGCTTGCTTATACTTCACCTGCTCTTCTACATTCGGGATGTTTTCATGGATGAGCTGGCGAATCCGATTGCAAACTTCTACCTGAGATTCATTGGTTATGTTTTGGATATAATCCGTTACTTGCTGATTCAATCAATAGTCCTCCGCTTCCCAAAAGTGATGGTGCTTCTTGTCTTTATGATAATCGACAGATGCAATAGGAGGCTTCTTCTGGATTGCTATTCTATCGATTACAGCCAAGTCGTCTTTTCTTCCGCTGCTACCCGACTGGTCTCAGGAGCATCTGCCTCGGGATAGCCAATGAACAGGGTGCCCACGACCTTTTTATTTTCAGGTGATCCGAGGAATTGCAGCAAGCGCTCGTCGCGAACCAAGCCGATTCCTCTCGTGCGCCATACCATGCCAAGTCCCAGTTCCTTCGCTGCCAGCCACATGGAGTGAATCGCGCAGCACACCGCATATTCATTATCCTCTGAGGATGCTTCATCCCCTGGGATTACATCAGCGGTGGCGACAATGAAGAGTGGTGTTTTTTCCAGGACGGCCAAGGAATCCTGCACGAGATTCGGCTTGGTCGGAAAACGTTCCAGCAAAAATTCCTTCGCGATTTCCTCAAACCTCAGCTTCGCTTCTCCTCTGATCACATAAAAATGCCACGGCTGACGCAAGCGGTCGTTCGGGGCTAACACTGCACAATCCAGCAGCGCTTGGATTTTCTCTGTTTCTACTTCTTTCGGAATATAGTTACGTACGGCTCTTCTGCTTTTGAGTGCCTCTAATACGGACATGCTGGTTCCTCCTCGGTTGTACCATTTTCTTACTGATCCCAATCATTATATCGGAGGTTGTCAGGATACGTACAGGTATTCCTCACCGAGAATGTATCGCTACATGTGCTTGGTGTTCGTCTTCTCTTGCCACGTAGATGTCATACTGCGTACGATCTTCTGCTCGGGGCATCATCCCCATGTCTCCCCCTAAATGACGAAGCGTATGAGAGTGACTGCGTGTCCGAAAATGAATGCCATGAGCATTCAGCTTGTATGCCACGCGAATGTATTCTTCATGACCAAACGCGGTGTGGATCAAGCACTTGTACTTGGAAAAAAGGGTGAGGAAAAAGTCCATAAACCATTCCACTCTCCTTCTTTTTTGTAGTATATTCCAATTATTGCGGAAAAGGAGGGCGCTTCTACTATGAATCGAAAGAAAATATTTACGGGTTCGCCTTGGGAGCCTGTCGTCGGCTATTGCCGTGCAATCCGAGTAGGAGACCGGATTGAAGTGGCTGGTACCACTGCCATGAAGGACGGGGAAGTCGTTGGTGTAGGCGATGCCTATGAGCAAACAAAGTTTATCCTGGAGACGATTGAGAAAGCATTGCGAGAATTAAATGCCGATTTGTCTCATGTGGTCAGAACGCGAATGTTTGTGACGGATATCAGCAAGTGGGAAGAGATCGGCAAAGCACACGGGGAGTTCTTCCGAGAGATTCAGCCTGTCGCTACGATGGTTGAGGTCAAGGCATTGATTGACCCGCGTCTGCTCGTCGAGATTGAAGTCGAAGCCATTGTTTAGCATGCTGGTTATTTTGAAGCGGACCAACGAGTCTTGTCGTCGATCCGCTTGTTTTCTTTTTCTTCTATTCTTTTAACTCCTCAGGGATATCAAGACCTGCCTTTTCCGCTTCTTCGATGTGCTTTTTCGCCAGGAGCTCATCCGCATATTGCGCTTCATTCCGGTAAATCCTTGCCAGTTCGATATGTGCATGCGGGTAATCTCTTTCCAAAGCAGCATGAAAATAAGTGATGGCGGCGTCGACATTTTTGGCTGTACCGTAGCCATTATAGTGGAAGATTCCCAAATTATAGGCACTGAAATCGCCGCCTGCTTCGTAATCTTGGTGATAATAATGCAGCGCCTTTTCGAAGTCTCCTTTTGAATCGTGCAGATAGCCAAGCCACTCAAAAACCGGCGAGCCCAATAACTCCCCCTGTTCATAATGCCAGAGAGCCTTGTCCAAATCTTGCGGCACAAGCTCCCCCTCATAATAGGTGGCGCCAAGATTGTTGTGAGCCAGCGCATGACCGTATTCTGCCGCTTTGCCCATCCAGTACATTGCCTGATCGGCATCAGGCTCCGTGCCTATCCCGTGTCGATAGCAACAGCCTAATCCATTCATAGCATGGTGGTTGCCTGCCGCAGCCCCTAATTCATACCAGTAAAAAGCTTTATCAGCATCCACGAAGCCTTCTAGATTGTAATACGTATGCGCAAGGTTGTTCATGGATGGGGCATAGCCCTTTTCAGCAGCAAGCGTATCGTACAGAATGGCTTTCTCATAATCACCTGCTTCATACGCTTCCATGCCCAGGTTGTACAACGTTTCTACCGGCGTGTACTGATCTATGCTGTCACCATCGGATTGCTCCCCTTGGGCATAGGCCAGCAGTCGCTTGCGAACCCCGGAATCAAAATAATGGCTGTAATAACGATCTTCGACATCCTCCAGCACGAGCGTTTTATCTGCCCTCGACAGCCCGTACTCGCTTACTACATAAACGTCGTGGCCCTTGAAGGCATAAGCAAAACCCTCGACCAGATCCTTTTTCACCACCAAATCGAATTCGAAATCGCTCCATCGCTTTTCCGGCGATAAGGCAATGCTCCATAGTCCATTTCTCTTCAAAGCATACGCATCCTGATGCAGCCAAAAAATGTTCTCATAATCCTCCAAGGGGAATAGCCATGCTGGCTGATCGGCATCACCATAAAAAACGCCTAGCTTTCCATCTTTTTTCGCCAGCACCTGATCGCCCTGCCCTGCTTCTGTATAAACCTGCAAATCAATCAGTTCATCGTATTCGTACGGCAACAGAAGGCTCTCCTGCTGCTTGCCGTAAGCGGCGTACTTCTTCCCCTTGCGCAGGACGAGCAGATTCGGAAAATAGGTTTGCCGATTCAGTTTATCGAAGCCAGATGCGCCGACAGTGCCGTCTTTTTTGTACAAGGTGCTGTGACTTGCATCCTTGTGCGGTTTGACGAGAAGGAGCCCTTCGCCAATATGTTCCAGCGCCGTCAAGGGGAAGTCTCCGACGTATTGCCAATATTCATTAAAGATTTTCCGATTTTTCCTGCCTTTGACCGCTGTATGGTAAAATCCGTCCCCGAACTTGAAGGCTTCTTCATGCTCAAAATCTATCGTTACAGAACCAGCTTGGTCCAGCACGCCCCACTTTCCGTCTTTCTTTGCCGTATAAAATCCTTGGTAATCAAGCAGTTCTAACTCTTCATAGTGGGTAGGGACAATCGTTTGGCCTTCGAGATTAATCAGACCATATCGACCGTTTCGTTTGACAATGGCACAAGCAGAGCCGTATTCAAAATCGTAGGCATCCTCCCACTCCAATGAAATGACAATTTTCCCGGATTTATGTACATAGCCGTATTTGCCATCTCGGGCGACCACTGCGAGATCTTCGGAAGCGAAATCGTAAAAGGCATCGAACTGAGGGGCAAGCAATACGTTTCCCTCTGCGTCTTTGAGACCAAGCAAGCCGGCTTCCTCAAAAATCTCCACGTCGGGCTGTTCTTCATAAGGCTGCCAGATGTGTCCCCAGCCGTATTCATAGTCCTCATAGTTGAGCAGCTCGGCAAATGAACGAAAGCCCGGGTTTACGTCCATCAATTCGGAGTAGTCCAGCACCGAGATGTCATCGTTGTCCATTGCCTTTGTCATGATCTCGTTGTTATGGGCAATAGTGGCGCGCAAAGTTTCCGCCTGCTCTTCATGTGGGATGTCATCCATATTGAATACGTCCCAGGCATCGATGTGAAAATACGGAAGCTTTCGTTTCTCCAGATAGCTGAAAAGCTGATTTCTCGCTTCCAAAAACGCTTCTTTGTTACGGATTAACCCTTCCTGTCTCTCCAGGAAATCGTAGAATCGCTTCCCATTTTCGATGCCTGCCGACGCGTCGTAATAGAGTCCGGAATTGTCCGGTTCGGTATGGTTGTTGTAATTGTTTCCGGCGATCAAACCACCTTCTATGAAAAGCGGCTGCAAAAGTAGGGGGACCTCATAGCCCCATTCCACCATCATCGTGTCGTTGTCTTGCGCTTGAGAAGGTTCACTGACGTTATATACATAGACTCTGTGTGACATAACTTCTCTCCCTTTGATTTCCAATTGCACTTGATCACATTGTAAGCAAATCTAGCAGGGCAAAACAATCCGACCGATGGGCTATCCAATGAAAAAGGCTGACAAGCAAGAATCATGCTGGTCAGCCCTTTCTATTCGAAATACTACAGCTCAATGACAGGAATACTGCCACCCACACCAACTGGCTCGATCGCCTTGCCCGCTGACCGTACCAAGGTAAAGTACTCATAGCAGCCAATAACGCCAAAGTCCCCATCGATAACTCCCGGATAAGCGCGGTTCACGGAATACTCCTGACTGAGGTGAGCCTTCAGCGCCTCTCCTTTTTGTGTCCGATAGCCCGAAATATCGACCTTGCCTGTAATCGGAACCGCTGGCTTTGGACCATGATCCGGGCAATGATCGTAGTAGTGCGGGATCGAAACATAGTACAGATCAGGATATTCTGCCGGAGTCATGCTCGCTTCCGCTTGTTCGACCGCTCGCGTCGTCGCCTCGCACGTGACGATATGGTCGGGATGACCCGTTACCCCGTCCGGCGGAAACGTGACGACGACATTAGGCTTCCATTCTTCTATCGCTTGCCGAATCTTGCTCACCAGCTCATCCAGATCGGCATTTTGCAAGGAACCATCCGGGTACCGGAACAAGTCGAGACGACTGATTCCGAGCACTTCCGCCGCTGTTTTCAGCTCTAGCTCTCGATGTTTTGCCAGCTTTTCTCTGCAATCGATATCGAATGGACCGCTGCGTCCTTTGCAACCGGAGGTAATGCACAAATAACATGTTTCATGTCCGGCGTCCTTACACTTTGCCAACGTTCCCCCGCAGGCAAAAGACTCATCGTCTGGATGGGGAAAGACGACCATTACTTTTTTCATTTCTGGCACCTCACTTACCGCCCGATTGGCGTTCTAGATAAGCCAATCCTTTTGCTATGACACCGTAAATCGGATCGTTTTGCGCATTTTCAATGACAACCTGCGAAGCGTACTCTCGGACGCGCTCTACAACGATCTCTCGTACCCGATCATCGTTTTGCAAAACGCCTCCCTGCATGATCATCTGAAACGGCTTGGCTTTCATTTGCAACGTATCGATGACAGCCCGAGCAGCGTCGAAAAGCTCTTCGCCTGCGACATGCAAGATAGCTGCTGCCACCTTATCTCCGGTGAGTGCCGCTTGGCTGACCAACGGCGACAGCTCTCCTACCTTCTCTACGGAATAATGCTCACTGTACGTCCAGTTAAACAATTCATCTACGCGTCCAAGTCCTACGTGCGGGAGGAGCAGCTCCTTCAATACAGTCGGCTCGCCGCGGCCATCCGCTGCTTTTAATACAGCCATAATCGCTTGCTTGCCGATCCAGTAGCCGCTGCCCTCGTCACCAACCCGGTGCCCCCAGCCTCCTGCTCGCGCCGTTTCCTGTTCATCGTTTACACCAAAAGCAATCGAGCCGGTGCCTGCAATGACCAGAATGCCGGGTTTGCCTCCAGTTGCACCGAGCAATGCCGCAAACCCGTCGTTTTCCACAATCAACTGCTGGACGCGAATACCGAGCTGATGCAGCACCTTGCTCACCATCCGCGAGATCACTTGCCGATCATACTCCGTGTCCAGACCAGCGATCCCGAACACCGCGCACTCGATTTCCCATTCGATTGGTCCATCCGGTGTCGGTGTGCCGCTCATAAAGGGGGCAATGCTTTGACGAGCGATCGCATCGTCTATAGCTTGGCTGATCGCCGCAACCAACTCACGAGCTGCCGCTTCCTCCCCGATTCCTTGATAATTGCATGAACCGGAGCGTCCTGCACCGACTTCATTTCTGGAGCGGTCCACCAGTACCGCCAGACATTTGGTGCCCCCTCCGTCCACTGCCAGAAGAGGTATTCGCACCACTGCCATTACCCCACACTCCATTCAGCTGTCATCTGATCAAGCCCTTTCATCACATTCGCAATCGCCTGCTTTTTCTGTGCCAGCCATTCTGTTTCCTGCTGGAGAACCGCTTGACGAACGGCCATCATGCGCTTCATTTCCTCTGGATTTGGTCCACCAGGAAGCTTGCGGATCATTACGAAATGAACGGGGTCAAGCGCCAATCTGAGCTCTTCTGCTGTGAGCGACAGCTCCCTCCCGATTACTTCCACGGCTGCACGGTTTACCAGCTCCAAGCTGATTTGGTTCGCAGCGAGTTGCTCGCTCATCGCTTCTTTTACCACACGACTCACGATGTGATGAGATTTGCGGAACGAAAGCTGATCCGTACGCACCAACGTATCCGCCAGCTCTGTGACGGTCGCAAAGCTGCCCTTTGCCCGCTCCAAGAGGACATCCTTGTTCACTTCCATCGTACCCACAACGCTCGCCATCAAGCGATACATCTGCTCGAGTACTCCCATGCTCCGCCACGCGTACGGCTGCATGTCATCCTCGGTATCCACGATATCGCCAAAAGGCGTATTGTGCATCATCGTAAGCACTGTCGTCGCATTGCCTGCTGCACTGGACAACAGAGAGCGCATATGTTCAAAAGAAACCGGATTGCGCTTTTGCGGCATGATGGAGCTGATCTGCACGTATGGACTCGCGACTTTTAACCCCGCGAATTCTTGTGTGCACCACAGCAGCATATCTTGAACCGTACGCCCCAAATTAATCGCTGCCAATTGAACGGCTGTCGCTACTTCCCCCAAATAATCCGCGCCGCAGACTGCATCATAGGAATTTTCGACCAACTCATCAAATCCGAGCAATTCGCGCATCCGCTCCCGGCTGATCGCAAAGCCAGAAGTCGTCAAGGCCGCTGCCCCCATCGGTGAGCGATTGACTGTGTGATAAGCTTGGATCAGTCGCTTGATATCACGGCTGAGCATGTCAGTAGCCGCCATGATGTAATGCGCCATTGTCGTCGGCTGTGCCTGCTGCGTGTGTGTATAGCCAATCATAATCGTATCCACATGCTCATTTGCAAAGAGGAGCAAATGCTCTTTCAGATAGAGGGCAGAAGCCAAGGTCACCAATAATTTTTCACGCAGCACCATGCGGTATATGGTAATCCCCATGTCGTTGCGGCTGCGAGCCAGATGCAGATTTCCTGCCACATCAGGAGCCAGTTCCAGCAAACGGCTCTCTACCTGAAAGAACAAATCTTCAAACTGCCCGGTGTAATGCGATTGGCGCAGCTCTTCCATTTCGATCCCACACAGTGCACCAGCAATTCTTTTGGCCTCATCGTCTGTGAGCAATTCTTGTTCACGAAGCATGATCAAATGTGCCTTGTTGATCGCCATCATCGGATGCAGCAGATGGTGCTTCGCTTCATTGAATGCAGGCTCCAAAACCGCCTCCACGTATGTCTTGCCAGGGAAACTGGCTCCCTCCTGTTGAAAAATTCGCTCTCTGTAATTCATCTTATCTTGCATCTCCTTCCCTACCCATTCGTAAGCTGCTTCTATTTATGCGTCTGATCTTTTTTTAGGAGGGAAGCGACCGTCGAACGATCGCCTTCCCTTCTACTATGATTACTGCTGTGGGCTGATCATGTTGACAAACAATCGGATCGCACCCGGTACGAGTGACGGAATTTCGCGATACCATACGAGCGAGCTGTAGGTATACGTTCCTTTTCCATACTTGGCAGTGAGGTACGTCCCCGTAAATTCCTTCTCTCCTTCGTCTCCATTGGAGATTAGCTCTGTGTATTCCTTGCCCCACTCAGATGGATTGTAAGCGGAACGATCCTGAATCCAGTTGTCCCAATCTTCCTCCGTGATTTTGTTTGGTGAATGGAACAAGGCATGATCAGGCGCTAATACTGTCACTTTGGAGTTTTCGTCTGTGACACGCCATTGAATCAGCGGAGCACCGATTTTGATCGGATAAGGAGCCAGCTCCGGCTTCCATTTATCCTCTGGCTTGTGGTATTGCACGACCAGATTTCCGCCGTTTTCCACGTATTTCAGCAAGCGCGCATTCGAAGGAATCAGCTCAGGTCGGAAACCATAAGCGCGAATGCCCAGCACGATTGTATCGTATTGATCCAGATCGCCAGACTCGATGTCTTTTGCCGACAAATTGGTCACATCGACTCCCAATTGGGACAAATACTGATCGATATTGTCAAAGCCACTGGATACGTAACCGACCTTCAATCCTTCCGGCACCTTCAGGTCAAACGCCTGGATCGCAAGCGTCGCTGGTTGGACAAAGTAAGTCGTGCCAATATGCGGGTAACGGATGACTTGGGCTCCGTGTCGGCTCTCTTTTCCACTGCCCGACGCTACTGCTGTCACCGTATACTTATCCGGTTGGACCGAAGCGTCTGCTTTGACCGTAAAGGCAACCGACTTCGTTTCTCCCTTGGCTTCAAAGGCAAGCGGTGCTGCTTGTGGTTCTACGCTCCAGCCTTTTGGTACCTCGAGAGAGATGGTTGTTTTCGCTGCACCTGGATTGTAGTTTTTCACCGTAACCTTGACCGGGATTGGCTCCTCTGGCTTCTGCGTATTCAAAACCGTCGCATTTGGACTCAGCACCATAGAAAAAGATGGAAGAACTGCAATGGCATCTGCTGGTGTCACATGACTATTCGCCGTCGAGCCTGCGAAGCTGTAGCTGACATCTGCCGTAATGGCTGGAGCGGCATACGGTTGGAACAGAGCGGCATCAGAAGGAACTGTGACATCAAATGTCGTTTTCACCGTCTGATTGTAGCCGAGCGATGAGAAGCTGGTGGTCGATTGCGGCTTGGCTTGCCAGCCTTTTGGCACATTCAGCGCAAGGTTGATCTTCCCGACTTTTGCTTGGCCGCCGTTGTAAGCCGTGACCGTTACTTTTGTTGTTTGGCCTGCTACCAGCTCGGTTGTCTCAGGCTTTACTTTGGTTACAAGTGAGAGCGCTTCGGCACTAGCCTTGTTCAGCTGGGATTTCTTCACGCCCAAACGGTGGCGCAAGTCTGTTTTCGTGTCAGTTGGCAAGGAGGACGCTTCGACTGCTGCCGTCGCTTTTTCCACATCCGCCAGCATCTCATGCGCTTCCTTGGCTACGGAGGCAAAGCTTGGGTACGCAGCAATGACCTCTGCGGCATCCTTTTGCAGCTTTTTCAGTTCGCCTGCGACTTTTTCCCCGCCAGATTGGCTGGCAACTTCCTTGGCTAAATCGTCAAACGAATAGGCAATTCCCTCAAAAAAGTCTGCTTCCTTGTCTTTTGTCTCTACGATGGCTTGATCGAGCTTGTAATAATTGAAGCTTGGCCCTTCGTCATAGTGGCGTCCCATGCCCTGGCTCTTGTGCATGAAACGGGATTCTTCACCGAGCTGGACGTAAGAGGCCCCATAAATTTCGTCATAGTCGCCAACAGGCACCTTGACCGAGTAATCCTTTTCCTTCGCAGGCAGATACAGCTTCTTCACCTGCCAAGGAGCCAAGCCTTCCTTTGCATGCTGTGGAAAAATGTTTGGATCTGCGGCATCCTTGAAAGCCCGTACCGTAATGACATTAATCGCGCGATGATGACCGTGAGTCGAAGGTTCGTTCAAAAATGCGGGAATCACGACATCGGGCCTCAGTGTACGGATATGGCGGATGAGCTTTTCGTACGCGACATCCTCGCCCCATTTTTGCAGGGTTTCATCCGGACTTTTGGAAAAGCCGAAGTCAAAAATAGGGTCATCGATTTTTTCACTGAGGTTCTCCAGATGGATGTTCGTGATTTTGGAAGCTTCCTGCAATTCGCGGGTTCGAATGATCCCCAGCGCATTACCCAGCTCGCTGCCTATCTCGTTCTGTCCTCCCTCGCCTCGGTTCGCAATGACACTGGATGTGTCCACCCCTTTGCCAAGCGACAAATACGCGAGCATCGAACTGTGCTCATCGTCCGGATGTGCTCCGGTGTTCATCGCACTGGCAATCGTAGTGAGCGGCTTGATGGCTTTCCACAGGTCGACAACCCCGCGGTCTGCATGGGCGGTCTCGGGTGCTGCCGGCATAATCAAACTCGTGGCCAGCACCGTCGAGATCCCAATCGTGTACAGCTTGGCAAGTTTCCCCTTACTCAATGAACAACTCCTCCATTCCATTCAGATTGATGTCTATATCAATCATGGCGGTCTGTACGTTTGCATTTCATTGATGTAGCCATGGATCGACCCACGGTTGGCCCGGAGTGGATGGGGCATTACTGCTTCTGACTGATCATGTTGACGAACAAGCGAAAAGCGCCAGGGACTAGCTGTGGAATCTCGCGGAACCAGGCAAGCGAGCTGTAAGTGTACGTCCCTTTTCCATAGTGCGCCGTGAGAAAAATGCCGCGGAACTCCGGTTCTCCCGGATCACTTGTCGCAATCAGCTCGGTATACTCGCTTCCCCAGCGAGAAGGATTGTAGATGGAGCGCTCCTGCACCCATCCATCCCAGTCTGCTTGGGTAATCACGTTTGGCTCCTGGAACATCGGATGGTCAGGGGCCAGCATGCGGACGTCTGATTGCTCATTGGTCACGCGCCAATCAATCAGCGATTCGCCGATAAAAATGGGATATGGTGCCAAGTGCGGCTTCCATTTGTCCTCCGGCTTGTGATATTGAACGACGAGATTTCCGCCGTTTTCTACATAGTGCAAAAGACGCTGGTTGCTCTCGATTAATTCACGGCGAAATCCGTATGCGCGAATCCCGAGAACAATCGTGTCGTAGCGGGACAAATCTCCCGATTGTATTTCGTTTGCGTCGAGATTGAGGCAATTCACCCCGACCGCGCGCAAGTATTTATCCATATTGTCAAAGCCGCTGGATACGTAGCCAATCCGTTGATTTTTGGGGATGGCCAGGTCAAAGGCTTGAACAGTCAGCGTAGCGGGCCGGATGAAATACGTGCGACCGACATGCGGGTATTCAATGACCTGCACATCTTGCGCGATCTCTGTCACACCGTCTGTTCCTGCTACCGTAGCGCTGATCTGATATTTGCCATTCGTCACCTGCGGCGCAGTATGAACAGTAAAAGCGATCGTTTTCGTCTCACTGCGGAAAGAAAACGGAACATCGACAAAGGCTGGCTCCGCCCTCCAGCCTGCCGGGACAACGAGAGCAACCTTGGCAGTAGAGCTTCCCGGACGGTACTGTTTCAGTGTTACCTTAACCGGGATTGTCTCATCCGTATGCAGCGTGTTTCGCACCACATCTGACGGTGTCAGCGTCACGGCATACGGCGGAAGCACAGCTACACGGCTATCCGGCTCCACTCGAATCGTACTGGCTGTCTCGAAGGCGAAATAGAGCACCTCGACATCAAGCACGGGCGGCTTGTAAGGATGGAACAGCTCTGTCTGTGCAGGAATCGATACCTCAAATACGGTGCACACCGTCTGATTGTATGCAAGTCGTGGAAAAGCCGTTGGCGTGAGCGGTTTCGCCGTCCATCCAGCAGGGACACGCATACGCAGCTGCACATGTTCAACCTCAAGCGAGCCGCCGTTGTAAGCCGTTACGGTAACCGTTGTCGTCTGGCCTGCCACCCACTCCCCTGTCTCCGGCTTGATTTTCACGACCAACGACAGAGCCTCGGCACTGGCACGGTTTAGCTGCGCTTCCTTGAGTCCTAGTCGATACATCAAATCAATCTTTGTTTCTTCATCGAGTGAAGCCTTGCGTACTTCTTGTTGGGCAGTCGCAAGCAAAGCCTTCATGCGGTGAACCCTTTGTGCCACCTCAGCAAAACGCGGGTAGGCATTCAATACATCTGTAGCCGCATCGTGCATACGGTGAAGCACTTTGGCGAGTTCTTGCCCGCCTTTTGCAGCGATGCTCTGTGCCAGATCAGCAAAACTGACGGGCAGTCCGGAAAAAAAGTCGCGCTCTTTTTCCGGTGCCGGGGAAACAGATGCATCCAAGCGGTAGTAATTGTAGGTCGGGCCTTCGTCGTAATGGACACCCATGCCCTGTGTCTTATGCATAAACCTCGATCGCTCACCAAGCTGCACATAGGATGAGCCGTAGATTTGGTCGTATTCCCCCACGGGTACAGCGACGTGATAATCATCGTTGTCCATGATAGGCAAATACAGCTTTTTCATTTGCCATGGCAAAAGTCCAGCCTGTCTATGCGCAGGAAAGATCTGTGGATCGGCTGCCTCGTGGAAAGCTCGCTGTGTCAGTAACGTAATCGCCCGGTGATGTCCGTGTGTCGTCGGTTCATTTTCAAAGCAAGCGATGACGACATCGGGGCGCAGCTCCCTGATTTTTCGAATCAATCGCTCGTACACGACCTCTTCGCCCCATTTGCGGAAGGTTTCTTCGGCGCATTTGGAGAACCCGAAATCATGGATGGGATCATCCAGCTCTTCGCTTAAGATGCCAAGCGTCACATTGCTGAGAGATGAGGCTTCTTCCAGCTCGCGCGTACGGATAATCCCCAGCGCTGTGCCTTGCTCGCAGCCGATTTCGTTTTGGCCGCCTTCCCCTCTTGTCGCGATCACACTCGTGGTATACACGCCTCTCCCCAGCGCCAAGTAAGCAAGCATGGCACTATGCTCATCGTCCGGATGGGCACCTGTGTTCATGGCACTGGCAATGGTAGCGAGTGGCTTAATTACTTTCCACAGATCGAGCAGTCCGTGCTCCCCCTGCATGGTGCGAACAGATGCGGGAATTGGCGGGCAGGGCAGTTTGGTCGGCTCCACCATCGGTGATTTCTTGTCCATCGATTCACTGACATCCACGAGAAGCTCCCCCTTTTTTGCGAAGCATCCAGCTTTACACGGCCGTTCCCGCTTTATCTCCGGTCAGTTTTCTGGAGATGAACAACACGATGATGATGACCACGATTTGCAAGACTCCATAGGCGCAAGCGGTGCCGAACTCATTACTGTACATGCGTTGGAATACCGCGACAGACAATGGCGTTGTCTTCGGTGTAAAGATCAGAATCGAAGCCACGAACTCCCCGATACACTGAACGAATGCCAAAAGCGTACCTGCGAGAATACCGCCCCACGCCATCGGAAACACGACACGTCTGAAGCTGTACCACCAGGAAGCCCCCAGATTCCGCGCAGCCTCCTCGACAGATGGGTCCATCTGCATCAAAGTCGCATTGGTAGAGCGAAACACAAGTGGCAGATGTCGGACAAAATACGCCAACGGGATAATCCAGAATGTTCCGATCAAAACTTGCCCAAAGCTGAATGCATTCGGTTCGCTGAACGCTGCAATCAGGTTGATCGCAACAACTGTCCCTGGCAATGCCCATGGCAGCATGATCAACACATCAAGAAGCGTTTTCCCGCGAAACTTGAGGCGAACCATGGCATAAGCCGCAGCTACACCGAAAATGACGATCCCGATTACCGCGATAGCAGACAACTGCAAGCTGTTGAGAATCGGACGCCATGTCTTGCTATCCGTGAACAAATCCATGTAATGCGACAAGGTATACTCCGGAGGTAATATTTGCACCGTCCAGGTACCATCCACCGAGAAGGAGATGAGTACCAATACGAGAATTGGCAGCATCAGAATGACTGTACCGATAAAAGACAGCACAATCGTGGTGTAGCGTCCCGCCTTGCTCTTGATCTCGGTACGGTGCACGCTGACCCCTTTGCTCAAGTTCTGGTAGTTGCGCGCGCCTTGGTACCAACGCATGATCAAAAGAAAGGCAACAGAAACAATCGAAAGAATCGTAGACTGTGTCGCAGCCATGTCCAAATCTCCATTGGTGCGAGACAGATAGATTTGCATCGTCATCGTCCGGTCAATTCCGAAAATGAGCGGTGCCGTATAAGAAGCCATCGAAATCATGAAAACCAACAGAGAAGACGCGACCATCGCTGGCGTGAGCATCGGCAAAATAATGCGCCGCCAAACAGTAAAGCGATTCGCTCCGAGACTGGCTGCCGCCTCTTCCAAGGACGGGTCGAGTCCCTTAATTGCTGCTGTAGCTGTCATGAAGAAGTAAGTGTACATCGTAAATGTATGAACGACGACCACACCCCAAATCCCTTTTAACGAGAAAGGAACCTGGGCAAGCCCGAACAGCTCTTTGATCGCTCGTGGAATGATTCCGCTCTCCCCGTACAAAAAGGTAAACGAGAGAACGCCAATAAGTGGAGGCAACGCCATCGGAACCAAAGCCAGCACAGAAAGGATTTTTCGCCCTGGAAACTCATAGCGCTCCAATAAAAACGCCATCGCAACCCCGACAATTCCACACGTAATGACACTCAGAACCGATATGTAGATACTGTTCCACAACGCTTCCAGATTGGCGGTATGCTCGAGGCTGAAGAAGCGAATGTAGTTTTTCCACGTGATTTCTTCATCGATTTTGATACTCGCAACGAACGTTTCGAACAATGGATAAATGACATAAGCCAACAATATTAAAAAGAGTGGCGATACCAGCACGTAGACGAAGGCGGGTGAAGCGGTGATGGACTTTCGTCTGGCTGCTGTCGGCGCTTGCTGCAACTCTGCTCTCAAAAGCTTCTTCCCCCTTATCCGGCAAAATAAATGCTCTCTTTCGGAATATGTAGGCCGATGGCATCGCCGCGCTGTTTAATCGGTCGTCCCAGGTTGATGGACATGCTGCGCAGGCTCTCCGTTCCTACTTCCGTGACGTAATTGACACACGCCCCTGTAAATTCAGACATGACAACAGAGCCTGTTACTACATTTTGTCCCTCGTTGCCTGCACTCTCCAGAACGGATTCAGGACGGATGGACATCGTCACTTTCTCCCCAACTGACAGCTGTGCACGTGGAGAAGCATTTTCCTTAAATCCGCTGAGCATTTGTCCAGAAGCCGTGCGAACCAGCACTTCATCGCCGTCAAACCCTGTAACTGTCCCTTCCCACAGATTCGTCTCGCCGATAAAAGAAGCGACAAAACGGTTTACAGGACGATGGTAAATCTCATGAGGTGTACCGATCTGCTGTACTTCTCCGCTCTGCATGACCATAATCCGGTCTGACATCGACATCGCTTCCGCCTGATCGTGTGTAACGTAAATCGTCGTAATCCCTAGCTCCAGCTGGAGTCTCTTGATCTCGAAACGCGTCTCTTCACGAAGCTTCGCATCCAGATTGGACAGCGGCTCATCCAACAGCAGAATCTGCGGCTCGATGACCAGCGCCCGTGCCAGTGCTACCCGTTGCTGTTGTCCCCCAGAAAGCTGATCTATGCGGCGTTCGCCATAGCCTTCCAGACGCACCAGCTTCATGATCCGTTCTACGCGCTCTTTTGCATCTGTTTTGTTCACTTTCCGAACCTGCAAGCCAAACGCGATATTTTCAAAAACAGTCATGTGCGGGAACAACGCGTAGTTTTGGAATACCATCCCGGTATTGCGCTTATGGGGAGGAAGAGATGTAACCTCCTGTGATCCAAAGCGGATATGGCCTTCCGTTGGATAATAAAAGCCGGCAATCATGCGCAGGGTAGTCGTTTTGCCGCAGCCACTCGGACCGAGAAAAGTAAAGAACTCTCCTGATTCGATATGAATGTGAACATCTTCGACCCCTTTTGCCTGACCAAACCTTTTGTGAACGTGATCAAGTGTTACGCTGCTCATCGGGTTGTGTTTCCTCCTTCATCGCAAGTCATTTCAAGCTGCGTCCGTATTAAAACAACTTCTATAAGTGACTAGACGGAAAGGACAACGCCTTCCCGCCCAGCTGCTTGGAAAATGCCTTCCTTACTTCTTGCCTTTCCCCTTGATGTTTTCATCCCAATGCTGCATCCACTCTTTTTCTTTTTCAGCCATGACAGCCCAATCGAGTTCCATTGGCTTCAGCTCGAGATTTTTCATGAAGTCTGGCAATTCATCCTTGCTGATGTCTGTGCGAGATGGGAACTGGAAGCGCTCCTTCGCCAATTGGGCAGCCATTTCAGGACTCATCAAGAATTCCATGAACTTTTTCGCTGCGTCCAGGTTTTTCGCGCCTTTTACCAGAGCCACACCGTCTACGAGAATCGGAGCCCCGCTCTTCGGATAAATGAAGTCATACGGATGGTTGTTCTTTTTGCTTTGGATCAGAACGTCTTGGAGGTTCCACAAGGAGATGACGCCCTCTTGACGATCCAGCTTCAAATACAGGTTTGTCGGGTCTTGCGTGTACTCTTTTGTATTGGCATCGAGCTTGGTCAGCCATTCGTAACCTTTTTCAGGAGTATCCGCCCCTTGACGGAAGATCATTGCGGAATAAATGGTACGCATTGTGCCAGACGGCAGTACGTTTCGGATCACGATCTTGTCTTTGAATTTCGGATCGATCAATTCGTCCCAATCTTGCGGCGCTTCTTCTGGCTTCAGCACCTGCGAGTTGTACATGATGACCTCTGGCAAAAGCATTTCGCCGTACCAGCGATCTTGCGGATCTTTGTACAAATCCGGAACCTTGTCTGCAAACGTCGGCTTGTAAGGCTCCAGCAGATCTTCATTGGCTGCTGTCGCTAAAGCAGATTGGGTACCGCCCCACCAGAAGTCAGCCTGCGGGTTCGCCTTCTCTGCACGAACGCGCTCCAAAATTTGTTGGGCACCCATTTCGAGTGTTTCCACTTCAATGTTCGGGTACTTTTCATTGAATTTTGGCAACACGATTTCAAAAATGTTTTTGTCCCGTCCGGTGTAAATCACCAGTCTTTGTGGGTCACCCGATGAATCAGCAGGTTGAGCAGCCGTGCCCGATTGACCGCCTGCGCTGTTGTCGGCAGGCTTTGCTTCCTGTCCTCCACTGCCGCATGCAGCCACAGTCAGAGCCAAGGAGCTGACAAAAACGCCCTTCATCCATGTTTTCAGCTTGCTAGTTGTCTTCTTCAAAACGAACTCCCCCTCTTGTTCTTCTCACTCTTTGTCAAGCAGTCTTGTGAAAGGAAACGCTTCCAAAACACTATGGACAGCGCCAATCAAACCAGCTCGCTCCCCCAGACTCGCTTTTTCAAGATTAGGCACCTCAGGCACCCATTCTCTCAGCCATTCGTGAATTTGCTTCACCCCTTCACCATCGACGTGGACCATCTCCCCGCTCAGGATCAATATTTCCGGGTTCAAAATACTGATGATGTTCGCCATTCCGTACGCCCAATGTCGATACACATCTGCAAGAAGCTCCTTTGCTTCCGGATTATGTTTGGCGTGCCGGATCAGCTCTTCTATGACACTCGACCCTTCCTGAAGGTCAGAGAGAAATCCCTTAGCCTGCTCTTGGATGCCCGGAATCGAATAATGCGTCTCAAACACCCCTGACGCGCCATTCGGGCGATTATGTACCGGGCCGATCATCATGAAGCCGATTTCTCCTGCTGCCTCACGACTCCCCCGATAAAACTGTCCATCCAAAATGATCCCGGCCCCAATCCCCGTTCCTACGTACATGTAGACGACGTTGGTATGGCCGACTCCTGCTCCACGGACGTACTCGCCCAGTGTCATCATATTCACGTCATTGTCGATAATGACGGGCAGTCCGAGTCGCGCTTCGATGGTCTGCTGAATGGGTGAACCCATCCACCCCGTGCTGGGTGAAAAGCTGACGGTTCCACTGCCACGCTGTGTGACCCCCTGCAAGCCGACGCCCATACCGAGCAGGCGCTCTCGCGGGATGCCACTTTCACGCAGCAAGCGATCCAGTCCAGCTGCCAAATCTTCGATGACGGTTTCGCCATTCGCTGGTTGTGCCAGCCGTTTTCGACAGCGAGCCAAGAACTCGCCTTTCATATCCGCGATGGCCATATCCAGGGTAGATCCTTCAAAAATTGCTCCGGCAATGGCGTAGGCCTGGTAGTTGTACTCCAACAAAATCGGCTTGCGGCCGCCTTTGGAATCGCCCATTCCTACTTCTTGCAGGAGTCCTTCCTGGATCATTTCATCTACGAGAGCGGAAACACATGGTCGGCTGAGCTGTGTCTGTTTGGAGATATCCGCGCGGGAAATCTGCCCGTGCAAGACGACCTGCTGCAATACTTCTTCTTTATTCAGTTTTTTCACGAGTTTGCTGTTACCTGTTTTTTTGGGAGCTTGCACGCTTCATCGATCACCGCCACACAGTTAGTTAACATTACTAACAAAGATAACCAAATTATAGACACGGCAACTACCAATAGTCAAACAATTTACATTTGTCTTTCAGATATTTTTTGGATTTTCAGTATGTATATACCTTGTTAAAAAATACTAAAAATGCAGTCGTCACGCTGTTGTGGTGGGGAGGAAACAGGAGAAAACGCTCAGCTTCTTGTCCCACCCGCTGGGGGATTCACTGCCCGACTCCATGCAAAAAGCGAAACCGCGTCCAAAGTGGTCCATTCAGGATGTGTTTCAGAGGTGGACGCTTAAGAGCGTGTTTCGCTTTTTGCATTCCGTCTCGGTCGGTGTACCAAAGATCTTCGCTTATTTCTCCTGTTTCCTCTACGAGCTTTCGTGTTAGACGGGTTTTAAAAGCCTTAAAAGATGGAAGAATGTACTCAGTCACGACAGAGAAGAATATTTCCAGATGTAGCGACTTGTGGAGTCCTACCGAGCGGAGAAGGGATTTGCGGGTAAAAGAAACGCAACCGTGCCCATGCGACGTAGCGGCTACCACTTTTGCGTTTCCCCGCGAATCTCTTCGGAGCGTGCAGTCCATGCTTCCCCGAGGGACGGAGCACTGAGCCTAGACTGGAAATATTCTTCTCCCCACTGCCGCAGCCACTGATTACCCTTTTGTGTTGTGGTTTTTCAAATAGAATAAAAAAAGCACATCACCCTCTACAGGGGGAATGTGCTTGGAACACTACTCTTCTTTTCCTGATAACCATACATCCTCTATTAGTCTATGTATCCAGCGACTCCTTTTTTAATCAAGTATTCCATCTCTACATCCAGGATCTTCTCGACGGTGATCTCATCCAGCTTCACATCTGACTTACCCATGACATAATCCACGAGATCATCAAAATCAACGTCCACATCACCTTTTGCATCTGCCTTCGCACTGTTCATGTACGCTTGCTCATGCTTGAGTACGATCCTGATTTTTTCCGGGTCTACTTTTGTTTTCGTAGCTACATGTGAAACGAGTTCGGTTTCGTTTACTTGCTTACTCATTTGTTGTCATCTCCTATTTCTCTTACCTTCTGTCATTTTACAATATCATATCCGTTCCACACAAAACCGAAATGGGAAAGGGGGCTGTCCAAAAAGTAAGCACAAAAAAACCGTTTTGCTCTAGAGGTGCAAGAAGAAAACTATTGTCTCCAAGAGATAATGTGCCCCCATGTCGAGTTCGGAATTCTGGTAATCGCACATAACTTGTTGAAAGTAGCGGGCATCCGCCTAGCCACTTTCTGTGAACCAATAAAAACGAAACCTTTTTCCCAGCTTCTTTACTTTTGAGGGACTTCTTAGACAGCCCCTTGTCATGACTACTCTTCTCTTACGGATAACCATACGTCTTTGACCAGTTCCATGAAGCTTTGGATTGCAGGTTCTTCTCGTCGGCGCTCCAGACTGACCAGCGATGTTTCAGCTTTCTTGGAAAAGCGGTACAGCTCGATCAGTTCGCCTGTTCGCAGCTCTTTTTCCACCAGAACCTTACTGAGCAATGCTATACCCGTTTGATTCAGGACGGATCGTTTGATTGTTTCTTCGCTGCTGCATTTAATGACAGAGGGCGGGATGTAGTTTAACTCCAACAGGCATTGGGTAATAAATTCATCGAGATTGCACCCCTCCTGATAGGACAAAAAAGGGAAGGTCACGAGTGCGTCTGCCAGTGTTTTGTCCTTCATCAAATCAGGAGAAGCGATCAAGGTGAATTGTTCCAAGTCCACGACGCTGGAATGAATACCTGGTTGTGCGGTGGTGCCCGCAATGATCCCAATATCCGCTTCGTGGGCTTGGATTTTTTTCAATGCCTCCTGACTGGTGCAAGAAATCACCTGCAGATTGACCTGCGGATGAGTCTCCACGTACGCTTTCAAAATTTGGGGCATGTATTGGATGCAATAAAACTCTGGAGCCGCCACAATCAGCGGACCTACAGGCATGTCTAAGTGATTGAGCCCTTCCGCCATGTGCTGCAAAACGTAGAAAAGCTGATCCGTATGCTGCTTCACTATTTTTCCGGCCGGTGTCAAAAACGTGCGCTTGCCTACCCGATTGAGCAAAGGATGACCCAGCTCCCGCTCCAACGCTTGAATCTGGAGCGTAATCGTAGGCTGGCTGTATCCGAGTTGCTCCGCAGCCTTCGTCAAGTTCAAATGCTCGGCAACGACCTGAAATGTCTTCAGATTGCGTAACTCCATGATTGATTTTCCACTCCTCACCGAACGACACCATTTCTTCGTGCAAGTGCGTGTTCAAAAAGTCGGCTTTTTGAACAACCTTTGTTAGAAAAAGTGTAGCCGAGAGTGGCTCTATGTTCAACCGATAACCTATGCGTACTTCCCTATGATCCCCGCCAGCTTGCCAGCATCTACATTACTGCCGCTCACAATCGTCAGCACCTTTTTCCCTGCCAGTTCGGGTACAGTTCCTTGCATGAGAGCAGCGACACCGACCGCGCCTGAGCCTTCCACCATCAGATGATGCTCTTTTGCCAGCCAGCTCATGGCTTGGGCAACATGTTCTTCCTCTACGAGCAGGAAGTCATCGACGATCTGCAGGGCCAAGTCCAGATTCCCTTGTGTAATTCCCCCATGAAGACCGTCTGCGAGCGAATCGCTGTATACCACATCAGCCAACCGCTTTTCGCGGAACGAGTAGTACCATGGCGGAGACGCATGTGTTTGAATCCCAATCACCTGTACATCCGGATTGATTGCCTTTGCTGCGAGGGCCACCCCGCAAATTAACCCGCCACCACCAGCAGGTACGAGAATGACGTCAAAATCCGGCTCTTCCAAAAGAGCTTCCAGGGCTGCCGTTCCCTGCCCTGCTATGATCTCGTTGTCTTCAAAGGCATGGACGAATGTGCGCCCAGTTTCTTTCGCCAGTTCATAGGCGTGACTTTCTGCGTCATCATAGCTGTCCCCATACACGACCAACTCCGCACCGTAGCGCTTGATCCCCGCTTTTTTGGTCTCCGGCGCCGTTTTTGGCACGACAATCAAGGCCGACACACCTCGAAGCGAAGCCGCATATGCGACCCCTTGCGCATGGTTGCCTGCTGAAGCCGTAATAACGCCCCGAGCCAGCTCCTCATCCGTCAAGGATGCGATTTTATTAAGCGCACCGCGCGCCTTGAATGAGCCTGTTTTCTGATGGCATTCCAGCTTCAGCCAGACATCGGCATTTGCGATGGCAGACAGCGCGGGTGATGATAGTAACGGGGTATGAATAACCTGCCCCTTTAGATTCTTGTGAGCTTTTACAATATCGAGAAAGGATACGGACAACGACATGAACTACTCCTCCTTGTTAAAATCTTTTCACTAATTGAATCAATAGTTCAACAGCGGTCGGAATGACATCCTCATCAATGTCAAAACGCGGATGATGGTGGGGATAGCTGCTCTTTTCTCCACGCATTCCGATAAAAATAAAACTGCCAGGCTTGCGTTCCAAATAGTAAGAAAAGTCCTCGCCCCCCATAACCGGCTCCACATAAGCAAGAGAACTCTCACCAAATATATCAGTTACAACGTCAGCAACGAATCGGCTCATAGACTCATCGTTGACAACAGGTGGTGTCCCCCAATCCACGATGACTTCACCATCCGCGCCCCATGCCGAACACAATGCCTCAATCTTCTGCTTCAGCTCGCGAGCCAAGAGCTGCCTCGTTTTTTCCGACTGTGCCCGCAGTGTTCCGTATAAAACAGCCTGATTCGGAATGATGTTATAGGTCGAGCCAGCTTCCATCCGACAGATGGAAATGACCGCAGGTTCGATTGGGTTGACGCAGCGACCCACGATTGCTTGGATCGCGTTAATCACCTGACTTGCCACATAGATCGGATCGACGGTTTCGTGCGGCATCGAGCCGTGTCCTCCACGTCCGGTTATGACGATGCGCAGGTCATCAGCAGACGCCATCATCGCGCCTGTACTGATTCCGATCTTTCCTTTCTCAAGAGGCTGCCAGAGATGCAGCCCAAAGACAGCGTCCACATCATCAATCACACCTTGACGGACGATAGCTTGCGCTCCACTAGGAAGCATTTCTTCTGAGGATTGAAATAGAAAAAGCACATTTGGTGCTACGTCTGCGCGGTTTTCCGAGAGCCATTTGGCTGCTGCTAGCAAAATGGCCGTATGTCCATCGTGACCGCATACATGAGCGACACCTTCATTTTTCGAGAGATAAGGCTTCTCTCCCTCTTCAACGATCGGTAGTGCATCCATATCCGCCCGTAACGCAATGGTTTTCTTGCCATCCGTCCCCCGCAAAATGCCGACCACATTCGGCGGCTCACATGGGAGCAGTTCCATTTTCCATTCCTGCAAATACTTCCGAACATAGGCCGCCGTCTGATACTCCTGACCAGACAGCTCTGGGTATTGATGCAAGTATCGCCTTTTACTGATGGCCCATTGGGCAAGCGTTGGTGTGCAAAGTGCCATTCATAATCTCCTCCCGTCAATATGGTCCATAACCAATCAGATGCGCGACGACGACTGCGACTGTCGCAATCCCGTACTGCATCAGAATCAGCGGCATAATCCATTTCATCCAGCGCAACCACGGGATGCCAGCCAAAGCCAAACCAGCCATGAAATAGCCGGAGGTCGGAATGAAGATATTGGATATGCCATCCCCGAACTGATAGGCAAGAACCGCGGTTTGACGCGTGACGCCAACTAATTCTGCCAAAGGCGCCATGATTGGCATGGTCAATGCAGCCATTCCACTTCCGGACGGAACAATAAAGCTGATCACGGTTTGGAGGACGAGCATGCCAAACGCTGTAAGAGCACCAGGCAATTGATTCAAGAGGTCAGCCGAATAGTAAAGAATCGTATCGAGAATATGGCCGTCATTAAGCACTACAACAACCGCCCGTGCAACTCCAATGACCAAGGCCCCGGCTATCAGGCCAGCAGCACCTTTCATGAAGTTGTCTACCATTTCGTTGATGCCGAGTCTTCCCACGATTGCGATGATGATTCCCAGCAGCAGAAAGATTCCGGATAGCTCGGTTAGATACCAGCCATATTGAATGACACCAAAGACCAACACGACAAAGTTGAGAACAAAGCAAGCCAAAATTCCTTTATGTCTGGCCGTCAACTTCATGTCTTCACGCAAAAGCTCAGCCGTGTTTTTCCCTTCGAACAATCCGAAGAAGCCCTGCGAACGGTCTTTTTTGACTTTCGACGCATACCGCAGGACGAATGCAGTCGATACGAAGTACATCACGACAAAAACAGCAATTCGATAACCCATTCCCGAAAAAGTGGGAAGCTCGGCGATGCCTTGGGCAACCCCTACTGTAAACGGATTCATTAGTGCAGATGTAAATCCGACCGACGCTCCTACCAGCACAATGGCAGCGCCAGTCATTGCATCAAAACCAAGAGCAATCGCCAGCGGAATCATGATTGCGATGTAGGGCAATGTTTCTTCGGCCATACCCATGAGCGAGCCACCTGCCGCAAAAAACAGCATCATGATGGGAATCAGCCACTTCTCTTGATTCCTGAGTAGACGCGATAGTGTGACTATGAGCGCTTCAATCGCGCCAGTTGCCGTTAAAATACCGAATGTTCCGCCAATTATCAATACAAAAAAGATAATGCCTGAGGCTTCCACCAAACCGGTATGCACGCTGTTGACCAGCCCGAGCGGCTTGACTGGAGAGGATTCGATCCACTGAAACGACCCCGGATCAATGACGCTTCTACCGTTTACCTCGACCCGTCCGTATTCTCCGGCAGGCAAGATATACGTCAGGATGACTGCGATCGCAATCACGGCAAAAAGTAACGCAAACACATTGACTTCCCACAGCTTCTTCTGTTTTTTCGGCTGCCAATCTACATTAGGCTGACTCATGATATCCCCCCAGTTCGGTATCGTGATCAGAAATGCCAAAAGCCTAGGGGGAGTCTCCCTCCGCTCTCATTGAAGAGAGTCTCCCTCCCCTGCTTCATTCGTTATTTGCGTGACTCCAAAAACTCCGATACTTTTGCCAGACCAGCTTGAAGCACGTCTGTCGCGCAGGCGTACCCGATTCGTACCCACCCTTCCATGTCAAAGCAGCTGCCAGGTGTCAAAAACGCCCCCGTTGTTTTAAACAAGTCGATACAAAACGCTTCCGACGGGATATCCAGCTCGTACTTAAGCATCGCGGTTGTTCCTGCCTGCGGCTTGACGTAAGAGACCAACGGCTCCTTCGCCACCCACTCATCGAGAATCTCCAGATTGTCCCGCACGATCTTCAGGTTGCGCTCCATAATCTTGTCGCGGTTTTTCAGTGCATGGACAGCCAGCATGTCATCCAGCATTCCGCAGCTGATAGTGGTGTAATCGCGGTGCTGGAAGCAGCTTTTGATCACATCCTGAGGCGCTGCAATCCATCCCAGACGCAAGCCCGCCAATGAAAACACTTTGGACATGCTGCTTGTCGCAATCCCTTTTTCGTACAAGTCGACGATAGATGGTACCACCACCTCCGGTTCTTGGTGCAAATTTCGATACACCTCGTCACACAGCAGGTAGGCATCAACAGAGCGGGCAATCTCTACGATTTCTCGCAGCATTCCTTCACCCATCAAAGCTCCAGATGGATTGTTCGGATTGTTGATACAGATCAGCTTAGTCTTGTCTGTAACGAGCGAGCGCAGCTCATCCAGATCAGGCAGAAAATCATTTTCCGGCAAAAGTCTGAGCAGCTTGACCTGCGCTCCGAACGACTCCGGTACCGAATAAATTTGCTGATACGTCGGATGAACGGCAATCACTTCGTCTCCAGGCGCGACGAGCGAGAACAAGGTGAGAAAATTTGCTCCGATCGCCCCGTTCATCGCCAAAATGTTTTCCGGCTTCATCGTTTGATACATACTCGCGACAAGGCTGCGGAATTCCGGCGAACCCTCGATATGACCGTACGTCAGCTTCTTTTGGGCCATCTCGCGGAAAAAGTCTTCCGGCTCATCGGAAAGGCGAATCAACTCTTCTACCGTCAGCGAATCGACGCATGTTTCGGCAATATTGTAAACAGCCTCCATCTCGTAGGCATTCATCCATTCTTCTACTTTAAAAGGTGCAATTCTCATGGGTCGTTCCTCTCCTTTGTTCTAGTTTTTCTTTCCTACAGATCGACAATCGTACCTACGCCGCGCTTATCGGCTTCTTTCAAAATGTGGTTAGCCGTCAGCAAATCCTGGATCGCGATACCCGTACTATCAAAAATCGTAATCTCTTCTGTGCTCTGTCTTCCACCTGCAAGTCCGAGGATCACATTGCCGATCTCCGCTTCAATATCGCTCTCTGCTATCAGCCCTTTTTTTACAGCGACCTTCGTCTCTCCCACGCGTACTGCCTGCCCGATATCATCCACAAAGACGCGCGCTTTTGCAAAAAGCCGTTCATCGATTTCCTGTTTTCCTTCCATATCTGCCCCGATGCAGGTGATATGCGTCCCCGGCTTCACCCACTCCTCTTGGATCATCGGTTCGCGTGAAGGGGTTGCCGTGATGATGATGTCTGCTTGCCTTGTTGCTACTTCGAGATTGTCCACCGCGATAAACTCCACGTCACAACGGCTGGCATACCGCTCGTACTCTTCTCCCGCATACTTGGAGACGAATTTGGTTATCAACTTAACCTTGATTTGGGCGGCAAAGCTTTGCGCCTTTTCTGCGGACCGCGGATTGCAAATGTACACCCGCTTGATCTGCTTCATCGTCATCAAGGTCGCCATGATTTGAAAAGGAGCCTGATGCCCCGTCCCTACAATCAGCAGGTTCTCTGATTCAGGGCGAGCCAAATATTTAGCGCCGATTCCGCCTGCGGCTCCCGTACGCATGCAAGTAATGTGCTCTCCACTCAAAATTCCCTGTGGTACGCCGGTTTGGCTGTCCAAGACCATCACAGTTCCGACTAACTGTGGCAGACCTTTCTTCTCATTGTCACCGAACCACGAGACGAGCTTGAGTCCAAATATATCGGCTTGCGGCAAATGCCCAGATTTGATATCCATGTCGGCTCTACCCTCTACGAACTCATGAAAAATGAGCGGAAACAACGTCGCCTGCTGACTCGATTTCATTTGATAGGCTTGCTCAACCACTTCAATCACGCTGGCCATATCCAGCACATCTTCCGTGGTTTCCTGATTAATGACGCGAAATGGAAACATGTCTATCTTCCCTCCCCACTGTTTCTTTCACACTAACACAGTTTTTCAGGGCGAAAAAATTGAAAGATCCAATGGTTAATATTAAAAAAAGCAAACCCTCCACCAACAGATGCTGGAATGGAGAGTTTGCTTATGCTCCGCCGATTCTTGCCGAAATCGTCGCGGCTTGGCGCTTTACTTTTTCGATGAGTAGGGGCAATCGATTCTCTGTCACCCGAAAGCACGGGGCATTGATCGAGAGCGCTCCGACAAGTTGATTTCCGTAGCCGATGATCGGAGCGGCGACTGCCATGGTGCCTTCCGTCTTCTCCTCGTAGCTGATCGCATAGCCACTTTTCTTGGCTTCACTCAGCTGCTCCAAAAATGACGGCTGCTTGTCTCGCGCAAGCTGGGCGGAAACGACTTTCGTAATCGCATCCTGCTTCAAATACGCGAGAATGATTTTGCTAGGGGCGCCGATTGTGAGAGGAATCCGCTCCCCCAGGTTCTCGTCTATGCGTATTTTCAGTGGACTTTCTACTTTTTCGATCGGCATCGAATCCGCACCAGCCAAGACGTTAAGGAAAATGCTCTCCTCGACTTCGTTCGCCAGCTCCTCCATGAAAGGTCGCGCCACAGCTCGCAGGTTTAGCTTTTCATGCAGGATAAAACCGATTTCCATCCATGTATATCCCGGCTTGTAATGCTTGGTGACTGGGTCTTGCTCAACCAATCCGAACTGGATCATGGATTCGAGAAAACGGTGGAGCGTACTGATTGGTAGACCCGTTGCGCTCGCCAGCTCCGAAATCGGCCAAGCATGTTTTTCGTCTGAAATCAGTACCCGAATAATTTTCATCGCCCGTTCGACTGATTGAACCATCCTTCTTTCGTCCTCCATGACAAAAAGTTACGCTGCAACACTCGTGTTATCTTTCGTTTGTTTATTGGGGGCTTTTCCTCTGGCTAGCCTTGCTTCCAGCTTGTTCACGAAATACGAGAAGATCATGATCAGCACGAGATAGTACAAACCTACGACCATGTACGTCTCCAGCTGCTTGTAATTGGAAGCTGCTTCACCGAGACCCGTTCCCCATAAATCCTGCATCCCTACGTAGGCGACCAGCGACGAATCCTTCAACCCGATAATAAACTGATTGCCAAGCGATGGGATTGCCCGGCGGAACGCCTGCGGCAAAATAATTCTGCGCATCGCCAACGGATACGACATACCGAGTGATCGGGAAGCCTCCATCTGCCCGCGATCGATTGACTGGATGGCGCCTCGGAAGATTTCTGCAATATACGCGCCGTTATGAACGGCCAGCGCGATGGCCCCTGCCCAAAACTGTGACAGCGTGACCATATTCGCCAAGCCGAAGTACAGAATACAAATTTGTACGATCAATGGCGTTCCGCGAATGACGGTAATGTACACGTGTGCGATGTAGTTCAATACTTTGGAATCGGATATCCGGAAAAAGGCAATGACAAGACCTACCACACAACCGAGCATCAGAGCAACTGCGGTCAATTGAACCGTGAGCCATGTCGCTTTTAGAAAAAGGGGATAACTGGATAGAAAAATATCAACAATCACGTTCAATCCTCCTCACATGAAGCGTTAAAAGTGGGGCGTCCATCACGGACACCCCGTTGCCCACTCACTGTTTTTGCAGGATATTGCGACCAAACCATTTTTGGCTGATCTTCTCATACGTGCCGTCCTTGACAATCTCGTCCAGCGCCTTGTTGATCCGATCAACAGCCTCCTGGTCACCCAAGCGCACAGCGATTGCTTGCTCGTCAAAGCTGAGCGGTTCGCCTACATCAATCACTTTTCCGCCGCCTTCTTTAATGAACCGCAAGCCTACTACCTGATCCGTAATCACTGCATCGAGTCGTCCTGTCGGCAGGTCGAGCAAAGCGGTGATATCGCTATCATACTGCGTGATTTTGTCTTCATCGGTCAGCTTTTTCGCCCAATCCAAGTAGTTGGATGCTTTCACGACGCCGATCTTTTTGCCCTTCAAATCCTCTTTGCTCTTGATCGTTGTATTGCCCTCTTGCACGAAAATTTGCGAACCGGATCGGTAATAGGGATTGGTGAACAAAACCGCTTTTTGACGTTCAGGTGTGACAGTCAAGCTCCCGATGACAGCGTCGTATTTTTTCGCGTCCAGACCGGGGATGATTGTTTCGAATGGGTTGGTGATCGGTACTGCGTTCATGCCCATTTTTTCTGCCAGCGCTTGTCCGATCTCTACATCAAAGCCAGTCAGTTGTCCGTTTTCCTTGAAGCTAAACGGCTTGTACACGCCACTCATCGCGTACGTAAAATCTTTCTTTCCACCATCCCCAGAAGCTTGTCCACCTGCTGCCGGTGCACTTTCCTGTGATCCACAAGCAGAGAGCAACAACGAGCCTACTAGAACAGTGGACAACAAAATTCCGGACCATTTTGCACGTTTTTTCATTGGTGATTCCCCCTGTTTTATTCTCTTTATATAGTGAATGGTTTAGCGGATGCTGCCTAAAAACTGCTTGGTGCGCTCATGCTGCGGGTTTTCAAAGAATTCACTCGGTGGTCCTTGCTCCAGGATTTGCCCATCGTGCATGAACACCGCCCGATCTGCTACTTCACGAGCGAACCCCATTTCATGTGTCACGACAATCATCGTCATTCCTTCTTTGGCGAGCTGCTTCATGACCTGTAGCACTTCACCGACGAGCTCGGGATCGAGTGCAGAGGTAGGCTCATCAAATAGCATGATTTTCGGTTTCATTGCAAGCGCCCGGGCGATGGCAACCCGCTGCTTTTGTCCACCGGAGAGCATGTCCGGGTAGACATCGGCCTTATCCTGCATATTCACTTTTTTCAGGAGCTCGTACGCCAATTGTTTGGCTTCTGCTGCATTCATCCCTTTGACGTGAACAGGGGCCTCGATCAAGTTTTCCAAAACGGTCTTGTGCGGAAATAGATTGAAGTGCTGAAAAACCATGCCGACTTCGGCGCGGAACTGATTCAGATTCGTCTTGTGTGGATCAATCTGCTGACCGCCGATTCGAATCTCTCCGCTGTCATAAAATTCCAGAAAATTCAAACATCGAAGCAAAGTACTTTTGCCTGAACCACTGGCTCCAAGCAAGACGACAACTTCCTTTTCTTCCACCGTGAGCGTAACGCCCTTCAACACGGTTAACGGGCCAAAAGATTTGACAAGCTGCTTAACCTCAATCATCCTGCTATCCCCCATTTATCTCCCGGATGAATTGCGTATTAGTTTTTCCGAATACCGGAAATGTTTTCTGATTTAAATTATAATTATATATTTTCTGATATTCAAGAAAAATATGTTTTATTGAATAAATATTCACGATAGGACTATGGAATAGTTTTCCTCCTTGCGTGGAATGAATATACGGGAGTGTTTTATACATCAAGGAGGACCGTGATGAAAGTAGCAACGTACTTCTATGTAGGACTCATCATCATTTTTCTGCTCTCCGCCTGTTCGCTCCCAGGTCCACAAGCGGCACCACCGCGACAGCAAACAACTCCATCTGACCCTGATCCGGAAGTCAAAAGACCGACAACCGATGAGATCAAAGGTCGAACCATAAACAATCAGTTCACGGTGCCGATCCCGATCATCGAGACATTTACCTTTACCATTCCTCCCTCTTGGACAGGAAATTACATCGTAGAGGAGTTCTCATCGACGACGAAGCGTCCCCCTCGCCAACAGCCGCTGGAGGGCAAGCTGTATGAGTAAATGGTCATGTCGCTTGATCAGGTGAAACGTGCGTTTTCCGTTCAGTAGATAGAAAAAAAGTGGTTAGCAGCGCAACGTCTGCTCAACCACTTTTTCGTGTAAAAACAAATAGCTTCCCATCCGCGTTCAACACTTGTGTCCCTTGGGCAAGCTCGATCCAAGACCGCTCCCAGTGTACATGCCCACAGCAGACGAGTACGGGAGGATGCTGCTGCAAGCATTCACGAATTTCAGACAAGCCTTGCAGGTCCAATGAAGGCTCATCCGGTCCTTGATGGAGCAACAAAATGTCAGGCTGCTTCTGAAGCAGCTCCCGCAATCCTTTCAGGAACTCCTTCCTTTCCCTGCGATTCGGTTTATCCGCACGTCCGACGATTCCGCCCAAGCCCGCAATACGGAGCTGACAGACTTGCACCATTTCAGGATCATTGATGATGGTGATACCTGTCATTCCTTGAAGCTGTACGATTGAACCCGAGTCAAACAAATCGTGATTGCCAACAACCCCGACCACAGTTCCAAACTCGCGTCGAAAAGCCTGCCATACGGGTGAGGGATCACCGCTGCTTCCTCGTTTCCATGGGTCGGCATACAAGTCTCCGCATAGCAAGACCAGAACGCGTTCCCGTCGAATAGATGGCTTTTCGATTTGGAGTAACAGTGAAACCATCTCTGGCAACGCTTCGCCAAGCAGTACCTGCTGCCCGTGCACAGACTCTATCACCCCTTGCAGATCGGAAGTAATGATCATCGCATCATAAGCATCAGGAATATTCTCCATTTCCCCAAAAAAGATGGGCAGCCTGTTCGGAACAACACCTTTGCCATTCGTGCCCGCTGCTAGATAGGGAACCTGCTCGACGGGTTCTTCTCCGATTTTGGCAATCCGGATCACGAACGCAGCTGCTCCCTGACTGCCATCAATGCAAAACCGAACAAATTTTCTCCCCGCCACTTTTCGGGCTGTTCCGCATGTGGATGATCTTGGGCCATTCCGATTCCCCAAATCCGATCATACGGACTCGCTTCGACAATAATGCGGTCACCTGTGTCCAAGAGGTATGCTTTCAAATCGGCATGCTGGCTGAATTTTAATAGGTTTGCCTGGCGAACGATCGCCGTCTTGTTCGCATTCCACACCGCCTCGTCAAAATCATGAACCTTTCGTCCCAAATCCTTCGCTTGTTTTGGATGGCTTTTCCTGAGTATTTCATCACGGATGGCAAGATCGTCGAACAGTTCTGCCTTTTTCGCCATCATGTAATGCTCTGCGGTCAGGTACGTGATGCCATCCTCTACAAAAGCGGCCGGATACCATTGGCTGAAGCAGGATTTATCGATAGTGCCTGGCTCCTTCTGTGTATGTCCCCAAAAGAACAAGTATTTCACTCTGCTCTTTTGCGATTCTTTAATTAAGGTTTGGACGTCATGTATACGCTCCATCATGTTATCCCCGTCTTTCTTTTATAAACAATCCCAAGTATAAAAAACCTTTGAAAAATCCAGACGAAGCAGATCCTCCCTGCGAATGAAGAAGTTGCCCACTCCGCTATCTCCCCACGACACATAGTAATCGTAGTTGTCGCCCTCCATATCCAGCTGAAGGAGCAGCTCCCACCCATCCTGATTTACATACGCTTGGGTAAAGTAAGGATATCCACCGATCCGTGATCCGCTTGCATCGGCGAGGTCCCAATATTTCGAATAGGCCACTTGATCCTCATCAGTAGGAAGTTGAAAATTCACCGCCTGTGGATCTCGATGAGGGACGTACTGTGACTCTCGTTTTCCTGTCAGCTTGTATGGTCCGCCCAAAACCGGACTGTACACGTCGGGGTCCTCTGGTTGAAAGGGGTCGATTTCCTGTGTGTCCATGACCTCTTCAAAATGAAGCACTCGAAAGGATTGGTCCATCAATCCGAATGTATCATCCTCCTTGACAAAAAAACTGGTCAATCCACTAGCGGGGTAGCCATCGAGCTGCGGCATTTGCGCCCAGTTGATTTGTGCGAGAAACAAGCAGTCGTTCCCTTCTTCATCCTGTGGGTGTGGAATTTCTGGCGGCAGCCAAGGCTTTCCGCCCACCTTGCTATCCGTTAAGGTAGCCGCTTCTTTCGTCAGCGTGAGCTTGATGGATGACTTTGCGGATTTTTGGATGTGTTCCAAAAATTCTGGGGTCCATTGGTTATTTGCATCTAAGAAGTTCATGGAAGATCACCTCGGATATTGAACCATATGGAAAATGGTTACATTCATTTTATCTGAACCATCTACCTATCCGCAAATTTCTTACATCACTTGCGAAGCAGGATGCCAGCCTGTGGTATGCCGAGCCAGAAGCCCGATGCAGGCATGGCAATCGCCCCGACCACGCATATCCCGAGTATCGTCCACCCAAAGGCAGCTGGCGTCTCCATTCCCTTCTTTTTCATTAGCCAATCCGCCATATATCCGAGCAACATCAACAAAAAGCCAAACATCATAAACCAGAAAGCAGCAACTTCCTCTCGCCCTACCGCATTCCAAAAACCGTTTGCGACGATCTGCTGAAGAGGCTCCGCATATAAAAACAGACCGACAACCGTATGCAGCAGTCCTGTAATGATGAGAGTGAAACCCATTTGGCGCTTGATCCCACTTATCATGTCAATTCTCTCCTCTCAAGTTGGCCTATTCCTTGGAAATGTTGATCTTATGAGCTCTCGGGCGGTCTTGTTCATCCTGTAACGCATCAATCATGCTGTCGATCACTGACCGCGATGCGAGCAGCCATTCTTTGCAGGCATTTTTCATATGGCGCTCGGTTCCGTGCTGTTCCATGTTCCCGAGAATCGTCAGCACCCGATTCAATCCAATATCTCTCAATGCTGAGCAGCCCCTTCCCTTGCGCTAAAACGAATGATCAGCCGATCCTCCGCATATTTCGCTCCCGTTACCTGTCGTCCCATTAAAACTCGTGGCAAGATGACTTTTCGCTTGTAGTCACCTGCATTTACGGTCAATTCATCTCCTGTTTGCGTTAAATCCAGCGTTGCTTTATCCACAAAAGGAATCATCAGCTCCAAATGCAGCTCGCCGTCCACTTCTCGAATCAGTTCCGTTCTGCCCTGATAAAGCTTGGCGGATGGGTCTTCTGTTCCAAAAACGATATCAGCCAATTCTTCTAGAACGGGAAGCCCAATCACTTCTTTTGGCATCATCGGTGCTTTCAAAATCGGGAGCGGCTGAAAGTTTTCCACGATTTCGTTCTCATACTTCCGTTGCAGCTCTCGCCAGTGGGCAAAAAATCCCTCTCCCGCTTCATCCGGAAGCACCCGATTCACGACGATGGCGTCCGTATTGAACCCGAACAGATTCAGGTACGTGAACGAGCGCTTTGCTTCCGCAAGCACCATTTTTTCCGGGTTTACTACGATCCTCACTGATGTGATCTCCGGGTCCAGAACAATTCGTTGCATTTCCTCCAGCCCTCGAGCGAGGTGCTCTACGCTGTCTAGCACATCATCGGATGGAAGCTCCACTTTGTTGACGATCTTGGCTACTGGGCGAACGAGTTTGATCAGCTTGCGCTCGGTCGGAAAAATTTTCTCCAGCCACCAATTCAATACGTTTGGATAACTGAGCAGCCGCAATGTTTCTCCGGTTGGGGCACAATCGACTACCAGGACGTCGAATTGCCCGCTTACGGCGTGTTCCTTGATCTGCAGCAAACTGAATAATTCCTCCATGCCAGGAAAAACGAGCATTTCCTCTGTTGTAATATCAATCAGCTGTGCTTTGTCGAGCAATGTGGTCAGCCATCCCTGAACTGCCCCCCAGTTGCGCTCGGTTTCCCGCAAGCTGTTTACTTCCTGGCCCCATAAATTTTCGCTGATTGGTACGGGGTCTGGTCCGATCATGGTCCCTAATGAATCTGCCAAACTGTGTGCGGCATCTGTGCTGAGTACGAGCGTCCTTTTTCCCTGCTTTGCCAGCTTAACAGCCGTTGCCGCTGCAACACTCGTCTTCCCAACTCCACCTTTGCCGGTGTAAATGATGATTCTCATCTCGACTCTCTCCTTCATGATCCATTTAATACGATTTCGTAGTAATTAGACAAAAAAAGAAGCAGGCTCGAACGGACTATTCCTCAATGTTGATCTTGATGGAACGAACCTTTGATTCACGAGGCTTGACAGGTCCTCCTTCCTGAAATACCTTGGCAGCTTTGAGTAAAAGGGTGGTGAATTGCTCCATTTCTTCCGGAGTAAACGCCTCCTGAAGCCTGCCCAGCATCGTTAGCATCATTTGCTCGGATTCTTTTGCGAGCTGTTTGCCTGGTTGTGTCAGAGTGACGAGCTTCACCCGTTGATCCTCTACAGAGGTCGCCCTCGCGATGTATCCTTTGCGTTCAAGCCGTTTTGCGATGCTGGTCATTGAACTAAGCGGCGCCCCCATCTCTTGCGCCAGCTCTGACATGGTTAAATCTCCACGGAACAGCAATATGAGGAGTGTCGACAAATCAGAGCGAGTCAGTTTTTCTTCAAGCTGCATCGTATCGGACATAAAGGCGAACGGACGCAAACCGGTTTTCAGAAAGAGGTCATATAGTTGCTGCATACCGCTGACTCCTTTTAGTACGATTTCGTAGTAATTTCCTCTTCAATTTATTACATATTTTAGGGAATGTCAACAGGCGTTAAAAGTATACCATGCTGGACTGACGTACATATTATAGCTGTTACGAATGACAGGAGGAGTCAACGTGAATAAACAGCGCGCGAAAGAAATCGCAGCTTCGCCCGTGATGGCGAACGTCACCTGCGACGGAATACCCGTATACATCCAGCACATCGATGATGACAACGACATGGCGAGGATTTACCCGCTCGACCAGCCTGATCAGGAGATGAGCGTTCCCGTAGCCAGCCTGCGGGAGCACGGTGAGTACTGATTTTCGCCACAACACGAATGAGGGGACCTGTAGCGAATCCGCAGGTCCCCTCGTTTTCTTCTTTTTCATTGTACAAATGGCCTTACAGCAAGTCTTGGATGAATGGCAGCTCCAAATTCTCGATCATTTTTTTCTGACTCGCCGCTAATTTTGCTGCGATCTGCTCCCTGCGCGCGATTGCCTCCCACGTGCAAGAAACAATTCGTTCGCCTAATTGTGGCTCATCTGTTGGGACGAGGAGCTCCGGCAAATCCAGTGAATAAGCAAAGTCGATGCCCTTGATGCGATACGCCAAACAAACGAAGGGAACACCGGCAGCAGCACTCAGCACATTGGCATGCAGCTTAAAATTGATCGTCGCCTGAAAGCCTTTCATCAGCTGCAGCATTCGCGTATGATCGTGCAGCTCCAGATCCAGGATCGTATGCGCTGGATCGTCGATTTTTTTGTACAGTCTTTTAATGGCTTCCCGATCCGGTCCCCACATGGTAAGCAAGTGGATATCGTAGCCTGCCTCGATCAGCCTCTTGGCTGCATGCGCCAGCGCATCCTCTACTGCGAGCTCGTTTTTCCCATAAATCCGGTTATAGGACGTACCCCAGTTGATGCCAATCGTGAATCGCTTGCTTTTGTCTACCACTGTTGGCAATGATGCTGGGAGAAGCAGCATCCCCGGGTCTCCGCTAATCGCTGCCCTTTCTCCCACTCCCGCTTGCTGAAGGTATTGAAGTGTAATTGGTCCGCGTACACCAAAAAACGTGGCGTGCTCGGCGATTTTTTGCAGCATGTGGCTCATTTTATCTTGGCCAGTTATCAGCTTGTTCGTCAACCTGCCGGAAGAATCCAGATTGACTTGATCTTGCGAGTCAAATCCGCTTCCCCAGACCCATAGATTTTTTTTCTGTTCAACAGCACGATAAGCTACATCCACATACCCCGGAATGAGAAGCGATCCTCCCCCCAAAACGACGGTATCGTACGCACTTAAATCCTTCAGATCAACCCCGGGCAGAGAAGGTATTACCTTGTATTGTGTAGGGTCGAGGTATTTGCATGACAAATTGTAAAAGGCATGCCACATCAGCTCGTCACCCAAATTGTTGAAGCCTAGCCAGCCAACGTACAATATTTTTTTCATACTTGTCGTCCCCCCTCCACTCTTTATTTGTGCATAAATAGTGAGCAAGGAGGCACATTTTTGCGTGATATGAAAATGGTTTTGGACCCACGTTCTTCCTTGACCTCCTATTTCCTTCAATTGACTCCGGTCGCGGCATGCTTGACGCAAAGCACTGTCGATCAACGGAGGAGACGGCTTCTGCACAGAGGAGTGGTCACCGAAGTAACAGTCCCAAGCCAAATCGTAAGAGGAAGGTTCGACCAAACCGACGTAGCCATGATTCCCGATTGCAAGCACAGGCTTTCCGCACGCCATCGCTTCGAGTGCGACCCTGCCTGTTCCGATCACCAAATCACTGATTTCGTAATACGGCCGGACATCGGTTTGCTCCCCCACAATGTGAATATAGGGCTTCCCTGCGGCTTTATTCAGCGCTTTTGCCAGCTCATGAACATGAATGGCCTGGGCACCCGACCCCACCACCACGATATGCAGGTTGGGGATGTCACTCCGCAGCGTTTTGGTTGCTCGCAATACCATGTTGCACACCGATGCTTTTTGCCAAGCCAGCCGGCTCACGTACGTAACCACCATAGCGTCAGGCGGCAATGACGGTACATCAGCCCTACTTGCAAAGCCAGACTGGAACTCTTCCACATCAACCCCATTGGAAATGAGTGTGCTTTTTACCCCTCGTTTTTGCCAGAATAGTTGGACAGGTTTGCTCACACTGATCACTGCGGAGCAGAGCTGGGCTACTTTTATCGCCTCATCCTTTGGGTAGTACGTTCCATGCAAGGTGAACACGACAGGAATGCCGAGCTCATTGGCTGCCGTAGCGGCAAGAAAGCCTGAAGGAGTCTGATGCACATGGACGATGGTAATACGATGCTTCTTCATACATGCACGGTAACACTCGATCAGATGCTGTCTGCGTGCCGAGAGCGGTTCACGTGCGGATTCTATCGGTTCAACCAAAAAGCCTGCATCAACAAATTCTTGATAGAGGGGGCCATTCCCACCTGCATAAAACAGTTGGACGCCTTTTTTCCTCAATGCTTTACCCATGCTAAGAACATGCGTCTCCGTTCCGCCTGTCCTCAAACTGTCCAGCACCATCAATATCCGATCATTACTGCTAGTCAACTTTTTACCCTCCCTTCTTCCGATAATAGTGGGCCGAACGCTGCTCAGCGTGGGTACGGTAATAATACAATGCTTCTGCTATATTGTTCACGCCTGCTCTCGCATTCAAAGCTTTGGCGATAAATTCGTAGTCTTCCGCACCCTCAATCCGGCGTGTCGGGCCACCAATCTGGTCAAACAATCGTCCTCGAAACATGCAGGTTCCATGACAGACGCAGTGTCCCCCGTTTCCGTATACTTTGCGAATGTCATCGTCGTACTTGATCCATCCAGCGAGCTGCTTTTTTTCCGGATTATCGGATGAAAACGCATAGTAATTCGTACCGACCAAATCGATCTGGGGATGATTTTTCAAGTATTCAACCTGCCGCGAAAGACGCAGGATATGGGAGAAATCATCCGAGTCCTGAATCGCGATGAACTCGCCTCTGCTCAGGTAATGCCCGACGTTGATGGCACCCGCAAAGCCAATATTGCGAGGGAGCTCATGAATCAGCACCTGATTCTCCCCTGGAAAAAACCTTTTACTCTCTTCAAGCCACTCTCTGGCCACTTCTACGGAATGATCTGTCGATGCATCATCGATCAGGATAATCTCCCAATTTTCATAGGTTTGCTGGAGGATGCTGTCCAAGCATTCACGTATATAAGCAGCCCTGTTGAAATTGGTAATGACGACACTTACCAGACCTTCTATTCGCTCTCTTGCCAATTTCAATTCCTCCTTCCAGCCTTTTTGTTTTCATATGGCATCCCCGCTACCTTCCTTTCGCCAGAAACTGCAAGGCTTCCACATGGTCACCCGCAATCTGCTCGACGGCAGGGGGCATTCCGGAGCTGGCGAAGTGTTTTTCAGGTCGGAATCGGTTGGAGGTGAAGCTGTTCACTTGATGAACCAATTCCATCCTTACACCTGCCTGTGCGTATGCTGCTTGCGCTTTTGGCGGGCAGAGCAATATGGGCCACCCGAGCGGAGCAACCGCTTCCCTGCGTAAGGCAAAGGGGACGGTCACCATAGACCCGATCCCCAAATCCTTACGATTCAACGACAAGTTGAGAGCTTGGCGACAAGCCACAAAAACGTTGTCTGCGAAAGGCTGATTCAAAAATACAGCAACATCATTCAGGGCAACATCCACGCCGCACTCGCACGCGAGAACAAATGGGTACAGATCATGCGCGGTCATGACAACATCTGCATCGACAAACAGCAGGATGTCGCCTTTCGACAGGCTTGCCCCAATTGCCCGTCCTGTGTCTACGCCTAATGCATATGGGAACTCTACGGTCGTCGCGCCGCATTCACGGGCAAGCTGCGCTGTTTGATCACTCGAGCCATTGACGACCACGATAATTTCAACTGGCTCCAGCCGAAGAACTTCACGGATCACTTGCTGGATCGTCGCTGCCTCGTTGAGGGCTGGAATGATCACGGATACCGTTTTGCCGCTGTAAAGAGTTGTTTGTCGCAAAGGCCATTTCCCTACCTGCGTAACAGGCATACCACTGTTTTTACCGCTCACATTCTCTGCTATATCTCTTCGCCTGCCTCCATCGGACAGCCCGCCGCGAAAAGGAAGACGCGAGACGAGATCAAGCTGTTCGGCAATCACCAGCTTTTCATACAAAGAGAGCTCTTTGAGCAACGAACCATGAAGCTGTGGCAAAAACATCCGTTCTTCCGTTCCCGTTCCAATAGCTTGCGTGGTAATGGACAGACCGCTCTCGACCGCCCGCTTGTGCGCTTGAGCAGGCTGTGCCAACTGTTCCACTCCGATTTTGGAAAGTGCCTCTCTGGTCATCGCGTGAGGTGTGTTCAGCAAGGAAGCTTCACGCAGGTCAGAGCGACCGAAGAGGTTATTTACCAGCAGGGAAAAACTGTGGATAGGACTTGGTTTTGTCATCCTCCTGTGTCGCATATCCTGCTGGGGCAAAACGACCTGTGCATTTCCATATAAAATCGGAAACAAGAAGCGCTGCAATCCAGACAACGATTCGATTTGCTCTTCGCCGAGAAAAAGCAGGACATTCCCTCTTGCATGCTTGGCAGCCTCTGTCCGCCATGAGAACAGATTCTCAACACCCTCTGCAAGAACGACGCGAATACCGGAGCCAAGTTCCAAGGCCCCTTTCGAAATCACAATGATCTCCAGAGGTGCAAGCTGTTTGCATACGGCAATCAGCTTTGGCAGATGAGCTGTCCCATGCATGGCAGGAATTAGAATGGATAGGGGCACTAGGCCCCTTCTCCCTTGCCGCCCTATCATTAGAGAACGCGCACATACGTGATGCGGTCGAGTTGAAATACCACTGTTTCGCCACCGCCATAGCCTGGCTCACTTGCTGCAAGCAAGGTTAATGTCGAATTGGTCACGCCGAGCAACTCACCGGTAATCACATTCAACCCGGTTACGACTTGTACACTATCACCTATAAACGTTCTCAATTTCTGTACATAGTTCATTTGTCTTCTCCTCCTTACACCTCATGAACATAATTAATTTGCGCAAAACGAATCAGCACACGTGTACCGCTTGGCTCTATGATTTCAGCATAGTCCCAGCCAACCTCATTCAGGACCCCTGTGACACTCCCTGCATCTGTTCCCAGCTCAACGGTTTCATGCAAATAGCGCAGCAGTACTTTGCGAAAAGAATCACTATGCAAATCACTGTGGTTTTCTTGCAGAAATGCGGCGAATTCTTCTGCGTACAGTTCTTTGCGTAGCGAACTACGAATGGCTTCTTCCTTGTCATTTCCGAGTCCTTCGTCTGTTTGCTCCTTACCCCAGACGAGACTCCGCAGCCCTCGAAAATACTCTTTCAACTCTTGTTCATTCACAATTAATTTCATTTGGTCACTCTCATCTCCTTAATCCTATTCTTTTGATTTTTTTTCGCCGCTTGTACACGGTATACAAGTAAGCTGAAAAACGTACTAGGACAACGGTGTATTTTTTTGATTTTAATGAAAAGTTCACGGGATTTTTACCGAAAAACAAAAAAAGACTGCGAAAAGTATTCGCAGCCTTCCTTCGTATTCTACAACTCTTTCATTGTTACGTACTGTTTTGTCTAACTCTTTGCCACCTGTGCCTTTTCGTCCCTGTTCTTGCCTAGCTCATGCTTGATGAACAAATAACTCTCAATTTCTCGAAGGAGATAAAACAGCGAGGCACGCGTCTCAAATTCCTCTCGCGTTCGCGGCAACTCTGCTGCCTTGATCTCCTCTTGCATCACACGCAGTTGGTCGATAAAGCGGTAGGCAGTATTGCCCGGATGTACCGAGTCGCTGATTCGCGCAAGAAAATCTGCGATCCGATGGCTCTCTGTCACCTGATGATCCAAGGAAGAGACAATCGGCATCATGCGTTCCAATAGCTCGAACTGCTTTTGCCGCATGACAAAATACTCATAGTACGAATCGTTTCGGCGGCCCAATCGATTGTCAACATCTCGCGAAGCTAAACGAATCGCCGTTTCCAAGACACCTGTTGTTTCAATTAATTCTTTCCCGTCCCAATCACTTTCTCCGTGACGCAAGTAATAGCAGAACTCCCGCAAGATTTTGCTGAACAGCTTCTCCACCTTTACTTGCATCCCTTTTAGCTCTTTATCGAGACTCGGCATGTACAGATTGACCAGTAGGGCTACGCCCACACCGATAACGAGCAAAGCGACCTCATTCAGCAATAGCATTCCGTCGATTCTCTTTGAAGAATACAGGTGCATGAGCACAACCATGCTGTTGACGAAGCCTTCCTGAATGCCAAAACGCACCGCCAGCGGCAAGAAAAGCAAAATGAAAAGGAGAATGGCAATCGGCGTATAGCCCATGAGGGAAAACAGGCAGACACCGATTCCCAGCCCCAACAAGCTGGCCAGAATCCGATTCCACGCTGTTCGAAACGATTGCTTGACCGTCACCTGAATACACAAGATCGTAATGATCCCAGCCGAAGAAGCATACATCAAGCCCAGTTGCTGGGCGATCAGAATCGAGATAGCCGTTCCGATGGCTGTTTTTAATGTGCGATAACCAATTTTAAACTTGAGAAAGCCCAGTCTTGTTCCCCTCCGCTGTCAAAAATGCTTTCCTGTTTACTTTAACAAAAAGTATCGGGGAACCAAAGGAAAGAGTTCGTAAATTTTCAAAGCATCTATTCCTGTTTGTGCTTCTCTGCATAACTGTGCCACTTGCCATCTGCTTTGACGAGCCCTTTTTCTCCCACATAACGATAGACGAGGAGTGGTTGTTCAAGCATTTTCTTTCTTCCATAAATTCCATCAACTTTTGGCTGAAAGTAGGTGAGCATGAGCTTCTTGTTCTCTTTCATGACTTTTTTCGCCGTATTCAGATCGATACCAATATTTTTTTGAGAGGGACGTGGTAGTAAATATTCCTGAAGTCCGTTGTTATACATTTGCCATACTTCCCCGGTCGCAGGGTTGATATCGACGTGAAAGATGGTATCCTCTTCTGGTATGCCTTTGATCATATAGCCAAATTGGATATGATACGGTTCACCATTTTCCAAGATTTCTTTGATCCTTTTCTCATTCGGAACGTAATCGACCGCATAAATTATTCCTAACTGATCAGGGTAGAATGTTTGTAAGAACTTTTCTGCACTTTCTTGTGCTTGTGCCCAAGTAATACTCTTTTCTATTTTCTTTTTCTCTTCTAAGAACCTGCTTTTTTCATTCATACTGAATTCGACGAAATAACCACGGTTGTTAATCCCTATTTTTACAGTATCTGACTCACTTCCATCCCTTGGTTGCGAAACAAACTCAAAATTCCAGTTCTTTCTATCAAGTACTGAGCGTGACTCATAGCTTCTACCATTCCATCGGTAAGTACTAGGTAGCTTTTTAATCTGTTGCTCTGCTATTTTTAACGCTTCGTCTTGTGTAATGATCTTTTGTTCAGTGGTAGAAGGAGGAACGGTTTTCCCTAACAGCCTTATCTTCTTTTCATTGACAGTCTGTCCGTACGAATCAAGCATTTCCCCTGTAATGGCATTGACAATTTGCGGGTCTTCACTCTTGAAATCATAAACAGGCTGGTCTATTTCAGCAGTATCCTTGTACATGGATGACAGAATCGCCTCTTTATCCCATTTCTTTTCAGCTTTCTTTATATCTATAACTTTCGAAGTATCTGGAAGTTCCTCCTCTGTCCAATGTCGCTCAAACCTGATCACTTCCCCATTGCTGCCCACTCTGAATCGAAACCCATTTTCCAGAAAAGGAATCTCGTTTTCGATACGGGTAAAGTTTATAATGGTTCCTTTGCTAGTAGAGTTATAGTTAACATATGGATCAGGATATTCATTCGGCTTGGATAAACGGCTCCGTTCTTCTTCCGTCGTTACTTGCTTAAGAAATTCGGTTGCCACTTGGATCGCCTGATCTTCCGGAAGCTTTTTTTGAATTGCGTCCAAGTCCCGCTCTTCCCCACGACGTTCATATTTCAAAATTCCCCCTGATAATGCATCTATTCGCAATTCAATACTCCCACTATTTTCTTTATTCCAACTGCTAGACCATATGGGTTTTCCCCATAGCATTTCAATACCGTCGACAAATTCGACTCTTGCCAGCTTGTACTCACCCAGAATCGTCAATTGCTTCTTGGCAAGCGCAATTGCCTCTTCCTCCGAAAGTGCCTTCTCGTCTGCATGTATGACTGGTGCCAAACTTCCGGCCCCTGCTGTAGCGAACACAGTTGTCATCAAAATGGAAAATGTCACACCGAGTGAAAGTCCCCTCGATATAGTACGTCTCAACACGAATAACCTCTCCTCTCCATCTACAAACAACCTCATTTTACCATTTATGAGAGAAAATAGACCAAAAAAAAAAGATCCGCCGATGCGAAATCTCACAACAGATCTTTTGGGATGTTGATTAAACGTCAAGCTTTTTCACGATCTTGCAAATCAATTCCGCTCTTGCTGCTGGTCGTAAATCAATTTCAGCAGTTCAGCGGCTTGTGCACGCGTAACTGTTGCATCCGGATCAAAATTCGTTGCTGATTTTCCCTTGAGCAAGCCATTTGCTGAGATGAGGGTAACAGCAGGAACATGCTTGCTTTGCACGTCCTGATATGGCGACTTGAATAGTTCGGGCTTTTCCAGGAGGTCACCATAACCGAGCAGTCTTGCCACCATATCCGCTACTTCGGCGCGTGTAATCAACCGATCTGGCTCAAAGTTATTTCCTGTTTTTGGAATCAATTTGTATTCTACGTTTCTTTGAATGGCAGCGTAGTTTGGATGGGAAGAAGGTACGTCAGCAAAGTTATGAATAAGCCGTTCTTCATCGCTGTCGAAGTAAGGACGCAGATATCGGAATTCGCCCTCATCTGCCATCTGCGCCATCATCATGGCCATTTCCCCACGAGTAACCTCTTTTTCGGGTCCTAACTGGCCGTCTGCGACCGTCATCCATCCCTTACGGACCGCAAAATCAAGCACTGCCTGTTGCGGATGCTCATCGATATCAGTCGGGGATTGCTTTTTTTGTGCCTCAACAAAGCTGTACCATTCTCCGGTATCTGCTTTCACAACCCCATTATCTCCAACATAACGATAGACGAGAATCGGTTCAGACGGCTTTATCGGTATCCACTCTGGCACAGGCTGGAGGTAGGCAAGCTGAAGCTTCTGCTGCTTCTTGATTACTTCTTTCGCACTTTGCCGTTCGATTTGCTTGTTAGTTGGCTTGGAAAGCAGCTTCACTTCCGAGCGTGACCTTTGGCTCAATGACTCAGCCATCCCCGTCTCCGGATTGACCTCGACTCGAAATGTTTCATCCTCGACCGGAATACCATTGATCAGCATGCCAAATTGAATTTCATATGGTTCGCCATTATCCGCATAACTTTGGAGAGTTTCCTTCGAAGGCTCCTGTTCTATCTGATAAATTTCTCCCAGCTGGTCGGACAAGAGAGTGTTTACAAGTTTCGTAGCACTTTCTTCGGCCTGTTCCCAAGTGATGACCATCTTTTTGGGAGTTTCTTCAAATCGACCGTTTGGATTCACTTGATAACCGACCAATTCTCCCCGATCGTTAATATCCACTTCTACTTGCTCTGACTTTTTGCCTCCTCCATTTTGAGGGGAGAAATCAAAACTCCAATGGCGTTCAGAGATTCCACCTGGTCCTGAGCTCGAACCCCCTCCGCTGCTGCCGTCAAAACGATAGTTGCCAGGCAGTCTTTTCACATATTGTTCCGCAATTTTTTGTGCCTCTTCTTTTGTAATCAACCGCTTTTCTGACGTTTCTGAGGATATCATATTCCCCAACGGCTTGATTTTTTTCTCACTTGCTACTTTTCCAAATAAATTAATGACTTCTCCAGTCGTAGCATCGACCAGTTGCGGGTCCTCATCCTGGAACTCGTAGACCAGCTCGTAGGAGCCAGGTGCCTGCTGATATCTATTCGTCATCCCTGCCATATCCTTGTACATAAGGGACGGGCTTGCTTTCTCCTCCCATTTTTTCTCTGCTTCGGCTGTCTCAATCACTTTCGTAGCTTCCGGGAGCTTGCCGTCATACCACTCCCGGTTAAAGTTGACGACGTCCCCATTCCTGTCCACGATTATTTGAATACCATTTCCCAAAAACGGGATTTCGCCCACCATGCGAGTAAAATTTACAAATTCTCCCTGATTTCTGAAATAGTAACCGTTCTGGTCCGCATATTCATTGGGCTTGGATAAACGCCCCCGCTCCTCTTCGGTTGTCACTTTTTCCAGAAACTTCGTCGCTACTTCTATTGCCTGCTCTTCCGTAAGCTTGTTTTTAGTGCTTCCTGGTTGATCGTCCTCCAAACGGTTAGAATATCGGGATAATGCACCAGAAACAGCGTCAATCGTCACATTAATGCGTCCAGCCTTGCCTTTTTCCCAAGAGATATTCCAATATGTTCGACCTGTAACATTGTATTCCTCGTCCGGCTCTGTGATTCTGGCACCTCTCAGCTTGTAGTCTTCCGGAATTGTCACCCACTTCTGGGCTTGTTTAATTGCCTCTTCCTGCGACAGCGTTTTCTCGGCTGCATGTACGACTGGGACAAGACCCTCGACACTTGCTGTAGCGAATACAGTCGTCACCAGAATAGTGGATGACACGCCGAGTGAGAGCCCCCACGACGTTGTACGTCTCAACACGGATCAACCTCTCCTCTCTATTATCAAAATATCACCTTATTTTACCATTAAAGAGAGGATATGTAGTCCAAAAAAAGATCTGCCGATGCGATTTTCTCGCAAAGCAGATCTTTTGGGGGCATTGCTTATACTTCCAGCTTTTTCGCCAGTGTTTCTACGTTCAATACGTTTCCTACGAGGAAGTTGCCGAATTCACCGAAGCGTGCGCTTACTTCATCAAAGCGCATTTCGTAAACGATATGCTTGAATTCCAACGGATCGTTGGCAAAGAGGGTAACGCCCCACTCCCAATCGTCGAAACCAACAGAGCCACCGATGATTTGCTTCACGCGGCCAGCGTAGGATCGGCCGATCAAGCCGTGGGAGCGCATCATTTCTTGGCGCTCCTGCATGGAGAGCATGTACCAGTTGTCTTGCAGATCACGCTTTTTGTTCATTGGATAGAAGCAAATGTGCTCCCATTTTGGCAAGATCGGATAGAGGCGGTCACGCACGTGCGGATTCGCTTTTGGATCTTCACCTGGATTATGTACATAGTTGCTCAGCTCTACTACGGATACATACGAATAAGGAGCTTCTGTATAGGCAGCAAAGCGAGTTTTGTTGAACGCTGTTTTGATCTCATCGAGTTCTTGCATGGTTGGACGCAGGAACATGAACACGAGGTCTGCTTTGTGTCCGAGGATGGAGTAGACAGCCGTGCTTCCTTGGTTCTCGCCCTCATTCGCTTCCCATGTGCGGATCAATGCATTCAGCTCGTCCAACGCTTCTTGGCGTTCTGCTGCGGACGCTGCTTTCCACTTTTCCCAATTGATGGTGCGGAAATTATGATACGTATACCAACCTTCTAATGTAAGCAACGCTTCGTTTGCGCTCATTCTAAATCAGCTCCTTTGAAAAATCTGGTGACCTTCTTGCAACATTCCCAGTATAGCATAAGGAACAAGTGCGTATTCGGAACAGATTGGTGAACAAGAAAAATGAAAACCAAGCGGTGCATTAACTGCCGCTTGGTTTCGTTCCTGCCAGCACAGAGGTTGTCAGCTTGCTCGCTGCTCCCTGATCCACAATAACTGTTACATCCGGATGCGATTGCAATAAGGAAGCTGGTACATCTGCCGTAGGCTCTTCCTCCAGCATCAATCGCACTGCTTCTGCTTTTGCCTCTCCACTTGCGAGAAGCACGACTTTTTTCGCGCCAAGAATCGTCTTGATTCCCATGGAAACTGCCTGAGTCGGAACCTGGTCCACACTATCAAAATAGCGGGCGTTTGCTTCGATGGTGCTGTCAGTGAGCTGGACCACGCGTGTCACTGAGTCGGCAGGAGATCCTGGCTCGTTGAAGCCAATATGGCCGTTATTGCCGATCCCCAACACCTGGATGTCGATCCCGCCTGCCAACCGAATCGCTTCCTCGTAGCGTGCACACTCTGCCAAATGATTTGTCGTATTGCCAACTGGCACATGTGTCTTCTCCGCAGGCATATTGATGTGATTGAACAAGTTTTCTTGCATATACGCGCGATAGCTTTGCGGATGAGTCGAGGAAAGACCGACGTATTCATCCAGATTAAAGCTGCTCGCTTGCGAAAAATCGATGCTCTCTGCCTGCGACAGCTTGATCAGCTCACGGTACATCCCTACTGGCGTGCCTCCGGTTGCGAGACCAAAGACGGTCTTCGGATTTGCTTTTACTTCGCTTACGAGCATTTCAGCAGCTTTTCTGCTGAGCTCCGTGTAATCTTTCACGATCACGAGCTTCATTTCCAACCACTCCTATTCAATATAAGATACCTCTTAATATTTTCTCTCTAGGACAGCCTTCGCTGTTCTCTCTTTATATAAAAGGGCCTTTTCCTTGTTGCGCATCGTGATTGTCGTACTAATGACATCCAGTACATGCAGCTGTGCAATTTTGGCTGCGAGCGAGCCTCCCTGCAACGGCCCTTCTTGCGCTGCTGTCAGAAGCGTAATGTCCGCTACATTCGTAATCGGTGAGCGTCGATAGTGCGTCAGGCAAATGCAAGTTGCGCCTGCCTGCTTGGCGACTTTCAATGAATCGATGGTGTCTTTCGTACTGCCTGATACAGACAAACCGATCGCGACATCCCCCGGTCCCAGAGTCGCTGCAGCCATCGCTTGCAGATGCGATTCATTAAAAGCGTCCACTCGAAGCCCGATCCGCAAAAACGTGTACTTGGCATCCTGGGCTGTTACCGCTGACGTACCTACCCCGTAAAAATGGATTGTGCTTGCTTTTTGCAAAAGGTCTACACAGCGCTCCAGCTGTTCGATCTGAAACAAAGCCGAAGTATCCCCAATCGCCTGTTGATTGGCGGCTGTTACTTTGTGCGTAATGATGTCCAGCGAATCGTCTTCTCCTACTTCGCCATGCAAGTTTTTGACTGGATTGACCATTTCCTGTGCCAATGCCAGCTTGAATTCCTGATAGCCATGGAACCCTATTTTCCTGCAAAATCGCAAAACGGTCGTCTCACCCACTCCCGCCTTTTCGGCAAGGTCAATCACCGATGAATAAATCACGCTGTCTGTCTGCTGCAAGACAATATGGGCAACCTTTTGCTCCGATTTCGTAAAGGAGGGAAGGAGACTCTGAATATGTAAAAGCGTATTTGTCTTCGTGATGGTAGCTGTCAATGGATGGGACAGCTCCTCTTGCTGTTTTGCCATATGGCTCGCTCCCCCTTGAATAAAAGTCAGGATTTTCACAGCTGTTTTCATCCAAAACAAAAAAGCTGTATTTCTACAGCTATTATATCAAAAAAGGAGTTATCCGCCATCTTTATTATTTTTAGTGGAGCAATTCTCCAAAACATCAAAATGGGGTAAACAAAATGGTCGGACATATTGCGACCCGAAAAGATCCGCTCATTGCTGCCGGAAGCAAAACCAGATCGAGCGTCACGATTTCCCCTGTGCCTAGGGTCACTGTCCCTCTCGCTTCTCCAATCCCCATCGCATTGGCTACAACCAAGTAGGTGCCAGGAGCAAGATCAGTCACCTTGTACCTGCCGAAGCTGTCTGTGTGGGCGATGACAGTGATTATGTTTGGCTGATTCACCTTTTGCACATACACGGTTGCCCCAGCAACCGGCAAACCTGTCAAACCGGATCGAACGGTTCCTTGTATCGTACCCGTTTGAGAAATGCGAATGATGATAAAGGTTGTTTGGTTCGGCAAAACGACTGCTTCTGCCTGACCGGTACCAATGCCCGGGATGGTCCCGATAACGGTATAAGTCCCCGGAGCCACATCGACAAAATGAAATGTTCCATCCGGCTCGGCCAGGATATTTTGCAGACGAATCTGGTCTGAGTTGAATAGGGACAATTGAATATTGTTTCCGGTGGCTTGGATTCCGTTTGGCAAGAGGACAATCCCGGATATCGTTCCGACGAATGGCAATAGCTCGACAGTCGTAACCGTCGTCTGCCCGCTTGCGACCGAAACGGTAATGTAATGCGTACCGAAACCCTCTGCGCTTGCAATGACATTGTACTCTCCAGCCGTCAAGCTATTCACCTGGAATTGCCCGCTCTGATTGGTTACGGTGTTGGCAACAAACAAGCCATTGGCAAACAGCTGAATCGCAACGGCCGCTCCTGTGATCGGGAGTCCTGTCAACTGATTGGTCACCTGTCCGAAGATATTGCCTGGAAGAGGAGCCATCGTGAGAATGACTCCGTTAAGTGTCTGTCCAGCAGTCACGGTTATGTTACTGGTTGCCGCTGCATAGCTGTCTTCACTTGCGCTTATCACATACGTTCCAGGCGGCAGGTTACCGACAGAGAAATTGCCGAGGTCATCCGTAATCGCACTGCCGAACAATGTTCCGTGTGAATCCTTCACCTGTATCAACGCGTTGGAAACAACACCGCCACCCTCAGACTGAACCTGACCTGCGACCGTAGCTGGAAACGGGGGAAGACCCACATCGATGACCGTCGTCTGACCAGAAAAAATTGTCGCGCCAACTGGCTGGGTAGCATAGTTGAGAGCACTGATCGCCAGCGTATAGGTTAAAGGTGCCAAGCCGTCGATTGTAAACTGGCCGAGACCGTCTGTAATCGCCCGAGACAGCAGGTTGTTTGTTCCCGGGAAAAAGATCAGAACCTCCGCTCCTACCAGAGGTGTCCCATCAAACTCATCTCTGACGGTCCCCTGCAAAATGCCTGGGTTTGGATTCAGCGGAATATTGACAGTAGCGATTCCCCCTGGCGCTACATCAAAGGATACGTTTTCTCTCTGATAGTTATCGTTTCTTGCCAAAATGGTGTAGTTTCCTGCCGCAAATCCATCGATGAAGTATATCCCCTGAGCGTCTGTTTGAGTAGAAAAGAGAATCGTATTATTGTTGCCTAACAAGCGGACGAGCGTGTTCGGCAAGGGTGTGTTGAGAAGGGCATCCGTAATTTCTCCCGTGACGCTCGCAGGAAGACTCGGCAAGGAAAAATCGAGACCTGTAGTCGCTCCCAATCCGACCATAATGGTCGAGGCCTCAGCTGCATGTCCTGAGGCAGTAGCGATCAGTGTATAACTCCCCGGGGGAAGTCCGCTTACCATATATTGTCCTTGCTCATCAGCCTGAACAATGGCAATGATCGTTCCAGATGGACTTCCCTGCCTAACCGTAATGACCGCGCCGTCAATCGGCAAAGCCGTACCTTGCTCTCGCACTGTACCTACAATCGCACCGGGCAACCCTTGTAGTGCAAAGCTTAAGGTGGACATCGCCCCGGCTTGAATTTGTGCACCCGCTACATCGCTTGCATACCCAGATGCATTTACATTGACGGTATACCCTCCGGGAGCCAGCCTGTCAAACGAATAGTTCCCTGCAGCACCTGTCAGGACAGATCCTACCGCTGCACGGGTGTTGTCGTATACGGTTACCGTTGCGCCAGTAATCGGCAAGCCCGTCTCCAGATCAGTCACAACGCCGGATAAACTGCCGGGATTGGGAGTCAATGCCTGCTGAAAGTTGGTAGTAATGCCCCCTTGCAAAATAACAGCTTGCGAGACGGATACTAAATTCGGGGCAGAAACGGTTACATTTACGACACCCGGTGGAAGCTTCTCTGCCAAAAAATTGCCTTGCTCGTCTGTCAATAATTGAGCAAGCACAACACCATGGTCATCCGTAATGAGCACTGTGCTTCCCGGAATCCCGAATCCCGTCATCTGATTGGTCACTACACCCGAGATAGCCGCAGGCAAGTCAGGTAACGTAACGGTCGCTGAAGTTGCGGTATTGGCCGCCACGATCACACCGATGCTTCCTACGGCATAGCCAGGCGCTGACGCGATAACGGTGTAAACGCCGGGAGCGACACCCGCAAAGAAAAACACGCCCGATTCATTCGCCAGTAAGCTCTGTATGACGGCCTGATTGCTATCCATCAGCTTGACGTTGATTTCGCTTCCCGTAACAGGTACACCCAAGCTGTTTATGACACTTCCCACAATGGAACCAGGCAAAGAAAAGAGCGCCACGCTAGCCCCCGTCGTTTCTCCACCGACTACATTGGCCCCTACTGATTGATTAGCATAGCTAGGTGCGCTTACCGTGACGGTATAAGCACCCGGCAACAGATGTTCAATCAAATAGCTGCCCGTCTGGTCGGTACTAGCTGTAGCCACTACATTTCCGTCACTTATGGAACGAACCAGGACAACTGCCCCTGAAATGAATATCGCGGGATTTGTCGCGTCCGTCACCTGTCCACTAATCCCGCCTGCATTCGCCCCAAGAGTAAAGTCTACTCCGGTTTTATTTTCACCGGGTCCAAGTGTAGCACCAACCGAACCTATAACATATTCAGGGGCACTTGCCACCACGACAAATGAGCCCGCAGGCAGGTTGGCAATTGTATAGGACCCGTTTGAATCCGTATAGCCAAAGCCTATTGTCGTCTCATTCAAATCCAGAATACGGACAACGGCATTGACAATCGGCTGCAAACCCGTGTCTCGCACGGTTCCGGAAATACTGGCCGGATTCGGGGTAAGCGTAAAGGAAACATTGGCCGTCTGCCCAGGCTGTACGATCGCCCCAAAAGATTGAACAGCATAGCCGGGAGTGGTAGCTGCAAGGACATAAGAGCCTGGTGCGACTCCTGAAAATGAAAACGCCCCATTCCCATCTGCGACGACAGTACCGATCAACAGGTTATTGATATCAAACAATTGAATAGTGGTTCCCGGTACGACAGGTGCTACTGTACCGCTAATAAAACCGAAATCCTGATTGAGCTGAAGCTGGAGAGGAGTAGTTGTATTCGCGAGCACAATGGCCCCGACATGATTGGACTGAAAGCCACTTGCTGAGGCAGCGATGACGTATTGTCCCGCAGCCAAGCCCGTGATGACAAAGCTTCCTTGACTATCACTGTATACTGAATTCACCACAGAGCCGTTGGAGTCAAGCGCATTAATTTGGGCACCAGCAATCGGCTGCAACGTCCCTGCAGCAAGTACCTGTCCCTGAATATCACCCGGACTTGCAAAAAGAGAAAAGGAGACTGGCGTATTTGTATTCGCCAGCACAGTGGCGGTAGCACTGCTCGCTTCGTAATTCGTTGCACGTACCGTAACGGTATAAACCCCGGGTGCCAGCCCTGTGATCTCGTAATTGCCAGCTAGATCGCTGCTCGCATGGGCCACGACTGCCCCCGCTTGGTTCAACACGCTAACCTCTACCGAAGCACCAGATATCGGTAGACCGGACGTAGCATCGAGGATCGAACCCGAAATGCTCCCCGGCAAATCTGCAAGCTGTACATTCACCGTTGTTGTCGTCAGGGAAGCGACGCTTGCCCCTGTGAATACAGTCGTTTTGTCCGGAGCAGACACGATGACGACGTACGCCTGCGGCAGCAAATCAGGTACCACATACTGTCCGTTCCCATCCGTCAATACAGTAGCAATTACAGCCCCTGCTGCCGTATTTTCCCTAATGATGACAGTGGCACCCTGAATCGGCTGATTGCCGCTGTCTACCACCTGTCCTGCGATTGATCCCGGAGAAGCTTGCAGGACAAAAGCAAGGGACGATATTTCCTGAGGCAGCACTGTTGCCCCCAACACAACGGTGGAATAGCCAGAAGCTGTAGCTGTTACGGTATAGGTGTCCGGTGCCAAGTGCGGGAAGGAAAAGGTGCCAGCGCTGTCGGTAATGGTCTGTGCCACAGGAACAGTTCCCTTCAAAACAACGACGATGGCGTCAGCTAGCGGATTCATGCCTGTGTCCGTGACAGTCCCATTTAATATCCCTGCCTGTTTTTCCAACTGGAGGTCAACCGCTGTAGTAGCTCCCGCATTGATTTCGACGCCTACGGTTTGACCCGCATACCCTTCTGCTGTAACCGTCAGGACATAAGTTTCTGGGCCAAGCAAGGACAAGGAGTAGTCTCCATTCGCATCGGTTAACGTCTCACCTACAGCAATTCCCGAACGAGTGACAACCTTGATGCTCGCATTTGGGATTCCCTCGCCCGCTTGCGCATCAGAAATGGTTCCGCTTACTGTTCCAAATGCTGTAGTCAATTCAAAATGAAGTACCTTGGCATCTCCCGCTTGCAGACTGATTCCAGCTAACTGTGTGGAAAAGCCTGCGGCACTGACACGGATTTGGTAACCGCCTTCTGCGAGCTTGGTCAGCAGATACGTGCCTGCACCGTCTGTTGTCGTTTCCGTCAGCGTAATACCTGCCTGGTTCAGCACTTCCACCAATGCCCCGGGAATCGGTATGCTACCCGGACCTGTCACCAAACCGGAGAGCTGCGCAACTGACGTCTGGAGCACGACATTTTGTGTAGTAGACTGGGCACGAATGACGTTGATTGCGACTGTTGCTGGCTGGAATGTATCCGCACTGACTGCAAGGGTATAGGCACCCGGCACGACATTGGTAAACTGATAGGTTCCCCCTGCGCCTGTCACTGTCTGGTTTATCGTCACGCCTGTCGTATTAATGAGCTTTACCACTGCACCTGAGATGGGTGACAGTCCGGTATCTGTTATCGTCCCATTCACCTGACCTGGACTCGGAGGAAGCAAAATGTCTGCTCTTGTAGTCTGCCCTGCCAAAACGCTCACGAATTGGATTTTGGGCTCATAAATCGGCGCGGTCACCGACACAGAATACAGACCAGGAGCCAATCCAGTAAACGAATAGGCACCATCTGTGTCTGTTGTCGTCGTTCCGATTAGCACAGGAATCGAATCATACAACTCGACCTGTGCACCTGCTACAGGCAAGTTCGTGGACTGGTCAAGCACCACGCCAGCAACACTTCCAGCCAAGTTAACCGTGATGACAATATGATCCTGAACAGGAGAAAGTGTCCCGCCAGAAAAGCTGTCTACACCAGTGACTGTCGCTGTATTTAACCGCCTTGTTCCACCAGGAGAGACCGCAAAAACCCCACCGACCGTAAATGTCAAGCTGGCAGTAGAACCAGCGGCCAAATTGCCGATCGTCCAGCTGAGCACCTTGGTGAGCGGATTGTAACTGACAGAGCCGGTGCTTGTTGCATTTACCGCAAAAGCTGTTACCTGATCCAGCTCGATCAAATCATTGACAACGACAGTCGTTGCCTGGCTCTTCCCAGTATTGGTGACAGTGATCGATCCCGTCCATTGTGACAGCTGTCCTGTGGTAACGACGGCTGGTCCTGCTGTTACCTGCTTGTCGATCGCGAGTTTCGCCCGTACATCTCCCGCAGATATCGTGGTGTTATTACTCTGGGAATTTTCAAAAGTGTAGCCTTCACTGATTCGCAGAGAGTCCTTGTTGTAGTTATTTTCATTCGTGGAAGTAAACGGAAGGAAACGAAGGGAAGTAAGAGAGGTAACACCAATCGTTGAAAAAAAGGTAGCAGCCGGCATGACGAGATCAATGAAGTAGTCAGGATTGCCGCTAAAATTAGAGCCGTCATTCGTCAGCCGCACACGAGCTGTGTCAAAATTGATAATCGGCGCTTGCCAGTTTGGTGCTCCACTGCCGTTTGTGCCCTCTGCCGGATCGTTCCAGGAGTTGAATTCTACGACCGTGTTTTGAATCAGGGCAATACGATTGCGTAAGCCTTGCACACTTAACATCCATTGATAGGTGCCAGCCACTCCGTTTGTATTGATCAGATAACCCCAACCAAAGTTTTGGAAACCTGTTTTTTGCGAATTTCTTGGATCTTCATTGACTCTCATCCGAAAGTAGAGATACGTTCCATCATACGCTGAAAAAGCAACAGGAAACGTAGCGTTTCCTACCAAGTCGACAGAGCCGGGATTTTCATCGTTCGGGACGTCTCCGAATGGACTTCCCCCGAGCATAAACGGGATGAATTGACTGTCAGAAGGATAGGCCATTTTTCCTCACCTCTCCCGTCTAACATATGTACATAGAGTGATATGGCCCCCGCCCTCTCTTTGCTAATTGGCTTGTCCGTGCCCGTCCCAACAAAACGGTCATGACCGTTTTGTTGACCGCAAGCGGTCACATCCACTTTTATGAAAAACGTCGAGACGTTTTTCACAGAAAAAAGGGCTTTCGCCCGCAAATATTTCTTGCGAGGAAACCCTTTCCCTCCTTATTACCTATCTTACATAAATACGCGATAGCCAAGCAGAATAACCAGCACCAAAACGACAATACAGCCGATGAAGAAGCCGATGCTGCCTTCTTGTCGCTTTGCTTTGCCCAAGGACATTTCCATCAAACCAAAGGCGATAACCGCGATAATGCCCTTCACGTAGTAATAGAAATCTGATGCATGACCCACGAAAAGCATCCAAGCTCCCGATACAAGAATAATGACCATCATGAGTCTGAGCAGCATATGTACGATCTTTCCTGCTTTTGCTTTACCCACGCGATACAGGATGTAGGCAACGATCAAGAGAACGAATGCGACTTCCCAGCTACCCACATGCGCTTCAATTAACGCTTTGTACGGCAAAATATTCAACCCCTTTACTCCTAAATTCAATCTTATCCATTATAACAGAAGAAGGGGAAAAATGCTGATGTCCCAATGCGTGGCAGTATTGTGACCAGGCTTTTTTGGGGATGAAAAAGAGGCTGCCTGTCATCGGCAACCTCCTTTTTCTAGCAAACGATCCTATCGCAGTAAAAATCCGTCTTTCAGCGGGTCCGTAGGGTCCACGACAAATTGATGCAAACCTGTGATATACGCCTTTCCTTCTATGCTCGGAATGACAGCCGGATAACTACCCACCTGCGTGGTTGCTGCCACCTTGCCGATAAACTGGCTCCCGACAATTCCTTCATGGACAAACGATTCTCCAGCAGCCAGCTTGCCTCGCGCATGCAAGGTGGCTACGCGAGCCGCAGTACCTGTACCACATGGTGAACGATCGACCTGCTTGTCGGCGAAAATCGTCACGTTGCGCAGGTCTGATCCTTCCACTCTCGGCTTATCCGAGATAATCACCCCGTAAATGCCTTTGAGCTCTGGCTCCAATGGATGAACGACCTCCATTTTCGCCTCGATTTGTTCCTTGATTCGCCTTCCCCACTCTTGCAGCTCTGCCAATTGCTCCATTTCTACCTGAACCCCGATATCTTCCGCCTGTACAACTGCATAGAATGCTCCGCCAAAAGAAATGTCCACTGAAAAAGTACGTCCTCCCCACTCAATGGGAACGTCTTGTGCCAAAACAAAGGAGGGGACATTTTCAAACGAGACGGAATGGACCAGCGATTCTTCCACCTTGGCGTGCGCAATGATTCTTCCTGCCGGACTGTCAATCACAATACGCTCTGTCGGATCTTCCAGCCGAAGGATTCCCGTCTCAATGGCAGCCGTCACTACCGCAATGATTCCATGCCCACACATTGTACTGTAGCCCTCGTTATGCATGAACAGCACGCCAAATGCCGCATCTGGGCTGACGGGCTCTGTCATGACACACCCGTACATACCATGATGTCCGCGCGGTTCATACATAAGCACCCGACGGATATGGTCCAGCTCCTCCCGAAAGTAACGTCGCTTCTCCAGAATCGTCTCGCCCGCGAGCGGAGGAATGCCGCCTGTTATGATGCGCAGCGGCTCCCCTCCAGTATGGGCCTCGATCGTCGTAAACAACTGATTGATGTTCATGACATCCTCACCTTTTTATGCGATTGGCGAAAAGCTCGATGGATCACCATGCGTATTTGATCGCGCATGTTTTCGTCGTACTGTAAAAATCAAGTGCCGCTTGCCCCTGCTCCCGTGTATGCGAGCTGGATAGCTTCATGCCGCCAAATGGAGCCTGATATTCCACACCTGCCGTCTCCTGATTGACCCGAACCATCCCCGCCTGCGCCACATCCAAGAAGCGATGGGCACTCGCCAAATCTCGGGTAAACAGCGAAGCGCTCAGTCCGTATACAGACTGGTTGCACAGCTCCACAGCCTCGTCAAAACCGTCCGCTGTCAATAGCACAGCCAATGGTCCAAACACTTCCTCCTGAACGAGGCGATGATTGGCAGCGACACCCTCGACAATTTGGGGACGGATGTAATAGCCTTGCTCCTCTTTTGCATAAGCAGGGCTTTGGGCAATGACTGTTGCTTCATCGCTCGCCAATGCGATGTATTGCCCAACCGTCTCATACTGTGCAGCCGAGGCAACAGGCCCCAAATACGCTTCCAGATCGCTGGCATCCCCTACCCGGCACGTCTCCATAGCCGATTGCAACCGCTCGACAAGTGGCTGGTAGATCGCCTTCTCTACAATGATCCTACTGGTAGCCGTACATTTTTGACCAGCCGATCGAAACGCGCCGCTGAGCAAAATCGGAACCGTTTTATCCAGATCAGCATCTGCCAAAACAACTGCTGCATTTTTTCCGCCCATTTCGGTTTGATATTTGATATTGCGACCCGCGCACGCGATGGCAATCTGTCTGCCTGTTTCCGATGAGCCAGTAAAGCTGACCGCATCGACTTCGGCTTCATTCGTAAGTGTATGGCCGATCTCTCGGCCCTTGCCAATCACCAGATTCAGCACACCCGCCGGCAGCTTCGTTTCCGCAAATATTTCGGCTAATCGTGTCGCTGTGAGCGAGCCGTTTTCCGCTGGCTTCCAGATAACCGTGTTCCCGCAAATGAGTGCAGGGGCGATCTTCCAGATAGGGATCGCAACGGGGAAGTTCCATGGTGTGATAACCGCCACGACTCCGAGCGGGACGCGACGGCTGTATTGCAGGACGTTCGTATCGGAAGAAGGAATCAGGTTGCCGTTGGAACGCATCCCTTCTCCGGCATAATAGCGCAACAGACTGACCCCGCGCGCCACTTCTCCGCGCATCTCGCCAAGCTGTTTGCCCATTTCCCGGCTTGCCAGCTGTGCCAAGCTGTCTGCATTTGCCTCTAATGCGGCAGCCATTTGAAAAAGAATATCGCCACGAGCCGCACCTGTTTGTTTTGCCCAGCCGATCTGTGCCGCACGAGCTGCCTGTTCAGCGGCAAAAACTTGTGACCGATCAGACAGATGGAGAACGCCGACTTCTTCTGTGATACGCGATGGGTTTTTGACCGTTAGTTCCTTCCCTGACGGCGTCATCCATTCGCCGCCAATCCAGTTTTTGCTGTGCATCCTGCCCGTCCCCCTTATCGTCCACTTGCAGCGCCGACAGCGTAGTCAAACGCCTTTTTAATGCCTGCGTAGTATTCTTCAGACAGCGGCAGACGCGGCGGACGAGTCGGTCCTACTGGGAAATTTGCCAGCTCCATCATGTATTTGATCGACTGTACCAATTGTGGGCTCGCATCATAGTGGAACAGTGGCAACAAACGACGATAAAGCGCTTGTGCTTCGCCGAGCTTGCCTGCCCGTGCCAGACGGAACAGCTCCACTCCTTCTTTTGGCAGCGCATTCGGCACACCCGAAATCCAACCAGTCGCCCCGATCAAGCCGCCCTCCATGACGAGATCGTCTACACCGACCATAACTTCCAAGTCCGTCTGCGCGAGAATGTCCTGCATGCGGCGCACGTCACCGGAGAATTCTTTCACAGCGACGATATTTTCGAACTTCGCTAGTCTTACCAAAATGTCTGGTGTCAGGTCGATTTTGTAGTCGTGTGGATTGTTATAGGCAATAATCGGCAGCCCGACAGTGTTCAGCGCCTCGTAGTGGGCAAACACTTCATTTTCCAATGGCTTATAGTTAATCGGAGGCAAGGCCATCACGCCTGCTGCTCCCGCATCCTTGGAGAATTGCACCCATTCCACTGCTTGACGGGTAGACGGAGCAGCAGAGCCTACGACCACCGGAACCCGACCTTTTGCCGCAGCGATCACGGTATGAATGACTTTTGCCCGCTCTTCTCCTGTCATTGTCGCGTATTCCCCCAGCGAACCAGACGGAACCAGTCCGTCTACGCCCTCCTGAATCAGCCAGTCACACAATTCCGTCAAACGTTTGTAATCCACCTCATACTCGTTTGTAAACGGCGTGACAATCGCCACGTACACTCCTTCAAATCTTGCCATTTCTCATTCTCCTCTCACATTTGTGTTGTGTTTTAATGATCAGTTGCGGCTGGGATGAGCAAAAAGCCATTCGCCAGCTCGTCTTCCGGATTGTAAAAAATCGTATGCTTGCCCATCAGCCAGGCCGATCCTGCAATTCGGGTGATGACAGCAGGCAGCCCTCCTTCCTCCGTCTCATGGAGCACTCTTCCTGTAAACAGAGAACCGACGATGCTCTCATGCACAAACGGTTCGTCTATCCCGATCTCCCCTTTGGCAAACAAGGTCGCCAGCTTGGCGGAAGTGCCCGTTCCACATGGCGATCGGTCTATTCCGCCCGGCGGTACGACGACAGTATTTTTCACATCCGCTCCCGGATTGTCAGGGGCCGTATAGAACTCCACATGGGTCAGTCCGCGAATAAACGGCTTCTCTGGATGAACGATCTCCATGGCCTGATTAATCGCTTTTCGAATCGTGACGGCCGTATCGACGATGGTGGATGCATTCGCTGGTGTCAGTTCGAGATGGAGCTTGCGTGCATCCGTGATGGCATAAAAGTTTCCACCGTAGGCAATATCGCAGGTTACTGCTCCAATCCCTTCTACTTCTACAGTCACATCTTGCTGATAGAGGAAGGCTGGAATGTTCACAAACGATACTTCCTTGGCTTTTCCTCCCTCTACCTGTATATCTACCTCGACCAGTCCTGCTGGCGTATCGAGCGTAAGCTTTGTCACCGGCTCGGTCACAGGGATCATGCCTGTCTCCACCAGCGCGGTGCATAGACCGATCGTATCGTGACCGCACATCGGCAAGTATCCGCCTGTCTCGATATAGATCACGCCTACATCCGCATCCGGATGGCATGGATCAACGATCAAGGCCCCGGACATCACATCATGCCCGCGCGGCTCATACATCAAAAACGTGCGAATCCAGTCGTACTCGGCCTTCATCTGGAGCATTTTTTCTCCCATCGTGGTTCCGGTAAGCTTTGGCAGACCACTGATTACCGTACGGGTAGGATTTCCCCCGGTATGCGTGTCAATGGTGGTAAACACCCTCGTTGCTTTCATGGATGCAACACTCCTTTTTTCGTAAACCGTTCCAAGCGCAGCGGCTCTGTCGGAATGATGGTGTCTGGCTGATCGACTAGCATCTCGGACACTAGCTTGCCTGTGACGGCAGCCAGACTGATTCCATCTCCTTCATGACCAGCTGCGATAAAGTAACCGGGAACTTCTTCTACGCGAGAAATAATCGGTAAGTGATCCTCTGTCCACGGGCGTAAACCGCAATACGTGCGAATAATGGCGAAGTCGGCGATCTTCGGATAAAAACGCAGTGCTCTTCTCGCCATGCACCTGACGACATTCAGATCAATCCGCGTATCGAAGCCTGCAAACTGACGACTGGAGCCAATTAAGAAGTTCTGGCTCTCTGTCGGCTCAAAAACGAGCGCGACTCCGTACTTCTCTGTCTCCTCGTCTACTTGTCGGACTCCACCAAACTTCGAGATGAGATAGCCGAACTCCATCACCTTTCGCACGCCGACTGGCATCTGTCGCGAGGCGACGATCAAATGCCCTTTGCGCGGAACGATCGGAATATCCACCCCAACCATTTTGCCAATGACTGGCGCCCACACCCCTGCGGCATTGACGACCTGCTTGGCTGTCATGCTGCCTGTACCAAGCCCGATGTGGAACGTACCCGTCGCCTGATCACGTCTAATCGACTTGACCTCTGTACGGCGCATGATCCTCGCTCCATGCTTTTTCGCTCCTTCAAACAGGGCAAAGGTCAGTATGTACGGATTGACGGTAGAATCGGTGGCGCACTCCAAGCCTCCCAGCAAATCGTCGGCAAAGTAAGGCGACTCCTGCCGAATATCCGCTCGGTCCAGCATCCGAAACAGCAGTCCGGCTTCCTTTTGCCGTCGCACCCATTCATTGGCGGCTTCCATCTCGGCCTCTGATTCGCAGACGAGAATGCTCCCAGGAGCCCGATATTCAAACGTATGGTCCAGCTCCCGGCTAAGCTGATCTACGAGCATCTGGCTTTTCAGGGACATCTGACTGTCAAAGCCGGGGTCCTTGTCGATTGCCAAAATATTCCCGTCACAGCGCGAGGACGTCCCGGATGCCAGCTCGCCTTTTTCCAGGACAACGACATCCAATCCAGCCTTCGCAGCGTAATACGCAATCGCCGCGCCGATGATGCCACCACCGATTACCGCAATCTGCGCATGGGTTTGTACTGTCATGCTGATTCTCCTCAAATGCGTATTCTGCTACTCACTTTCTCTTTTTTGCAAAAGCCATGCCAATCGTTCCAAGTGCGATTTCCAAAATATTTCGTCTAAATTCTTTGACAACAGAAAGAGCAAATGTATAATAAATGAGAAATTGTTCAAAATTTTATACACTTGAACGACCTCTTTCAAAAGGGATGATCGAGTTGAATCACAAACTTCCTGCTTTAACCGAGTTGATACAGACAAATATGCAGATTTTCAACGATCACGAGCTTCTCCCTCCTCAGGTGGACGAAACCATTCCTGTATTTGCCCAGCGTCAAACCAGCTGGCATGTCGCCGATTCCTCCCATTTAACCGCCAACTTGACGACCGATTTCACACAAGCCCCTTGGGAACCAGCTGCTGTAATGACACTGGATTCAACATTGGCCGACGCCATCCACCTGCTGGCTACACACAACTATCTCCTGATCGAAAAACAGCCCGGAGTCCCTGTCGGCTACCTTCATCGAGGTGCAGTCATACAAGCCATTTTTTCCTCGTATGAGATTTTGGAAGCGTATTTCGAGACGATGATCAAAACCATGGACGCTTCCATATCCGTCATCGATGAAAAAGCGCGTGTGATGGTTTGGACAGAAGGGGCTGAACGAATCTTTTCCTTGAAAGCAAAAGAAACGATGGGTCGCCCGATCACCGAATTTTTCCCGCTCGAAATGCTCGAAACACTCAAATCTCTCCAAAGTGGACAGTCTCTCTACCGCCATCAGCATCAGCCTCGGGAGGATCTCGTCGTGCTCATCAATACCAATCCGATCTATTTGCATGACAAAATCATCGGTGCTGTTGCGGCGGAAACCGATATTACGAGCCAAGTCCGACTGAACCAGGAGCTGTTGAACGCCAATAAAAAAGTGAATCACTTGCAGCAGGAAATGGCGAAGCTCAGTCCGACGCCTGATCCATTTGCACAGATCAAGGGAACGAGTCTCCCCATTCGCCATATCAAGTCCATGATCCAGAAGCTCAGCGCTACACAAGCAACCGTCTTGATCACAGGGGAAAGCGGCGTCGGCAAGGAGCTTTTCGCCAAAGCCGTGCATGATGTGCGGGAAGGCTCCAATGCGCCCTTTATTGCCATCAACTGCGGTGCGATTTCGCCTACTTTGTTTGAAAGCGAGCTGTTCGGGTACGAAAAAGGTGCCTTTTCTGGTGCGGATCAAAAAGGGAAAAAAGGAATGATTGAGCTGGCACGTGGAGGAACGCTGTTTCTCGACGAGGTAGGAGAAATGCCGCTCGATATGCAGGTGAAGCTGCTTCGTGTGCTTCAAGAGAAAAAGTATTATTCCGTCGGAGGGACCAAGCAAATTGAGGCGGACTTCCGCGTGGTTGCCGCTACGAATAAAAATTTGGAGGAGTTGGTGAAGGAAGGGAAATTTCGCCAAGACCTGTTCTATCGGCTCAATGTCGTGACCTTGAAAATTCCTCCGCTTCGAGAACGTATTGAAGATACGATTGAACTCGCCCACTTCTTTCTCTATGAATTCTCTTTACGTTACAACCGTCCCATTCATGCCATCTCGCAAAATGTCATGCAAAACCTGCTCCAATACGACTGGCCAGGCAACATTCGCGAGCTGCGAAATGCCATTGAACGATTGGTGGTATTTGCGACAGACGGTATTATCAAAGAAGAGGATTTGCCGTATTCCTTGCAAGGTCAGACGAAACAGGTACCGATGGAGCTCCCTCCCGATCTCTTTTCGCTGCAAGAAGAAATCGAAGCGCACGAGCGCCGTGTCATTTTGCGAGCCATTGAGCTGGAAAACGGAAACAAGCAAGCCGCTGCGAAAAGACTCGGCATATCGCGGGCCACACTCTATAACAAATTGGGAAAGTAAAAACGCTGTCCTTCAACGGTTGTGCACGGGGAAGCCCTGCCACATGCTTTCCAGTCGCCTGTATCCTCTCTTCGTTCGGGCGGTCTCCTTCCAAACATGTGACAGGGCTTTGAGCAGTTAGGTGATCTTGCGGCTTTTCAAATCGTTTTTGGGTCAGTTCAAGGTAGATCCTTTGACTAGCGATCATCTTGAGTTATCCAATTACGACTGTTGAAGTATTTGCGGTTCATTTTGAAGTTTAATGCTCGATTCTATTCCTTCTCGGATCGACTTGCAATCATTTTTCAGCTAAAGCCGCGTAGGAAGAAGCGGATTTCCAGTCCAAGCGCCTCTGGAGCCCACCCCAGCGTAGGAATGAATGGCGGGGAATTTAAGCTTCACTTATGGAATACTTCTTCGAAACTTCTACGTTTGAAGCGCTCCCGCCATTCATTCCGGAGCGTCCAGTCAATCCCCCTTGCGGGGCGTAGGCCGAAGCGTAGACTGGAAATACGATTCTTCCCTCCACTACAGCCGCTTCTTACACGCCAAAAACGCACGCCAACGCAAACAAAAATCAGGAAAACTTCGCCCCGCTTTTGGCGGCAACACCTCAGACAAAATACGGATCAATTCCATGGTTGATTCCTCCTTTGTCGTCGGGCACGTAAGCAGTGCACGCGGCCTACGCGCCCAAATACGCCTTGACGATCGAATCATCTGCCCTGAGAACGTCTGCCTTATTTTCCATGACGATGCGCCCTGTCTCCATTACATAGCCGCGATGAGCAAGCTTCAACGCTGCCTTCGCATTTTGTTCGATCAAAAGGATCGTCGTGCCCTGCCTGTTTATTTCTCTGATTATATTCATGATCTCAACCACAATTATCGGGGCAAGCCCCATCGACGGCTCATCTAGCATCAAGAGCTTTGGACGTGCCATGAGACCGCGGCAGATTGCGAGCATTTGCTGCTCGCCTCCGCTCAGCGTTCCTCCCATTTGTTCACTCCGCTCCTTCAATCGAGGGAACAGCGCAAAAACCTGCTCAATCCCCTCAGCGATGGCCGCCTTCTCTTTTCTCTGTGTAAAACCGCCTAACTCCAAGTTTTCACGCACAGTCAAGCCAGCAAAAATCCGCCTGCCTTCTGGTACATGGATGATGCCTGCTTCGACAATTTGGTGAGGAGCCCAACCTACGAGACTCTGTCCATGAAGCAAGACATCTCCACTGCTTGGTCGAACGATTCCAGAAATCGTTTGGAGTGTCGTGCTCTTGCCTGCCCCATTGCTGCCTAGCAGTGCGACAATCTCGCCTTCATACACGTGCAGGTCAATGCCTTTAAGCGCTTCAATTTTTCCGTAAAACGAACGAATGCCGCTGATCCTCAAAAGTGGTGTCATATCGCCTCCTCCTCCTTTCCCAGGTAGGCTTCTACAACAAGCGGATTGCTGAGTACATCCTCGGGAGTTCCCTCAGCGATCTTCTGTCCGTAGTCGAGGACGATTACTTTTTCCGATATTTTTTTGATCAAACCCATATCGTGCTCGATGATCAGCACGGTTAACTCGTAATGGGTGCGGATTCGCTTGATCAAAGCAATCAAGTCTTCCTTCTCCTCATAATTCAGCCCCGCAGCAGGCTCATCAAGAAGCAACACTCGCGGCTTGGTAGCTAAAGCCCGCGCGATCTCCAAATAGCGCTGAGCACCATACGGTAAGTTTTTGGCAATGCGCCAGCAGCTGTCTTCCATCCCCACGAAGCGAAGACAGTCCCTTGCCGTATCCTCGATCAACTCTTCCTCTCGTCGCTGTGCCCTTGTCTGCCATAATGCTCCCCAGACGGTTTGGCTCGTGCGGCTGTGCATGCCTGATTTGACATTATCCAAGACCGTCAAATTCGGAAACAGCCGCAAGTTTTGAAACGTTCGCGCCATGCCGAGCCGTGTGATTTGGCTTGGCTTTTTTCCCACGAGCTGGTTGCCGGCAAGGATGATCTGCCCCGCAGTCGGACGGTAAAATCCGGTGATCATATTGAAAACGGATGTTTTCCCCGCTCCATTCGGGCCAATGATACTGCTGATCGAGCCTGGGCTGATATCAAAAGACAAATCGTTTACGGCAGTCAGACCGCCGAATTTAAGCGTTACATTTTTCACTGTCAAGCTTGACGTCATTACCGCTGCCCCCTTCCGTAGCCTCCTCGGTTTCGCCACGTCTATCGTCTCGTTTCATCTCATAGAGGGCAGGCCACAGTCCTTGGGGGCGAAACAGCATCATCGCGACCAGCGCGGCACCGAAGATCAAATACCGCCAATCTTCCACTGAGCGCAGCAGCTCCGGCAAGGCAATGACCAGCACGGCGCCCAAGACGACGCCGGGAATGCTGCCCAAACCCCCGAGTACCACTGCCAGAAGAATCATGATGGACTGGGTAAAGCTAAAGCTGAGCGGCGCAATTGCACTCATTTTGACAGCAAAAACAGATCCAGCCAGACTCCCGATGACAGCTCCGATCGAATACGCCAACAGCTTCATATTGATCCGGTTAATGCCCATCGCCTCGGCAGCATCCTCGTCCTCGCGGATATACATCCACGCCCTGCCGATGCGTGATGTGCCCAACCGTTTGACAGCCACGACCGCCAAAACAGCAATGATCAAGATCAAATAGTAAAAGTCGATCTGTCCGCCAAGAACATAGCCCCCAATAGAAGGACGCGGGATTCCGTAAATGCCAGATGCTGATCCGGTAATCGTTAGATTAATCGCTAAAATACGAATGATTTCCCCAAAGCCGAGGGTGACGATGGCCAGGTAGTCACTGCGCAGCCGAAGTGTCGGTGCTCCGATGATCACACCCACCATAGCCGCAAATAACATGGACACAGGCAAGGTCAGCCAAAACGACCATTGATAGACCGTCATCAGAATGCCTGTCGTATAAGCGCCTACGGCAAAAAAGGCGGCGTAGCCCAGGTCAAGTAATCCGGCAAAGCCGACTACCACATTCAGCCCCTGGGCCAAGACAACGTAGAACAAGGCAAGTGTCGCAACATCCAGCCAGTAGTTATTGGACAGAAACGGCAGTACACACGCGACTGCGAGCAACAGGACAACAGCGATTTTTTTTCGAGATGGATTCATCCGCTACATCCTCTCTGTCACTTTCTCACCCATGATGCCCGTTGGCTTCAATACGAGAATCAAGATCAACAGGGAAAACGCCACAACGTCCTTCCATGAACCGCCGAACATAAATGTTCCGGCTGTCTCCATCATCCCGAGCAACAGCCCGCCCAGCATCGCGCCCGGTATGCTGCCAATTCCCCCCAAAACCGCCGCCGTAAACGCCTTGAGCCCAATGATAAAGCCCATCATGAAATTGACGGTTCCGTAGTAAGCACCTGCCATCGTGCCTGCCCCTGCTGCCAACGAAGCACCAATGAAAAAGGTCAAGCCAATGACTTTATGCACATGGATGCCCATTAAATGACAAGCCGTCTGATCGAGCGCAATCGCCCGCATCGCCTTGCCGTACAGCGAGCGATTGATGAATAGATGCAAGCCCAGCATTAAAAGCGCAGAGATGATGACAAGCCCGATTTGGACATACGTAATTTTGGCCCCTAAGAGGCTAATGCCGTCGTGAGAAAGCTGCAAGGGATACACTTGATACTGCGCCCCCCAAACAATCATCGAGCCGTTCTCCAAAAAGAGAGAGACACCGATAGCCGTAATCAGGATAGAGAGTCGTGGAGCCAACAGGAGCGGCCGATAAGCCACCCTCTCGATCCCCATCCCGATGACGCCGACAATCACCATCGTCAGCAATAAGACAATCAATATTCCCATCAAGCCTGCTCCGGAAGAGTCTCCACCGAGCACGCTGAGCAAGGTATAGCCGACAAATGCACCAAGCATGTACAAATCGCCATGCGCGAAGTTGAGCAGCTTGATAATGCCAAAAACCATCGTGTAGCCCAAAGCGATCAAGCTGTAAAAAGCACCGATGACCAGTCCGTCCGCCAGTGTTTGGACGAGAATATCCATTCCTCCACCATCCTTACTTTGACGTATGCCCTACTTCGCTAACGTGAACTTGCCACTCGTCACTTTCAAAACGGCGAAGTTGGAGGTATCCAGCGTATTTTGGGCGTTGAACGAGATCGTTTGACCAAGTGCCTTGAAAGCTTTCGTTTCTTTGATTGCTTTTTTGATGGCATCACGATCAGTCGAGTTCGCTCGCCCGATCGCATCTGCCAGCAGATTGACCGCATTGTAGCTCAACGCTGAGAAAGGCCCCGGTGCCAAGTTGTTGTACGTCTGCTTGTACGCAGAAGTGAACGCTTCTGCCCCCTCGATGAATTCGGCTGTAGGTGTCGCGGTAATCAAAAGCCCTTCCGCATTGTCTGCGCCTGCAATCTTGATGACGTCCTCACTGAATGAGCCATCGCCTGCGAGGAACAGACCGGATACGCCTTTTTGCTTGAATTGCTTGACCATGAGTCCTCCAGCCGCATAATAGCCAGTAAAATACGTCGCGTCCGGCTCGAGGCCTTTTATTTTTGTTACCAACGCACTGAAATCTTTTTCTTCGGGGTTGATCGCTTCATACGCGATGACCGTGCCTCCGGATTTTTCAACGGACGCTTTGGCAAAATCGGCCAAGTCTTTGGCATAGGCAGAATTGTCATGGATGAGCACGACTTTTTTCGCCTGGTTGGCTGCCATGTAATCTGCTGCAGTTTGTGCTTGATCTGGGGTTAGGCCATTGATCAAAAAGAGGGTGTCATAACCTTGAGCGGGTAATTTGGCTGAGTTGGCTGCGGGAACGATCATGGGAATGTTGGCATTTTTGAATACACCTGATGAGGGGAGTGTCGCACCTGAGCAGTAGCCACCGACGACAGCCACTACGTTTTGGGAGACCAGCTTATTGGCTGCTGTCGTCGCCATTTGTGGATCGCAGCCATCATCAGCTACCTCGATCTTCAATTTTTTCCCAATAACGCCACCGCTGTCGTTTATTTTTTTGACAGCCATTTCGATGGCGTTTTGCATGTCTTTTCCATCCGTTGCATTGTTACCAGTTACTGGCAAAATCACACCCACGAGTATCTCGCTAGCGTCTGTACCTCCAGTAGAAGCTCCTTGACTAGCACATCCCGCTACTGCCAGTGAAAAAGTCAACATCGCCGCGCCTATCACGCTTCCCCATTTTTTCATAGCCCATCCCCCATTCGAATATTATTCGATTGATGCCCATTTCCAGTCGATTGCGCCTAGACCATCCTGGAAGATTCCTGTTACCTTGTCATTCTTCACCCATGTATGCGTATAGAAGTAGATCGGCATAATCGGCATTTCGTCCATCATGATTTGCTCGGCTTCACGCAGAATCGCCTTGCGTTTTTCCGGATCACTCTCGGTGGCGGACTGATTCAGCAGCTCTTTGAATCTCGGATTCTCCCAACGCGTATCGTTATTGCCCCCATCCTTATCCTTAAACAGCTCCAGGAAGTTGATCGGATCGTTGAAGTCACCCGACCAGCCGAGACGCCCGACCTGGTAGTTGCCCTCGTGCATGGTCTCGAGGTACACCTTCCATTCCTGATTTTCCAGCTTCACTTCTGCACCAAGGTTTTGACGCCATTGGTCTTGAATCGCTTCTGCGATCTTTTTATGCCCTTCCGACGTGTTGTAGCTGAGCTTGATCGGCGGCAGTTTAGAGATACCCAGCTCTTTCATTCCTTCTTCTAACAGCTTTTTGGCCGTTTCTTGATCATTGTCTTTGAAATAACCGCCCGTATTGAGTCCCATTGTTGGAGGAACTGCTGCCATCGCTGGCTGCTGATTCGCTTGGAGTACGTTGTCGATCAAGATTTGACGGTTAATGGCGTAGGCAAAAGCTTTACGGATCTTCACGTTATTGAACGGAGGTTTCTCTGTATTGAACTTGTACCAGTAGGTAGCACCGACAGGCTTCACTTGCAGCTTTCCGCTGTCTTTAAGCGCTGGCATCGCATCTGTTGGCAGCGAGCTTAACGGACTGCCTGCCCAGTCAATCTCGCCATTTTCGAACATGGACAGCTCTGTATTTTCATCCTCCACCATCGAGAACTCGATCTTGTCCAGCTTGACACTATCTTTGTCCCAGTAGTTGTCGTTTTTTACGAGTACCATTTTGCTTTTGTGTTCCCAAGACTCCATTTTGAATGGGCCATTTCCTACGTGGGTTTTGGCATCTCCAGCCCATTTTTCATCTGCTTCGACTACCTTTTTATTTACCGGGAAATAAGTTTGGAAGGCGGTCAGCTCCAGAAAAAACGGGGTTGGATTCGTCAACTCTACTTGGAGAGTCTTGTCATCCAATGCTTTTACGCCGACATCATCCAAGCTGCCATTCCCTTTGTTCGCCTTCTCCGCATTCTTGATGTAATAGAGCTGGTAGGCGTAATTGGACGCTGTCTTCGGATCGAGAGCTCGCTTCCACGCGTATTCGAAATCATGCGCTGTTACTGGTTCTCCGTTGCTCCACTTGGAGTCTCTCAGCTTGAAGGTGTATGTTTTCATATCACTCGATACTTCAATCTTCTCGGCTACTGCTTCCTCTGGCTTGCCCGAAGGCCCGATGCGTGTCAGTCCATCAAATACTGCTTTGACGATGGCAGCAGAGGTCGTATCTTCCGCAATTCCAGGATCACCTGTGGGTGGTTCAGAGTGAAGATTCCAGCGGAGGACTTGTGCTTTTGCTGGTTCTTTAGCCGTGGTGGCAGGTGCTGGCTGCGTGCTTGGCTGTCCACTCTGTGATGCTTGCTCGGCTGGCTTCGCTGCTGGCTGTCCTCCCCCACATCCTGCTAAAGCTAATCCCATTACTGCTAGGCTACTCATTACCGCGAACATACTTTTTTTCATTCGATCAACCCCCCATTACTCAGTCGTTATGTGTTGGTTTTCAGAATTATCAGAATGCAAGAGATGTGCCAAAAATGAAGAGGGCAGTGGCTTCGTTCTAGGGGTGATTGTTGTAAATTTTTTTGTACACTGTATTACTTGTTGTGTTTCAAATCTTAGACACAACTGTTAGACAAAAAAAGCCTCAGCCCACTTACTCGGCCAAAGCTCCTGTCTCTCAATTTACAAAATGATCAATTCGCGCGGTGAATGTGTAAGCACCTCATTGCCACTCTCTGTGACAATCAGATCGTCTTCGATTCGGACTCCACCAAGCTCTGGAATATAAATCCCCGGCTCCACGGTCAAAATCATGCCTTCTTGGAGAACAGCCGTGCAACGTGTAGACATAAATGGCTCCTCATGAATGTCCAGGCCCACTCCATGCCCCATCCCATGTCCAAATCGCGCGCCATACCCGTGCTCCGTGATGTAGTCTCGTGCGAAGGAGTCTGCCTCTTTCCCGGTAATGCCAGGGCGAATGCCTGCGACAGCACGATTGCGTGCTTCCAGAACGATCTCGTAGATGGCTTTGAGCTGTTCATCAGGAGTGCCAACAGCGACCGTACGGGTAATATCAGAGCGATACCCTTGGTACAATGCGCCGAAATCCATCGTGACCATATCTCCTGCTTCAATCATCTTTTCACTCGCTACGCCATGAGGAAGTGCGGAACGATAGCCAGAAGCAATAATGATGTCAAAAGCAGAGCCCGAAGCCCCTTCTTTTCGCATGAACATTTCCAATTCATTAGACACCGCAAGCTCTGTGATACCAGGACGCAGGAAGGAAGCAATATGGGAGAATGCCGCATCAGCAATTTGCGCAGCCGTTCGGATGATCGCCAATTCTTCCTTTGTCTTAATCATTCGCAATCCCTCAATGACACCTGACGTCGGAATGAAGGCTGTTTTAACCGACTCGCTGTATTTGCGATGCAAAGCAAACGTGACATTCTCTTCTTCAAAACCGAGATGCTTGATCCCCATCGCTTCCGCCTGGCACGCTACTTCACTGTATATGGATTCTTTTGTGGGCAAATAAACGATCTCAAAGCCTGTTGCTTGTGCTTGCGCTTGGGCTGTGTAACGGAAATCTGTAAAGAGCTTGGCCTGGTCCCTTGAAATGAGGACAACCCCGTATGTACCTGTAAAGCCTGTGAGGTATCGGCGGTTTTGTCCATTGGTGATCAAAATTCCGTCAATCCCAAGTGAATCGAATTGCTCACGCAGTCTTTTTACTTTTTCCATCTCTGTCATCCCTCTTTTGTTTGTCGTGATTGGGCTCATTCTTTGAGAATATTCAGCAAGTATTGTGCCAGCCAGGTCGATTTCACTCGCTTCTCCATGGCACGACACTTGCATTTTTCATCAAGCAAGAATGAAAGGAGGCTTCATCATGGAATCGCATCCATTGATTATCTGCCGTTGTGAAGAAGTAACTCTCGCTGAATTGGTAGAGACCGCCCAAACCTATCCATGTACCGCACGCGAGCTGAAACTGCGGACCAGAGCCGGCATGGGCTGCTGCGGTGGGAGAACCTGCCGAACATTGATCGATCAGGTCATTCAGCAAGTAACTGGCCAAGCGCCTTCTCATACTGTACCTCTTGGATACCAACCGCCTATCCGTCCTGTCTCATTTCAAACGCTTGGGGGGCAACGGGCATGAGTCAACGAATTGATCACCATCCGGTCCTTGGTTCACTCGGTGACAGAAAGCAGCTTCCTTTTTATTATAACGGCTCTGTCTATACGGCTTACGAAGGCGAGACGATTGCAGGAGCTCTATTGGCCGCAGGGGTCCGTACACTTCGGGTGCATGAGGAAAAAGGAACACCCCGAGGAATTTACTGCAATATCGGTCACTGCTATGAATGTCGTGTCCATGTAGACGGTGTTCCTACCGTGCGTGCTTGTATGACGCTTGTGCAGGAAGGCATGCAAGTGAATGCGGGTTCTCTCCTTCCTACTCCCTTGAAAAAAGGAGGGCATGGTGCATGATCGACCTTATCATTATCGGGGCTGGACCCGCGGGCTTATCCGCCGCAATTGCAAGTGCCAGGCAGGGATTGGCTGTTCTTGTAGTCGATGAGTTTTATCGTCCTGGGGGCCGCTTGCTCGGACAGCTTCACGAAGAGCCGGACGGTGTGTGGTGGAATGGACTGGATGAAGCTGCTCGTCTCACCCAAGAAGCGATTGGGCTTGGCGTAGAGATCCGTTGCGGCGTTTCCGTGTTCCATTTGACCCAATCTCAAAATGGCTGGGTTGTTTCTACCACAGAAGGGGAAATAATAGCCCCATTGCTCCTGATCGCTACGGGGGCTTCTGAAGCAGCCGTGCCCGTGCCAGGGTGGACGTTACCTGGCGTGATGTCCATCGGAGCTGCTCAAGTCATGACGAATGTGCAGCGCGTGCGAGTAGGACAACGCGGGGTCGTCATTGGAATCAATATCCTATCGGTGGCGATATCCCGAGAATTGCAGTTGGCTGGAATTACGGTGGATCGAATGATTCTCCCACCTAGTACGACTGTCAGTGGCACTGCGGGGCAACCACAAGCAGTGATGCAATCCTTATTGCGCGTCGCCCATCTTGCCCCTTCTCTGATAATTCGGCTGGGGAGCAAACTGATGAGAAGTTCATGGATGCAAAAGCTGGCAGTATCCCTCTACCCCTCAAACGGGTTTTCTATGTGGGACATCCCGATACAACTGCGAACAGCAGCACTGGAAATCGTCGGAACCGAACAAGTCGAGGGTGTCCGTATCGCCCAAGTTGCCGTTGATGGTTCACCCATAGCTGGAACCGAACAAGTCATTCCAGCTGATTTCGTTTGTATCGCAGGCGGATTAAGTCCTCTCGCGGAATTGGCAGCGATTGCTGGGTGTCCTTTTGCTTATGTTCCCTCCTTGGGCGGGCATGTCCCCTTACACAATGAAAGCATGCGAACGCCAGTCCCTGGACTCTATGTTGCTGGCAATATCACGGGAATTGAAAGTGCCAAAGTGGCAATGGCTCAAGGCACGGTCGCTGGACTTTCTATTGCAAAAGCTCGGGGGAAGCTGACGAATGAACAGCCGTTATCGGATGCCATTCAACAGGTGAAAATCGTCCGTCAAAACGCAACGATTCAGTTCCATCCAGACATTGTGGCTGGGCGTGCACTGGTGGGACAAATGACAGCAGAATGGATCGCGCACTAATTCATTCCTTCAATAGAAAAAGGCAGCCTGTTATTTTTTCTCTGCAGGCTGCCTTTGTTTTTTCTTTCTGGTTTGTGCTTTGGGAGGTGATGAAGATGGCAACTCTGAGGCCTGAGTAAGCGGACCGTGAATTTCCTCTGCTTGTTCTCGATAGTAAGCAATAAGCTCAGGGTATTCCGCGATTTCTCTCTCTCCTGTCGGAGTGATCGCATAGAGCCCTCGTTGCACACGGGTAAACCATCCATAATGATTTTGGATAAGAATCGACGAGGTTTTCTCCCCCGTCCCTTTACTCTTGAGTAATTTGGGCGATAACGGCCCATACTGCTGAAGCAATGTCGCAATTTGAATACAGCTCTGCTTGTAGGCTGTCATGAGCTTGGTTTGATAGCTGCCGCCAACATTGTAATCGCCGTATCTTCCCCGCATCTCTTCAATGATGCGGTTTCGCTTTTTTTGATTGAATTGCTTGCTTTTTACCCGATCAAACGGTCCTGGTGAAATATTCACTTCCATGACTGCGGCCCCTCTTTTTGGAAAGGACACGAGAATAAGACCGAGCTCGAGACGTCTAACCAAGTAGCATATATCTTGCCATTTTTTCGAAAACAATTTGTATTTGGGCTTCGGGATTGCTATATAAACAAAATCGGTAAAGCGTTGTCGCTTGGTTGCCTGTATGAGCAATTCCACACTTAGGTTGCGCTTAAACTCAACAATAATCAGTTCCTCACCTTTGATGGCAGTCAAATCGCAATGCTTAACCTCGCCAAAAACGTCATATCCTTGCGCGACAAAATAATTTCGAATCGGTTCGTACATGTCAGCTTCATATTTTTTCTCCGCTTTTGGTTCCATGTGCTCCCCTTCTCTTATAGGAAAAAGAGCCAATCCAGTGGATTGACTCCTCTCTTCGTTATTCCTTCAAAACTGAATACGCATGATTGCTAAGAGTGTGTGGATAAGTCCTCGACCGATTAGTATTCGTCAGCTCCACGCGTTACCGCGCTTCCACACCGAACCTATCAACCTC